>NZ_JBNPUD010000020.1:0-93020 GCF_051167995.1 Bradyrhizobium sp. HKCCYLRH3073
ATAGTGCGCAGCCATTCGGCGTTCGAAAGCGATTCGTCAGTCACTCGACCGAGGAATCATCCATTTCCGGCAGCAAAGTGGTAAGTTAGCGCCAATGAGACAGACCCCTCACCCAACCGAACTTGCCGCACCTTCCTACATGCCCTCTCTCACAAGGGGAGAGGGCGCATTCACTTGCACTGCGCACGATCTTTCAACGTGCAAACACCGCGATGATAATTCCAATCGTTGATGCGGATCGTCATTGCACTTGGTGGAGGAAGTTACTTCGGGCGATGCGAAGCATCGCACGAAACACCGCGCCCAACATGTTAGGCGAGCCATGTGGCAACACCTCTCCGTACCTCAATGAAAATCCCGCGAGCGCGGCAGGATGCGGACGTTGCGGGGGTGGCTGACGCGCTGGGAGGGAGTGTCGGGGTGGTCGCGGCGGTCGTCGTTGAGCGGCTCGGCGGGCGTGGCGCCATGAGGGACGGCGCCGAGGCGGTCGTCTGACAGCAAGGTGAGATCGGCGCTGCGGTCGACCAGGCTGATGGCGACGAGATGAACGACTTTCTCGGGGCTGCTCTGGATGCGGCCTTCGACCAGCACGAGGCGCGCGCCCATCACCTCCTTGCGGAAGGTCTCCATCACCTTCGGCCACACCACGATGTTGGCGATGCCGGTCTCGTCCTCCAGGGTCATGAACACGACGCCCTTGGCGCTGCCCGGTCGCTGCCGCACCAGCACCACGCCGGCGCAACGAACTCTGCGACGGTCATTGGCATCGTTGATCTCGCGGCAGGCCAGCACGCCTTCGGCAGCAAAACGCTCACGCAGGAACTCCATCGGGTGGCCCTTCAGGGACAGGCGGATGGTCTGATAGTCCGCGACGACGTGCTCCGGCAGCGGCATCTCCGGCAGCGGCCTGGCGCCCTCGTCCGGCTGCTCGCGGGCGATGGCGGCCTCGAACAGCGGCAGCGGCACGTCGTCGGGCAGCCGGCGCACCGCCCAGAGCGCGGCGCGACGGTCGAGCCCGAGCGATCGGAACGCATCGGCATCGGCCAGCAGCAGCAGCGCACGCTTGGGCAGCGCGGTGTCGCGGGCGAAGTCCTCCAGCGAGGTGAAGGGACGGCGCTCGCGCGCCTTGATGATGCGGTCGGCCCAGTCGTCCTCGCGGTCGAAGATGTCGGCTTGTGTCTCGTTATCGTTGCGGGGCGATGCGTTTGCATGCTCTCCAAATGCACCAAGCGTTTGCGAGTTAGAAACAACTCCACCCACGCCGTCATTCCGGGGCGCCCGGAGGGCGAGCCCGGAATCCATAACCACGATCGGGAGTATGGATTCCGGGCTCGCGCTGCGCGCGCCCCGGAATGACGATGGGGAGAGAGCCTCCCCAGCACCTATTGAAGATGTTGGAGCAGGCTGCGCCTTCCTCCGCAGCGCCTCCGACAATTTCCTGATCCGCTCCTCGTCGCGGTCGATCCAGCGGAAGCCGTCGATCTGGCGGAAGCCAAGGCGGACGGCGCAATATTCGCCGTCCGTCTCCTCCAGCGTGTTGTCGGCAAAACTGTGGGACACGTCGATGTTGCGGATCTCGACGCCGTTCTTGTGGGCGTCGCCGACGATCTGCGCCGGGGCATAGAATCCCATCGGCTGCGAGTTCAGCAGCGCGCAGCAGAACGCGTCGGGATGGAAGCATTTCAGCCAGGACGAGACGTAGACGAGCTGGGCGAAACTCGCGGCGTGGCTTTCCGGGAAGCCATAGGAGCCAAAGCCCTTGATCTGGTCGAAGCAGCTCTTGGCGAAGGCCGGATCGTAGCCGCGCGCGATCATGCTCGTGACCATCTTCTCCTCATAGGAGCCGATGGTGCCGACGTTGCGGAACGTCGCCATCGCGCGGCGCAGGCCGTTCGCCTCCTCCGGCGAGAACTTTGCCGCCTCGATCGCGATCCGCATCGCCTGCTCCTGGAACAAGGGCACGCCGAGCGTCTTGTGCAGCACCTTGTAGAGTTCGTCCGCCGGGCCGTGATCGGGCGACGGCGACGGATAGGTCACCTTTTCCTGATTGTTCCGACGTCGCAGATACGGATGCACCATATCGCCCTGGATCGGCCCGGGCCGGACGATCGCAACCTCGATCACGAGGTCGTAGAAGGTGCGCGGCTTCAGCCGCGGCAGCATGTTCATCTGCGCCCGGCTCTCGACCTGGAACACGCCGAGCGACTCGCCCTTGCACAGCATGTCGTAGACTCTGGAATCCTCCCGCGGCACCGACGCCAGATCGTGATGAATATGCTTATGCTGCTCGATCAGCGCAAAGCTCTTGCGGATGCAGGTCAGCATGCCCAGCGCGAGCACGTCGACCTTCATCATGCTGAGCGCATCGACGTCGTCCTTGTCCCATTCGATGAAGGTGCGGTCGTCCATCGCGGCATTGCCGATCGGGACGTAGCTGTCGAGCCGATCCTGCGTCAGCACGTAGCCGCCGACATGCTGAGACAGATGGCGCGGAAAGGTGATCAGCTCCCCCGCCAGCTCCACCGCGCGACGGATCATCGGGTTGGCGGGATCGAGCCCGGCCTGGCGCACCTGCATGTCCGACAGGCCGTCGCCCCAACTGCCCCACACGGTGTCGGCGAGCACGGAGGTGACGTCTTCGGTCAGGCCGAGCGCCTTGCCGACGTCGCGGATGGCGCTGCGCGGGCGATAATGGATGACGGTGGCGATGATCGCGGCGCGGTGGCGGCCGTAGCGGCGATAGACATATTGCATCACCTCCTCGCGCCGCGAATGCTCGAAATCGACGTCGATATCCGGCGGCTCCAGCCGCTCCTTGGAGATGAAGCGCTCGAACAGCAGATCGATCTTGGTTGGATCGACCGAGGTGATGCCGAGCACGTAGCAGACAGCCGAATTCGCCGCCGAGCCGCGGCCCTGGCACAGGATGCCCTGGCTGCGGGCATAGCGGACGATGTCGTGGACGGTGAGGAAGTAATGCGCGTAGTTGAGCTCGGCGATCAGCGCCAGCTCCTTGTCGAGAACAGCGCGCAGCTTGTCATCGAGATGGTCGCCGAAACAGGTCTTGGCACCGGCCCAGGTCAGGTCCTGCAGATGCCCCTGCGCGGTCTTGCCGGGCGGCACCGGCTCGTCCGGATATTGGTATTTGAGCTGGTCGAGCGAGAAGACGATGCGGTCGGTGAAGCGGATGGTCTCGGTCACTGCGTCGGGATGATCGCGAAACAGCCGCGTCATCTCGTGTCCCGGCTTGAGATGGCGCTCGGCATTGGCCTGGAGCCTTCGGCCGATGGTCTCGATCGAGGCTTTCTCGCGGATGCAGGTGAGCACGTCCTGCAGCATGCGCTGCTGCGGATGATGATAGAGGACGTCGTTGGTGGCGATCAGCGGCACTTTGCTGGAAGCCGCAAGGCGCGCGAGCCGCGCCAGCCGGCGGCGGTCGTCGCCACGATACAGCAGGCTGCCGGCCAGCCACACGCCTTCGGCGGGGCTGTCCTTGAGACGGGCCAGGATTTTGCCGAGGGCGTCCTCCTCGAAGCGATGCGGCGGCATCAGCACCACGAGCTGGCCTTCGATGAACTCGAACAGATCCTCGAAACTCAGGCGGCAGTCGCCCTTGGCGACCTTGTCGAGATCGCTGCCGCGCTTGCCGCGGGTGAGCAGCTGGCACAGCCGGCCGTAGGCGGCGCGGTCGCGCGGATAGACCAGGATGTCCGGCGTGCCGCAGGTGAACACCAGCCGTGCGCCGTAGAGCAGCTTCGGCTTGCAGCTCAGCCGGTCACTACTCAGCTCGCTGTAGGCGCGGACGATGCCGGCGAGCGTGTTGTGGTCGGCGATGCCGATGGCGGTGAGGCGATACTCGGCGGCCTGATGCACATAGTCCTGCGGATGCGAGCCGCCGTGCAGGAAGGAAAAATTGGTGGTGATGCCGATCTCGGCATAGGGGTTAGGGGTCATGGGGTGATCGCCGAGGCTGGGCGGCGGCACGATGCCTGACCCTTAAAGGGATGATGTAAGCGCGCATCTTGCGGCTTGCTCGGCCCTCACCTCGCCCCGCTTGCGGGGGCGCGACGAGCTGCGCTCGCGCTGAGAGGTCGGATTGCATCGTCAGATGCAATCCGGGTGAGGGGGTACAGGTCTCACCACGAACACTTCCCGTGCGGCTGCCCCTCACCCCACCCCTCTCCCCGTGAAGAACGGGGAGAGGGAGCGCACCGTCCGCGCTGCAAGTGCTCGGATCCAATTTCCAGACAAGTGCGTTAACTTGCTCTCCAAAGGGGAAGTAGCGAGCTTGCCGCGAGATGTGTGTGATCGCTCCCGCCCTCATGCGAACAGCCCGTGCATGTACCAGGCGGGCTGCATCGGCAAACCGTTCTCCGGCTGCTCGAGCTCGCGGTCATACAGACCGTCGCGGTAGAGCCAGAAGCGCAGGCCGTGCTCGTCCTCGACGCGGAAATAGTCACGCGTGAGGCCCTGCCCGTCCGGCCGCCACCATTCCATCGCGATGCGCTCCGGGCCTTCGGCGCGCACCACCGCATGCGCGGCACGACGCCAGACGAAGCGCGCGGGCGGGCCATCGGGGACACCGGCGATCACCTGAATGGCCTCGGGGCGCGCGAACAGCCGCAGAGGCCGCAACGGCGGCTCGCCTTCGGTACGGTCAGGCCAGTCGGCCGCACTCGAAGCTGGGAGATTTTGCTGCGCCGGCAACGGCAGCGCCGCGCGTTCCGGAATATGCGTATCCACCGGCAGATGCACGACCACACGCTTGCCGCCGATGCGCGCGGCGATGCGGTCGATCAGGGCCGAGAGCTCATCATTGTCATGAACATGCGCGTCGAGATCGCGCTGCTGCTGCACCACGATCTCGCTGCGGCTGGCCGACAGCCGCATCATGTCGAAGCCGAAGCCGGGATCGAGCGGATCATTCAGCGCCTCGAGCCGTTCGCGAAACAGCCGGTCGATGACGGCGGCCTCGGTGACCGGCTGGCCGGTGTCGACCGCGATGACGCGCACCAGCCCATCGGTGCGGAAGAAGCAGGCCTCCAGCCGCCGCGCGCCCTTGCCCTGCTGCGCCATCGCCGCCACCAGCATCGCGGCCAGACTGGAGAGGCTCGCCGCGATCACGGTGTCGGTCGCGACCGGCTCGGCGAAGCGCTTGTCGACGATGTAGTCCGGCGGGACCTTTCGCGGGCTGATCGGCGCATCGGCCTCGCCCAGCGCCTGCGCCAGCACACGGGTGAAAGCGGCGCCGAACCGCGCGGTGATCTCGTTGCGGCCGCGCGACGCGACGTCGCCGATCGTCTTCAAGCCGGCGCGGCGCAGGCCGAGCGTGATCGCCTCGCTGCCGCCCAGCGCGGCCACCGGCAGCGGCGCCACCGCAGTCGCCTCCTCGCCATCAGGCACGATGCGGCCGTGCACCTGCCGGTTCAGCGTCCGCGCGCAGACGGCGTTGGAGGCGATCGCCGCCGACACAATGAGGCCGTGCGCGGTCAGCGCGTCGCAGACCGACCGCATCAGTCTGGCTTCGCCGCCGAACAGATGCACGCAGCCGGTGATGTCGAGCAAAAGCCCATGCGGGGGATCGAGCGCCACCAGCGGCGTGAAGCGGTCGCACCAGTCGGCGATGCCCTCCAGCATCTTTGCATCAGCCGCCAAATCCGCCTCGTGCACGACGAGATCGGGACAGACCGCGCGGGCATTGGCCAAGGGCTGGCCGAGGCTGACGCCGTGACGCGCCGCCGCCTCGTCCAACGAATGGATCAGCAGCACATTGGCATCCTTGAGGACGACGGCCTGCGGAAGGCCATCATGCGGATCGGCGGCGCGGCTGCGCTTGATGCGATCGATGGGCAGGCGCGGCAGCCACAAGCTGAGGATCCGCCGCCGGTTCATTGAAACGGCATGCATCGGGGGTCCACTCCATGATCCATCGTCCGGTCTGGCCGTGACGGTTGCGAATGAGCTCGGCATCGAGGCGCGGCGCGCCCCACGCCATCCAGGGCGCCGAGGGCAGCGACGGCGCGGTGCGGACGATCCAGCGCGTCTCGGCGGTCGAGGGCTCGGGCGTGGCCGCGATGCGCAGCATGAGCGCCGTCACCCCGGACTCCTGCGCCGCCAGGGTCAGCTTGCGGCTGGCGACGAGATCGAGCTTTTGCGTCTCGCCCCACACCTCCAGCATCACACCGCTCAGCGCATCGCAGGCGAGCGCATCGGCGGCGGTGCGCAGGGCGTGATCGAGATCGGGCGCGCGCACGATCACGATCCGACGCGGATCGAGGCCGAGCTCGGCGAGCCCGCTCATCGACAGCGCGCCCATCTCGCGCTCGGCGAAATCCTGCCGGATCCAGATCAGCGGCCGGCGCGCGGCGACACGCGCGGCAAGCCCGCACAGAAAACCGGTCGCGGCCGCCGCCTGGCGGCCGGTCTCGGCGAACACCTCATGCAGCGCGCCGGTGGCGAGCCCACCCTGCAGCACCGCATCGGCCGCGTCATGGCCGAGCGCGACCCGGCGCAAATCATGTGCGCCATCTCCCGCCTCGAGACGGGCAATGCGGCCGCGCAGACGCGCGAGCGTATCCATGCGTGCGCCGGTCATCCGTCGCCGCTCCTCTTCAATCCATCGTGCGGGCGCTGCCGTTCTCAAGTGAAGCAGGCAGTTGAACCCGCGACGACCCTCTTTGTTCATGATACGTTCTAATATAAAGCTAACGCCTTCGAGAGAGTCAATCGGGATTGCCCCGGATACGATTCAACGAATGGAATCAAAGGGATTCAAAGGTATGGAGCTGCTCCGCAAGCTGGAGATCCTGGCCGATGCCGCCAAGTACGACGCGTCCTGCGCCTCCAGCGGTACTGAGATGCGGGATTCCCGCGACGGCAAGGGTCTCGGCTCGACCGCGCCCGGCATGGGCATCTGCCATTCCTATGCGCCGGACGGACGCTGCATCTCGCTGCTCAAGGTTCTGCTGACCAATGCCTGCAACTACGACTGCCTGTATTGCGTCAACCGCGCCTCCTCCAACGTGCCGCGCGCCCGCTTCACGGTCGACGAGGTGGTGAAGCTCACCATCGACTTCTATCGCCGCAACTACATCGAGGGGCTATTCCTGTCGTCGGGCATCATCCGCAGCCCGGACTACACGATGGAGCAGGTCGTGAGCGTCGCGCGCAAGCTGCGCGAGGAGCATCGCTTCCGCGGATACATCCATCTGAAGACGATTCCCGAAGCCGACGAGGCGCTGATCGCGGAAGCCGGCCGCTACGCCGACCGGCTCAGCATCAACATCGAGACGCCGCTGGAAGAGAGCCTGACGCAGCTCGCGCCGGAGAAGGACCAGCGCGCGATCCGCCGCACCATGGGCCGTCTCAGGCTGAAGCTCGACGAGACGGCGGAAGCCAAGAAGACGGTGCGCCGGGCGAAGCCGCCGCGCTTTGCGCCGGCCGGCCAGAGCACGCAGATGATCGTCGGCGCCGACGCGGCCAACGACCGCGTCATCCTGTCGACCTCGGCCAATCTCTACGGCGCCTACAAGCTCAAGCGCGTGTATTACTCCGCCTTCAGCCCGATCCCCGATGCCAGCCGCGCGCTGCCGCTGCAGGCCCCGCCTCTGGTGCGCGAGCACCGGCTGTACCAGGCCGACTGGCTGATGCGGTTCTACGGCTTCGACGCCGACGAGATCGTCGAGGAGAACGAGGGCATGCTGCCGCTCGACATCGACCCCAAGCTTGCCTGGGCGCTGCGCCACCGCGACCGCTTCCCGCTCGACATCAACACCGCAAGCCACGAGGAGCTGCTGCGCGTACCCGGCTTCGGCACCCGCACCGTGCAGCGCATCCTCGCGACCCGGCGCACCACCACGATCCGCCTTGCGGATCTCGCCCGGCTCAACGTCGTCCGGAACAAGGCGCTGCCGTTCATCGTTCTCTCCGACCACCGGCCGTCTCCGTCTTTGCTCGACGGTGCCAGCCTCAGAGCCCGGCTGCGGCCCAAGCCGCAGCAGCTGGGATTTGGATTCTAATTGAACCGGTCATGGCCGGGCTTGTCCCGGCCATCCACGTCTTTGTTTCAGGCACGACGTGGATGCCCGGCACGGGGGCCGGGCATGACGACGCGGAGAGTGTGTGCCAGATGCACGTCGTAACCCTCGACAGCGACACCGATTTCGACGGCTGGCGCCGGGCGGCGCGGGCGCTGGCGATGAACGACGTCAGGCCGGCAGATGTGAGCTGGCGGGTCAAGGGCGCGGCGCCCGACCTGTTTGACGACGAGGCCGAGACGGAGTTGCCAGAGGTGCCCAAGGGGGCATTCTCGGTGCCGGCGAGCTTCATGGAGCTGGCTGAAAGTGCGATCCTGCATCGCGACCCCAGCCGCTTCGCCCTGCTCTATCGGCTGCTGTGGCGGCTGCGGACCAACCACGATCTCATGGACATCGCCACCGATCCCGACGTCGCGCAGGCCAATGCGCTGGCGCGCGCGGTGCGCCGCGACGTCCACAAGATGCACGCCTTCGTCCGTTTCCGCGAGGTCGGCCGCGAGCGCGAGTCACGCTACGTCGCCTGGTTCGAGCCGGAGCATCACATCGTCGAGCGCGCCGCGCCGTTCTTCGCCCGGCGCTTCGCCGACATGCCCTGGTCGATCCTCACCCCGGAAATCTGCGCGCATTGGGACGGCAGCCACGTCTCGTTCACGCCGGGTGTGAGCAAGGCCGAAGCGCCGTCGGAAGACCGCCTCGAAGAGGTGTGGCTGCGCTATTATGCCAGCATTTTCAATCCGGCACGGCTCAAAGTGAAGGCAATGGAAAAGGAGATGCCGAAGAAATATTGGCAGAACCTGCCCGAGGCCAAGCTGATCCAGCCGCTGATCGCGGCTGCCGCCCGGCGCACCACCGAGATGATCGCCGAACCTGGCACCGAACCGCACAAGCCACAGAAGCGCGTCGAGGAGACCGCGATGACCCGCAAGCCGAAAGCCCACGCGCATGCTGCTGCTGAGACCTCACGTGATGTTGTCGCCGCCGACCTTGAGACCTTGCGTGAAGAAGCCGCGTCCTGCCGCGCCTGCCCGCTGTGGAAGGATGCGACCCAGACCGTGTTCGGGGAAGGTCCTGAGCATGCGCCGCTGATGCTGGTCGGCGAGCAGCCGGGCGACAAGGAGGATCTGGCCGGCCATCCGTTCGTCGGCCCGGCGGGACAGATGCTCGACCGTGCGCTCGCAGAGGCTGGCATCGACCGGTCCAAGGTCTACGTCACCAATGCGGTGAAGCATTTCAAGTTCGTGCCGCGCGGCAAGATCCGGCTGCACCAGAAGCCGGCCACGCCGGAGATCAAGGCCTGCCGGCAATGGTACGAGCGCGAGCTCGCCGCCGTCCGGCCCGCTCTGGTCGTGGCGCTGGGTGCCACCGCGGCGCAGTCGGTGTTCGGCAAGATCACCCAGGTCACCAAGAATCGCGGCCATGTGGTCGACCTGCCCGATGGTGTCAGGGCGATGATCACGGTGCACCCGTCCTATCTCTTGCGCCTGCCCGACGCCGACGCCAAGGCGCGTGAATACGAACTCTTCGTGCAAGACCTGAAGATCGCCGCCGCCGCGCTCAAGCGCGCCCACGCGGCATGACCGCCTCCCCGCCATCGGGCGTGAAGCACGACGCGGCAACCGTCGGTCAGGATTTACGCGAGGTGTAAACGTGCTCGCGCAGCAGGGCCTGGATCAGCGCGGCGCGATCCGGAAACCCGAGCGATCCCGCCAACTCCGCCTCGTCCTGGCCTCCGTCGTCGGACGCTGCCGGCAGATATCTCGCCATCAGCTCGTCCTCGCTGATCCCGAAATCGGCCGGACAGCCGCCGCCATCGATCTCCGTCTGCTTCAGCACCTCGCATTTGTCGCGGGCGCGCGCCAGCAGATCCTCGAAATGGCCGTCGATCCGGGCCCAGTCGGCCAGCGCATTCAGGGCCGAGCCGTTGAGCCCCTTCCTGAACGAGCGTATGCGCGCCTCGTCCAGCATCAGCTCCAGAAACTCCGAGCGGGTCAGGCCGTTGCGCGCGATCCACGCCTCGAGCTCGGCCGGGTCCATCAGATCCCTGCTCTGGCGAAACCGGATGATCTCCGCGCTCAGCGCCTGGGCGTCGACCCTGACGCCGCGGCGCTTGGCCTCCGATGCGGCGAGAAATCGCGCGATCGCCTTGTCGGACAGGTCGCCGCCGCGCGCCGCCAGCAGCCGCAGCTCGTCCATCAGTTGCGGCGTCCCGTCCGGGATGCCGGACTCGCGTTCTGCGGGCGCCGAGCGCTGCGCGTCCTGGATCAGCCCGTCCCACAACTGCGTGTGTTCGAAGGCGTACTCGACCGCCTTGGGCACCACGTCTCCGGCGAACCGGCGCCGCATCGTCCGCAGCATCTCCAGCGCGTCCTCGCGCTTCTGGTCGATGCGGTGATCCGGCAGCCAGGCCTCGAGCGCGGCGATCTCCTGCGACGTCAGGCGGCCATCGGACCGCGCGCCCTGCAGCAGCGCCGGGTAGCTGCGCTCGGGATAGAAGCTTGCCTTGCCGAGCGCCTCCAGGATCTGACGGGACGCCTCCGAGATCACCCCAGCGGCGACCGCCTTCTGCAGGGTGAAACGGATGTTGACCAGCGGCTCGGACAGCGCGGGAAAGCCGAGCTCCGCCGGCCCGTGAATCAGGGCGACCTCGTCGTCGGCCTCGAACACGCCGTCGCGATACGCCGCGAACACCTTGCCGACGCCCTCCATGCCGAACGCGTGCAGCTCGGCCGCGCGCAGCGCGCCCATGCTGGCGCTGCCGAACACATGGATGCCGTTGGCCATCGCCCACAGGATCTCCTTGTGCCACACCGACGGCACCTGCTCGAAATAGCCGTCGATGATCCCGATCGCCGCAGGCTTCGCCAGCGCAGCGCGATAGACGTCGCCCTGCTGCACCGGCGGGAGATACTCCGCCTCCAATTCGAGCGCGGCGTCGCGCGGATGCAGCGTCGGCCCGGTGAACACGATGCATGTCATAGCGGGTGCCCCGATGGCTGGCGCCGCGAGAGCTGATCATCGGCGAAGGCCCGCGCCCTCCGCCCCGGGCTGTAGTCCGGATTCTTGTCGAAGGTCTCTAGCCCTGGAATGACGACCCTCGCCACGGGGATCTCGAACCTGCTCTTGGTGAGATCGACCGCGATCACCTGTCGGACACCGGCGGATTGCAGCCGATCGAGAACCACGGCGAGATCGTCGTTGAACGTCTCCGAGACCAGCGACGGCGTTTCGCGCAGGCTTCGCGTCGGCGGGCTCGTTCGCAGCAACGCCCGCTGCTCGCCGAGAAACTGCGCGGCCAGCGCCGTCTCGTCATATTCCTCGCGAAACACGTCGTCGCGCGCCCCCGCGATCAGCGTCAGCCGGCTCTGCGCCGCTTCCGTCAGCGCGCGCAGGAAGGCGATCTCCGGCGACAGATGCGCGCCCATGCCCAACGCAGCATAGAGATCCCGCCCCAGCTCCTCGTCACGATCGAAGATCAGGCACTGGCAGGCGGCGAGCCCGACATCGGAGCTGATGTCCCACGCCACCACCTCGAGGCCCGCACGCTCGCACATCTCCAGCAGCCGCCTGTTGCCTTCGTCCTGAACCGTGTCGAGCGCGATGCGCCGGCCCTGCTGCTCGTCCGGACTGCGCAGGTGCCAGAGCGTGGTCGCATCGCGCTCCACGACCTCGCAGATGCCGTGCAGCAGCGCCTCGATCAGGTGGTTGCCGGAGGCCAAGCCGTTCGACGACGAGATGAAGCTGCCGGCCGGCATTTCGGGGCGCGATGTCGAGAGGTTCACCATCTCGAACGGCACCCAGACATCGGCATCCGCAATCAGATCGCGGCCTTCGATCCACAGCATCTGTAGATCCGGATGGAAGCGGCCGCCGGCGATCAGCGGCAGGTCGGCGACGTCGACCACGTCATGGTCGCGGATCAGCTCGGCATAGGTCGCAAGCTTCAGCGGCAGCGTGATCGTCTCGGCGTGAAACAGCTCGATCGATTCCATCAGGCCAGACGCCTTGGCGGCGTCCAGGGTCAGCCCCTTGCCCTGCGACACCGAAACCGAGCGCGAGTTCGGCCGGCAGACCATCGTGACGGGAATGCCGACGCGGTCGAGACCCGTAACGTCGGCCACCCGCGTGATCCCCATCTCGCCGAGGTAAGGACGCACTCGCTCCACCGTCTGCGACGGCGGCACCGACCGCTGCGTTCCCGATCGAAAGCTCTTCTGGACCGGACGCGCCAGACGATCCCGATGCAGTGCCGTTCCACTCCCCATCCGCAGCCTCCGCACTCAAACCGCCACCAACGTCGTCGTCGCATCAGCCCGCGTGGCGAACATCGGCGAAGGCGCCGACGACGACGTTCTGCATCTCCTCGATGGTCTTCTGCACATCGGCATCGACCACCGACGAAAACCCCGCGATGCTGTCGAGCAGCGGCTGCTTGCAGAAGCCGCGCAGGCAGAGCTGGATGCGCTTGATCGCGACGCCCTGCTCGAACGCGCCGGACTGCATCGCCCGGCTCCAGAAATGCAGCAGGCCGTACCAGACGAAACAGGCCTGCAGGAACGACGGAAACGGCAGGCGGCTACCGCTCCAGGGCGAGGTGATGCGCGGCAGCGATCCCTTCGCCGTCGAATCGAGAAACCAGGGCTGTTCCTGCTCCTGCATGTAGAGCAGCGCGTGGATGCCCTCATGGACCAGCGCATCGGCGACGTGGGATTCGTCGATCTCGGGAAGGTGCGGATTGGCGAGGAAGGTTCGGCCGATGTAATAGCCGTTCGATCCCGACGAGAAGCTGGCCGGGCTCTCCGGATCCTTCTGCAGGATGAGGGCGATGTTGAAGCGGGCGACGAAGCGGGGAAGCCCCGCCTCGGTCCGTTCGAGCGCCGCCCGCGACCGGCGCAGCAGATCGTGCAGCCGGTCGATTTCGCTGTCCGAGAACGGCGGGCGCGGCGGCGGGACCGGCCGGTCCTGGCCGGACAGGTCCACCCTGAGCGCATGCGGGCTGCCGTAATCGGTCACCGGCATGCCCTCGACCTGGGGCCAGATGCAGGCGCCGTCACGCAGATAGCCGCGGTCGCCGAGCGCGGTCCACACGTCCCGGTCGGCGGCGACGTCGAGCTCCTGGCGCAACGCCTCGGCCACGAACGCATCGCGCAGAAATCGTCCCTTGTCCTCGGCGTGCCGGCCCGGCGCCGACAACAGACGGAACGAGGTCTCGGGAGCATCGAGAACCCGCATGAAGCCATCGTCCGCGACGCGATCCATCATGCTGCGCAGCTCGTCCCCGCCCGCGGGATCGTCGCGGCAGATCTCGCCCACGGCCTCGCCCAGCTTCTGCGCGAGCCGATCGCCATAGCTGGCAAGCACGCCGTCGCACACCGCGTCGTAATCGTCCCAGCGCAGAATATCGGGCATCCGGGTGATCGTCATCGTGCGCACTCCTTCCGCTTCCGCATTCCACTCTCCACCGTGCCGCCCGACCGCAGGCCCCGGCGCGATCGCTCATGAGACGGCGATCGAGGTCCCGCCTCAGCCGATGGCCGGCAACTCCTGCTGCAGCCCCACCGCCCGCTGCAGCGCCATGTCGATGAAATGGGCCCGGCGGAGCTTCGTTTCTTCCACCGACGTCCCCAGCCGTTCACGGACATGATCGAACAGTTTCAGGAGATCGGCGCACCACACCGTCGGATTGTTGAAGCCGGTCTGCGACGCATAGCGATGCGGAAGATAGCCGCCGGCACAGGTGTCGCGCTCGCGGCAGGCGCGGCAGCCGTCGGGCAGCGGCAGGCCCTCGAACACCGCCGCGCGGTGAAACGCGCCAGCGTGCTGGACGTCCATGAAGTCGGAGGTCCGCACATTCAGGCCGGTGCGCGCGGCACCGTCGTAGCAGACCCGCAGCACATCCAGCCCTTCGATCTCGCCATCGGTGTTGACGAACAGGAAGGTCAGCGGCTGGTTGCCGAGCATGTCGATGCGGCTCTCCCCGCCCTGAACCAGCCAGGCGATATTCCAGAAAATCTTGATCCGGAGATCCAGCGTGCCGTCCCGCCACCAATCCTCGAAGATCGGGATCAGGAAATCGGCACAGGGCGTCGGCCCATAGCGGTCGCGAACCGCCGCGATGGTGTCATGGGTGAAATCCGGCAGCAGATAGTCGATGGAGGCCGGGCCCAGGCTCGTCAGATGGCGATGCACCGCGGCGCCGCTGGCCCCGAGCTGGATCACCGACAGGAAGCGCAGCGGAATCCCGGCGCGGCGCAGCACCGAAAGGCCCTGTTCGACGTCGTGATAGGAGCCCCGCCCGGCATGATCGACGCGCAGGGAATCATGCACGTCCGGCGTTCCGTCGATGCTGATCCCGAGATCGATGTCGAACCTCTTGATGATCTCGGCCCAGCCATCGTCGAGCAGCGTGCCGTTGGTCTGCATGCAGAGCTGCACCCGCGCGACGCCCGCCAGCCCGTCCTTGATCTTCTGGCACCAGGAGCTGAACCGCTCATGCTTAACCAGGCACGGCTCGCCGCCATGAAAGGTGATCGTCAAATAGGTCTGGCCTGTTGCCAGGCAATGGCGGCGGATGCGGTCGATCGCGATCTCGACGACCTCATCGTCCATGATCGCGGGGCGCTCTTTCCAGGTGCTGTCGCCCTTGTTGTAGACGTAGCAATAGGAGCAGTTCAGATTGCAACGCGACGCGACCTTGAACACGAAGTGAAGATGCGGACCGTCCTTCATTGGTAGGCTATCTCGGCGGTGCGATCGACGAAGATGCGGCCATCCTCGGTCAGGAACTGTCGGGCATCACCCAATACGACCTGCGCCTCCTTGAGCTTGGTCAGCATGTTGGCAAGCTCGGCATCATACTCGGCCGATCCGCCAAACCCCTGCTTCTCGGCCTCGCGATAGAAGGCACAGATGTAGGCGATGGCGTGAAACGCCAGCAGGATCCCGCGCAGGGGCCGCGGCTCCGGTCGCAGCGGCGATGCGTAGCGGCCCTGGTGCTGCGGATCCACCAGGGGTCCAGAGGCCTCCGCCATGAACAGATGCAGATGCGCGGATTCGTGGACGATGGCCTCCATCACCTGCATCAGGCCGCCGAACAGGTCGGCATAGACCATGCCGGGCACGTCGGCCTGCGATCCGCTGCGGAAATAGGATCGCTCGCTGCTGCGCAAGGGGATCAGGACCCGCGTCACGTCGGACACCCAATTCACGCATTCGGGAAACTTCTTCGCGGCGGTCACGAGGATCTCGAGAGAGTTCGTCACCTCGCGCGTCATCTGGGCCTGCTCGTCGGCCGAGAGATCGGTGTGCTCAGCCCAGGTATCGGGGATCGGAAATCCCAGCGAGTGGCACCCCACATCGACGGATATGTCGTAGGGCCACTCCTTCATCGGAAGCAGTCCGGCCAGCTCGTTCAGGTCATACGTGCCGGCCTCGATCCGATAGCCTCCGACCGGCGACCATAAGGTCAGCGGCTCCGGCGCCGTCAGCGACGTGGAGGCAGTCGGCGCATTGGCAGCCGTCCAGATCGCGACCTGCAGATCGCGCTGCGGGCTTTTGTCGTGTCCCTCATAGGTGATGGAGTTCATGCAGGGATGGCGAAGCCAATCCGCTTCATGCGCATTGGCTTCGATGAGCGATGCCTTGAGCGGCTCGCCATCCAGGCCGAGGCGCTCCTCGGGCTGCCATCTCAGGATCTTGTCGTTGAATTTCTCATGCCAGGCAGATTTCGACGGTCGCCAGGTCCACGCGTCAGTCATGATCGAGCATGCCTCCGGAAATACGCCAACGAAGCCAGCCGCGAGCTTTCCCGCCGTGAGGCAGGACCGCAACCGATTCCGGTATCAAGAGCAGCTATCAGGAAAGCTCATGCGCACGACGGCGACCGAGTCCCGTCATACGCAATGGCGAGGTGGCGGGCGGGCCAAGACCGGTCACATCGGCAAGATCCGACACGGCAGGCCCGCTTCGCTTGGGTCTAAGCCGAACAATCGATCCGATCACCTGGTCGATTTCGTCGACGCGGCCGGCGCCTGGGACACGTTGAACTGCCCCTTGAGGTCCTTCACAGCCCGCACCTGCGTGAGGCGCTCAGCAAGAGCCCCCAGGACCGCAGGATCGTTGGCGATTTCGCGTTCCATCTCGTCCGGACGCTCCATCGCCGCGAGGCGGCTGAAGACGATGCCGCGCGAAAACGGGTTGGTCTTGCTGAAGATCGCTCCGCGCGAGAATGGAACGCCTTCCGCCATGATGTCGATCTTCAGAGAGGCACGTGCAATCTCTGAATCTACTACGGATTTCAACGCAAGATCGACCTTCTTGCGCATTTCCGCCGGATCGCGATCAGCCATTCCTAAAACTCCCAGTCGGTTGAGAACCGCCATTCATTCAGAAAGGAAATAGCAACGTCCCGGTACAAGTCCTGTGACCTCGCGCCCTGAACTCACAGATCCTGGAACATTCGTCTTGGAACACAGACAGATCTTGCAACGATGTAGCTGTGCTAACCACTTCGCTCAGGCCGTCCACACTCGGCCAGTCGCCGAAGTCGGAAAAAACTAACATGAAGCTATTTGAGGCACAATAGAGTAGTCGGGTCGATACACCTGCTGATTGCTTACATGGAGGACATGCTGCGATCGCCTCATATGCCTGCAACGGCTGCGCATGACGCGTGCCTTGCGCCTGCAAACATTATCGCAAGGCATATCGTCGCACCTCGCTCCACCGCAGCGCACGCGCAGCCATCTCGCGAAGGTCATGAACCCCAACGTGCATAGGGCAAGCAAAAGGCCCGCGCTCACCGCGCGGGCCCGTCACATTCCCATGCGCGATGACGAGCCTCACGCCGCCAGCGTGTTCTCCACCACCTTGATGAAGAACGACGTTCCGTAGACGATCGCCTCGTCGTTGAAATTGTAGGCGGGGTGATGCAGGCCGGCGCTGTCGCCATTGCCGACGAAGATGAAGGCGCCGGGACGGGCCTCGAGCATGTAGGCGAAATCCTCGCCGCCCATCATCGGCGGCATCTCGTGGACGTTGGCGTCGCCGGCGACCTCCTTGGCAGCGCGGATCGCGATCTCGGTCTGCTCGGCGTGATTGATCACCACGGGATAGCCGCGCGCATAGTTCAGGTCGATCCTGGCGCCGGTCATCTGGGCGACGCCGGTCACGACTTCGCGCACCCGCTTCTCCATCAGCTCACGCACCTTCGGCGTCAGCGTCCGCACGGTGCCGCGCAGCACCGCGCTCTGCGGAATCACGTTGCGGGCATTGCCGGCGTGGAACTCGCAGATCGACAGCACCGCGGCCTCCAGCGGATCGACGCTGCGCGACACGATCTGCTGCAGCGCGGTGACGAGCTGGGCGCCGACCAGGAGCGAGTCGATGCAATTGTGCGGCTTGGCGGCATGACCGCCATGACCCTCGATGGTGATGTCGATCGCGTCGGTCGACGCCATCAGCGCCCCCTGGCGGATGGCGAAGGCGCCGACCGGCAGGCCGGGCCCGTTGTGCATGCCGTAGACTTGGTCGATCTTGAAACGGTCGATCAGGCCGTCCTTGATCATCGCGTCCGCACCACCGCCGCCCTCCTCGGCCGGCTGGAAGATCACCGCCACCTCGCCGGCGAAGTTGCGGGTCTCCGCCAGATAGCGCGCGGCGCCGAGCAGCATCGCCGTATGGCCGTCATGGCCGCAGGCATGCATCATGCCCGGGGTCTTCGAGGCATAGGGCAGTCCGGTCGCCTCCACGATCGGCAGCGCGTCCATGTCGGCGCGCAGTCCGAGCACCTTCACCTCGCCATGGCCGGGCTTGCGGCCCTTGATGACCCCGACCACGCCGGTTTGGCCGAGGCCGGTCACGACCTCGTCACAGCCGAACTCGCGCAGCCGATCCGCGACGAAGGCCGCCGTCCGATGCACGTCGTAGAGCAGCTCCGGATGCGAATGGATATCCCGCCTCCAGGCCTGGATATCGGGCTGCAGATCGGCGACGCGGTTGACGATGGGCATGGGGAATCTCGTAACTCCGGTGGGACTTTGCGCCTGTTTAGCATGCAAAAGTCGCACCGCCCAAGATAAGGGCTGCGCCCGTCTCATGGCTCGGTCAACCAGCCATGAACGTGGCGCTTGTCCGGGCTGGTCCGGGCTGACTAAAAGCTCGCAACGATGGGAAGGGAATGCCGATGCCGAGACAGCTCGAGGGGGATTACGACTATATCGTGGTGGGCGCCGGCACCGCCGGCTGCATCCTCGCCAACCGGCTGTCGGCCGATCCCAAGGCCCGCGTCCTGATTCTCGAGGCAGGCGGCAACGACAACTGGATCTGGTTCCATATTCCGGTCGGCTACCTCTTCGCGATCGGCAATCCGCGCTCCGACTGGATGTTTCGCACCGAGGCCGAGCCGGGCCTCAATGGCCGCTCGCTGGCCTACCCCCGCGGCAAGGTGATCGGCGGCTGCTCGGCGATCAACGCCATGATCTCGATGCGCGGCCAGGCCGCCGACTACGACCATTGGCGCCAGCTCGGCCTCGCCGGCTGGAGCTATGCCGACGTGCTGCCGGTATTCAGGAGGCTGGAGGATCATTTTCTCGGCGAAAGCGAACACCATGGCGTCGGCGGCGGCTGGCGGATCGAGGCGCCCCGGCTGTCCTGGGCGGTGCTCGACGCGGTCGGCGACGCCGCCGAGCAGATGGGCCTGCGCCGCATCCCCGACTTCAACACCGGCGACAATGAGGGCATCAGCTATTTCCACGTCAACCAGAAGCGCGGCCGGCGCTGGTCCTCCGCGCGGGGCTTCCTCAAGCCGGCGCTGAGCCGGCCGAACCTGCGGCTGGAAACGCAGGTGATGGTGGATCGCCTGATCATCGAGAACGGCCGCGCCGCCGGCGTGCGCTTCCGGCAGAACGGCGAGACCATCGAGGCCCGCACCAGGGGCGAGGTCATCCTCAGCGCCGGCTCGATCGGCTCGGTGCAGGTGCTGCAGCGTTCGGGCATCGGCCCGGCCGAGTGGCTCGGCGCGCTCGGCATCGACCTCGTCCTCGACAGACCGGGCGTGGGACGCAACCTGCAGGACCATCTGCAGCAGCGCGCGATCTACAAGGTCACGGGCGTGAAGACGCTGAACGAGACCTACTACTCGCTGGTCCGCCGCGGCCTGATGGGTCTCGACTACGCGTTCCGGCGCCGCGGGCCGCTGACCATGGCGCCGTCGCAGCTCGGCATCTTCACGCGCTCGGATGCGACGCGCGACCGCGCCAACATCCAATTCCACGTGCAGCCGCTGTCGCTCGACAAGTTCGGCGATCCCCTGCATCGCTTTCCCGCGATCACGGTCAGCGCCTGCAATTTGCGTCCGACCTCGCGCGGCAGCGTCCGCATCCGCTCCGCAGCAATCGATGAAGCGCCATCGATCGCGCCGAACTATCTGGCGACCGAGGACGACCGCCAGGTCGCGGCCGACGCCATCCGCGTCACCCGCCGGCTGATGAAACAGAATGCGCTCGCCGCCTACAGGCCGGAAGAATATCTGCCCGGCCCATCGGTCGGCGATGACGACGCGGCGCTCGCCAAGGCCGCCGGCGACATCGGCACCACCATCTTCCACCCCGTAGGCACGGCGAAGATGGGCTCCCCCGATGATCCGATGGCCGTGGTCGACGAGCGGCTGCGCTTCCGCGGCATCGACCGCCTGCGCATCGCCGACGCCTCGATCATGCCGACCATCACGTCGGGCAACACCAACACGCCGACCGCGATGATCGCGGAGAAGGCGGCGATGATGATCCTGGAGGATGGGCGGTGAAGCGCGCGCATGCGATCCCGCTCGTTTTGCGCCGAACTCGCGCGCGCAATTCTCACCATCGGCATCGATGGCGTTGACACAGGGCGCTGTACGATACAGCGCCCTCTCCCCTTGTGAGAGAAGGCATCTTCGGCCTATCCACGCGCGCGGTTGGGTGAGGGTATATCTCGGCGAGCGACGCTCGTTGAGGCATACCCCTCACCCAACCGAGCTTGCTGCACTGTCCTACATGCCCTCTCCCACAAGGGGCCCACAAGAGGAGAGGGCGCATTCACCCGCACCGCGCCTCGTCTTATTGACGCCAAGTGTCACCGTAACGAGTTCGACGGCAGCCACCGCCGCGCGCAACGGATCAGACGATCCGCGCCACCAACGGGATTCGGCGCAACAGCACAGTCGCCAGCCAGCTCACCGACAGCGTGCCCGCCAGCACGATCGCGAACTTCACTCCCGCCGGCCACGCCGGGTCGTAGACCAGATATTGCAGCCACAGCAGCGGCAGGAAGTGCAGCAGATAGATGCCGTAGGCCGACGGCTGCAGGCGATCCATCAGCGCCAGCGGCGCCTTCGCCCAGCGCAGGAAGAAGGTCGGCACGCCGAACGCCATCGCAGCACAGAAGCTTGCCACGGCGCTGCCATAGGCCGCACGCCACCATAGCGGCGGCGAGTCGAAGTCGGCGATCCAGTTGTGATGGGCGTAGGCCAGCAACAGGATCGCGCCATAGCAGCCATAGGAAAGACCGAACCAGATCCACCAGCGCCGCACCAGCGCGCCGTCGGCCGCGAACGGGCCCGCTCGCAGCCCGGCGGCACCGATCGCGACGCCGCCGACGAAGAAGGCCGGATAGAGCAGCACCCGGCTCGCCTGCAGCGGCAGCGGAAAATGTCCGGGCATGAACCAGAAACCGTCACCGAAGCCGAGATGCGGCGGCAGATAGGCCAGGTTGGCGATCACGAGGAAGATCAGGAAGCCAGTGAGCGGATAGTGCAGCAACGCCCCGGCCCAGCGCCCGACTGCGCCGATCGCCTGCGGCGCCAGGACGCAGACGAGCGCAGCCAGTATATCAAACCCCAGCAGCACGCCGAGAAACCAGGCCGAGCCGGACGGCCACGGCCCTTCGCTGATCATGCGCCACCACACCGCGGCGAACTGATCCTCGGCCACGTAGTATCGGTAATAGGCGATCGGCATGATCACGAGGATCGACACGATGTAGGGCACGCCGAGCCGCAGCGCGCGGCGCCCGACATAGTCCGACGCGCCCCGGCCCGCCAGGCTTGCCGGCACGAACAGGCCGGAGATGAAGAACATGCACGACATGAAGTAGCTGTCGTTGAACAGCGCGACGAGGTCGAAGCCGAGCCAGTGCATGCGGTCGCCGCCCTGGCCGAAATGAGTGTAGTTGATGGCGGAGTGATAGAGCACGACCGAGAGCGTGATGAACGTCCTGGCGCGATCGAGCGGCACGATCCGATCGGCAGACAGCTCGGTTCGTTGCAGGTTGGGGATCACGCGCTCATGCATCGACGTCGCATCCAGTCCATCAGCCGCCCTTCGGCGGCGCACGCCGCTTGTATATTTCGCGCGGCCCTGCGCCGACATCCTGCGCGAGCAGGTGAGCCGCCGGCCATGGCCGGCATGATCACGAACACGTCATCGCGTTTCGATCGCGAGAAGCCGGGAATAAAACCGGGCCGCCATCGCTCTTCTCACCCGCAAGCCCGATGACGGGCAACGGGAGATGACGATGAGCCTTGGTGATCACGACGAGAACGGCGTCAGCCGTCGCAAGGTGCTGGAGTGCATGACGTGGGCAGGCACCGGCGTGCTCTGGACGCTGTCGGGCGGCGTGCCGCGTTCGCTCGGCCTGGTCGACGCCGCGCGGGCGGCCGAGCAGCCCGCCTCCGGCCTGACCTTCCTGCAGATCAGCGACAGCCATGTCGGCTTCGACAAGCCGGCCAATCCCAACGCGCTCGGCACGCTCGAGGAGGCCGTCAACCGCATCAAGGCGATGCCGGTGAAGCCGTCCTTCATGATCCACACCGGCGACATCTCGCATCTGTCGAAGGCGGCCGAGTTCGACGACGCCGATCGCATCATCTCGCAGACGCGGCTCGACGTGCACTACGTGCCCGGCGAGCACGACTTCCTCGACGAGGACGTCAAGCTCTACAAGGAGCGCTACGGCAAGGGCACGCGCGGCTCCGGCTGGTATTCGTTCGACGCCAATGGCGTACACTTCATCGGGCTGGTCAACGTGGTCGATCTCAAGGCCGGCGGGCTCGGCAATCTCGGCGCCGAGCAGCTCGCCTGGCTGGAGCAGGATCTCAAGGGCCGCTCCAAATCGACCCCGGTCGTCGTGTTCGCGCACATCCCGTTGTGGACCGTATATCCGGAATGGGGCTGGGGCACCGAGGATGGCGGCCGCGCGCTGGACAGCCTGAAGGGGTTCGGCTCGGTGACGGTGCTGAACGGCCATATTCATCAGGTGATGCAGAAGGTCGAGGGTAACGTCACCTTCCACACCGCGCGCTCGACCGCCTTTCCGCAGCCGGCGCCGGGCACGGCGCCCTCGCCCGGCCCGATGAAGGTCGAGGACGCCAGGCTGCGCAGCCTGCTCGGCATCGCCAGCATCGACTTCAAGGTCGGGTCCGAGCGGCTCGCCATCATCGACACGCCGCTGGCCGGCTGAGGACGGAAACGCAATGAGCCAGTCTGTTGTTCGCGGCGCCTGCCTCGCCGCCGCGCTGCTTCTCGGCGCCACGCCGCTGCGCGCCGAGACCATCAAGGTCACCATCGACAACTTCACCTTCACCCCGGCCGCGGTGACGGTGAAGGTCGGCGACACCGTGACCTGGACCAACCACGACGACATCCCGCACACGGTGGTGTCGGCCGGGAAATACCGGTCGAAAACGCTCGATACCGACGACAGCTTCTCCTTCACCTTCGCAGCCGCCGGCGACTACAAATATTTCTGTTCGCTGCATCCGCACATGACGGGGCTGGTCAAGGTTGAGTAGCATCGCGAACCAGGGCATGAGCATCGTCGCATGGACCGGTCGGCGGCGTAGCGCCGGCCGCGCCGTGCGACCGCGAACCGGGCCGGAGACCACGCCGGTGACGACAGCCAGTGACGATCCCGAGAGGGCGCGACGCTTCCGCGAGGCGGCACTGCCGCATCTCGACGATGTCTACACGCTGGCGCGCTATCTGCTGCGCAACGCCGCCGACGCGGAGGACGCGGTGCAGGAATGCTACCTGCGCGCGCTGAAGCATTTCGACACCTACCGTGGTCCGGCGATGAAGCCGTGGCTGTTTGCGATCCTGCGCAATGTCTGCCACGCCGAATTCGCGCGCCGCGCCGGTGCGCCGGTCAAGGCGCTCGACGATGCGCCCGAAGCGGCCGAGCAGCCGCCGCTGTGGCAGGAGAGCACCGAGACGCCGGAAGGCGCCGTGCTGCGCGAGCGCGATGCCTCGGCGATCCGGCGAATGATCGACACGCTGGCCGAGCCGTTCCGCGAGACGTTCGTGCTGCGCGAGGTCAACAATCTGTCCTATCGCGAGATCGCGGAGGCCGCCGACGTGCCGGTCGGCACCGTGATGTCGCGTCTCGCCCGCGCCCGCGCGATGCTGCGCGCCGCCTGGCTCGCGCAGGAGGAGCTCTAGCCATGACCTGCGATGAAGCCGAGATCCTGATGCACGCGCTGGCCGATGGCGAGCTCGACGCCGGCCACGCTCTCGAGGTCGAAGCCCATGTCGCGACCTGCCCGCGCTGCGCTGCGGAGCTTGCTGCCATCAGGGAGATGAAGCAGATGCTCGCCGGCGCCGACCTCGGCTACAAGGCGCCCGCCGCCTTGCGCCAGCGCATCGAAGCCGCCCTGCCGCCGGTCGAGGCGGCCGTCGTTACTCCGTTTGCCGTCCGGCCGAGCCGCCGCTCGCTGCTGAAGGGCTTTGCGATGGGCTCGGCCGTGTCGGCGCTGGCCGCCACCGGTCTCGTCGCCATCGTGCTGCGCAATGACGACCAGCAGCGGATCGAGGCCGAGATCGTCTCGGCGCATCTGCGCTCGCTGCAGGCCGGCCACCTGACCGACGTGATCTCGACCGACCAGCACACCGTCAAGCCCTGGTTCAACGGCAGGCTCGACGTGGCGCCGCCGGTGATCGACCTCACCGCTGAGGGATTCACCCTGATCGGCGGGCGGCTCGATTATGTCGATGCCCGCCCGATCGGCGCGGTGGTCTATCGCCGCCGCCAGCACGTCATCAATCTGTTCGTGGCGCAGACCTCATCCACCGAGCGCCGCGCCGCACGGATGGACACGATCCAGGGCTTCAATATCAGGAGCTGGCGCGACCGCGGCCTCAGTTATTGGGCGATCAGCGATATCGGCGGCGACGAGCTCGAGGAGTTCGGCGAGCGGTTCGAGCGGAAGATGGGTGGGAGCAGCTGAGTCGCTCTCGCGCGCTCCGTCATTGCGGGCGAAGCGACGCAATCCCGAGGCGCGAAGGAAGGCTGGATTGCTTCGCTCGCCATGACAAGCCCTTCGTAGGGCGGGCAAAGCGTAGCGTGCCCCACCAAAGGTCCTGCGAGGATCGAGATGGTGGGCACGGCGCGTCGCGCCTTTGCCCACCCTACATGTTCGTCAGCTCACGCCGATTTGCGGATGGCGTTGTCGACCAGGGTCTTGCCGAGCGACCAGATCGCGCCGGGGACCTTGTGGCTCTGCGCGATGACGTCATCGAAGGCGCGCTCGATCCAGGCGCAGTCCTCCTCGGTGATGGTCAGCGGCGGCAGCAGCTTGATCGTGTGCAGGCCGTGACCGGCGACCTGGGTCAGGATCTTGTGATCCTTGAACAGCGGCACCGTGATGAGCTGGCAGAACAGGCCCTTGTTGGCGCTCTCCAGCATGGTCCACGAGGCCTTGAGGCGCAGCGATTTCGGCGGACCGAACTCGACGCCGATCATCAGCCCCTTGCCGCGGACTTCCTTGAGCAGCTCGTAGCCCGGCACCATCCGGGTCAGCGCCAGCCGCAGCTCGGCGCCGCGCTTGGCGGCGGCCTCCACCAGCTTCTCCGCCTTCATCACCTCGAGCGTGGCAATGCCGGCGGCCATCGCGAGGTCGTTCTTGGCGAAGGTCGAGCCGTGCACCACGGCGCGGTCCATGCGGTTGAAGATCTTGTCGAAGATCTGCTTGCGCGTCAGCAGCGCGCCGACCGGGACATGGCCGCCGGACAGCGCCTTCGATAGCAGCACCATGTCGGGCTCGACGTTCCAATGTTCCACGGCGAGGAACCGGCCGGTGCGTCCCATGCCGGTCTGGATCTCGTCGGCGATGAAGATGGTGCCGTATTTCTTGCAGAGCGCAGCGGCACCCGGCAGGAACTCGTCGGAGGGCATGTTGACGCCCTTGCCCTGGATCGGCTCGACGATGAACGCTGCGATCTCGCGCGACGACAGCGCCTGCTCGAGCGCGGCGAGATCGTTGAAAGGGATCGCCGTACAACCCGGCAGCAGCGGCTCGAAGCCGTTGCGGAAGTTCGAATCATCGGTCAGCGACAGCGCGCCATAGGTGAGACCGTGATAGGAGTGCCCGCAATAGACGATGCCGGGCCGGCCGGTCGCGCCACGCGCGAATTTGATCGCGGCTTCGACGGTCTCGGCGCCGGAATTGGCGAAGAACACCTTGTCCAGATACGGGACATATTCCAGCAGCCGCTCGGCAAGAACGCCCGCCAAGGTCGAGACGTCGAGCTGGACGAGATTCGGCAGGTCGGTGTCGAGGACGCTTTTCAGCGCGGCGCGCAGTGTCGGATGATTGCGGCCGATTGCAAAGACGCCAAAACCGCTGAGCAGGTCTAGATAACGGGCCCCATCACGATCGTAGAGATATTGCCCTTGTCCCTTCTGGAACCCAACATCATATCCAATCGTTTTGAGAACGCGGACAAGCTGCTCGTTCAGATGCCGAGAGTGCATCGTGCTGCGCTGCGCTTGGCGCTCCACAAACATCTCGGAAACGTCTAGATTGGGTTTTAGCATCGGCTACATACTTCGGTTGATGGACGTGACGTCAACTGAAAACGCGCAATGCGGCGTTTTGCCCTCATTCGCACCATCAAAGCAAGCACGGGTTTCTGCCAATGTTGCATCGCCTTAGATATCTCATGTCGACGACACTAGCATACTCCGCAGTCGTGTTCGCAGCAGGAATTTCTTCCGCGCTCGCGGCCGACCCCACCGGCGACTGGCGGGTTGCCGACGGCGTCGCGAACATCCGAGTCGCACAATGTAATGGCAGCATGTGGGGCGTCGTGGCCTGGGAGAAGACCCCGGGCGGACGCGACAGCAACAACCCCGATCCGGCCCGCCAGAGCCGGCCGACGCTCGGCATGCCGATCCTGATCGACATGAAGAAGAAGCCCGGCGCAGACGCGTGGGAAGGCCAAGTCTACAACGCCAAGGATGGGCAGCTCTACAGCTCCACCATCACGCCGGTCGACCCCGATCACCTGGAGATCAAGGGCTGCGTGCTCGGCTTCCTGTGCGGCGGCGAGACCTGGACGCGGGTTGCTCCGCCGATTCCGTCGAGCCCTGTGAACAGCATGGCCAAAGGTACACAGAAACCAATCGCGCCGGCCCCTGCTCCGGCGGCCAAGACGACCACCGGCGTCGGCAGTGGCGCAACCGCATCGGCCAAGCCGGGACACAAGCCCGCGGATCAGGTCGGCGATATCTGCCTGCTGCCCGAGATCGCGCGCCCCCGCTAACTAACGGGCGTCCGTCACGCGAACAAAAAAAGCGGCCGAGAGATCGGCCGCTTTTTCTATTCCGTGATCACGAGCCCTCTTGCTCCTTGATCTCGCGAGGCTTGCCCATCAGCGCCGGCTGGAACAGCAGCACGGCGGCGAGCGTGGTGACCAGCGACAGCGCCAGCAGCTTGCCCATGCTGGACGTGCCGGGATGGCTCGACAGCCACAGGCTGCCGAATGCGGTCGCCGTCGTCAGTGCGCTGAAGAAGATCGCCCGGGTCAGGCTGGTCTGGAGCAAATTTGTGCGGCCGCCGCGCCACGCCACCACGTAGTAGATCTTGAACGCGACGCCAATGCCTAGCAGGAGCGGCAGGGCGACGATGTTGGCGAAGTTCAGCGGCAGCTTGATCAGCACGCAGATCTCAAGCGTCACGGCGCCCGCAACCAGCAGCGGCACGATCGTCATGAGCACGTCGCTGAAGCGCTTCAAGGTCACCCACAGCAGGAGGCTGATCACGACCAGCGAGTAGATGCCGGCGTGGATGAATGCCTTCACGATCGTGTCACCGGACTTCAGGATCGAGACCGGACCGCCGATCGCGTTGGGCTCGGCCGTCAGGACGGCGTTGGCGAATCGCCTGAGATTGTCGTTGTCGTTCGGATCGCCCTTGGGCTGCGCCTCGACCCGAATCAGTCCGTCCTTGCTCTTCCACTGCGACACCAGTTCCGGCGGCAGGTTCGCGAGGCTGACCGGCTGCGCCTGGAGAGTGGCGCTGAGCTGCGTCAGCGTGATCTTCCACGGCTCGACGAACACCGCCTGCGCCTTGTTGCGAACCGTTTCGCTGGCGCCCGCGAGCCTGGCAAGCGCGTCGGCGAGCCGCCGCGACGCGACCGCGCCCGGCCCGTTGCTCTCGCCCGCGGTGCGCCGGAGATTGTCGACGGTCGAGTTCAGGGCGTCGACATTCTCCTTGTCGCTCGGCGCCGCATCGACCTGATCGGGGTTGAGTGCAGGCCCCAGCACCTTCGCGCCCTGCGCGATCAGCTTCAATTTGGCCGGCTGGTCCTCGGGGACGAAGCTGTCGAGCGACATCACGCGCGCCACCTCGGGCAACTTCGCCAGCTTGGCCTCGATCGCCTTGGCCTCGGTCTCGGAGCGTGTCAGCACGTCGATCGCATTGGCGCCCGTGTTCGGATCCTTTCGCAGGTCGAGATAGGTCGCGATCGACTCGGCGCGCGGATTGCGCAGGTTCATCGGGTTGAAGTCGAACTTCATGTAATAGAGCAGCGGCAGGCCGGCGACGACCAGGCCGAGCGTGCCGACGATGATCGGCACGCGGTGCTTCTCGAGGAAATGATCGACCGGCGCCAGGAAGGCGTAGCCGACCGGCTCCTTCTCGCCGGGCGGATTGAGGATCCTCAGCAATGCCGGCAGCACCGTGATCGACGACAGGAACGCGATGATCATGCCGGCGCCGGCGATGGCGCCGAGCTCGGAGATGCCCTTGTAGTCGGTCGGCAGGAAGCACAGGAAACCGGCAGCCGTCGCCATCGCCGCGAGCGACAGCGGCACCGCGGAGCGGCGCGCGGCTTCCGCCAGCGCCTCCGGAAGATTGTCGTTCTTGAACCGCTCGGAGCGATAGCGCACGCTGAACTGGATGCCGAAATCGACGCCGAGGCCGATGAACAGCACGGCGAACGCGACCGACAGCAGATTGAGCGAGCCGACCATCATCAGGCCGACGGCCGTGGTGAGCGCGAGGCCGATGAACAGGTTGATGAACACGGCCGAGATGATCTTGGCCGAATGCAGCGCCAGCCACAGGATGATCAGCACGACGACCACGGTGCCGATGCCGTTGACGACGGCGCCTTCCTGCACGGTGGCGTATTCCTCGTTGGCGATCGGCACCGGCCCGGTCAGCCGCACGCGGGCGTGAAAGCGGTGCGGGAAATCGAGCTCGGCCGCCGCCTGACGGATCGCATCCGTCGCCGCCTTGCCGGGCTCCAGGGCCTGGTAGTCGAGGATCGGCTTGAACTGGATGAAGGCGCGCTTGTCGCTGTCTTCGAGCGGCTTGTCGGAGATCAGCTGGCGCCAGGAGAAGGTCGCATCGCCCTTGTCGAGCACGGTCTCGACCGTCTGGGAGATGTAGTCGAACGGCCGCGCGGCATTATCGAGCTTGACCTGGCCGCGCTTGACGCCGGCAAGGCCGGTCTCCAGCGCACCGGTCAGGCCGCGGATCGAGGGGTCCCCGGCCATGATCTCGACCAGCGGCGCCGCCGCCGTGAACTGGTCCGTGAGCTGCTTGACCTCCTCGGTCGGCAGGAACAGCAGGCCGTTCCTGGCGAAGAACTCGCCGCCGCCGAGCAGCTCGACCGATGAGAAGTTCGCGGTGTCGCCCTTGAGCTTCTTGGCAAGCGCATCAGCCGCCACGCCGGTCAGCTCTGGTGTCGCCGCCTCGACCACGCCCAGGATCATGCGATCGCGATCGAACGCCTGCTCATATTGCTGGTCGCGCTTGCGCCAGTCGAGATCAGGCGAAATCAGCTTGTTGATGTCGGTATTGATCGAGAAATGACGCGCCGTATAGAAGCCCGCGCCGACGGAGAGCAGCAGGGCCGCAATCAATGTCGGCCAGGCAAACCGGGTGCAGGCCTTGACGATCGAGACGACAAACGTGGTCAGCACTTCGTGACTTTCTAATGTTTAGAGAGCTGGGCGGAAACGTCCGCTTCATGGCGGAGTTCCCCGATCAGGGCGAGCCCCGGACGCACACATCCTGAGCGCGCCCCGACCCGGCCTGGCCCAACCTTGAAGACGAGGATGGTCCCTCGACGGCGGATCAAGTTGAACGATGCACGGAACCGTCGGGCCGGCTGATATAGCGGCTGTTCTCGGCGGTAAAGTGACGAACGAGTGAGAGCATAACCAACTCAATTGATTGATCTAATTTATAATTACTAAATTACCTGCAACCTCTCGGGGGCTGCGTGCGACGCATCACATGCGAGCGACTTGCAGACCGGCTTTTCTCTTCGCTCGATTTTTGACACAAAGCCCTGCGTTTCCATCCGTGTGGCGGGCCATTGGGGGCACTCGCTGGTGCGATTATTGCAACCCTGTCGCACGCACGGAGGTGCCGGGTCGAAAGTGAGGCAACGTGGCTGGACGTCCCATGCAGGTGTATCTCGCGCAGCCGCGCGGTTTTTGTGCTGGAGTCGTGCGTGCGATCGAGATCGTGGAGCGCGCGCTGGAGAAGTATGGCCCGCCGGTCTACGTGCGTCATGAGATCGTCCACAACAAGCACGTGGTCGAGAGCCTGAAGGCCAAGGGCGCCATCTTCGTCGAGGACCTCTCCGAGGTGCCGCCGCGCGCCGTCACCGTGTTCAGCGCCCACGGCGTCGCCCGGACGGTGGAGGAGGAAGCGGCCGCCCGCGGGCTGCCGGTGCTCAATGCCACCTGCCCGCTGGTGACGAAGGTTCACAACCAGGGCAAGCGCTACATGTCCAAGGGACGTACCCTGGTACTGATCGGTCATGCCGGCCATCCGGAGGTGGAGGGAACCATGGGCCAGGTTCCCGGCCCGGTCTACCTCGTGCAGAACGTGGCCGATGTGGCCGCCCTGCCTCTGCCGCTCGACACCCCCTTGGCCTATATTACCCAGACCACGCTCAGCGTGGACGACACCCGGGACATCATTTTAGCCCTTCAAGCCCGCTTTACAGACCTTCAAGGTCCCGATATCCGGGATATCTGCTATGCGACACAGAACCGCCAATCTGCGGTAAGGGACTTAAGCAAGCTGGTGGACGTCATCCTGGTGGTGGGCGCCGCCAACAGCTCCAACTCGAACAGACTGCGCGAGATCGGCACCGAGGCCGGGGTCGCAAGCTATCTGATCGCTGATGGCAGCGAGCTTGATCCGGTTTGGCTGAAGGGGGCCAAGGCCGTCGGCATCACTGCCGGCGCCTCGGCTCCCGAAGTGCTTGTCGACGACGTCATCGAAGCCCTGCGGCGCATCGGACCGGTCGAGGTCGCGGTGGTCCCGGGGCGGGAAGAAAACATCGAATTCCGCCTGCCGGCCGAGCTGGTCGCGGGCTGATCGGTCCTCGTTTGGTCCAGAAAGAAGAGACGTAATGGCAATCCCCTTCCATAAGGAACTGCGTATCGGGGCCTATCTGATGAAGCAGAAGCTTCTCGGCCGGAAACGCTATCCGCTCGTGCTGATGCTGGAGCCGCTGTTCCGCTGCAACCTGGCATGCGCCGGCTGTGGCAAGATCGACTATCCCGACGCGATCCTCAACCGCCGCATGAGCGCGCAGGAGTGCTGGGATGCGGCCGATGAGTGCGGCGCACCGATGGTCGCGATCCCCGGCGGCGAGCCGCTGATCCACAAGGAGATCGGCGAGATCGTGCGCGGCTTGGTCGCCCGCAAGAAGTTCGTCTCGCTCTGCACCAACGCGCTGCTCCTGGAGAAGAAGCTCGACCTGTTCGAGCCGTCGCCCTATTTGTTCTTCTCGGTGCATCTCGACGGCCTGCGCGAGCATCACGACAAGGCGGTGTCGCAGAAGGGCGTGTTCGACCGCGCCGTCTCCGCGATCAAGGCCGCCAAGGAGCGCGGCTTCACCGTCAACGTCAACGCCACGGTGTTCGACGGCCACCCGGCCGAGGAGATCGCCAAGTTCCTGGACTTCACGACCGAACTCGGCGTCGGCGTCACCATGTCGCCCGGCTATGCCTATGAGCGCGCGCCGGACCAGGAGCACTTCCTCAACCGCACCAAGACCAAGCAGCTGTTCCGCGACGTCTTCAAGCTCGGCAAGGGCAAGAAGTGGAATTTCATGCATTCCGGCCTGTTCCTCGACTTCCTCGCCGGAAACCAGGAGTTCGAGTGCACCCCCTGGGGCATGCCTGCGCGCAACATCTTCGGCTGGCAGAAGCCCTGCTATCTGCTCGGCGAAGGCTACACCAAGACCTTCAAGGAGCTGATGGAGACCACCGACTGGGATTCCTACGGCACCGGCAAGTACGAGAAGTGCGCCGACTGCATGGCGCATTGCGGCTACGAGGCGACCGCCGCCAATGCGGCGCTGACCAACCCGATCAAGGCGATGTTCGTGTCGCTGCGCGGCATCAAGACCGAAGGCCCGATGGCGCCGGAGATCGACCTCTCCAAGCAGCGCCCGGCGCAATACGTGTTCTCGTCGGAGGTGCAGAAGCGCCTCTCCGAGATCCGCAAGGACGAGGCCGTCGAAGCCCAGCAGAAGGCCTCGACCGCGGCCTGAGGCCGCTGAGATCAGTCCACAACGAAACGGCCGCCGGGCACCGGCGGCCGTTTTTCGTTGAGGTGCTATGGGCTCGTAGGCGCCGCTCCGTTTCGGTGCAGGGATTGCGCCTCTGAGCGAAGCTCTTTCCACACGTCATTGCGAGCGCAGCGACGGAGCAAGCGGGATTATCGGAGCCTTAGCCGATAAAGCCGACGATCATTCGCCAGCCGGAGCCTTACGCTTCGGCGGCGGCCAGCGTCTCGGTCTCGAGGAAATGCTCGGCCGCCAGCAGGCCGCTCAGCAGCAGGTCGCGGGCGCCGCGCAGCGAGCGCAGGGCGCGGTTGAACTCGATGCCGGTCGAGACCAGGCCGCGCAGCACGGCCGGATTGCGCGCGACGCCGCGCAGGATCATCGGCAGGTCGATGTCGCCGTTGGGCTTGATGGCGTCCTTGGCGAGCGACGGGAGGGTGCGATGGGCGGGATCGGAGATCACCCGCAGCGCCGCGAACGGCAGCCCGTACTCGGCGGCATAGGCGGCAGCGATGTGGCTCTCCATGTCGACCGCGGCCGCGCCGGTCTTCATGCGCAGCGCCGCCTTGCGGGCCTGCGCCACCACCACCTCTTCGGCGCCGGCGAGCACGCCGCGCACGACGCGGCGCTTCTTCAGGGCGGCGCGGGCGATGTGCTCCTCGCGCAGCGACAGGCCCGACAGCCAGCGGGCATCGCCGGCGGTCACCTCGGTGGCGACGACGATGTCGCCGGCCTTGAGGGTCGGATCGAGGCCACCGGCCACGCCGAAGCTGACGACGCCGCGGATCGAGGTCGGGTCGAACACGGTGAGCAGCGAGCGCAACTGTCTGGGGTCGCTCGAGCTGCAGATCACCATCATGCCGGGCCCGGCAGCAATCCGGGCCTCCTGCACCAAGCCCGTCACGACCAAGACCGGCCGCGGATCAATCGGGCGATCCGCGGACGTGTCGTCCCCCATCCCCAACTTCACAATCCGACCCCTGACACCTTCTCGGACGTCGCGTGATCCGACGTCTCTGTCTCTTGTTCCAAAGCCTCAGCCGCGGCGGCGCCAGAGCGGAAAGACCTTAACAAACCGAGGATTACGCAGAAAATTTCCACGAGGAAACCCCGTTTGCGCCGCACTGCACCCGCACCCGATGCGTTTTTTGCCGGGTGTTGCCATTTGGCCCCGCCGACCCCTGTTCCGCCCTGGAACAGATCGCGCCAGCGCCTCCAGGCGTGGAACTTTAAGCAAGAACTACGCCACGAAAATGTGAGACTCGCGGCGCAGGCGGCCTGACGGCGCGTCCAGATTCGGCAGCCCTGCGCCCGTCAGCCGTGCCCGAGCAGGAGATTCGCGGCGCGGTCGCCGGAGCGCACCGAGCCTTCGATGGTTGCCGGCAGGCCGGTATCGGTCCAGTCCCCCGCCAGAGCGAGATTGCCGAACGCCGTCTTCACTCCGGGCCGGAGCGCGTTCTGCTCCGGCGTCGCCTCGAAGGTGGCGCGACGCTCGCGCACGATCTGCCACGGTGGCAGCTCGCCCGAGATCCCGGCGGCCTTGCAGACGTCGGCCCAGATCGCGGCGGCGAGTTCCTCGCGCGGCATGTCGACCAGGCGATCGCCATTGCTGATGGTGACCGAGAGCCGCTGCGGGAAGGCGAACAGCCACTCGACCAGGCCGCCGACCACTCCGAGCAGAGCTGGTGCATCGCGCGGCGGCGTGATGCGGAAATGGGCATTGACGATGGCACGATATTTCGTCGGCCCCGTGAGTCCCGGCAGCAGCGCCATCGCCGGCCGCGGCGGCACGGCGAGCACCACGACGTCGGAGGGACCGAGCGCGACGGTTTCATCACCGCCGAACCTGAGCCCGGTGACGCGACCGCCTGCATTGTCGAGGCCGCGCAGCTCGCGGCCGATCCGGACGCTGCCGCCCTTGCCTTCCAGGAATTTCACGGCCGGATCGATCAGCACGCCCGACAACCCGTCGCGCGCGATCAGCGGCCGGCAGGCCTGACCGCCGGCCAACAGCGTCTCGCGGACGATGGCGCCGGCGAGCCCCGCCGAGCCCTCCGGCGGATCGCAGTTCAGCGCCGCGAGCAGCAGCGGCTGCACCAGCCGGTCGTACAGCGCGCCCTTGCAGGGAATCGTGCTGCCGATGGTCTTGGACGTGCCGGCCCAGATCAGCGGCGACAATGCGAGATAGTCGCCGAGCTTGGTATCCGGCACGCGGCGGCCCTCGTCGAACACCCACAGCGGCAGCCGGCCGTTGCCGAGATCGAGCAGCCAGCGCTGGCCGCTCCGGATGTCGACGAATGCGAACTGCGCCTTCTCCGGCCCGACCAGCCCCGCTTCCGAGCCGATCGCACGGGCATAGGACAGCACGTGATGATTGGCCGACAGCAGCAGATGGTTGCCGTTGTCGATCACCAGGTCGGTCGCGGCGTCGTAATAGGACCGGCAGCGGCCGCCGAGCTGCTGCGTGGCCTCGTGGACGTGCACGATGTAGCCCGCGTTGGCGAGCCGCACGCCGGCGGAAAGGCCGGACACGCCGGCGCCGATGATGTGAGCTGTCTTGGTCATCAGATCAAAGCGTAACGGAGGATGATGCCGATCTTCGTGAGCTTGCTCACGCGGACGGGCTCGCGCGGCAGCGCGAAGCCGCGTTCGAGCAGGAGGTCGAACACGGCACGATAATATTTCGACATGATCCGCGGCGCCCGCACGGCGCGCCGGCGATTTCGCCGCATGATCTCGTCGGCCTTCTCGAAATGCGTCTTGGCCCTGACCGCAACCGAGTTGCAGACCTTGGGCAGCGCCCGCTCCTGCATCACCTTGACCGGATCGTCGCTGGTGATGCCGGCGAACAGCAGCGCCTCGCGCGGCAGGTAGAGCCGGCCGATGCCGGCATCCTCGTCGATGTCGCGCAGGATGTTGGTCAGCTGCAGCGCGCGGCCGAGATGGTGCGCGAGCAGGATGCCGTCCTCCTCGGGCATGCCGAAGATGCGCACCGAGAGGCGGCCGACCGCGCTGGCCACGCGGTCGCAATAAAGGTCGAGCGTGGCGAGATCGGGCGCGCGGATCTCCGCCGGCACGTCCATCTCCATGCCGTCGATGATGGCGAGGAAGTCCTCGCGCTTCAGTCCGAAGGTCTTCACCGACGCGACATAGTCGCGCAGCCGCGGCGGCGGGTTGCCCTGGTACAGCGCGTCGATGTCGTCGCGCCATTTCTGCAGCGCTGCCAGCCGCTCGGGCCGCGGGCCGTCGGAATCGGCGATGTCGTCGACCTCGCGGCAGAAGCTGTAGACCTGGAACATCGCATCGCGCTGGGCGCGCGGCAGGATGCGCATGGCGGCATAGAACGAGCTGCCGGAGGCCGCCGTGCCGTGATCGACGTTATCCGCGGTCGCCTCGAGGGTCATGCGCCGGCTGCCGATTTGGTCTGGGGATGACGCCCGGCCACGCGGCGGCCGATCTCGCCCATCACCGAGGTGAAGGTGAGACCGAGCATGCCGATGGGCGACAGGTGCACGCGCTCGCTCAGCGGATCGCGCACCTTCAGCAACGCCACGATGCGGTCGGCGAAGGCCTGGATCACGGCGATCTCCAGTCCGAAGCGGAAATCCTTGACGCCGCTGTTGAGGTCCCTGCCCTCCTCGAGCAGCGCCGCATTGCGGACGGCGAGCTTCTGCAGGCAGCTCAAGAGCTGCGGCGACGATTTGGCTGCGCCGAGCATCTCGACCGTGGCGCCGGCTTCGGCCAGCGCGTCGCGCGGCAGATAGACGCGGTTGAGCGCCTTGTAGTCCTTGCCGCAGTCCTGCAGGTGGTTGTTGATCTGAAGGCCGGCGCAGATCGCGTCCGAGGCCGGCCAGGTCGCGGTGGACTCGCCGTGCACATCGAGCATGAAGCGGCCGACCGGCATCGCCGAATAGCGGCAGTAGTGGATGACCTCGTCCCAGTTCTCGTAGCGCAGCTTGGTCACGTCCATCCGGAAGGCAACCAGCAGATCGAGCGCGTGCCGGGGCGACATGCCGCGCCCGGCGAGCGCCCGGCGCAGGCTGACGGCGACGTCCTGGGTCTCGCCCGTTCCCGTCAGCTCAGCCTCGAGCAGGTCGAGCAGCCGCAGCTTCTCGTCGCCCGGCAGGCTCGGATGGTCGGCGATGTCGTCGGCGGTGCGCACGAAATTGTAGAAGGCGAGGATCAGCGCCCGATGCTCAGGACGGATGATCCACGACGCCACCGGAAAGTTCTCGTCCCGGTGTGTCTTGCCGGATCGCAAATCGCTCGCGGTGGTCATGGACGAAACAGCTATCAGGTTGAAGGGGCGCTACCGAAAACAATGCCCGCCGCTTCGCTCATGCGAACGGATTGCTCGCCCCCATATAGGCGAAGATCCCGCCAAAACCAATGCAATCGATGTCGGGCAGCCCATAGAAGCGAACCGCCGTCCTGCCCCGAGGGGGCGGGCCGGCGATCGTTAACCAAGAGAGCTCGGAAACAACCGCTCCGAACGGCAACCGCTTACTGGTTGTGGGTCTTCAGCACCTGATCGCAGGCCGAGCTGATCTTGGGGCGGTTCTCCTTGAGGCACGCCAGAATCGTGAAGTCACCCTGATCGATGACCGCACGGCAGAACTTCTGAACGTCACGCGTGCAGGCCGCCTGCTCTTCGGGCGTGCCGCCGCGGCCTTGCGCGAACGCACCGGTGGAAACGGACACCGACGACAGCAGGGAAAGTGCCAGGAAAATCTTACGCATCGTGTTCCTTCATTTTGACAGCAGAGGAGACCTCCCGGATCGCCGATGCTGCCCGGGAAACACCTGTTTGGTTTGGCAAGGACCGCAAGCCCCCCAGCGCCGGAGGTACGCTGCCAAATGCGGCCAAATTTGCGCCCTATGATCCCGAGCGGATCAAGCTCGGAGATCACAGCTTTGGCACAAACAAGGCGTTGATACTAGGGCGTTATTCTCGGAACACGTTTTTCGCATTTGGCTGTTGCAAGCATGCCGCGCGGACCGTTAGATGCGGGCGCCGTCGAGGCGGCTTGCGTGCAGCCGTCTTGCGAGGACGACCATTCGGCGCCGACCGGTCGCACGGTATCGGCGGGCATCATGGCATCCGGTCGCAGCGCCCGACCGGCCGTCATTTGAACCTAACCTTCGGCGAGAACACCAAGTGTTCGAAGCGGCAGCATACGCCGACACAGCGGTGTCATTTTGGATGGGAAACTCGATATGAAACTGTTCGGCTCACCTTTCTCTGGGCACGTCGTCAAGGCCGCCGGTCTCGGAGCGGCACTGTTCGTGGCGGCGACCGCAGTTCAGGCTCAGTCGGGCCCGTTCGCCGGCTTCGACGGCTCATGGGCCGGCAACGGCACGGTCGCGCTGTCCGACGGCACCACCGAGCGTATCCGCTGCAAGGCCAGCTACAAGGTGGCCGGCGCCAATCTCAAGCAGAGCCTGCAATGCGCCAGCGACAGCTACAAGTTCCTGCTGACCAGCGACGTCACCAGCCAGGGTGACCGCATCTCCGGCAATTGGAGCGAATCCAGCCGCAACGTGAACGGCGAACTGCAGGGCACCGCCGGCAACGGCCAGATCGACGTGTTCGTCCAGGCCGCCGGTTTCGCCGCCAGCATCAACCTGAGGACCAGCGGCAACAAGCAGGTCGTGCAGATCTCCTCCAAGGGCGAGATTCGCGGCGTCAACATCACGATGTCGAAGACCTGATCTTTGGACCGGAGCGCGTCGCGCGCTCACGGGCCGTCGAATGCGCAAACGGCCCTGACGATGTCAGGGCCGTTTTGTTTTGCTGTGCCTCAGCAGCAACCCCCGACGCGCCTGAAACAACCGCTGTCATCGCCCGGCTCGACCGGCCGGGCGATGACAGTTGTTGGCTGGGCTTAAACCAATTCCCTCGCCTCAAAGCGGCTTGCGCTTCAGCTTCTGCGACAGGTTGATCAGGAACATCGCGGTCGGGCGGAGGATGAAGAGGTCGGCGAACAGCGCCGCCACCATCGAGAACGCGCTGAGCCAACCGAACAGCCGCAGCGACGGCAGATCCGAGAACACGGTGACGACCAGGCCGCAGGCCAGCACCACGGTGGTGAGGATCAGCGCCGGTCCGACCAACACGGTGGCACGCTCCACTGCGACCGCGGCACTGACGCCGGGCGCGCTCTCCATCCGCAGCCGGTTCAGGAAGTGGATGGTGGCCGACAGGCCAAGGCCGAAGGAGACCGTGAGCGCCACCACGCTGGCGAATTGCAGCCCCTCCCCCATGGCCCACAGCACGGTGCCCGACATCACGACAGGGAAGATGCCGGGCAGGATGCAGGCGAGCATGACGACCCAGGACCGGAAGGCCAGCCCGATGAACATCGCCACCAGCGCGAACTCGATCGTCAGCCCATGGTTGAGCTTTTCGATCATGCCGGCCGAGTTGCGCGCGGCGATGGCGGCGAGACCGGTGACGGCGATTTCATAGCCGGGATGCTTCTTTCTCACCGCATCGAGCTCGTGGTCGAGCTTGTCGACCACCGGCAGCAGCTGGCTGGAGTCGACATCCGGCACACGGCCGGCGACCACCACCGCATCCTGCTCCTTGTCGATGAAGCGGCGCACCAGATGCTCGGGGATCAGATTGACGTATTCCTGCAGGGTCGCCGTATCCGACGAGCCGGCCTTCTCGGCCAGCCAGCGCCGGAGCGTCTCGACCGACCAGACGTTGCCGACACCCGCGGTCTTCTCGACCGTGGCATGGACGTCGGCGATGGTCTGCAGGGTCTCCGGGGCATAGAGCGAGGCGCCCTTCGGAAACTGGATGAGCACGTTGACCGGATTGGCGCCGGTCAGCTTGGCATCGAGCCGGTTGCTCGCCGCAACCGCCTGCTGCTTGTCCGGCACCTGGTCGGCGAGGCGATAGCGCGGCTCCAGGGTCGAATACACCACCGCGAGCGAGCCGACGAACAGCACCGCGATCAGGCTGAACAGGCCGGGACGGCCGACCATGCGCACCGCGATCCAGTAGCAGAAATTGCGCAGCGCCTGGACGCCGGCGTCGGCGCCCTGGAATTTGACCGCGAACGTCTTCTCGTTGCGCACCAGCAGCACGCCGAACACCGGCACCAGCGACAGCACCGCGACCAGCGCGATGATGGTGGCGGCGAGCCCCGCCTCGCCGAACTTGCGGATCAGGTCGCTGTCGGAGAACTGCAGGGCGATGAAGGAAATGCCGGCGGTGGCGTGGGTCAGGACGCAAGCCGGGCCGACGACCAGCACGGCGTTCTTGAACGCCGTCACCTTGTCCTGCCCCGCGATCAGGCGGTCGCGAGCGGCGAAGGTGAGCTGCATCGAATCGGAGAAGCTGATGACCATGATGAGCGGCGTCATCACGTTCAGGAACATGTTGAGATTGAAATTGGCCCACCCGAGCGCGCCGAGCGCGAGCATGATCGCGATCAGCGGCGGAAACGCCGCCGCGATCATGAACGAGACCTTGCGGAAGAAGATGATGGCGATGACGCAGCCGGCGAGAATGCCGAGAATGTTGTAGGTCAGCCCGTCACGCTCCACCGCGTTGCGGATCTCGAGCTGCATGACCGGCACGCCGGAAAGCTGGACATTCAGGCCGGTGTCGCCGAGGTCCTCCGCCATCAGCTTCCGGATGTCGCCCACCACCTTCCCGAGATCGTTCGAGGCGACCACCTTGGGCTCGAGCGACAGCACGATCAGGGCCAGCGTGCCGTCCTCCGACAACAGCTTGCCACGGATGATCTCGTTGGACTTCACCGTTTCGATGAACTTGTCGTAGGCCTCGCCCTCCGGCAGATCCGACGGAAACAGCGCGGCCGGCAGCTTGCCGGGCGCCGGCGCCTGACGGGCCGAGAACAGCGACACCAGGCCCCGGGTGCCCTCGACCAGTTGCAGGTCGGTCACGAAGTCACGAAGCTTCTCGAGGTTCTGGCGGGCCAGCAGGGTCTTGCCCTCGACCACGACGAGGACGTCGAACTCCTCGGCCGGGAACTTCTTCGTCACCTCCTCGTACTGGTGGAATTCCTTGCTGTCGGAGCGAAACAGCTGGCTGAGCGAATCGTCGATCTGGATGCGCTTGATGCCGAACACCGCCGCCACGATGAGAACGAGCAGGACGACGCAGGAGAAGATCGGCGCCTTGACCGCGAGGAGGCCGAGCCGCTCGATGCCAAAGGCGATGCTGTCGGCCGGCCGGTGCTCGACCTTCTCGACATGGACTTCGTTGTCGTGCCTGACTTCCAGCATGCGGTGTCCAGTGGTTGGGGCGCGGCCCAATTCGGAAGGCCTGAGCGCATAGGGCAGAAATAAGGCCGCTCAGCGAAGCAGAGATGACCGCATTGTGGCCCGCAGCCGAAGCTAATCCTTGAAAACACGTGAAAATTCGTCGAGGCGGTCTAGCAGGGTTCACTCCCCGGCCGCAACCTTGCGCGGCCACACAAGACGGCGAGCCGCGACGGCTTCCGATCACGCCACGATTCTGCCGTGCTTGAAAAGAGGTGGACGGCCCCGACGGACGCGGGGCTCGAAACCTGAACGACTCAAGGACCGGTATCCGACTGAGCCGTCCTTGCCGGAGCAGGCCGCGGCGCCGGCGAGCGCCCCGCTGCCCTGCCCCGGCGAGGCCATCACCCCGCAGGAAGGGCGGCCTCGCGCAGCCGGATCGAGTAGTTCGACGCGTTCTGATGCCCGCGCGAGGCGGCGCGCGCAAACATGATGAGGTGATGCGCGATCAGCGTCACGGCGATGAAATTCTCGATCTCGCCGCGCTTGAGCTGGCTCCAGGCAAAGCGCCAGAACGGCCGCTTGTAGTCGCCGAGCACGCCCACCTTCCAGAAGATCTTGCCCATCATGACCAGGCCGCGCCTGACGTTCGGCCAGCTCTTCATCTCGTCGCTGACCGGCACCTCGATGCGGTTGGCGTAGGTGGTGTCGCATTGGTGCTTGTAGCGCGCGAACAGCCGCTCCGGCTCATAGGCCACCTCCATGCAGCGCCGCCACGCCGTGACCACCTCGTCATAGGGCATCAGGAATTTCACGTTGGAGTCGCGACCGTCGTCGTGGACCAGCCTGCCCTCGCGCTCGAGGCGATCCCACAGGGGCGTCTTCGGGAGCGCCTGCAGCAGATTGATCGTGAGCAGCGGGATCCGGCTCTCCTCGACGAACTGCAGCAGCGCGTCCGCGGTCTGCGGCGTGTCGGTGTCCAGCCCCATGATGATACCGGAGACGACCTCCATGCCGTAGCTGTTGATCGTCCTGATCCCCTCCAGGATCGGCACCATCATGTTGTGATCCTTCTGCATGGCCGTCAGCGCATCCGGATCTGGCGTCTCGATGCCGCAGAAGATGGTGATGAAATAGGCCTCGCGCATCTTCTCCAGGATCTCGGGCCGCTTGGCGATGTTGAGCGTGGCCTCGCAGGCGAGCCGCATCACATAGCCGGTGCGCTTCTGCCATTCGATCAGATGCGGCAGCAGCTCCGTCGCGGCTTTGCGGTTGCCGATGAAATTGTCGTCGACGAAATAGACCGAGCCGGTAACGCCGCATTCCCTGAGCTTGTCGAGCTCGGCGATGATCTGCTGCGGCGACTTGATGCGCGGGTTGCGCCCATAGAGGCCGGGGATGTCGCAGAACTCGCATTGATAGGGACAGCCGCTGGAATACTGGATACTGCCGAGAAAGTACTTCTTCACCTCGGCGAGCTCATAGGCCGGCACCGGGAAATCGGTCATCGCCACCCGCTCGCTGGTCCGCAGCACGACCTGCTGCGCAGGCCGTGACGGATCCCGCGCCAGCCGCGCGATCAGCTCGTCGGTCGCATCGCCAAGCTCGCCGACATGCAGATAGTCGAAGCTCGGATAGTAGTCCGGGCAGGCGCTGACCGAAGGGCCGCCGAGCGCGACCGGCAGGTCGAACGCGTGCGCCCGCTGGCAGATGTCGTTCATCTGCTGACGCTGGATGTGCATGCCGCTGACGAACACCGCTTCGGCCCAGGAGAAATCCTCGTCCCGCGCCGGGCGGATGTTCTCATCGATGAAGCGCACCTGCCAGGAGCTTGGAAGATAGGCCGCGATCAGCAGCAGCCCCTGCGGCGGCATGAAGGCCTGGATGCCGTCGGTGAGCGGATAGGCATGCTCGAAGGTTCCGAACGACGAGGTGTAGCGCGGAAACACACAGAGAATGCGACGTACCGTTTCGATGCCCTCGAATCTCATCGACTGCCCCTCGCGACAACCCGCTAACTGGGTACCTTACGGCCGAAGGTAAGGCTTCGCTACCCCTTCCGGAAAAGTTGAGTGCGACCGCGCCTTCCGCCCCTGTCGCAAGGCACGACGTCCCCGCCGCCTGCCAGATGCTCACGCTGCCTGGCATGATCAGACGCAAGCTGATGAGGCGACCTGATCCGATGATCGCAATACGGATGGCCGAATGCGAAGGGCGATCCAAAGTTCCAATCAGATGGATAATTGATCGTCGATCGCGACAACCGCTCTCGCCTGTCTCCGATCGGCGAACCAATTGCGGAGCGCATCTGCGCGTCGGCCACTGGCCTGCAATGCATTTGCAAGGGAACGAGGGACCTCGAAAGGGCGCATGCCCTCCGTAGTCAACCGGACGGCCCGGCGCCCACCCCCGCTGCGGAGCACCAACTAATCGATTGAAACGTCAAGCAAAGTACGCTGTGGTTGTATAATACTGACGGTGCCCACTTAACGCTTTCTCCATGAAGGTTTTGCATAACTATTAACAATCAAGCGCCTCCTCCGTCGTAGCAAAAATCGCGGTATTTCACCTCATGACCTCACGCCCGACGTCAACGAAGACGGCCACGCGCCAATCCATCGCAGTCAAGCTCTATGCAATCTTCGCATTATTTGCGCTATTGACCGCCGCAATTACCTGGCTGTCCGACTACAACTCGCGGCGGGCCACGGAGCTCATCAAAGCCATCGAGACGGCCAATCTCGCCGCTCACAACGTTCAGCTGGTCAACGGACTCGTCTATGCCGTCGTGATGGAGTCGCGCGGCGTCTACATGTCGACAGACCCGGCCGTCGTGAAGCAATACGGCAACGGCTTGCTCAAGTTCAACGCCGAGATTCTGAAGGTCGTCGACAAGTGGCAGGCGATCGTACAGGCCGACGACGCCCAGCAATTCGCAACGTTCAAGAAGCGGATCGAGCAATTCGTCGAATTCCGCGCCGAACTGGTCCGCCGCGCCAATGAAATCAGCCCGGCTGCGGGACGCGAGTGGGGCGACAACGACGCCAATCGCTCCGTGCGCAAGGCGCTCAACACGGACCTCGAAGCGCTGTCCAAAGTCTATGTCGAGCGCGGAGGAAAGATCGCCGAGAAAGCGGCGCTGAACAACAAGCTCTCGCTCATGCTGACAGGCCTTGGCGGCTTGATGTTGGTTCTGGTCGCAGCCGGCGTGGTGATCATCGCTCGCTCGATCGCTCGGCCGCTGTCTCAGATCACCGAGACGATCCGCCAGGTCGCCACCGGCGCCGAGAACGTCGAGGTGCCGTATGCCGGGCGCGCCGACGAGGTCGGCGAGCTGGCCCGCGCCATCGGCGTGTTCCAGCAGGCGATGGCCCACAACCGCGACCTCAATGTCCAGGTCTCGCAGGACTCCGAAATCCGCGAAGCCCGGGCCCGCCACATCGAAACCGCGGTCGAGGAATTTCGCACCGCAATCGGCAGCGTGATGCGGACCGTCACCGAGAACGCCGCCGCGATGCGCGCCACCGCCGAGGCGATCACACGGCTGACGGCGGACGCCAACGAGCGCGCGGTCACCGCAGCCGGCGCGACGTCGCAGGCCTCGACCAACGTTTCCGCCGTCGCGAGCGCCGCCGAGGAGTTGTCGACGTCCGTCGAGGAGATCGGCCGGCAGATCCGGCAGTCGGCCGGCGCCGTCGAGCAGACCGGCCAACGCACCGAGAAGTCGGTCACGGAGATCGAGGGCCTTGCCGCCGCCACCCAGCGCATCGACGGCGTATTGACCCTGATCCAGACCATCGCCGAGCAGACCAACCTCCTCGCTCTGAATGCGACCATCGAGGCCGCCCGCGCCGGCGAGGCCGGCCGCGGCTTTGCCGTCGTCGCTCACGAGGTCAAGGCGCTGGCCGGGCAGACGGCCAAGGCGACCGAGGAGATCAGCCAGAACGTCGGCCTGATCCAGGCCTCGACCAAGACCGCGGTCGACGCGGTCCGCGAGATCGGCCAGGCGGTCCGCGGCATCAACGAGATCACCTCGAACATCTCCAATGCCATCCAGCAGCAGGACCAGGCGACGCGGGAGATCTCGACCAACGCGCAGTCGACCGCCCAGGGCAACCAGACGCTGGTCATGAACATCGGCTCGCTCCGCGACGCCATCAGTGAGACCTCGACGGCCGCCGCCTCCGTCCTGTCGGCGTCCGGCGACCTCAACGCGACCGCGCAGACGCTCGCCAACGAGGTCGAGAAGTTCTTCCAGAACCTGCGCTCGGGTCCGTCCGCGGAGATGCGGCTGCGCAAGGCGAGCTGACCGGGGCGAGCCCTCGGTTGCGGAAATCGCCCCCGCAAGACGTGATCCGTTCCGACACTGGAACCGTTTCTTGGTTTTTGGAGAGCCGTCGTGCGCCAGACAGCCAAGAAACTTCCGTTCGCCTGCGACCCGGTCGCGGTCACCCAGGATGACGTCGAGGACGCCATCCGCACCATCCTGACCTGGATCGGCGAGGATCCGTCACGCGAGGGTCTCTCCGAGACCCCGGCCCGCGTCGCGCGGGCCTACAAGAGCTATTTTTCCGGCTATGAGCAGAACCCCGAGGAGTATCTGCGCAAGACGTTCGAGGAGACCGCCGGCTACGACGAGATGGTGCTGTTGCGGAACATCCCGTTCCAGAGCCATTGCGAGCACCACATGGCGCCCATCATCGGCCGCGCCTGGGTCGGCTACGTGCCGCGCAACCGCGTGGTCGGGATCTCCAAGCTCGCCCGGGTCGTCGAGGCCTATGCCAGCCGGCTGCAGATCCAGGAGCGCATGACCGCCGAGATCGCCAACATCATCGACGAGGTGCTGCAGCCGCAGGGCGTGGCGGTCGTGATCAAGGCAGCCCATCACTGCATCAGCTCGCGCGGCGTCAAGAAGCACGGCGTCGATCTCACCACCAGCCGCATGCTCGGCTGCTTCCGCACCGACCCGATGAGCCGCCAGGAGTTCCTGGCGATGGTCAATTCCGACCTGAAGGATTGAGGGGCCGGAAAATCCTCCGCCCGCTGTGATCCAGCCGTCCATGGTCCACGTTATCCAGGGTCAAGCAGCGTGCCGGGGACCATGACCACGCGACTGAGAGCGACTGGATTAGCGCAATGGAACGTGGCATCGTCCCGGCATCGATTTGCACGGGCCTTCAGTGCCCGTACCAGGGTGAATGTGAGCAGAGGGCCGAAGGCGACTGTGGACTGGGCTGAATTGATCGGACGCGTCGCCGCGCGCGGCGATCGCGAGGCATTCAAGGCCCTGTTTGCGCATTTTGCGCCCCGCATCAAAGGCTTCCTTATCAAGACCGGCTGCAACGCCGACGACGCTGAGGAAATCGCCCAATCCACCATGGTGGCGGTGTGGACGAAGGCGGGGCAATTCGATCCGTCGACGGCCGGCGCGGCCGCCTGGATCTTCACGATCGCGCGCAACCAGCGGATCGACGCCGCGCGCAAGGCTGCCCGCGACAGCCGGCTGAGCAGAGAAGTGGGGCGGGACGAGGAAGCCGATCCGACGCCCGCAGCCGACCAGATCGTCTCGCGTGTCGAAGATGCCACACGGGTGGCGGCCGCGATCGAAAGATTGTCGGTGGAGCAATCCACCGTGATCCGCCTGTCGTTCGTTGAAGAACGACCGCATTCGGAAATCGCGGCGGTGCTCGGCCTGCCGCTGGGTACGGTAAAGTCACGAATCAGATTGGCGATGAATCGCCTGAGAGACCTGTTGGACGACGCGACATGACGATCAGCCACCACCCGCCGGAAGACCTGCTGGCCGACTTCGCCACTGGTGCGCTCGACGAGGCCGAGCGGCTGGTCGTCGGTGTCCATGTCGCCGATTGCGGCCGATGCCAGCGCTTCGTCCGCGCCATCGAGCAGCTCGCCGGCGCCTCGCTGGATGCGGCCGAGCCGATCGCGACGGGCGCGGATGCGTTCGATGCCGTGATGGCACGCATCGATCGACGCCCGCAGGCGGCGCCACAGGTGAGCGAGGTCGCCGAGCACGATCCCGAGCTCGCCGACCTCCCCGAGATGGTCAAGCGCTGCAAGATCGGCAAGCGCCGGCGTGTGGCGCCCGGCATCAGCATGCGCCCGATCCTGCTGCCGGGCACCGGCAAATCGCGCGCCTTCCTGTTGCGCTCGGAGCCTGGGGCGCGGATGCTGGAGCATACGCATTCCGGCAACGAGCTGACCTGCGTGCTGAAGGGCAGCTTCAGCCATCTCGGCGGCTATTACGGACCCGGCGACTTCGACTATGGCGACGACGAGGTCGACCATCGTCCGGTGGTCGGTGACGAGGGCCCCTGCCTCTGCCTCGTCGCCATGACCGGCGACCTGCGCATGCACGGCCTGCTCGGCCGGCTGATCAGCCCATTCGTCCGGCTCTGAGTCTTTCGGCGTATCGTTTGCGAGCCGGCGTGACGCGCTCCGGAGGAGCGCGGTCGCCTGGATGATTAGCCAATTGCCTCCACGCGATGCCGGCTGCATGTTGGTGGTGATCCGCATCCGGCTCTGACCCGTTGTCCCTCAAGGAAGCGCATGGAGGAGACAGATGCGATCAGCGAGCGCGGATCAGAAGGCTTACGTCGCGCATCTCGGCGGCTTGCTGGCCCGTGCCGGACGCAACGACGAGCAAGCCTTTGCCGAGCTGCATGCTGCAACGATCTTGAAGATGCGGAAGACCGTGCGCGCCTTGCTGCCCTCCTCGGCCGACCTCGACGACATCCTGCAAGATGGCTACCTGAAGATCTGGCGGCATGCCGCGAGCTTCGACCCGGCGCGCGCCTCGCCCATCACCTGGATGTGCACCATCATGCGCAACACCGCGATCGATGCGCTGCGCGCCACCGGCGTGCCGACCTCGGAGCTCGATGAGGCGCTCGCGATCCCTGATCCCGCTGACAGCGCCGCCGACGACGAGTTCGACTACGCGCTGGCGGAACCGATCGCCCGCGAGGCGCTCGAGCGGCTGCCGGAGGAGCGCCGACGGCTGCTGGCGCTCGCCTATCTCGAGGGCGAAAGCCGGACGCGGCTGTCGGAACGGTTCGGCGTGCCGGTCGGCACCATCAAGACCTGGCTGCATCGCAGCCTGCTCACGGTGCGCAAGGATTGTCTCGGCCAGGCCCACGCGGTTACCGTGGCGGCCTGATCGTCGGCATGGCGCGATGACCAACGTATCATGATCAGGACACGTCCCGTCAGACATCTCATCGTCGTGCTGGGCGACCAGCTCGATGCGGACTCGGCGGCCTTCGACGGCTTCGACCCGGAGCAGGATGCCGTGCTGCAGATGGAGGTCACCGACGAGGCGAGCTACGTGCCGCAGCACAAGATGCGCATCGCCTATTTCTTCGCGGCGATGCGCCACTTCCGCGCCGATCTCGAGGGCCGCGGCCGTACCGTCCACTATGTCCGGCTCGATGATCCCGCCAACACCGGCACGCTCGACAGCGAGATTGCGCGGCATCAGGCCGCGCTGCAGCCGGCGGCGACGATCGTGCTGGAGCCCGGCGACTTTCGCGTGCGCGAGGGCTTGCGCAAGCTGCCGCAGCGGATCGACATCCGCGCCGACCGCCACTTCCTGTGCACGGCGGACGAGTTCGACGCCTTCACCGAGCGCCATCCCCGCCCGATCATGGAAACGTTCTACCGCGCGATGCGGCGCAAGACCGGCATCCTGATCGACGACAGCGGCCGCCCGGTCGGCGGCAGCTGGAATTTCGACGCCGAGAACCGCAAGGGGTTCGGCAGGAGCCGCCCGCCTATTCCCGTGCCCCGATCCTATGCGCCCGACGCGATCACGCGCGACGTGCTCAAGCTGGTCGCGGCGCGCTTCTCCAACAGTCCGGGCAAGCTCGGCCGCTTCGACCTGCCGGTGTCGCGCGTCGACGCGCTGACGGAGCTGTCGGACTTCGTCGCCTGGCGGCTGTCGCTGTTCGGCACCTATCAGGACGCGATGCTGAGCGACGAGCCGTTCCTGTATCACTCGCGGCTGTCGGGGGCGCTGAACCTGCACATGCTGAACCCGCGCGAGGTGGTCACGGCCGCGCTCGAAAGCCGCAACGCGCCGCTGAACGCTCTCGAAGGCTTCGTCCGCCAGATCATCGGCTGGCGGGAATTCGTGCGCGGCATCTATTGGCAGCGCATGCCTCACTACGCCGATGAGAACGCGCTCGACGCCAGCCTGCCGATGCCGCGCTTCTACTGGACCGGCGAGACCGAGATGCGCTGCCTGGCGCAGGCGATCGGCCACACCATCGACCATGCCTATGCGCATCACATCGAGCGGCTGATGGTGCTCGGCCTGTTCGCGATGCTGCTCGGCGTCCGGCCCTACGACGTGCACCTCTGGCACATGTCGATGTTCCACGACGCCATCGACTGGGTGTCGCTGCCCAACACGCTCGGCATGAGCCAGCATGGCGACGGCGGCGTGGTCGGCACCAAGCCCTATGCGGCCTCGGGCCACTACATCGACCGCATGAGCGACCATTGCCGCAACTGCCGCTACGATCCGAAGCAGGCGACCGGCGACAGGGCCTGCCCGTTCACGACGCTGTATTGGAGCTTCCTCGCCAAGCACCGCCGCCGCTTCGCCAATAATGGTCGCATGCGCAACCAGTACGTCAATCTCGAGCGCCGCAGCGCGGCGGAGATCCGCGCCATTCGCAGCCACGCCGACGCGATCGCGTCAGCCCTGGTGTAATCCGGCGTTCGCCGGTCTGAACAGCGCTCACGGCTTGCTGGCCGGACGCCGATCGGTCATATCTTGGGCAGTTCCATCCCGCCCCTCCGCCGATCAAGCCCGGAATGCCTCACTCATGACCGCTGCCATCGTCGCCGTCTTCACGCTCGCCTATGCCGTGGTGGCGCTGGAGCACCCGTTCCGGATCAACAAGGCGGCCACCGCCCTGGTCGGCGCCGGCCTGATGTGGACCGTCTATGCTGTCATGGGCGGCACGGCTCCGGCGGTCGCGGCCGAGCTCAACGAGTCCGTGGCCTCGACCGCCCAGATCATCTTCTTCCTGATCGGCGCGATGACCATCGTCGAGGTGATCGACGCCCATAACGGCTTCGAGGTCGTGACCTCGCTGATCGGCACCCGCAACCAGGTCACGCTGGTCTGGCTGGTCGGCTTCGTCACCTTCTTCCTCAGCGCCATGCTCGACAACCTCACCACCGCGATCGTGATGGTGTCGCTGATGAAGAAGCTGTCCGGCCGCGACGAGGACCGCCTGGTCTTCGCATCGATCATCGTCATCGCCGCCAATGCCGGCGGCGCCTGGTCGGCGATCGGCGACGTCACCACCACCATGCTGTGGATCGGCGGTCAGATCACGCCGCTCGCGATCATGAAGTCGGTCTTCATCCCCTCGCTCCTGAACCTGCTGGTCCCGCTTGCCGTCATCAGCTTCACCCTGCGCGGCAAGCAGCTCGTGCCGCCGGCGAGCGCCGGCCTCGCCTCGATCAGCCCGATCCTGCCGTTCGAGCGCAATTTGATGTTCTTCATGGGCCTCGGCATCCTGGTCGCCGTGCCGGTGTTCAAGGCGGTGACGCACCTGCCGCCGTTCATGGGCATCCTGTTCGGCCTCGGCCTGTTGTGGATGGTCGGCGAGATCGTCCATCGCGAGAAGGCCTTCGAGCAGAAGCAGCGCCTGACCCTGGTGCATGCGCTGACTCGGATCGACATGCCCTCGATCGTGTTCTTCATCGGCATCCTGCTGGCGGTGGCCGCGCTCGAGCACACCCACATCCTGGAGGCGCTGGCGCAATGGCTCGACCGCAGCGTCGGCCGGCTCGACCTGATCGTGATCGTGCTGGGGCTCGCCAGCGCCGTGATCGACAACGTGCCCTTGGTCGCGGCGTCGATGGGCATGTACAGCCTGAGCCAGTTTCCGCCGGACAGTTTCCTCTGGGAGTTCGTCGCCTATTGCGCCGGCACCGGCGGCTCGATCCTGATCATCGGCTCGGCGGCCGGCGTCGCCGCGATGGGGCTCGAGAACATCCACTTCTTCTGGTACGTGCGCCGCATCAGCGGCATCGCCCTGCTCGGCTACTTCGCGGGCGCCGCGGCCTACATCATCCAATACAACCTGCTGCACTGAGCGGATCGCATGAGCTGGTCGTGGCGCATTCTGGCAGTCGTCGCGACCCTGCTGCTCGGCGCGGGCGACGGCCGCGCCGACGACGTGACGCTCAAGAGCGGCTACGCGCTTAGCGACAAGAGCTGCGGCGAAGCCCCCCTCGCCTTTCCACGGCTGCGCATCGACATGAAGGCCGGCTTCTGCGCCGGCCTCGTCGCCAGCCGCGACGACGGCCTGAGATTTCCCCGCGGCATCGTGCAGATCCCCGGCCATCGGCAGTTCGTGATCGCGGACATGGGCGGCTGGGGCCATGATGACGGCCGGCTGCTGATCCTTGATCCCGCCGCGGCCGCCGGCCAGCGCATCCGCGAAGTGATCACGCGGCTGTCCTATCCGTTCGGGCTTGCGATCGGCCCCGACCGCCGCATCTACGCCTCCACCGACACGTCGATCTTCCGCTTCGATCCGCTCGCGGCCGATCCGAAGGCAACGATCGAGACCGTCATCCGCGACCTGCCGGGACGCCGCCTCACGCTGCCCGACGGCACCCGCCTGTCGGAAAGTGCGCATCCGCTGAAGGCATTCGCCTTCGACCGTAACGGACGGCTGTTCGTCAATATCGGCGCGCCCAGCGACAACTGCCTGTCGCCGGCGCCGATCACGCAGCCCTGCGCCGCGGGCGAAGGCCCTTCGGCACTCGCCGCGATCTGGCTGTTCACGCCACCGGCCGGCGGCGTCTTTGCGGCGCTGAAGCCCGGCGATCCCTCGCCGCCGCACCAGGTCTACGCGCGCGGCCTGCGCAACTCGATGGCGCTGGCATTGCATCCGCGCTTTCCCGATCCCGGCACCGCCTTCCTGCAGGGCGAGAACGCGCGCGACCTGCAGGACGTGTTCGCACCGAACGAGGAGATCAACGCGATCGAGCAAGGGCGCCACTATGGCTGGCCCTATTGCTACGACCTCGCCACGCCGAGCCCGGAGTTCAGGCGCGTGCTGCAATCCGGAACGCTCAAGAGCTTCTGCACGACAGCCTCGCACTATCAGCAGCCGTGGTCGCTGCTGCCGCCGCATGGTGCACCGCTCGGCATGCTCTACTACACGGGCGATCGTTTCGAGGAGCTGAAAGGCAGGCTGCTGGTCGGCCTGCACGGCTATCGCCCGACCGGCAGCCGCCTGCTCGCCTATGAAGTCGACGAGCACGGCTTTCCCAAGCTGAGCCCGGCGCCGGTGCGCTATCACGTGAGCTGTGCCGCCGAGCCGACGCGCGCCTTCCAGACCGCGTCCGGTCCGGCGCGCGCGGCCGCGTTCGACGAGATCATCGTTGGCTGGCATCGCGTCAACGGCATCCGGCCGCAGGGCGCACCGGTCGGCATGACCGTGGCCGACGACGGCGCGCTCTGGCTGGTCGAGGACAAGAACCAGACCGTGATCCGCATCGACCGCACCGGCGAGGCCACGCCCGAGCCGCTGCCGTGCGACACGAGAAGCGATCAGTTGATCGACCGGCTGGCCTCCCTGGTGATGGACAATGGCGCCAGCCGCGCGCGGCTGACGATGGTGCGCAAGACGCTCGTCGAGAGACATTGCAGCGGCTGCCATTCGGATTTCGGCCTCAAGGCCGGACAATCCGACCGAGACAAGGACCTCGCGGTGCTGCGCTTCATGCTGGCCCAGGACGGCTGGATCTATCCCGGCGATCCCGAGTCCGGCCGGCTGCGTCAGCGGCTGCGCGGACTGGGCGCCGAGCGGCAGATGCCGCCCGGTGCAGATCTGATCAAGACGGAACCAGGCTATGCGAAGCTGCTTGATGTTGCCGACGACCTCGTCGCGCGCATGGTTCCCGGCACGCGGATGCGCGTCAAGCCCGACGGACCGCCGCACCGCAAGTTCTTCGCCGCTGACGGCCGCGAATGCGGTGACATTCCGTTCGGCAAGATCGTCGTGGTGACCGAAAGGTCTGCCGTCAATAAGCCCGGCTTCAGCCGTTTCTTCCGGCCGGCCGACACCTATCTCAACGGCGCCTGCACGGACGATGATGGCTATTACATCCAACAGCAGTTTCTGGTGCCGCTCTGACGACGCCGCGATGAATCGTAGGGTGGGCAAAGGCGCAGGGCGACGCTTCCTCCGCCAAAACGCAATCTCGCGCGCGCCGTGCCCGCCGGCCGCGGGCACCTGTCTCCGTGATGGTGGGCACGGCGCGCACGAGAGCGCGTTGTGGCGCGCGCAGTGGCGTATCGCGCCTTTGCCCACCCTACGCATCTCCTGTTGGGCGATGCTCGTCACGCTCGCCCTCGCGACCGTCCCTGCCCTGGCCACCTCGAAACTGTTCGAGAGCGCGCAGCTCACACCTTCCGGCGAATACACCTTCGGCATCGAGGGGCCCGCCGTCGATCGCGACGGCAATCTCTTCGTCGTCAATCTCGGCAAGCCCGGCACGATCGGCCGGCTCGCACCTGAGGCGACCACGTCAGAGAAATTCACCGAGCTGCCCGACGGCAGCGTCGGCAATGCGATCCGCATCGACGCCGCCGGCACGATGTTCATCGCCGACTACAAGAAGCACAACATCTTTGCCATCGCACCGGGCGAGACCGCGCCGCATCTCGTCTTCCATGCCGACGACATGAGCCAGCCCAACGACATCACGCTGTCGCGCGACGGCACGATCTATGCGAGCGATCCGAACTGGAAGGCGCGCAGCGGCCGCATCTGGCGGATCGCGAGGGGGCCCAACGGCGCGCTGCAGGGCGAGGCGATGGCGGCACCGCGGGCGATGGGCACCGCCAACGGCATCGATCTGAGCCCTGACGGCCGCACGCTCTATGTCGGCGAATCCAACAGCGGCGAGATCTGGTCCTATGCGGTCGATGGCGACGCGCTCGCCACGCCCAGACTGATCAGAAGGTTCGAGCCCAACACGATCGACGGCCTGCGTACCGATGTCAGCGGCCGCCTGTTCGTCGCACGTATCCTGAAGGGCAGCATCGCCGTGCTGACGCCCGACGGCCGCGACATCAGGGAGATCACGCTGCGAGCCAAGGAGCCGACCAACCTCGCCTTCGGCGGCAGCGACGGCAAGACCGTGTTCGTCACCCAGCGTCAGGGCGGCTTCGTCGAGTCCTTTCGCACCGATGTCGAAGGGCGCGAGCATTGCTTGCAGATGCAGACGTGCTGACTGCTCAGCCGGGTGGGACACGACCAGCATCACTCGGACACGCGACACTACTGCAGCATATTCAATGTCTGGCGCTCATGAGAGACCGTGCAACAGATTGGCTGTCGTCCCGGGCAAGCCGTGCCAGCGCGACAGCGTTGGCACGGCGCCGACCCGGGACCCATACTCCGCAGCAGGAGTGAGATGCGAGATGTAGCTAACGCTGTGCCGGCCAATAAAACAGTTGGGGTTATGGGTCCCGGCGTTCGCCGGGACGACACTGGTTGTTGCGCAAGCGCATTCCAACTCACTGGAAACGGAAAGCCCCGCATGCGCGAGGGCCTTCCTGACAACAGCGATCGCTTACCGCCCGTACACCACCGGCGCGCGTTGGACGATCAGCGGCGGCGGCAGGTCGCGCTGCCAGACGCGGCCGTCGTCGAACTGGATACGCATGCCGTCGGGCGAATAGACCGCGCTTTCGTCACGCGCATCGATCCAGAGCCGGCTATTGGGCGCATTCCAGTCCGGCCAAGCCTGGAGGGACTCGCCGGTCTCGGTGGTCAGGTTCACGGCATCGCCGTTCTGCGTCACGAAGGCCGGCGCGCCGATCATGCCGTCGCGGCACATCTGGATGCAGCGGTAGGTGCCGGTGAGGTTCGCGCTCGGCTGGGCCGAAGCGGTGCCGGCGACGCAGGCGCCGACCAGGCCAATCACGATTGCAACACGTTTCATGTCGATCACTCCATCGCTCGAAAGGGTCAGCCAGCCCCCATTCGGGCCCCTCGGGCGGATCAAGTGCGATGCGGGAAAAATGTTCCGGATGTTCCCCTCGAGGGAACCGCCCTACTCGACCCTCACGACGTCGACGGCGACGCCGAGCTTCTGCTTGGGCGAGCCGACGATGATGCCGTCGACCGGCGACACGTCGGAGAAGTCGCGGCCCATGCCGAGGATGATGTGATCATTGCCGACCAGGAGATCGTTGGTCGGATCGAAGCCGATCCAGCCGAGCTCGTCGCCGCACCACAGCGACACCCAGGCATGGGTGGCGTCGGCGCCCTGCAGCCGGGGCTGGCCCTCCGGCGGGATGGTGCGCAGATAGCCGCTGACATAGGCCGCGGGCAGGCCGAGGCCACGCAGGCCGGCGATCATGACATGCGCAAAATCCTGGCAGACGCCATGGCGATTGTCGAACACCTCGCGCAGCGGGGTCGAGATCACGGTCGCCTTCGGATCGTATCTGAACTCCTTGCGGATGCGCCGCATCAGATCGGCGGCGCCGGTGACGATGCCGGTGCCGGCGCGAAAGCTTGCCGCAGCATAGTCCGTCACCAGCTCCAGCACCGGCACCAGCGCGCTTTCGAAGACGTAGCCGATCGGCGACGACGGGCCGAGGCTCGTCGCCTCGAACGCTGCATCGCGCACCTGCTCCCAGTCCGCACTCGGCGCATCGCGCTCGGGCGGCGTGCGCGACAGCCTCACCCGCGAGCGCGAGTCGATGCGCAGGTGGCGGTGCTGGGTGTCGATCACGACGCTCTCGGTCAACGTTCCGAAGAAATCGCGCCGCGCGGTCCGCTCCGAGGGCCGCGGCCGGATGTCGACGCTGTGCGAGATCAGCTCCTGGCCGTCGCCGTTGAGCGGCTCCAGCCGCAGCGAGCAGCGCGCGAAGCTCACGGCGCTCTCATACTCATAGGTCGTGACGTGCCGGATGTCGTAGATCACGCGAGGCCCGTCAGCTTTTCCGGCCGCGTCGCATTCGCACCGTGCGGGAAATAATGCTGGCCGATCGCCTCCGCCAGGTTGAGCAGGTCCTGCTCAAGCGCAAACAGGGCGCGGCCGTCGAGATGCGCCGCCTCCGCCGCGGTCAGCCGCGCGCCCAGCGAGATCGCGAGGCGCTGCGGCCGCTCGATCAGCCCGTTCTCCTTCAGCACCGGCAGGCTCGCGATGTGCTCGTTGAGCAGCTCGACCTGGAACGCGACCGAGCGCGGATTGTAGAGGTCGAGCACGACGAGATCGCGGATCGGCGCCAGCGACGGGCCGATCAGATAGCGCGAGCGATAGGTGATCTGACAATCGACCAGCGTGAGTAGGACGTCGAGATCCTCGGGCGTCGCCTCGTCATAACCGAACTGGCGCGCGAAGCGCGCGGTGTTGATGGCGCGTTCAACGCGGCGGCCCATGTCGAGAAACCGCCAGCCGGCGGCGCGGTTCATGTTCTCCTGGGCGAGGCCGGCGAAGCTCGCGAGCCGGTCCAGCGTGAGCTCGGCGATGCTGACGACGGCGTCCTCATCCTCGGCCTCCTGCGCCAGCCGGTTCGGCATCTCGGTGATGACCTGCCAGGCGTCGGGCGAGAGGCGCTCGCGCAGCGAGGTCGCGGTACGCTGGGCCGATCTGAGCAGCGACAGCGCCGAGCCGAACTGCGCCTCGGCCTGCAGCGCCTCGGCCGCCACCTGGAATCCCTTGCTGCGCGAGGTCTGCCCGACCGCGCCCCACGCGAGCAGGAGGCGCTGGATGCGCTCGGCGGTGTTGAGCTGCGCCAGCGAGCCCTTGCCGGGATCGCGATGCTGGGCGGCGAGCGCGCGGATCAGCCGCACGGTAGCCTCGGCGCGCTCCAGATAGCGTCCCAGCCAGAACAGATTGTCGGCGGCACGGCTCGGCAGCACGCCGGCGATGCGGCGGATCCGCACATTGTCGGAGCCCGGCAGCAAGGTGCGCGCCGCGACCGCCTTGTCGGACACCACCCAGACGTCGGCGGCGCGCGCGCCGTCGCCCATCGACACCGCGCGCGCATCGGGCTTGTCGGCGATGCGACAGAAGCCCCCGGGCATGACGGTCCAGCCGTCGGGCGTGGCGGCCGCGAACACCCGCAGGACGAACGGCCGCGGTGCGATCCGGCCCCCCTCCCACACCGGCGTGGTCGACAGCCGCACCACCTCCTGGCCGACATAGTCGATGCCGCGCTGGCTGATCGCCGCGCGCAGCCGCTCGCGCTCCGCGGCCGAGAGCTCGCCGGCCAGCACCGGACCGCTGCTGGCGAAGCCGGGCACGGCGCGGCCATAGGCGCCTTCGATCGCGAACTCTTCGAGCCGCGACAGCACCTCGTCGCGCGCGGACTTCTGGCCGCACCACCAGGTCGCGATGTGCGGGATCTTGAGATCCTCCCCGAGCACGCGCCGCGCGAGGCTCGGCAGGAAGCCAAGCAGCGCACGCGCCTCCAGCACGCCGGAGCCCGGCATGTTGGCGATCACCACGCCGCCCTTGCGCACGACGTCCATCAGGCCGGCGACGCCGAGCCGCGAGCCGGCATCGAGCTCAAGCGGATCGAGCGAGTTGGAATCGAGCCGCCGCAGCAGCACGTCGACGCGCTTGAGGCCCGCGACGGTGCGGATGTGCACGCGGTCGCCGCTGACGGCGAGATCGTCGCCCTCGACCAGCAGGAAGCCGAGATAGCGCGCCAAGGTCGCGTGCTCGAAATAGGTCTCGCTGAACATGCCCGGCGTGAGCACGGCGATGCGCGGCTCGTCACGATCGGCGCTGGCGCGCAGCGCATCGCGGAATGCTTCGAAGAACGGCGCGAGCCGCTCCACGTTCATGGACTTGTAGATCGAGGAGAAGGCGCGCGACTGCACCAGGCGGTTTTCCAGCGCGTAGCCCATGCCGGACGGCGCCTGGGTGCGATCATTGAGCACCCACCAGCGCCCGTCGGGGCCGCGGCCGATGTCGGCGGCATAGATGCTGAGGAAGCGCCCGCCCGGCGGTTTGACGCCGCAGACCGGGCGCAGATATTCGCTGGAGCCGGCGACGGCGGCCGCCGGCAGCGCGCCGCTCGTCACCAGCCGGCCCTCGCCATAGATGTCCCGCAGCACACGTTCGAACAGCTCGGCGCGCTGGACGATGCCCTGGGACAGTTGCGCCCATTCGGACTCGTCGATCAGCAGCGGCAGATGGCTGAGCGGCCACGATCGCTCGGCGTTGTCGCCCGGCGAGCGGTAGGTGACGCCGGCCTCGCGCAGATGGCGATCGGCGGATGCGAAGCGGCGGTCGATATCGGTCGGCGCGAGCGCGGCAAAGGTGTCGGCAAAGCGGGTCCAGACCGGTCGCGGCTGGCCGTCGGCGCCGATGAACTCATCGGGGATGCCGGGCAGCCGGGCATAGTCGCGGGCCCAATGCTCGGCACGGCGCAGCGGAGAACGTGCCGCCGGCCGACCGGCGGCGGGGCTCGCTCCCTGGTCCTGGCCGCTCGAGCCGTCCATACCCTGGTCCTCCGCACAAACTCCGTGTCATCAATGCAGGAGCGGCCTGCGCAAGTCGAGGGTCATCGGGAATTCATTTGTGCGTTCTTCCGGCGGCAGCGCGATTCGTCCGGGAGTGTGGCCGTGGTCCTGGAAGCGGGCGAGCCGCCGCGCCTCAGCCTCGTAGGAGTTGATCGGCTTGGTGTCGTAGTTGCGGCCGCCGGGATGGGCGACGTGATAGACGCAGCCGCCGAGCGAACGGCCGTTCCAGGTGTCGATCAGGTCGAAGGTCAGCGGCGCATGCACGGGAATCGTCGGGTGCAGGCCGGAGGCCGGCTGCCACGCCTTGAAGCGCACCGCCGCGACCGCCTCGGCGGATCGCCCGGTCAAGGTCATCGGCATCCTCCTACCATTGCAGGTGATGAGGTGGCGGCCCTCGACAAACCCTTCGGCTTTCACTTGAAGCCGCTCGACCGAGGAATCCACGTAGCGCACGGTGCCGCCCGCGGCGCCCTCCTCGCCCAGCACATGCCAGGGCTCCAGCGCCTGCCGCAGCTCCAGGGTCACGCCGCCATGCTGCACGCGGCCGAAGGTCGGAAAGCGAAATTCGAGCTGCGCCTGGTACCATTCCGGCGAGAAGTCGTAGCCGGACGACCGCAGCTCATCCAGCACATCAAGAAAATCTTCCCAGATGAAGTGAGGCAGCATGAAGCGGTCGTGCAGCGCCGTGCCCCAGCGCACGAACCGGCCATCCTGCGGCTCGCGCCACAATTTGGCGATCAGCGCCCGGATGAGAAGCTGCTGCGCCAGCGACATGCGGGGATCCGGCGGCATTTCCAGCGCGCGGAACTCCACCAGTCCGAGCCGGCCCGTCGGTCCCTCCGGCGAGTACAGCTTGTCGATGCAAATCTCCGAGCGATGGGTGTTGCCGGTGATGTCGACCAGCAGATGCCGGAACAGCCGGTCGACCAGCCACAGCGGCACGCTCTGCCCGACGTGGGGCACGTTGGCGAGCGCGATCTCGAGCTCATAGAGGCTGTCGTGGCGCGCCTCGTCGATTCGCGGAGCCTGGCTGGTCGGCCCGATGAACATGCCGGAGAACAAATAAGACAGCGACGGGTGCCGTTGCCAATACAGGACCAGGCTCTTCAGCAGATCCGGGCGCCGCAGGAACGGCGAATCCGGCGGCGAGCTGCCGCCGACGACGACATGATTGCCGCCGCCGGTGCCGGTGTGGCGGCCGTCGATCAGGAAGCGATTGGCGCCGAGCCTCACCTTCGCCGCGTCCTCATAGAGCCCGAAAGTGATTTCGACCGATTGCCGCCAGCTCGCGGCCGGCTGGATGTTGACCTCGATGACGCCGGGATCGGGTGTCACCTTGATCACCTCGATGCGCGGATCGAACGGCGGTGCATAGCCCTCGACGTGAACCTTGATCTGCATCGCCTCGGCCGTCGCTTCGACCGTTGCAACGAGTTCCAGGTAGTCCTCGATGGTTTCGACCGGCGGCATGAACACGCAGAGAACGCCGTCACGGATCTCGACCGACATCGCGGTGCGGACCCCGAGCCCGCCCCAGTACTGATACTGCACGTCCTGCTGCGGCTTCGGCGCGCGATCGAGCTTCGGCAGCGGCGGCACCTGCGGCACGATCACCGGGCGCCCCTGCGTGTAGGTCGGCAGCGGCCCGCGTTCCTCCATCGGGTCCTGCTCGTGGATGTAAGGGAAATCCTCCGGCGGAATGTAGACCAGCGAGCCGATCGGCAGCCGCAGGCCGAGCGGCGAGTCGCCGGGAATCAGGAAAAGCCGCTTGCGCCGCAGGCCCCAGCGCTCGCTGCGCCAGCGCCTGGGCTGTGCATTCCAGCGCTGGATCGGCAGCACGAAGCCGCGCGGAATGTGCAGCCCTTCGTCGAACACCCGCGCCATCCGCGCGCGTTCCTCGGGATCGGCGAGCTTGGAATCGAGCGCATCGACGTTCTCGGGCAGCGCGGCTTCCTTCTGCAGCCAATGCGCGGGATCTTCGAACGCGGGCAGCACGTAGTCCGGCTCGAGCCCGAGCGTCTCGGCGGCCGTATCGAGGAAACGCTCTGCGTCCTGGATCGTCGCCATGCGCGGGCCATCCACGCTGGCGATCAGATCCGGATTGCGCCAGATCGGCTCGCCATCCTTGCGCCAATACAGTCCGAACGCCCAGCGCGGCAGGCTTTCGCCGGGATACCACTTGCCCTGGCCGTAGTGCAGAAGGCCGCCGGGCGCGAAACGCGCGCGCAGACGCCGGATCAGGCTGTCCGCGAGCCCGCGTTTGGCCGGGCCGACCGCCGCCGTATTCCACTCCGCCGATTCCATGTCGTCGATCGACACGAAGGTCGGCTCGCCGCCCATCGTGAGGCGCACGTCGTGCGCGGCGAGATCGACATCGACCGCTTCGCCGAGGCGGTCGAGCCGATCCCACGCCTCATCGGAAAATGGCCGGGTGATCCGCGGCGCTTCGCGGATGCGCCTCACATTCATCTCGAAGTTGAAATCGACCTCGGCAACGCCGGCACTGCCGCTGATCGGCGCGGCCGAGTGATAGTGCGGCGTAGCCGCGACCGGAATGTGCCCCTCGCCCGCGAGCATGCCCGAGGTGACGTCGAAGCCGATCCATCCAGCGCCGGGCAGATAGACCTCGGCCCAGGCATGCAGATCGGTGAAATCATTCTCGACCTCGACCGGTCCCTCGACCGGATCGATGTCGGGACGGAGCTGGATCAAATAGCCGGAGACGAAGCGGGCGGCGAGGCCGAGATGTCGCAGCGTCTGGATCAGCAGCCATGCCGAGTCGCGGCAGGATCCGGCGGCCTGCGACAGCGTCTCCTCCGGCGTTTGAACGCCGGGCTCCATCCGGATGATATAACGAATCTTTTTCTGCAACTGCGCATTGAGTTCGACGAGATAGTTGACCGTGTTGTCCGCGTCACGGGGAATCGACTTCAAGTATTCCGCGAACAACGGCCCCGGCTCGATCGTCTCGAGATAGGGCGCGAGTTCCACCTTGAGGCCGTCCGGATAGGCGAAGGGAAAACTGTCGGCATAAGGCTCGACGAAGAAGTCGAACGGATTGATCACGGCCATCTGCGCCGTGAAGTCGACCTCGATTTTGAGTTCGTTCACCTTCTCGGGGAAAACGTAGCGGGCCAGCCAATTGCCCTGCGGGTCCTGCTGCCAGTTCACGAAATGGTTGGGCGGCGTGACCTTGAGCGAATAGCTCAGCACGGGGGTCCTGGTATGGGGTGCAGGACGCAGGCGGATGGTCTGCGGGCCCAGTTCGACCGGACGATCATATTTGTAATGGGTGACGTGATGTAACGCGACGTAGATTGACACGAGGTTTCGGCGCTCCAGCAACTTTTTTGAGCAGAACATTGCTGTGCTTAGGGATCAAGCACTAACAAAGGGCAAGAGCTGCCTATTGAACTATCCTAAGCCCGAAAGGCGGCATTTGGCGCCGCGACGTTGGAATGTCTTCCCCCTATCAGGTGCCTCCGCTGCACGTACCGGTCGCTTTTCCGGCCGCTGCGCGCCCCAATCGGGGCCGGAACGAAGAACGAGAGAAGAACAAACAACCTATCAGCCGCTCCACGCAGAGTTGTCCACAGGAAGCCGCGGAAGCGCTCACGGAAGATTGACCAGTTCGTCAAAGCAGGGATTAACCCCGAATGATGAACTAACAAGAACTAATAGCGTTGCATTTGCCGCAATCGCTTGATAGCTCGACTACACATGCTATTTAGGACCACCATTGCCAAAAGGAGAATCAAGTGGCGAAGACAGCTAAGAAGGCAGCTACCAAGAAGTTGGCGCGGAAACCCTACACGCCCGCCGACATCAAGCTGCTGAAGCAGCACTCGAAGTCCAAGACCCCGGTTGCCAAGATCGCCAAGGCGATGAAGCGGACCGAAGGCTCGCTCCGCCAGAAGGCTCTGGCGCTCGGCATCGGCCTGGGTCACCAGCGGTAAATTGCTCGGCGCCGCTGTCGCGCGAGCGTCGGCAGGGCAAGCCCATGACGGACTGCCCATAACAGGCTGACCACGACAGCCAGCACATGGCGGCGCGCTCACCTGTCATCTGATCTCAGTTGCGATCCAATCTCAGCTAACTTGCGATCTCAGCTGCGATCAGATGCCGGGACATCCGAACCACAGCCCCGATGGGGGCCGTCGAATAGCTGAGTGATCCAGCTACGCCGATCAAGCTACATCGTCGCGCCGAGCACCCAGGGTGCGAACTCGGCCCCGCCGAAATCGAAGCTCTCGCTCTTGGTCGGCTGCCCCGAGGCGGTCTTCAGCATCAGTTCGAAGATGCGCTGGCCGCAGTCCTGCACCGTCTCCTCGCCGTCGAGGATGGTGCCGCAATTGACGTCCATGTCGTCTTCCATCCGCTTGTACATCGGCGTGTTGGTCGCAAGCTTGATGGACGGCGCCGGCTTGCAGCCGAACACGCTGCCGCGGCCGGTGGTGAAGCAGACGAGATTGGCGCCGCCGGCCACCTGCCCCGTCGCCGCGACCGGGTCGTAGCCGGGCGTGTCCATGAACACGAAGCCCTTCTTGGTGACGGCTTCCGCATAATGCAGCACATCGACCAGATTGGTGCTGCCGGCCTTGGCCATCGCGCCGAGCGACTTCTCGAGAATCGTCGTCAGGCCGCCGGCCTTGTTGCCCGGGCTGGGATTGGCGTTCATCTCCGCACCCTCGCGCGCCGTATACTCCTCCCACCAGCGCATCAGGGAAACGAGCTTCTCGCCGACGTCGCGGCTGACCGCGCGGCGCGTCAGCAGATGCTCGGCACCATAGGTCTCCGGTGTCTCCGACAGGATTACTGTGCCACCATGTCGCACGAGCAGATCGCTTGCCGCACCGAGCGCCGGATTGGCCGAGATGCCGGAATAGCCGTCGGATCCACCACATTGAAGGGCGACTGTCAGTTCGCTGGCCGGAACCGTCTCGCGCTTGACCCTGTTGGCGTCGGCGAGCGCTTCCTTCACGAAGCCGATGCCGGCCTCGACGGTCTTGCGGGTGCCGCCGACCTCCTGGATGTCCATGGCGCGCAGGCGGCCGGCGAGCTTCTGCTCCTCCATCAATCCGCCGATCTGATTGGCCTCGCAGCCAAGGCCGAGCACGATCACAGCGGAGAAATTCGCGTGCCGCGCGTAGCCACCCAGGGTTCGCCGCAACAGCTTCAGCGGTTCGTCCAGCGTCATGCCGCAGCCGGTCTTGTGCGTCAGCGCCACCACGCCGTCGACGTTGGGGTAGTCGGCGAGCGGATCGTCGCCAGTGAACGGATTGCGCTTGAACACATCGGCGACCAGGCCCGCGACATGGGCGCTGCAGTTCACCGAGGTCAGAATGCCGATGTAGTTGCGGGTCGCAACCCGGCCATCGGGCCGGCGAATGCCCTCGAACGTCGCCGGAAGATCGAAATTCGGTGTCGGCTTCACGTCGACCCCATGGGCGTAGTCCTTGGCGAAATCGCCCATGCCGCAGTTCTGTGTATGAACATGCTGGCCTGGCGCGATCGGCGCGGTGGCGAAGCCGATGATCTGGCCGTAGCGGCGGATCGGCTCGCCCTGCGCGATCGGACGCACCGCGACCTTGTGACCGGCCGGAATCCGGTCGGTCGTCGTGACCCCCTCGGCGATCGACAGCCCCGGAGGCAGGCTGGCGCGCGCAATCAGGACGCTGTCCTCGGGATGCAGACGAATGACGGGGGGCGGAGCCATGGCTGTCTCTCTCGTATCAGGACGTCGATCGCGAACAAACATGCGAATGGCGAGCGGCGCATAGCGAAAGGAAACGGATCCTTCTTCGCTACGCCCTCCTCGCCATTCGCCTTTCTCGTTACGCCTTGCCGCCGGAGTCCTTGCGGGTCTGCGCGACCTGCTGGCGGGCATAGACCTGCATCAGGCCGACCTCGTTCGACAAGGTCACGAGCTTGAAGCCCATGTTGATGGCGCGGACCGCACCCTCGGCGCCGCTGCAATGAATGCCGGGATTGAGCCCGCGTTTGCCGCATTCCTTCACGATCTTCTCATAGATCTTGAGGATCTCCGGCTCGTCGCGATCGAGCTTCGGCACCAGACCATAGGAAAAGCCGAGATCGGAGGGCCCGATATAGACGCCGTCGATGCCTTCGACATCGAGGATGGCCTCCATGTTCTCGACCGCGGTCCTGGTCTCCATCATCGGCAGCAGCACGATCTCGTCGTTGGCCGTCTTCTGATACTCGCCCGCACTGCCATACATGCCCGAACGAATCGGACCGTTGGAGCGCACGCCCTTCGGCGGATATTTTGAGTAGGAAACGAGGTTGCGGGCTTCCTGCGCTGTGTTGACCATCGGGCAGATGACGCCATAGGCGCCGCCATCGAGCACCTTGCCGATGATGCCGGGCTCGTTCCACGGCACGCGCACCATCGGCGTGACCGGATGGCCATGCATCGCCTGGAAGCATTGGACCATCGACAGATAGTCCTGCACCCCGTGCTGCATGTCCACGGTGACGCTGTCGAAGCCGCACTGAGCCACGACCTCCGCGGAAAACCCCGAGGGGATCGCGAGCCAGGCATTCACCACCGCCTTGCCTTCGGCCCAGAGCTGCTTGACCTTATTGTTCGCCACGACTGCGTTTCCTTCCCTTGTTGTTCAACCGTTCTGTCTCGTTCAAATTCGTTCTCGCCGATGGCGCAACGCAATGCAATCCCGCTCAATCTGCGCGTGGATCGCTCGCGCCACCGGCGATCACACTGATATCACGATGTCGCCCGCTGAATGCTCGCTTCGCTGACACCCACGTCGCGCGCCGTGTTCACTATTGCCGCCCAGGTGTCGTCGGGCAATGGCACGCCATTGGCCGTACGCTCGGCCCGCATCTTGCGCTCGGGGTCGCCCGGCACCAGCACCTGATCGACGCCGGAGACCGGCTTGGTCGCCCGGATGAAATCCGTATAGCGGGTGATCTCACCGTCGAAGAAGCTCGCCGGATCGACCACCTTCGGGTCGATGTAGATCGCGAGCATGCCGTTGGCGAAGCGCCGGTTTGCCGACGTCGCCCCGGTGCCGGTCAAGGCGCCGCCGAGCAGCTCACAGATAAAGGCGAGCCCGGAGCCCTTGTGCTCGCCGAAAGCGCGGATCGCTCCCGTCCCCTTGGTGTGGTCGCGCGTCCCCTCGGTCTCATAGGGTCCATAGAGCACCGCCGGATCCTCGCTGAGCGTCCCGTCGGCATCGATCAAAGCGCCCTTGGGCAGCTTCTTGCCGCCGCGGCTCGCCACCAGGACCTTGCCCTCGGCCACGATCGAGGTCGCGAAATCGAGCACGATGGGATCCTGCCCCTGGCGCGGGATGCCGACACAATAGGGCGCGGTCGAGAACCGCTTCTCGACGCCGCCATAGGGCGCCACCAGCAGGGAGCCCGCGGCAGTGACGAAATGAATGGACACGAGTCCTTCGGCGGCGGCCATTTCTGCCCAGTCGCCGACGCGGCCGAGATGGCCGGAATTGCGCAGCGCCAGCGCAGCCAGGCCGCTCTTCTTGCAGCGCTCGATGCCGATCCTCACGGCCTGCGGCGTCACCGTCTGGCCGTAGCCGAACTTGCCGTCCACGACCACCAGCGACGGCGTGTCGACCACGATGTCCGCCGTCTGGTTGGGCACGATCGATCCCATCTTCTTCCAGCGGATATAGACGGGCACCCGGATCACACCGTGACTGTCATGCCCGGTGAGATTTGCCGTCGTGAGATAAGTGGCGATCCGCCGCGCCTCCTCAGCAGAGGACTCGGCATGTTCGAAGACGTCGGCGACGAAATCGATGAGGCGGGCAACCTTGATTGTGACCATGACAACTCGCGGGTTCGATCAGCATGCGGACAGAGTTAGCATGGAATGCCATGCCTGCGACGCACGCCATCTCCGCTCGACTGCATCGCTTCTTATCAAAACGCCGAACGGCCTGCCAAGTACGAGACCCCTTCCGTTGCGCCTCGTCCGCGGCATATCAGCCGTCACCGCTGTCGTCGGGGGCGAGATCGCCGCCGATGCTCAGCTCGAGCTCGCCAAGCATCTTGTGCAATGCGGCAAGCTTGCGTGTACCGTACCGGCTGGCAATCGATGCGTAGATCGCCTCCGAGCTCGGCGCGACCTGCGCGATCAGCTTCATGCCCTTGGTCGAAATCGACAGCACGCCCCTGCGCATGTCGCGGCTATCGACTTCGCGCTGAATCAAGCCACGCGCCTCGAGATCGCGCAGGATGCGGGACAGGCTGGGCCCGAGCAGGAACGCGACCCGCGCCAGCTCGGTCACCTCGATCACGTCGACCGCCGCCAGCGCGCGCAGGATGCGCCATTGCTGCTCGGTCAGGCCGTGCTGCCGCAGATTGGGACGAAACTGCCGCATCACGGCCTCGCGCGCCCGCAACAAGGCCATCGGCAACGACTGCGAGAAGTCGCGCATCGGCACCTTGCGGGCGTCCTTCGCCGCCGGCCTCGCGACCTTCGCCCTGGTCTCGCTCACATCAATCTCCTGGGGGTCATCCCAAATATTTGCACTGCAGCAAACGTCCTTTCGGTTTGCCGGCAGAAACTTAACATGTTAATCATCTGCGGCCACCTCTTTTCTGAGCGACAACCATGCCTCTTTCGAGCGACCAGATACATAGCTGCGCGTTACGCCTGGATCAGGCTGAAAAGAGCCGCCACCAGATCAGGCAGTTGTCGCAGGAGTTTCCCGATATCACCATCGCAGATGCCTATGCCATCCAGGAGGCCTGGATCGGCATCAAGGTGGCCGCGGGCCGCGTCATCAAGGGGCACAAGATCGGGTTGACGTCGAAGGCGATGCAGAGCGCGCTGAACATCGATGAGCCGGATTCGGGCGTGCTGCTCGACGACATGTTCTTTGCCGATGGCGGGCTGGTGCCGTCCGACCGCTTCATCGCGACGCGGATCGAGGCGGAACTTGCCTTCGTCATGAAGCACCGTCTGTCGGGGCCGGACTGCACGGTGTTCGACGTGCTCAACGCGACCGATTTCGTGGTACCGGCACTGGAAATCCTGGATACGCGGATCGAGCGGGTGGATCCCGCGACCAAGGCGACCCGCAAGATCTTCGATACGATCGCCGACAACGCGGCAAATGCCGGAATCGTGCTCGGCGGCCTGCCGCTGCGGCCGCTCGATACCGACCTGCGCTGGATCGGCGCACTCTGTTATAAGAACGGCCAACTGGAAGAGACCGGCTTGGCCGCCGGCGTGCTGAACAACCCGGCGACGGCCGTTGCCTGGCTCGCCAACAAGATCGCAGCGCGCGGGCTTGCCCTCGAACCAGGCCAGGTCGTTCTGGCCGGCTCCTTCATCCGGCCGATCGAGGCCCGCAAGGGCGACACCATCCAGGCCGACTACGGCCCGTATGGAACGGTGAGCTGTTACTTCACCTGACGCCTGCACCGGAGCGACCGCATCATGCCGCATTTCAGCATCGAATACTCCGCCAATCTCGACGCCTTTGTCGTGATGGCCAACGTCTGCGAGGTGGTCCGTAAGGCCGCCAGTGAGACCAGGATCTTTCCGATCGGCGGCATCCGCGTGCGCGCGATCCGCTGCGAGCATTACGCGATCGCCGACGGCAAGCCCGATGCCGCCTTCCTCGCCATGCTGCTGCGGCTCGGCGAAGGCCGCGACCTCCCGGCACGGCAGAAGGCCGGCGAATACGTCTTCAAGGCGCTCTCGGATTACCTCGATCCCGTCTTCGCCAGCAGCAAGTTCGCGCTGTCCTTCGACATGCAGATCAACGACGCCGCGACCAGCTGGAAACGCAACAACATCCACGACGCCCTGAAAGCGAAGGCATCCCATGGATAAGGCCAATCCCAAAACCGACATTTACAAGTCCAACCTCGACCGCGCGGCTCCCCTGCTCGCGAAGCTGAAGCACGAGGGCATCGGCCATTTCATCGACGGCAAGGTGGTGCCGGCCATCTCGGGCGCAACGTTCGAGACCAAGTCTCCGATCGACAACACCGTGCTCGCGACCGTCGCACGCGGCAATGCCGAGGACATCGACCGCGCGGCGACATCGGCCGCACTTGCCTTCAAATCCTGGCGCGACATGGCGCCGGCGATGCGTCGCAAGCTGCTGCATCGCGTGGCCGATGCGATCGAGGATCATGCCGACGACATCGCGGTGCTCGAATGTATCGATACCGGGCAGGCCTATCGCTTCATGGCCAAGGCCGCGATCCGCGCCGCGGAAAACTTCCGCTTCTTCGCCGACAAATGCACCGAGGCCCGCGACGGCCAGAGCACGCCGAGCGACGAGCACTGGAACATTTCGACCCGGGTGCCGATCGGCCCGGTCGGCGTGATCACGCCCTGGAACATGCCGTTCATGCTGTCGACCTGGAAGATCGCCCCCGCACTCGCGGCCGGCTGCACGGTCGTGCACAAGCCGGCGGAATGGTCGCCGATCACGGCGCAATGGCTCGCCAAGCTCGCCAAGGACGCCGGCATTCCCGACGGCGTGCTCAACACGGTGCATGGCTTTGGCGAAGAGGCCGGCAAGGCGCTGACCGAGCATCCCGCGATCAAGGCGATCGGCTTCGTCGGCGAGAGCTCGACGGGGTCTGCGATCATGGCGCAGGGAGCACCGACCTTGAAGCGGGTGCATTTCGAGCTCGGCGGCAAGAACCCGGTGATCGTGTTCGACGATGCCGATCTCGACCGCGCGCTCGACGCCGTCGTGTTCATGATCTACTCGCTCAACGGCGAGCGCTGCACGTCGTCCAGCCGCCTGCTGGTGCAGCGGAGCATCGCCGAGACTTTTACGGCCAAGCTCGCCGCGCGCGTGCGTGCGCTGAAAGTGGGTCATCCGCTCGATCCCGCCACCGAGATCGGACCGCTGATCCATGAGCGGCATCTCGCGAAGGTCTGCTCCTATGTCGACGTTGCGCGCGAGGACGGTGCGATCATCGCCGTCGGCGGCAAGCGGTTCGACGGCCCGGGCGGCGGCCATTACGTCGAGCCGACGCTGGTGACCGGCGCGCGCCAGACCATGCGCGTGGCGCAGGAAGAAGTGTTCGGGCCGTTCCTCATCGTGATCCCGTTCCGCGACGAGGCCGACGCGATCGCGATCGCCAACGACGTGCAATATGGCCTCACCGGCTATGTCTGGACCGGCGACATGGGCCGCGCGCTGCGCGTCGCCGACACGCTGGAGGCCGGCATGATCTGGCTGAACTCGGAGAACGTCCGCCACCTGCCGACGCCGTTCGGCGGCATGAAGGCGTCGGGCATCGGCCGCGACGGCGGCGACTATTCGTTCGACTTCTACATGGAGACCAAGCACGTCTCGCTCGCGCGCGGCACCCACAAGATCCAGCGGCTCGGCGTGTAAGGAGAGATGCCCATGACCTCCCCTCGCCTCGCGACCTACTCCGTCAACGGCTCTGTCCGCTATGGACTTGTCACTGACAAAGGTCTTGTCGATCTCTCGGCGCGCTTCGCCAAGGACTATCCGACCTTACGCGAAGTCATCGCGGCGGGCGCCCTGCCGCGGCTGATCGAGACCGCCGCCGGCCTCTCGCCCGATCACGGCCTCGATGCCATCACCTGGCTGCCGCCCATCCCCTCGCCCGAGAAGATCATCTGCATCGGCGTCAACTATCCCGATCGCAACGCCGAATACAAGGATGGCCAGGACGCGCCGAAATATCCGTCGATGTTCATGCGCACGCCGCGCTCCTTCGTCGGCCACGAGACGCCGCTGGTGCGCCCGCGCGCCTCGCCGCAACTGGACTACGAAGGCGAGCTCGTGCTGATCATCGGCAAGGCGGGCCGTCACATTCCCGAGGCCCAGGCGCTGGATCACATCGCCGCGTTGACGCTGTGCAACGAGGGCACCATCCGCGACTGGGTGCGGCATGCCAAGTTCAACGTCACCCAGGGCAAGAACTTCGACTCCACCGGCAGCCTCGGGCCCTGGATCGTGCGCTACACCGACGAAAGCCAGATTGCCGACATCCGGCTGACGACGCGCGTCAATGGCGAATTGCGCCAGGACGATCGCACGTCGCGGCTGATGTTCGGCTTCCGCTACCTCATCAACTACATCTCGACCTTCACCACGCTCATGCCCGGTGACGTGATCGTGACGGGGACGCCGACCGGCGCCGGTGCACGGTTCGACCCGCCGCGCTATCTGAAGCCCGGCGACGTCATCGAGATCGAAGCCGAGGGCGTCGGTACCTTGCGCAATGGCGTCGTCGACGAAGCTCTATAAAATCAGCAACGGAATGTCAGCATGACCACCATGACCGGCGGCGAAGCCATCGTCAGCGGGCTCGTCGCCCACGGCGTCGACACCGTGTTCGGCCTGCCCGGCGCGCAGGTCTATGGCCTGTTCGATGCCTTCCACCAGGCGCAGCTCAAGGTCGTCGGCGCCCGCCACGAACAGGCCTGCGGCTACATGGCGTTCGGCTATGCCCGCGCCAGCGGCAGGCCCGGCGTGTTCAGCGTGGTGCCGGGTCCCGGCGTGCTCAACGCGGGCGCGGCACTGCTCACCGCCTTCGGCTGCAACGAGCCGGTGCTGTGCCTGACGGGCCAGGTGCCGACGGATTATCTCGGACGCGGCCGCGGCCATCTGCACGAGATGCCCGACCAGCTCGCCACCTTGCGCACCTTCGTCAAATGGGCGGAGCGGATCGAATATCCTGATAGCGCGCCGACGCTGGTCGCGCGCGCGTTCCAGGAAATGCTGTCGGGGCGACGCGGTCCCACGGCCCTCGAGATGCCGTGGGACGTGTTCACGCAGAAGGCCGAGACGGCCGCTGCCAAGCCGCTGCCGCAGTTCGCGCCGCCGCAGCCCGATCCCGACCGCATCGCCAAGGCCGCCGGACTGATTACCTCTGCGAAAACGCCGATGATCTTCGTCGGCGCCGGCGCGATCGAGGCCCGCGAGGAGATCCTCGAGCTGGCCGAGATGATCGACGCGCCGGTCGTGGCGTTCCGGTCCGGACGCGGCATCGTCTCCAACGCGCATGAGCTCGGGCTCACCATGGCCGCCGCCTACAAGCTCTGGCCGACCATCGACCTGATGATCGGAATCGGCACCCGCATGGAGCTGCCGACCACGTTCCGCTGGCCGTTCAAGCCCGATGGTTTGAAGTCGATCCGCATCGACATCGACCCCGCCGAAATGCGGCGCCTGGTCGTCGATGCCGGCATCGTCGCCGATGCCAAGGCCGGGACGGCCGCGCTCTCGGCGGCCGTCGGCAAGGCGGGCTACCGCAAGACCTCCGGCCGCCGCGCGACCATTCGCGAGGCCAGCGCCGCGACCTTGCAGGAGATCCAGAAGGTGCAGCCGCAGATGGCCTATCTGAACGTGCTGCGCGAGGTGCTGCCGCCGGACGCCATCGTCACCGACGAATTATCGCAGGTCGGCTTCGCCTCCTGGTACGGCTTTCCGGTGTACGAGCCGCGCACCTTCATCACCTCGGGCTATCAGGGCACGCTCGGCGCGGGCTTCCCGACCGCGCTCGGCGCCAAGGTCGCGCATCCCGACAGACCGGTGGTGGCGATCACAGGCGACGGCGGCTTCATGTTCGCGGTGCAGGAGCTGGCGACGGCCGTGCAGTACAACATCGGCGTGGTCACGCTGGTGTTCAACAACAACTCGTATGGCAATGTCCGGCGCGACCAGCGCGAGCGCTTCGATGGCCGCGTCGTGGCCTCCGACCTCGTCAACCCGGATTTCGTCAAGCTCGCGGAGTCCTTCGGCGTGGCCGCGAGCCGCGTCACGGCGCCGGATCAGTTCAAATCAGCGCTGCAGAAGGCGCTCGCGCATGGCGGGCCCTATTTGATCGACGTCGAAGTGCCCCGGGATTCCGAGGTCTCGCCCTGGGCTTTCATTCATCCGGCAAAACCATAGGCCGATCGCGGTGGACGACTGGGCGGTTGCAGGGTCAGGCAGATGCCTGCCGTCCCTGCAACGCTGCCGCGGCCATCACCAGCAGGCCGGCGCCGGCCACGAACCAGCAGGCGACCGGTGCCCATTGCACCAGGGGCGCGTAGTCGGGCAGCTTCTGCAGGCCGCCGGCGACGGCGGCGATCCGCGCGAAGGTTGCCAGCGCCAGCGCCGAGAACACGAGCCCGGTCACCTTGCCCTCGGCGCCGGTCGTCCCGATCGCGAGCGCCGCGGAAATGGCGCTCATCATCATGCAGCCCCAGGCGGCCCCGGCGATGAACTGCGCCACGATCAGCACGGTCAGTGCGCCCGCGAGCTCGGCGATCACGATCGCGAGCGCGCCGAGTAGACCGGCGATTCCCATCACCATGAGCCCGCCGCGATGCTTGACGACCACGCTGGCCGGGAACAGCACAAGGTTGAAGCCGATCCAGAACACCGGCATCAGCCAGGACAAGTCCTCCGGCCTGGCGAAGCGGAGATAGAAAGCCGAGCTGTTGATGCTGAAATGCAGCTGGTAGCCGAGCGCAAGGATTACCATGGCGCCGATGAACAGCAGCGGCAATCCCCGCAACGGCTTGGGCTCAGGCTTGGCCACTGCTTGCGCTGCCGGACCGCTATCCTGCGGAATGCGCGAGAGACCGAGCGCCGTCAGCAGCAGCACAGCCGATGAGATGACGAACGGCAGGCGCGGATCGTAGTCGCGCAGGATCACGCCGAGATAGGGCGACACGGCGCCGGCCACGCCGTAGCCGAGCATGACCAGCGCTGCCAGGAACGGAATGGCCGGCCGGGCCGCATGACGCCCGAGCAGCGTCAAGGGCGGCGCGCGCAACACTGACGAGGTCAGCGCCCAGATCGCGATCAGTCCGATAAAGACCGCAGGACCCGCCGACGCTGCCGCGAAAGGCAGCGCCACGAACGCGGCGCAGGATATCGCAGTCAGCAGGCCGATGAAGAGACCGAATCGCGAGGCGATGGGCCCGAGCCGATCCGCGGCGATTCCCATGGCCGTGTCCGACAGCGTGAAGATCGCCTGGTCCAGCATCAGGATCAGAACGACGGCCGAGGGCGCGATGCCGGCCTGGGCCGCAAGCTTGGGCAGATAGATCACATAGGTCGTCCACAGCAGCGTGAACACCAGCTGCAGCAGCGCAAGGTGGAGTCCGAGCCGCGTCGCCGCCGGCGCCCGCTCGTCCGCAAGTTCGACAGTGCTCATGGCCCCTCTCCCGGAGGGCAGCATAGAGCGGGTGGCGGCCGATGCAAAATGACGAAGAGCACACAGCGGCTGGACTACTGCGCGCGGCGGAACGTCAGGTTGATGCGCCGGCGCCCGAGCCGAGCATGCTCGCCGCCGGCGAGCGGCCCGACGCCGTGAAAGGCGAGGCGCGCCGGGCCGCCCCAGACGACGACGTCGCCATGGGCCAGCCGATAGCGTTGCGTCTTGTCGGAGCGCTTGAGGCCGCCGAACAGGAACGTCGCCGGCAGCCCCAGCGACACCGAGACGATCGGCGCGCCGATGTCGCGCTCGTCGCGGTCCTGATGCAGCGACATCTTGGCGCCGGGCTCGTAGCAATTGATCAGGCAGGCATCGGGCGCGAAGGCGGCAAAGCCTGCCTCATTCGCCGCCTGCTCGGCGAGTTGTCGCAACAGCGGCGGCATCGCCGGCCATGGCCGACCGGTGTCCGGATCACATGCATCATAGCGATAGCCGCTGCGGTCCGTCACCCAGCCGACCGACCCGCAATTCGTCATCGCCACCGACATCTGGTGGCCGCCGGGCGTGATCATCCGGCGGAACGGCGCCTGCGCGGTGATCGCCTCGATCGCGGCCAGAAGTTCCGTCTCATGCGGCTGCGCAAAACCACGCAGCAGCACCGCGCCGGGCGCGAGCGGCTCGCGCGCCGGTCCGGCGATCTCAAATCCATCGAACAGATCCGTCATTTGCTACTTCGCATCGTGAAAGATCACCCCGAGCGTATGCCGCCGACCGGAACGCAGCCGGCTCACGCCATGGCGCATGTTGACGCGGTAGCTGCCGCGGGTGCCCTGGACCGGGCGATTGCGGACCGCGAACACCACGGCGTCGCCCTGCCGGAGCGGCACCACCTCGGCGCGCGACTGCATGCGCGGCCGCTGTTCGGTCAGCACGAACTCGCCGCCGTCGAAATCACGCCCCGGCTCGGATAGGAGAATCGCAACCTGCAGCGGAAACACATGCTCGCCATAGAGATCCTGGTGCAGGCAGTTGTAGTCGCCGTCGACATATTGCAGCAAGAGCGGCGTCGGCCTGACCTGGCCGGCCTGATGACAGCGCGCCAGGAAGTCGTCGTGCTCGGCGGGATAGCGGACGTCGATCCCCATGGTCGCATTCCACCGGTTGGCGATCGCGACGAGATGGGAATAGATCCGCGGCCGCAACTCCGCGATCGGATCCGGCAGCGGATAGCTGAAATATTTGTACTCGCCGCGCCCGAACCCATGCCGCGCCATCACCACGCGGCTGCGGAAATGCCGGTCGTCCGGATAGAGAGAGGCCAGCATGCGGCAGGTGTCGGGCGACACGAGTTGCTTTAACACCGCGGAGCCGCTGACGTCGAGGTCGCGGTCAACCATCGCCCAATCGATCGCATCGACGCCAGTCGCGGCGATGGAATTGAGGTCGGGCACTGCGTGCTCAAGTCTGGCCATGCAATTCATCCCAGCTGTCATTCCGGGGCGGCGCGAAGCGACGAGCCCGGAATCCATACTCACGATCGTGGTTATGGATTCCGCGCCTGCGCGCAAGGGCGCGCATCCCGGAATGACGAGGATGCGACAGAATGATGAGCGACGGCCACCCGTTTCCTGGCGCTCTGCTGTGATCGTGCTGGAACGCCCTGATGAACCGAAATGCTTCGGGTGGAACTAATGATCTGACGATGCAACGTCTCGGCACCCAACGCGTCTTCATCATCCTGCTCGGCAAGTCGATCCTGGCCGTTCTCTCGCTTGCCGTCGTCCTGCTGCTCTACGCCGAAGCCTACGCGATATGGTACGCCGAATATCATCTTGGCGTCCCTACTGAAGCCGAGATCGCAGCGCTTCCTGCCGCCGGCCATCTTTGTCCGCTCGAAGCGGGATCGCCGTACGTCGCGCTGGCAGACATGCCCCTGCTGCTGCGGCAGGCCGTCATCGCGTCGGCTGGCGCCGACTTTCAGACACGGCCCAATCTCGTTCTGCCGGCGACAATGGCGGCCATCATCGACGGCCGACGGCCCGATACGAGGATCACGTTTACGGTCACCCGCCATTGCCTGCAAGCTTTGGCTCCAGACTGTTGTCGCGGCCTGGATTGGCACGTCGGAAACACGGTCTTCATGGGCCGTCTGGAACGAACCCTGTCGCGCGAGCGAATTCTCGATTCCTACCTGAACGACAGCTATCTCGGCCGCAACGCCTATGGTGTCGCAGCGGCGGCGACCGCGCATTTCGGCAAGCCCCTGGCAGACCTCAACATCGACGAGATCGCCCTGCTCCTCGCGCGTTTCCAGATGCCGAGGCCCTCTGAGCGCGACGGCGAGCGGCGCAACTACATGCTCGACAAAATGCTGTCAGCCGGCCTCATCGACGAGGCCCAGGCGACCGCCGCCAGGGCCGCCCCACTCCCCGCCGTCGACACAACGCCGCGCAGTCCCTGACCGCTCGCGTCCGCCTCAGCCCCGCACCACGCCCTCGATGCCCGCCGCGATCTCCAGCAGCTTGCGGTCCTGGCCGCCCGACTGCGCCAGCATCAGGCCGACGGGGACCTCGCCATGCCGATGCGCCGGGAGCGAGATGGCGCAGCCGTCGATCATGTTGATGAAGGTGCAGTTGCGCAGCGCACGGACGTTCTCGCGGGCGAAGGCCTGGTCGTCGGCGAGATCGGCGATTTTCGGCGGCGCGTTGGCGGTGGTCGGCATCACCAGCGCGTCGTAGGGCGCGATCCGCGCGGCGGCGCGCGTCACCAGCGAGCGGCGGGCGTTGAGCATCTCGATGTAGTCGGGCACGGTGATCGCCTCGCCGCGCATGATGCGCACCGAGACGCGCGGATCGTAGACGTCGCCCTTGGCCGCCAGCAGGAAGCGGTGCCAGGCATAGCTCTCGGCGGCGGCGAAGCCGCCCTTTGCGCCGATGATGCCGACGTCGAGGAACTCCGGGAATTCGATGCGCGCGATCAGCGCGCCCTGCTTCGCCAGGCTCTCCAGCGCGCGTTCGAACGTAGCGGCCACCTCGGCATCGAGCTCGTCCAGCACGATGGTGGTGGGCACGGCGAGCCGCAGGCCCTTCACCGGGCGTGATGCCAGCGGCCGGATCGGCTCGTCGGCCAGCACGGAATCGAGCACGGCGCAGCACGCCACGGTGTTGGCGAGCGGGCCGAAGCTGTCGAGCGTGGTCGACAGCGGCACGCCGCCGTCGAGTGGCACGCGGGCCTGCGTCGGCTTGTAGCCGACGATGCCGTTGAACGCCGCCGGGATGCGGCAGGAGCCGCCGGTGTCGGTGCCGAGCGCACCATAGGCCATGCGATCGACGATGGAGACCGCGGCGCCCGACGACGAGCCGCCGGGCACGTAGCCAACGTCGCGCTTCCAGGCGCTCTTCGGCGTGCCGTAATGCGGGTTGATGCCGATGCCGGAATAGGCGAACTCGGTCATGTTGGTGCGGCCGATCACGACGAAGCCGGCCCGGCGCAGCCGCGCCACCGCCGGCGCATCGGCCTCGGCCGGCGCGGAATCCTCCAGCGCCCGCGAGCCGGCGCGGGTGACCTGGCCCTTGATGTCGAACAGATCCTTGATCGACACCGGAATGCCGGCGAAGGGCGACGGCGCGGCATTGGCCTTGCGCAGCGCGTCCATGCCATCAGCGGCAGCGAGCGCCGCCTCCTTGTCGACATGGATGAAGGCGCGCTCCCCCTCACCCGCAGGATCGGCAATGCGGGCGAGGCACCCCTCCACCAGCTTGCGCGCGGTGGTGCGGCCGGCGGCGAGATCGTCGGCCAGCGCGGCCAGGGTCGGAATTGAAACGGTCATGGCATCCTATCGCATGTCTGCGGCATCGGCCGCGATGTCCAGATCGAGCAGCGCGGAACTCAGCGACTTGCCGTGCGCATCCAGCGCGAGCGAACGGGTGACCCCGCCGCCGAGCGCCCGGCTCATCACGAAGTTCAGCGCCGCAATGTTGGGCAGCTCATAGCGGACCACCTCGCCCTGGACAATGCCGGCGAAGTGCGCCTTCACCCGCTCCGCCGTGACTTGTGCGAGCAGCAGCGGGTAATCCTTGGGGTCGTAGGCGATGACCGAGATGTTCGAGGTGTCACCCTTGTCGCCGGTCCTGGAATGGGCGATGTCACGCAGCTTCATCTCGGCTCCGATCCTACTCTCCGCATCAAAGACCAATTTTCATCAGGCGGCAATTGCCGTCCAAACACCTCTGCGCCCCCCGGAGGGCCGCATGCGCGGCGTGATGGACCGTTGACGCGTCTGCGTCAAATGGCGCATCACGGATGCAAAGGAGCGGGCGACGGAGCCCGCCGCAGGGAGGATCAACCCGGATGGCCGAGCCGATGCGCGCACGTCCCAAACCGACGCCGGAGACGCAGCATTTCTGGGACGGCACCCGGGCCGGTGAGTTGCGGCTGCAGCGCTGCGACGCCTGCGCCCACGTCTACTTCCCGCCGCGCCCGTTCTGTCCGGCCTGCGCCAGCCGCAAGGTCAGCGTCTTCAAGGCCACGGGCAAAGGCACGCTCTACAGCTACGTCATCAACCATCGTCCCCCTGCGCCCGGCTTCACGCCGCCTTACGCCATTGCCGTCGTGGCGCTCGAAGAGGGCCCGCGCATGATGAGCAACATCACGGGCTGCCCGCAGACGCCGGAGGCGTTGGAGCTCGACATGGCCCTCGAAGTCACATTCGAGACGTTGGACGAGCAGATCACCCTGCCCCTGTTCCGGCCGGCGAAAGGATAACGCCATGCGTCGAAACCAGGTTGCCGTGGTCGGCGCGGCCGAGACCACCGAGCTCGGTGTCATCCCGACGATGTCGCAGATCCAGCTGCATGCGGACGCGGCACTGAATGCGATCGCCGATGCCGGGCTGAAGCTGTCGGACATCGACGGCTTCGCCACCGCCGTCGAGACGCCGCAGCAGATCTGCCATTACCTCGGCATCACACCGACCTGGGTCGATGGCACCTCGGTCGGCGGCTGCTCCTTCATGCTGCATGTCCGCCACGCCGCGGCTGCGATCGAAGCCGGCCTGTGCAAGACCGTGCTGATCACCCATGCCGAGAGCGGCAAATCGATGATCGGCAAGCTGCCGCGCTCGATCCCGCCGGACAGCCTGCAGGGCCAGTTCGAGGCGCCGTTCGGCGTCTACGGGCCGCCCAGCATGTTCCCGATCCCCGTGCTGCGCTACATGAAGACCTACGGCATCACCCATGAGCAGTTGGCGATGGTTGCGGTCGTACAGCGCGAATGGGCGGCAAAGAATCCGCGCGCGATGATGAAGGACCCGATCACCGTCGACGACGTCCTGAACTCGCGCATGATCGCCTACCCGTTCCGCCTGCTGCAGTGCTGCCTCGTCACCGATGGCGGCGGCGCGCTGATCCTGACCTCGGCCGATCGCGCCAAGGATTTTCCGCGCAAGCCGGTGTACATTCTCGGCACAGGCGAAAGCGTGGAGACGCCGATGGTCAGCCAGATGGAGACGTTCAATTCGTCGCGTGCCTTCAAGGTCGCGGGCCCCCTCGCCTTCAAGGAAGCCGGCATCGGCCATGCCGACGTCGATCATCTGATGATCTACGACGCGTTCGCGCATCTGCCGCTGTTCGGTCTCGGCGATCTCGGCTTCATGCCGCATGAGGAGACCGGGCCGTTCATCGCCGCCGGACACACGCGGCCGGGCGGCAAGCTGCCGCTCAACACCAATGGCGGCGGCCTGTCCTACATGCATTCGGGCATGTACGGCATGTATGCGCTGCAGGAGAGCGTGCGCCAGATGCGGGGCATCGCGCCGGCGCAGGTGCCGGGAGCCAAGATCTCGGTGTGTCACGGCGTCGGCGGCATGTTCGCCGCATCGGGCACGATCATCTTCACGAACGAGAGATAGCAGCCTCCGTCATTCCGGGGCGCGCGGCACGTGCGAACCCGGAATCTCGAGATTCCGGGTCTGGTGCTTCGCACCATCCCGGAATGACGGAGCAAAACAGGAGAAGACTCATGACCAAATCGCTCCAGGACAAAGTCGTCATCGTCACCGGCGCCGGCCGCGGCATCGGCCGCGAGATCGCGCTGCTGTGCGCCGCCGAAGGCGCCAAGGTCGTCGTCAACGATCCCGGCGTCGCCTCCGACGGCTCGGGCACCAGCGCCGCGCCGGCGGAGGAAGTGGTCGAGGAGATCAGGAAGCGCGGCGGCACGGCGGTGGCGAATTTCGAGAGCGTGTCCGAAGCGATCCCGGCCAGCAAGATCGTGAAGGCCGCGACCGACCACTTCGGCAAGCTCGACGGCGTGGTCAACAATGCCGGCATCCTGCGCGACATGATCTTCCACAAGATGAGCATCGAGGCGTTCGAAGCCGTCATCAAGGTCCACCTGATGGGCTCGTTCTACGTCGCGCACTCCGCCGCGCGGCTGTTCCGCGAGCAGGAGAGCGGCTCCTTCGTCCACTTCACCTCGACCTCGGGGCTGATCGGCAATTATGGCCAGGCCAACTACGCCGCGGCGAAGCTCGGCATCGTCGGCCTGTCGAAGTCGATCGCGCTCGACATGGGCCGCTTCAACGTGCGCTCCAATTGCGTCTCGCCGTTCGCCTGGAGCCGCATGATCGGCACCATCCCGGCGGAGACCGAGGCCGAGAAGGAGCGCGTCGAGCGCATGAAGCGGATGGGGCCCGAGAAGATCGCGCCCGTCGTCGCCTATCTGCTAGGCGATGCCTCGAAGGACGTCACCGGCCAGATCTTTGCCGTCCGCATGAACGAGATCTTCCTGATGGGCCAGTCGCGCCCGCTGCGCTCGGTGCACCGCGGCGAGGGCTGGACGCCGCAGACCATTGCGGAGCATGGCATGCCGGCGCTGAAGCCGTCGTTCTACAAGCTCGATCGTTCCGCCGACGTGTTCGGCTGGGACCCGATCTGAGATTGCAGCGCCGAAATTCCGCTTGCGGCGCACACCATCTCAAGTTGTTTTTTATCCAAACGACCCGCGCGCCGCCATGATTTCGTCGTATGGTCGCCTCCCAACAAAAAGTCGGGAGGACACAGATGACGAATTCACGACACGACGGCGCACCGGACTTGTCGGTCGCAGCTCACGGCTTCAACCGGCGCAGACTGCTGAAAGGAGCCGCGGCTTTCGCCGCTGCTTCAGCAGTCACGACTGCGTCGGCCGCAACCGTCACGCCGCCGGGCCAGACGGGGGCGCCGACAATCTCGACGGACCCGCTGCCGCTCGGTCCCTTGCCGGGCAGCCGCTATCCGGACTCTCATCTGGAGTCGGCGAAGAAGCCCAAGCTGTCATTCGGGCCGGCGGAATTTCCGGCCTTCGCAGGCACTATGGCCGTCGAGCGCGTCGCCACCGGAATGCGCTGGGCCGAAGGCCCGGTCTATTTTGCTGCTGGCCGCTATGTGCTGTTCAGCGACATCCCGAACAATCGCATCATGCGCTTCTCCGAGGACGATGGTCATCTCAGCGTCTATCGACAACCGTCGATGAATTCGAACGGCAACACCATCGATCGGGAAGGACGGCTGATCACCTGCGAGCACAGCGGCCGACGGGTCACCCGCACCGAGCTTGACGGCTCGATCACGATCATCGCCGACAGCTACAATGGCAAGCGCTTGAACTCGCCCAACGATGCGGTGGTCGCGGCCGACGGCGCAATATGGTTCACCGATCCGGTCTACGGCATCGGTGGTTTCTATGAGGGCCTCAAGGCGCAGCCCGAGCAGGACAAGCACAATGTCTATCGGGTCGATCCGAAATCGGGAGAGGTGAAGGTTGTGGTCGACGACTTCGTCGAACCCAACGGGCTGGCCTTCTCCCCCGACGAGAAGAAGCTCTACGTCGTAGATACCGGCTTCACCGACGGGCCGGACAATCCCTCACATATTCGCGTCTTCGATGTCGACCATGCCGCAGGCAAGTTGTCGAACAGCAAGGTGTTCGCCGAAATGCCCAAGCCGAGCATCTCCGACGGCGTGCGCTGCGATCGCGACGGACGGGTGTGGTGCTCGGTCGGCTGGGGCGATCCGAACGAGGATGGCGTGCGCTGCTATGCCGCGGACGGAACGATGCTGGGCAAGATCCACATCCCGGAGACGGTCGCCAATCTGTGCTTCGGCGGCCAGCAGCGCAACCGGCTCTACATCTGCGGCTCGACCTCGCTCTACGCCGTCTACACCAGTGCGCAGGGTGCGCTGAAGCCGTAGGCGATCGCGGAGGAAGCAGCGAGCAAGCCTCTGCTCGCTGCTCGCCTGGCCGTTGTCTCTCAACACGGCTCGCGGGGCAGCCCCGCCGCGTGACTTCCGAACAAAAGAAATGTCTTGCGTTTTTTCGGAAACCATGATTTCTTCTCGCCATCCCGCCTCATGCAAGGGGCGTAGCGCGCGATCGTCACGACACGCGAGGCGGGGATGCGATGCCGCGATGGAGCTGCAGCGTGTCCGAAGGGATGCGCCGACGAACGGCTTTGTTGCGGACGTGAAATCGCGTGGTCCTGGCGCCCCGACGCAGGCGTCAAGTCCGTGGTGATGCCCAGCGCATCGCCCGGGCGACGGTGTCTACGAGCCGGCACACCGGGGAGATCGCGTATAAGCGTGAAGACATCGCGCGGGGAATGCCGGTGATCGGCTGAACCTGTGGTGACTGCCGCCTGCTTTTTTTCTGCAGGCGGGCCATGGGTGAGGCCCTCACCCGGCATTCCCCGCGCCCTTGCACTCTCGTAAGGGACGAACTGATCACAAGGCTCGGGCATGACGTGCCGCGGGAATGCAAGCTCATGTCCGCATCTCGAGCGCTGTTCGAGCCGTGAATCCGCCGCACCCACCGCCGTCGTCCCGGACAAGCCGTGCCGCGCGCCAGCGCGGCAGGGCGCCGATCCGGGATCCATACGCCGCGGCGGTCGTGATGGGCAAAAGGCCAATGACCAGCGTGCCCCAAACTGCTCCCTGTGGCTATGGGTCCCGGCGTTCGCCGGGACGACGGCGATGTTTGTCGCTTCGGCGCTCCGTTTCACCAATGTTGGTGAGGCGATTTGGCGCTCCGCTTTCACGCCGCCCACCGCTGTCGTCCCGGACAAGCCGTGCCGCGCGCCAGCGCGACACGGCTCCGATCCGGGATCCATACGCCGCGGCGGTCGTGATGGGCAAAAGGCCAATGACCAGCGTGCCCCAAACTGCTCCCTGTGGCTATGGGTCCCGGCGTTCGCCGGGACGACGGCGGTGTTTGTCGCTTCAGCGCTCCGTTCCACCAATGTTGCTGAGGCGATTTGGCGCTCCGCTTTCACGCCGCCCACCGCCGTCGTCCCGGACAAGCCGTGCCGCGCGCCAGCGCAGCAGGGCGCCGATCCGGGATCCATACGCCGCGGCGGTCGTGATGAGCAAAAGGCCAATGACCAGCGTGCCCCGATCCGCTCCCTGGGGGTCCCGGCGTTCGCCGAGACGACAGGGAGTTTGTGGCTGCCGTCCCGAACTAACCCGTATTTCTCAGCCCGGCCGAGATGCCGTTGATGGTCAGCTGAATGCCGCGCAGCACCTGCTCGTCCGGGTTCTGCGCGCGGTGCTCCTTCAGCAGTTCGACCTGCACATGGTTGAGCGGATCGAGATAGGGAAAGCGGTTGCGCACCGAGCGCTCGAGCAGCGGGTTGCCCTGCAACAGACGCTCCTGGCCGGTGATGTCGAGCAGGGTCTCGATGACCAGATTCCATTCGCGGCGGATGCGGCCGAAGATCTTTTCGCGCAGGGCCTCGTCCGGCACAAGCTCCGCATAGCGCGAGGCGATCGCGATCGAGCTCTTGGCGAGCACCATGTCCATGTTCGACAACAGCATGCGGAAGAACGGCCATTCCCGGTAGAGCTCGCGCAGGAACGGCATGCCCTGCTCCGGATTCTCCGCGATCCAGGTCTCGACCGCACTGCCGAAGCCGTACCAGCCCGGCAGCATCAACCGGCACTGCGCCCAGGAGAACACCCAGGGGATGGCGCGCAGATCCTCGATCGCGCGGGTCTTCTTGCGCGAGGCTGGGCGGCTGCCGATGTTCAAGGTCGCGATCTCGTTGATGACGGTCGAGGCCCAGAAATAGTCGACGAAGCCGTCGGTCTCGTAGACCAGGCTGCGATAGGCCTTGAACGCGAGCTCCGAGAGCCGGTCCATCGCGGTGAGATATTCGCGCTTTGGCGCCGGCTGGCGCGGATGCAGCAGGCTGGCCTCGAGCGTTGCCGCGGCGAGGATCTCCAGATTGTTGCGGCCGACCTCGGCATTGGAATATTTGCTGGAGATGATCTCGCCCTGCTCGGTGATCCGGATCTGGCCGTTCACGGCGCCCCCGGGCTGCGCGATGATCGCATCGTAGCTCGGGCCGCCGCCGCGGCCGACCGAGCCGCCGCGGCCATGGAACAGCCTGAGCCGGATGCCATGTCGTTCGAAGATGTCGACCAGGCCGATCTCGGCCTTGTAGAGCTCCCAGCCCGAGGTGACGAAGCCGCCATCCTTGTTGCTGTCGGAATAGCCGAGCATAACCTCCTGCACGGCGCCGCGGCTGTCGACCAGGCGGCGGTAATCGTGCAGCGCCAGCATCCGGTCCATGATGCCGCTGGAGGCCTGCAAATCCTCGATGGTCTCGAACAGCGGCACGATGTTGACGGCGCAGCGGCCCGATGGATCGATCAGGCCGACCTCCTTGAGCAGCAACGCCACCTCGAGCATGTCCGACATGCCCTTGCACATCGAGATGATGCACTGGGGAATCACATCGGCACCGAACGTCGCGTGCGCCTCGGCGGCGGCGCGGAACAGCGCGAGCTCGCCGACGGTTTCGTCGCTGTACTTCACGAACTGCGAGACCAGTGGCCTGGCATTGCGCAGCTCGCTGACCAGCAGGCCGACGCGGGCATCCTCGCTGAGCGCCATGTAGGACATGCCGGGCATCGCGGTGTCGATCAGCTCGGCGACGGTGCGCTCGTGCACCGCCGAGTTCTGGCGGATGTCGAGCCGGGCCAGATGGAAGCCGAAACAGTCGACCGCGCGCCGGAGCATGCGCAGCCGGCCGCGCGCAATGACCTCGGCATTGTTGGCGATCAGCGAGCGATGCAGCACGTCGAGATCGTCCTGCAACTCTTTGACGCTGTCGTAAGGCGCGACCGCCGCCACCGGCAGGCGGCTGATCTGGATGCCGAGCTTCTTCGCGGTGGCCGCCAGCCGCGCATAGATGCCGGACACCGCCAGACGATAGGGCTCGCCACGGCGGTGCGGCGACGTGTCCGGCGAGCGCTCGGCCAGCGCGCGCAGCTCCTCGGAGACATCGGCGAGATGCGCCGCAATGGACAGTTCGCTGCCGAGCAGATGCAGCTCCTCCAGATAGTAATGCAGCGCCAGGCTGGATTGCAGCTTGAGCGTTCCACGCATGACCTCGGCGGTCACGAACGGATTGCCGTCGCGGTCGCCGCCGATCCAGCTCCCCATCCGCAGGAACGAGGCGAGATCGCCCGCCACCTCCGCGCCGTCATTGAGCCGGTCCTCGAGCGAACAGAGCAGCCGCGGCACCTCGCGCAGGAAGGTGTAGTCGTAGAACGACAGGCCGTTGGTGACCTCGTCGAGCACCGTCAGCTTGGTCCGGCGCAGCAGGTTGGTCTGCCACAAGGTCAGAACGGCGCGGCGCAGCGCCTCGTCATTGGCCGCGCGCTCATCCGGCGTCAACTGCATCCGCTCGCGGCGGTCGAGCAGCATCGCGATCTCCATCTCGCGATCCATCGTGCTCTTGCGCCGCACCTCCGTGGGGTGCGCGGTCAGGACCGGGCTGACCAACGCGGTGGAGAAGAACCTGCGCAACTCCGCCGCCTCGAAGCCGGCCGACTTGGCGTGAGCGAGCGTCGCCGCAAGCATGCCATTGCCGCCGTTGGCGTCGCTCTTGGCGCGCATGCGGCGGATGTTGTTCTGGTCCTCGGCGATGTTGGCGAGATGGGAGAAATAGCTGAAGGCGCGGACGATGCGGACGGTCTCCGCGGTCGACATGCCGTCGAGGATCTGCTCCAGCTCGCGCCGCGCCTGGCGGTCCTCGTCGCGATGGAAGCGCACCGAGGTCTGGCGTATCAGCTCGACGAGGTCGAAGACGTCGGCGCCCTCCTGGTCGCGAACGGTGTCGCCGAGGATGCGGCCGAGCAGCCGGATGTCGTCCCGAAGCCGCGCATCCTCCTCCATGGCCTGCGCCTCGGCGGCGCGGTTGGGACGGATTTCCTCTGGTATGGCTTGCGGCGACATGGATGCGCTCTCCAGCAGCTGCCCATTTACGGGTCAGTCTGCCGTATCCGTATTGCAGCGCAAGATCAAGAAAGAGGCGTCGCCTGCCCTATTCCAAGCTATCGTTCCTCCCCTCGGTCAGATTTGCCTTCCGGCTCGCTCCCAATACGGATCGCGCAGCCGCCGCTTGAAGATCTTGCCGGAATCCTCGCGCGGCAGCTTGCCGTGGATTTCGATATGCCTGGGCACCTTGTAGTCGGCCAGCGACGCCTTCAGCCGCGCCTTGATCTCGCCGGTATCCAGCGTCACGCCGGGCTGCGGCTCGACCACCGCCATGAGCGCCTCGCCGAACTCCGTGTCGGGGATGCCGAACACAGCGCAATCGTGCACGCCCGGCACGGTATGCAGCACCGCCTCGATCTCGGCCGGATAGATGTTGACCCCGCCGGAGATCACCATGTCGCGCTTGCGGTCGCACAGGAACACATAGCCATCGGGGTCCATGTAGCCGACATCACCCGAGGTGATGAAGCCGTCGCGGTCGATCTCGGCGCGCTTCTCCGGCTTGTTGTGATAGGTGAAATCCGGATTGCCCGCGATGCGCGAATAGATCTCGCCAATCTCGCCCTGCGGCAGGATGCGCCCGTCCTCACCGAGGAAGCGCAACTCGGCGCCCGGCGAGACCTTGCCGACGGTGCCGGGCTTCTTCAGCGCGTCCTCGGAGCTCGCGAAGGTGACTGCGCCCGATTCGGTCGAGCCGTAGAATTCGTAGATGACCGGCCCCCACCATTCGATCATCGCGCGCTTGACGTCGGCCGGGCACGGCGCCGCGGCGTGGATGATGTGACGCAGCGACGACATGTCGTAGCGGCCGCGCACCTCCTCGGGCAGCTTCATCAGGCGGATGAACATGGTCGGCACCATGAAGATGGTGTCGATCCGCTCCACCTGGATGATACGGAGAAACTCCTCCGGCTCGAACCGCGGCATCAGCACCAGCGCGCCGCCGAGCCGTCCGGCCCGCAGGCCGAAGGCGTTCGGCGCGGAATGATACAGCGGTCCGGGCAGCAGCGCGCGCGAGCCCGGCTTGAGTCCATAGATCAGCGCCCGCATCCGTTCGGCCGAGGCCGCCTGCTCCACCGTCGGCGCATTGCGCCGGACGCCCTTGGGATGACCAGTCGTGCCGGAGGTGTAGATCATGTTCTGCGGCTGCGGCACCTGCGGTCCTTCGTAAGGACCCTGTTGCATGAGCCAGCTTTCCAGGTCGGTCGCGAACTCCGGTGTTGCGAGCAGATCCGCGCCGATCTTGTAGTTGGACAGGATCTCCGGCGGCGTCGGGACGCTGAGCACGGTGATGCCGGAGGGAATCAGGCCGCGAAGCTGATGCAGCAGATCGGCGTGACCGATCAGCACCCGCGTCGCGGAGTCCTTGAGGATGTAATCGATCTCCTCCGGCTTGAAGTGCCAGTTCACCGGCACACCATAGGCGCCCAGTCGCATCGCGCCGTAGGCGGCCTCGATGAAGGCGATGTCGTTGCGCATGAGCATGCAGACGCAGTCGCCCTGGTGCACGCCGAGCTGCGCGAGACCGCTCGCGATCCGCGCGGCGCGGTCGGCGATGTCAGCGTGGCTGCGCCGGCGTTCGCCGGAGATGATGCCGCAGAACAGGGAGGACGTTTCCATTGTTATTGCCTTGTCCGATCTGGCGTCGGTTCGAGTTTCCGCCGTCATTCCGGGGCGATGCGCAGCATCGAACCCGGAATCTGGAAATTGTTTGGCTCAGCTCCTTCGGGGCTGCCCGCAAGGAGGAGGCTAATCTACAAACTTGGGCGCACGCTTTTCGATGTTCGCCCGCACCGACTCCAGCTGGTTCGGGCTGCCGATCAGCTTCTGCTGCTCGACCGATTCCGCGAGCAGCGCTGGGCCCGGATCGACCGAGAGGTTGTTCAGCATGCGCTTGGCGGCGCGGATCGCATCCGGATTCTTGCCGGCGATCTCACGCGCCGTCTCCAGCGCGGCGGCGCGCGGATCGGCGCAGATGCGCGTAACGAGGCCGTAAGCCTGCCCCTCTTCCGGCGAAAACACGCGGCCGGTATAGGTCAGCTCGCGCAGGATGTCGTCGCGCATCAGGGTCGCCAGGATCGGCGTGCCCGCCATGTCCGGCACCAGACCCCATTTGATCTCCATGATCGACATCTTGGTGTCCGGTGCGACGTAGCGCATGTCGGCGCCGAGCGCGAGCTGGAAGCCGCCGCCATAGGCGATGCCATGCACTGCAGCAATCACCGGCACCGGCAACTGCCGCCAGCCCCACACCGCCTGCTGGGCGAAGTTCGCCTTGCCGTGGGTGCGAACGGTGAGGTCGCGCTTCTCGCCGCCGGGTATGCCGTTGCCGCCGGAGTCCTTCATCGCCGCGAAGCGGCCCATGTCGAGCCCGGCGCAGAAGGCGCGGCCCTCGCCGGACAGCACCACGGCGCGCAGCCCCTTTTCCTTCGCCAGCCGCTCGGTGGCCGCCACCAGCGCCTCGAACATCTCCATGTCCAGCGCATTCATCTTGTCGGCACGGACCAGGCGAACGTCGGCGACGCCGTCCTTGATCTCGATCGCGATGCGGTTGTCCATCGAGCGGTCTCCTCACGAATGTCTTTGTGACTTTACAGAAGGCTGTCGGAGCGATTTAGTCAATCGACCAATTAACTCACAACATGTCAGGCGGAAACTCCCATGTTCAAGGACAATCTCCTCGAAGGCCGGCGCATTCTGGTCACCGGCGGCGGCACGGGCCTTGGCAAAGCGATGGCCGCACGCTTCCTGCAGCTCGGCGCCGAGGTGCATATTTGCGGCCGGCGGAAAATCGTCTGCGACGAGACCGCGACCGAACTGATGGACCTCTATGGCGGCCGCGTCACCAGCCACGGCGTCGACATTCGCAATGCGATGGCGGTGGAGGAGATGATCGAGGCCATCTTCCAGGAAGGCGGCCTCACCGATCTCATCAACAACGCCGCCGGCAACTTCATCTCCCGCACCGAGGAATTGAGCCCGCGCGGCTTCGATGCGGTTGCCAACATCGTGATGCACGGCACGTTCTATGTGACGCATGCCGTCGGCAAGCGCTGGATTGCCGCGAAGCAGCCGGGCAACGTCGTGTCGATCACGGTGACCTGGGTGCGCAACGGCTCTCCTTACGTGGTGCCGTCGGCGATGAGCAAGTCGGCGATCCACGCCATGACGATGTCGCTCGCGACCGAATGGGGCCGCTACGGCATCCGCCTCAACACCATCGCACCCGGCGAGATCCCGACCGAAGGCATGAGCAAGCGCATCAAGCCTGGCGACGAGGCCGGCGCGCGGACCAAGGCGATGAACCCGATGGGCCGGGTCGGTACCATGGAGGAGTTGCAGAACCTCGCGGTGTTCCTGATCTCCGGCGGCTGCAACTGGATCAACGGCGAGACCATCGCGATGGACGGCGCCCAGGCGCTGGCGATGGGCGGCAACTTCTATCAGCTGCGCGACTGGAGCGACGACGACTGGACCAAGGCAAAGGAGTCGATCAAGGCGCAGAACGAAAAGGACCGCGCGACGCGCACGAGCTGATGGCCCAATCGCCCGGTTGATCGGCGACGTGCTCTCTGTAGACTGATCGAGAGATGCTTGCTCCGGCGCAATCCGGGGCGAGGACCACGACAAGACATCGAACAAAGAAAAAGACGTAATCGGAGGGGAAACATGTCCGTCTCGACGGCAACGTCGACGCTCGTCGACGTCGTGCGCGACAGAGCGCAAACGCTGGGCTCCGCCACCGCATATGAGTTCGAAGGCCGCGTCACCAGCTTCGCCGAATTCGACAGCAAGACCAACCAGGTCGCCAACGCGCTGAAGGCGCTCGGCATCAAACAGCACGAGCGGATCGCCTATTTCGGCAAGAACAGCGACATCTATTTCGAGCTGCTGGTCGGCGCCATGAAGGCCAACGTCGTGATGGCGCCGGTGAACTGGCGCCTCGCCGGTCCCGAGGTCGCCTTCATCGTCGAGGACTGCAAGGCGCCTGCCCTGTTCGTCGGTCCCGAGTTCATCACGATGATCCGCAACATCCGCGGCCAGATTCCGAGCGTGCGGCACATCATCACGACCGAAGGCGGCGCGCCGGAATGGCAGGACTACACGGCCTGGCGCGACGCGCAGAGTGCCGACGATCCTGGCGTAGCGATCACGCCGCGGGACATCGCGCTGCAGCTCTACACGTCCGGCACCACCGGCAAGCCGAAAGGCGCGATGCTGTCGCACGCGAACTTCCTCAACCTGGTGAATACCGGCAATCCCGAGGAGAAACCGGACTGGAACAAATGGTCGACCGACGACGTCTCGCTGATCGCGATGCCGATCTTCCACATCGGCGGCTCCGGCTGGGGCCTGATGAGCCTCTACCACGGCGCCCGTGGCGTCATCGCGCGCGAGTTCGATCCCACGAAGATCCTCGACTTCTTCGAGCAGTCCGGCATCACCAAGCTGTTCATGGTGCCCGCCGCGATGCAGTTCGTGGTGCGGCAGCCGCGCGCGCGGCAGGTCGATTTCTCGCGGCTCAAATACATGCTCTACGGCGCCTCGCCGATCCCCGCGGCGCTGCTGAAGGAATGCATCGAGGTGTTCAAATGCGGCTTCGTGCAGATGTATGGCATGACCGAGACCACGGGCACCATCATCGCGCTGCCGCCCGAGGATCACGTCGAAGGGCTGGAGCGGATGCGCTCGGCCGGCAAGCCGCTGCCGGGCGTCGAAGTCGCGATCATCGATCCCTTGGGCAATCCGCTGCCGCCGCGGCAGGTCGGCGAAATCGCCACCCGCTCCGGCTCCAACATGACCGGCTACTGGAACCTGCCGGAGGCGACCGCACGCACGCTTGGCAGGGACGGCTGGCTGCGCACCGGTGATGCCGGCTACATGGACGAGGACGGCTACGTCTACATCCACGACCGCATCAAGGACATGATCATCTCCGGCGGCGAGAACATCTATCCGGCCGAGGTGGAGAGTGCGATCTGCGATCATCCTCACGTCGCCGAAGCCGCCGTGATCGGCATTCCCGACGAGAAATGGGGCGAGGCTGTCAAGGCGATCGTCGTGATGAAGCCGGGCAAGCAGGCGACCGCGACCGACATCATCAACTTCACCCGCACCCGCATCGCCGGCTTCAAGACGCCGAAGACCGTCGACTTCCTCGACGCCCTGCCGCGCAATCCCTCCGGCAAGATCCTGCGGCGGAATCTGCGCGACCCATATTGGGCGGGCAAGGACCGGCAGGTGAATTGACAACCGGCGGTCTTCTCGTTGCGACAGCCTGGATCGCGTCGCTGGCGCTCGCGATGACGTGGAGAGAGCGCGCACTCTCTCCACACCGTCATTGCGAGGCGCCCTTGCGCCGAAGCAATCCAGGGGCCAAGTGACAGGTCTGGATTGCCGTGCTGACGCTCGCGATGCCGCCACGCGATCAGGCTGCGCTCACCGCTTGTTCGCCCCCATATAGCCAAACAGGAACCCCGCCACCTTGCGCATCTGGATCTCCTCACTGCCCTCGGTGATGCGATAGCGGCGGTGGTGGCGGTAGATGTGCTCGAACGGCTTGTGGCGCGAATAGCCCATGCCGCCATGCACCTGGATGGCGCGGTCGGCGGCCTCGCAGCACAGACGGTTAGCCCAGTAGTTGCACATCGACACCTTGTCGGAGAGCGTGTGCTCGACCTGCGCCTGGGTGAGCTGGTCCATCTCCCACGCGGTCTTGCGGATCAACAGCCGCAGCATCTCGGCCTGGGTCGCCAGCTCCACCAGCGGCCACTGGATTGCCTGGTTCTCGGCCAGCGCCTTGCCGAACGGCTTGCGCTCACGCGCGTAATTCACGCTCTCGTTGATACAGTAGACGGCCGCACCGAGCGAGCTCGCCGCCTGGCGGATGCGGTTCTCGTGCACGAAGCATTGGGCCAGCGACAGCCCGCGCCCGACCTCGCCGAACAGCGCGTCCTCCGGCACGAACACGTCGGTGAAGCTGACGCGCGGATGGTCGGTCGGCATGTTGAAGGTCCAGAGATATTCCTCGACCTTCACACCCTCGGTCTTGGCCGGCACTAGGAAGCAGGTGATGCCGCGCGCATCGCCGTCATTGCCCGAGGTGCGCGCAAACAATGCGCAATGCGTGGCGACGTGCATGCCCGTGGTCCACATCTTCTCGCCGTTGATCAGCCAGCCCTTGACGTTGTCGCGGGTCGCCGGCACCGCCTTCGTCTCCATGTGGGTCGCGTCCGAGCCGTGATGCGGCTCGGTCAGGCCGAAGGTGATGCGGTACTTGCCGGTGATCGAGCCGTCGATCATCGCCTTCTGATCGTCACGGCCGTAGCGGTCGAGCATGGTCACGATTGGCAGATTGCCGACGATCGAGTGCTCGTTCTGCAGGTCGTTGTGCAGGCCGAGGCCCTTCGACGCGAAATGCTCGCGGATCACCGCCATCCAGAGGTTCGAGCCGTCCTTGCCGCCATAGCGTTTCGGGATCGCGAAGCGCAGATGGCCGGCCGCGTCGGCGCGGTCCTTGGCCTTGCGCAGCAGCTGCTCCCAGTCATGCCGCGGCAGGCCGCCATTCTCGAAATCGGTGCGCGCCCATTCGCGGCGATGATCGAAGAAGCGGATGTTGTCGTCCGCCTGCTCCAGCGGCTTGATCTCGGCGGCGATGAAGCGGTCGAGCTCGTCGAGATAGGCGATCAGTTCCTTGGGCAAGGAAAAATCCATGGCGCGTCTCCCTGTGCGTGTCGTTGTTGTTCTTGATCTTGGTCAGGCCAGCCCTCCGCCGCGTGCCTGTGGCGCGCAGCGCGGTTGCGTATTTGGATGACCGCGCACGCGGCGCAGGCGCTAAGCTCGCGCACGGCAGCCAATCAGAAACCAGGAGGAACGGTCGATGGAGCTGAAATTCTCGAAGGTCACGCGCAAGGGGCCGATCACAATCGTCACCCTTGCCCGTCCCGAGGTCTACAACGCGCTGCATACCGACGCACATTACGAGCTGGAGGCGGTGTTCGACGGGTTCGCTGCCGATCCCGAGCAATGGGTTGCGATTGTCACCGGCGAGGGTGACAAGGCGTTCTGCGCCGGCAACGACCTGAAATGGCAGGCGGCCGGCGGCAAGCGCGGCTGGGGCCGAAGCGGCTTCGGCGGACTGACGTCGCGCTTCGATTGCGACAAGCCGCTGATCGCCGCCGTCAACGGTGTCGCCATGGGCGGCGGTTTCGAAATCGCGCTGGCCTGCGACCTGATCATCGCCTCTGAGAATGCCACCTTCGCCTTGCCCGAGCCGCGCGTCGGTCTCGCCGCACTCGCTGGCGGCCTGCAGCGGCTGCCGCGTCAGATCGGCATGAAGCGCGCGATGGGCATGATCCTCACGGGCCGCCATGTCGGCGCGCGCGAGGGCCACGAGCTCGGCTTCGTCAACGAGGTGGTGCCGCAGGGCGAGGCGCTGGCGGCCGCCGAGCGCTGGGCCGAGACCATCGCCAGGAACTCGCCGATGTCGATCCGCGCCTCCAAGCAGGCGATCGAGAAGGGCCTGGCGGTGTCGCTGGAGCAGGCGATCACCGAGCAGCGCGACTATCCGGCGGTGCAGGCGATGATTCATTCGCAGGACTACATCGAAGGGCCTAAAGCGTTCTCGGAGAAGCGGCCGCCGAAATGGCTTGGGCGGTAGAGCCTCACCGAGCTCGTCATTCCGGCGCGCGCGCAGCGCGAGCCCGGAATCCATAGCCGCGATCGTGCCTATGGATTCCGGGCTCGCGACTGCGTCGCGCCCCGGAATGACAGCGCGGGTCTGCCTCCACTCCGTCATGGCCGGGCTTGACCCACGGCTGTCCGGTTCAGACAGACTGGACATGGTGCATGGCGTGGATTCTTCTGCG
>NZ_JBNPUD010000021.1:0-76797 GCF_051167995.1 Bradyrhizobium sp. HKCCYLRH3073
CGGCCCTTCGGACCGAGCGTGACCTTCACGGCATTGGCGAGAATGTCCACGCCGCGCAGCATGCGGTCGCGGGCTTCACCGGCGAATTTGATGTCCTTGGCTGCCATTCTCGACGACCTCCTAGGGCTTCAACATCGGCAGACTGATCGCTTTCTGCATATGCCTGATGTTGACGAGACGCAGCTTGGATATCTTGGTCAGGCAAGCCTGGTCGCTGACGACATCGACCCTGAGCCGGTCAGGATCGAAGCCTGCCAGGATCAGCCTGTCCTTGAACTCCATGGCACGATCGAGATCGCATTCCGGCTCCTGGTCGGAGGCCACGATGTAGATCTCGAATCCCAATATCGCGATTTTCTCCCTGTCCAGGCGGTTGCTGAACTCGACGAACTGGCCGTCGATGTAGCGCCTGTTCTCCGGCTTCAGGTATTTTGCGTCGATCAGACACCCGATGGTCTGCGACAGCGCTTCGTCCGGGATGGCTTCGTGCTTCTCGCACAAGATGGAGACGCTGAAATGCTTCAAATTGGAGTACTTCGACTGCACGATCTCCTTCGTGCAATCCTGCATCTGCCGCATCGGAACGCCGAAGGGGGACCAGGCACATGGCTGCTCGCCGTCGAGCGTGGCGAAATAGAGAGGAATGACTTCGCGCATCTTATCTAAGCCCCTGATTCAACACCGTCAGAGTTTCGACGAGCGACTCCTGACCTTGCGTCGCAGCCGCCATGAAGTCGGCATGGCTGGCCATCTTGCTGTAGGCAATGAAGGATCGGAGCTTCTTTTCCACCCCCCTGGGCAACCCCGGCTCGACAAGCTGCGAGGCGGCCTCCTTCAGCTCCTTGGCGAGCGACTCCACGTCTTCGACCAGCTCCGCCCGCTTCACCTTGAAATCCGTCTTTTGGACGTCCGTATCCTTGAGACGGCGGACATGGGCCTTTGCCCGTCGCCAGAGCACCCCGATTTTTCCGAGATCCGGTCCGCCCGACTGCACGAGCCGGCCGATCAGCGACAGGGCGGCGAATGCTGATACGCTGGCCTGCATCAGCGCGGCGTTCATGTCCGATCTGGGCCAGGTTCCGAGCAAGCTCAGCACAGTGACCACCAAGACCGTGACGAGGCAGGGAATGATCGCCGCGACGACCGAGATGTAGTCCGCTCTTGCGGCGTTGATGCATACGACCAGGCACAGGAGTAAGACGACGACCGTGATGCGCGCTTCGTGCCCCGCGGCCTGCGTGCCGAGCGAGGTGAAAATATCGATGGCCTTGATTGCTCCGGTTGCGGCCACCAAGAACAGCAGCGCCATCAGCAGCGGCCCCACCAGCGCATGCTCGGGGCGATACGGAAACCAGATCAGCCGGTGGAAGACGACCTTGTACAATGGCGTATCCCGTCGTGAGACGAAGCCCCGTCTCGCAGGCTGCAGGCAATGGAGACCTCGGGGGCCTCAAATCGAGTATCCAAACCAATCCGAATTAGAGAATAATGATGCCAACTCCAACGTTCTTGCAAGTCCGTCCTGCCGTGCGGGCAATTGCACCTGCGCTGTTGCGCTGCCCGATCCAGCCGTGCCATCGAGGATGATCGGGCTGTGGCTCTGCCGCCTGCAGCGACGTCCGGAGACGTAGAAACTCATGACAGACCAGACTGCGGCCGGGCGTCCATGGACGCTGCTCCGCTCCCTGCAATCCTACCGGTTGAGCGCCCTGCCCGCCGATCTCGCCGCCGGACTGACGCTGGCGGCGATCGCGATCCCCGAGCAGATGGCGACCGCCAAGCTCGGCGGCTTCGCGCCCGAGATCGGATTCTTCGCGTTCATGGCGGGCTCGCTCGGGTTTGCGCTGTTCGGCGCCAACCGCTTCCTGTCCTGCGGCGCCGATTCCACGATCACGCCGATCTTCGCCGGCGGCCTGGCGCTGCTTGCGGCCGGCGGCACGCCCGAATACGGCAGCCTGGCCGCGGCGCTGGCGCTGCTGGTCGGGGTCATGCTGGTGCTGGCCGGCGGCTTCAAGCTCGGCGGCATCGCCAACCTGCTGTCGGTGCCGATCACCGTGGGCTTCCTCGCCGGCATTGCCGTGCATATCATCGTCTCACAATTGCCGGGCGTGCTCGGACTGCCGTCACCGAGCGGGCCGACGCTGGCGCGGATCGCGACCCTCGCGGGCGAGCTCGGCAAGTCCAACGCGTACACGATGCTCATCGGCTTCGGCGTGCTCGCGACCATCACGGTCTGCGAGCGGATCAGCGCCCGCATACCCGGCGCGCTGATCGCGCTGACGGCCGCGACCCTGTTCGTGATGTCGGCCGGGCTGCAGGGCGGTGGCGTGCCCGTCATCGGCGAGATCGCCGGCACGGTGCCGATGCCGTCCGTGCCGCTGATCGGACCGGAACAATGGGCGAAGCTGGTCCCCCTCGCCTTCCTGATCGCCGTCGTGGTGATGGTGCAGACCTCGGCGACGACGCGCTCGTTCCCCTCCGATCCCGACCGGCCGGCCGACGTCGACCGCGACTTCCTCGGCGCCGGCGCCGGCAGCCTGCTGGCCGGATTGTTCGGCGCCTTCCCCGTCAATGCCAGCCCGCCGCGCACCGGCATCGTGGTCGAGACCGGCGGCCGGTCGCAGGTCGCGGGCCTGCTCGCCGCCGCGATCGTCCTGCTGCTCGTGCTGTTCGGCGCCCGGCTGCTTGCGAATGTGCCGGAGGCGGCGCTCGGCGGCGTGCTGCTGTTCGTGGCCTTGCGCATCATCCGCGTCGCGCAGATCACCAGCGTCTATCGTGCGTCGAAGGGCGAGTTCCTGCTCATCCTCGCCACCGCGGTGGCGATCATCGCGCTGCCGATCGAGCAGGGCGTCGCGATCGGCATCGCGCTGTCGCTGCTGCACGGCATCTGGAGCACGACGCGCGCCCACCTCATCGCCTTCGAACGCGTGCCGGACACGACGATCTGGTGGCCGGCGCATCCGCAGATCAGAGGCGAGGAGCTGTCCGACATTGCCGTGGTCGGCTTCCAGGCTCCGCTCAGCTTCCTCAATGCGGCGACGTTCCGCGCCGACATGCAGCGCCTGCTGCGCAGCCGCAAGCCGCGGCTGGTGGTGTTCGAGGCCAGTGCCATCGTCGAGATCGATTTCACCGCCGCGCAGACCCTGCGCGACATGATCCATATCTGCAACGAGACCGGCATCGTGTTCGCGGTGGCGCGGCTGGAGTCGCTGCGGGCCCAGGCGGCCTTCGAACGGTTCGGCCTGTACGACGTGCTGCCGCGGGAGCGCGTGTTCCACAGCGTCGATCACGCGCTGCAGAAGCTGCGCGGCAGTGCCTCGGATATGCACGCTTGAGGGAATGGCGGCACGAGCACCGCCGTGGTCGAACGACGTCTCCGGGACCAAGCGCACGCTTGCGCGCGGTGACCTCGTGATACAAACCGTTACACGTTGCGGCGACGCTCGACATATGCCTGCTAAATTGATCGGCGAGACAGCAGCCTCACAAGGCCCGGCGCGTCGGCCGCGGCAAGAGAGGAATCATCGATCATGCACAAGCTGTTTCCGCTGCTGTTGATAGTCATCTTCAGCGCTGCCGCCCAGGCTCAGGACAGGAGCGCGATGCGCCAGGCGTGCGGCGACGACGTGCGCACGCTTTGTACGGGAATCATGCCGGGCGGCGGCCGCATCAAGCAATGCATGATCGAGAAGTTCGATAAGCTCTCCGACGGCTGCAAGGCGGCGCTGAAGGACGCGAAGGCGCAGCCTGGCGGCAAATGATGCCGGCTGCGACGAAAGCCGGCGGCAGACGTCGCTCGTCGTTCATGTTCCTTGCAGCGAATGTCTGCTAGAATATCCTAAGATGGCGACGATGCCGTAGCGATGCGCTCCATGATCAGCAGAGCTGCATCGCGCGATCGGTGTCGTGGAGGTCTCTATGGTACTAGGAAGAGGTTTCGCGGCGTCGAAAAAATTGCGAAACCAAATCCTGTCCGAGGACGTCTAAGGACTGCACTGCTTCGAAACCAACGAGAGGACCGCACTGCAATGCGCAATCTGTTCACCTCCGCCCTGCTCGCCGCGACCGTCATGCTGGGCGCGTCGGCCGCGCAGGCCTTCACGCTGCCGGCCCAGCCGGCTGCTCCGGACGGCAATGTCGAGCGCGTCGCCGGCGGCTGCGGTCCCGGCTGGTTCCCCGACCGTTGGGGCCGTTGCCGGCCCGCCCCGCGCGTCTATCGCCCCTATGGTTATGGCGGCTTCGGCCCGCGCACCTGCTGGGTCCGGCCGACCCCGTGGGGGCCGCGCCGCGTCTGTCGTTGATCTGCACGGAAACAAAGCGCCGCCGCGTGTCGAACGCGGCGGCGTTTTTATGTAATGCTCTGCTGAAGAAGTGATCTCGTAGCTGTCGCCGCGCCGACAGTGCGCTCCCTCTCCCCGTAAGAACGGGGAGAGGGAGCGCAGCGTGATCGAGGAGAGAGTTGAGGCCTGATGCGGCTTCAGGCCGGGATGATCTTGCCGGGGTTGAAGATGTTGTGCGGATCGAGCGCGGCCTTCACCGCGCGCATCGCGTCCAGCGCTTCCTCGCCGAGCTCGGACTTGAGGTATTTCTGCTTGCCCTGGCCGATGCCGTGCTCGCCGGTGCAGGTGCCGTCCATGGCCTGGGCGCGCTCGACCAGGCGGTGCATGAACTCGTCGCCGCGCGCCATCTCGTCGGCATCGTCGACGTCGCACATCAAGGAGCAGTGGAAGTTGCCGTCGCCGACATGGCCGACGATCGGCGAGGTCAGCCGCAGACGCGCGAGATCCTCCTCGGTCTCGGTGACGCAGTCCGCCAGCCGCGAGATCGGCACGCAGACATCGGTCGCGACCACGCCGACGCCGGGCCGGATCGCCTTCACCGACCAATAGGCGTCGTGACGCGCCTGCCACAGCTTGGTGCGGTCCTCCGGCTTGGTGGTCCAGGCGAAGTCGCCGCCGCCGCACTCCCTGGCGATCTCGGCAAAGTTCTTCGACTGCTCGGCGACCTCGGCCTCACTGCCATGAAATTCGAGGAGCAGCAGCGGCGTCTCCGGCAGGGTCAGCTTGGAATAGGCGTTGCAGGCCTTCACCTGCGCCGCATTGAGCAGCTCGATGCGCGCCATCGGAATGCCGGTCTGAATCGCGAGGATCGTCGCCTGGCAGGCGCCGCGCACCGTCTCGAACGAGCACGACGCCGCCGCGATGGTCTCGGGAATGCCGCGCAGACGGATCGTCATCTCGCAGATGATGCCGAGCGTGCCCTCGGCGCCGATGAACAGGTGCGTCAAATCGTAGCCGGCCGCGGACTTCTTGGCACGGGTGCCGGTCTTGATGATCTCGCCGTCGCCGCGCACCACCTTCAGCGCCAGCACGTTCTCGCGGATGGTACCGTAGCGCACCGCATTGGTGCCGGAGGCCCGGGTCGAGGCCATGCCGCCGAGCGAAGCGTCGGCACCGGGATCGATCGGGAAGAACAGGCCCTGGTCGCGCAGATATTCGTTGAGGGTCTTGCGGGTGATGCCGGGCTGGATCACGCAGTCGAGGTCCTCGGCATGCACCTCCAGCACCTTGTTCATGTCGCGCATGTCGATGCAGATGCCGCCCGCGGGGGCGTTGACCTGGCCCTCCAGCGAGGTGCCGGTGCCGAACGGAATGATCGGCACGCCTCGGGGGGCGCAGATGCGGACGACGTCCTGGATGTCGGCGGTCTCCTGCGCCAGCACCACGCCATCCGGCGGCTGCGTCGGCAGCCAGGTCGTGGTATGGCCATGCTGCTCGCGCACGGCCTGCGAGGTGATGAGCCGGTTGCCGAAGCGGGCTGCGAGCGCGTCGAGCGCGCTTTTCAGCGCCTCCGGCGCGGGCCGCTTCAAATCGTGATGGGGGATCGTCGTCGCCACTGCTTCCTCCGAAAGTTGGGCGGACCGTGGCAAAGGACGCATCAGGGGTCAAGGGAGCAAACGGAAGAGCCGATGAGCGATAATGCAGTGCCCACGACGCAAGAGGCCGGGCCGTTCCTGTCACAGGTCATGCAGATCGAGCCGCAATGGATCGACTACAACGGCCATCTCAACATGGCCTACTACAACGTGATGTTCGACCGCGCGATCGACCAGATCTGGGCCGAGCTCGGTATCGGCCCCGCCTATATGAAGGAGCGCCAGGGCTCGACCTTCACCGCCGAATGCCACGTGCGCTATCTGCGCGAGATCCATCTCGGCGATCCCGTCCAGGTCGCGGTCTGGCTGATCGCGGCCGACGAGAAGCGGCTGCACACCTTCGAGGAGCTGCGCCATGCCGAGGAAGGCTGGGTCTCGGCGACCTCGGAGAACATGTCGGTGCACATCGACATGACCAAGCGCAAGGTCGCGCCGTTTCCGCCGGACATCCAGGCCAACATCGCCCGCGTGCTGCAGGCGCATGCCGCGCTGCCGCAGCCCGACGGGCTCGGCCGCGCCATCGGCATGCCGCGCAAGTAGGACCAGCGGGCCATGCGGGCGCGCCGGCGTCCCGCGCTCAGCTCCCGCCGGCCGCCCTCTTCTTCGCAGCACCTGACTTGGCGACGCGCGCCTTCGCGGCGCGCGGCTTGGGACTGGTGGCCCTGACCGCCAAGCGGGCCTGCGGCCGGATGCGGTAGCGCCCCGACCCGGCCGGATCGCGGTTGCCGACCTGGTTCTGCGGCACGCCGCTCAGGACCTGGACGATGTCGTCACGGACGACCGGAAAGATGCGATAATACTGGTGCTCCTGCGGGTCCTGCGCGAACGACGTGACGTCAGAGCAATCCACCGCGGTGACCTTGTCGCTGATGCTGCCCATGTTGTCGGGGCCGTCATTGCCGAGCCGCGGACCGTTGAATTTCGTGCCCGCGCTCAGCGTGTTCAGCACCCAATCCTTGGTCGAGTGATAGACCGTGACGCTGCTCGCGGTGCGCGGCAGATATTTCAGCTTCGCCGGGTCGTCGAACGCATCCGCGTCCTCGTCGGCTGCCGCGAGCACGATCTTGTCGAACGTCCTGCGCAGTCCGGTCAGCGCCGGCTGCGTGCCGTCCATCCGCACCATCGCCGGCACGCTGCCAGCCATGGCCGCGCCGGCCGCGGGATCCGGCATCTGCATCAAGGCCTGCAGCGCGCCGCGCAGGACATAGACGCCCATGCTGTGACAGATGAGATGAATGCTCTGGTTGCAGCGCTCGCTCTCCGGCAGCCCGTCGACGAAATCATAGAGACGCCGCAGCGTGCGTGCCACGGCCGGGCCGGATGCCGCCGCCGTCTTGCGATCGTGCTGGTAGTCCACAAAGGGCAGCGGCACGCCGACCGGCGAGGCCACCGACGGCCAACTGAACACGAACATGTTGGCGTCGATCCCGTAGAACGCCGATATCCACCCGGCGCGTTCGATCGAGTCGACGAAGCTGTTGCTGAAGCCGTGAATGAACGCGATCGTCGGCCGCGCCTTCGCCAGCATGTCGGTACGCAGGGCGCCGAAGATCGTATTGCTGCCGAGGACGGCTCGGGAGCCTTGCGGAAAGATCAGTTGCTCGTCCTCGACATGAAGCGATCCAGGCACCAGGCCATAGCTCGATGCCTGCAGATCGACGGCGATCTCGGCCCGGCCATACCTGATGTTCAAGCCGTTGACGGGACCGAGCTCGGAGCTGAACCCGGTAATCTGATTCGTGCCTTCAGCCGTGATCGGTTGCCTGTTGGTCGCGAAATAGACCGTGACGTTCATGATCCCGCCCTCTGAGAATATCGCCAGCAAGCATGGCACGGCACCGGACGAGCGGATCGTCGGAAGCGGCGCGAAATGGCTTCCGCACCACGGCAGTCACGCGCGATGGGCCGGATCCGAACAACGTCGCCGTCTGAACAACGTCGCCGAACCGGCGCGGCTTCCGCAACCGCGCTCCACCTCAGATAGAACACCACAAACAGCGCGCACGCAATCGCGATGGATGCGCACGGCGTCTTGCGACGCACGACCGCGCTGCGCAAACCGGCCCATCTCGTCTGGTCAGCCCTGCATCACCCAGTCGGGCAAGCGCGCGAACCAGGGCTGCGCCTGCTCGAGCTGGCGGGCGAGCTGCAACAGTCTCGTCTCGTCGCCGAGCCGGCCTGTGAACTGCACGCCGAGCGGCAGGCCGTCGGCGGTCCAGTGCAGCGGCACGCTCATCGCCGGCGTTCCCGTCAGATTGGCGAGCTGCGTGAACGGGACATATTGCAGGCTGTCGCGGGCGATCTTGTCGATCATGCCGTCGAGCAGGCCCCAGCGCGTCAGCAGCCCGAGCAGGCCGATGCGGTCGAGCATGTCGAGCAGGGTCTGTTCGGCCGTGCTCGGATCGCCCTCGCCGTGCCGGATCGGAGGGTGTGCGAGCGTCGGTGTCAGCAGCAGGTCGTAGCGCGCATGGAAGCGCGCGAGCGCGCGAGCGAACTCGTTCCATTTGAGCAGCTGCGTCGTCAGCGCGCCGGCCGAGATCGCGCCGCCCAGCGTCGACAGCACCCGCGTCAGCAGCTCGAACTCCTCGCGCCTGGCGCCCTTGCCGCGCGCGTCGGCGACCAGCGCCGCGACCTGGCCGAAATAGATGTGCAGGAACGAGGTCGCGAGCGCGGCGCCGTCGATGTCGGGGGTGGCCTCCTCGACCTCGTGACCGAGGCCCCGCAGCAGCTTCACGGCGTTGTCGACCGCAAGCTTCGCCTCGGCATGCACCTCGGTCCCGATCGGCGACGCCGCCGTGTAGCCGATGCGCAGGCGGCCGGGATCGCGGGCGACCGCATTGGCATAGACCACGCCGGGCTCGGCGGTGAGAAAGGGATCGCCGGGCTCGCTGCCCGCGATGACGTCGAGCGCGAGCGCGGTGTCGCGAACGCTGCGCGACAGCACGCCCTCGCTCGAGGCGCCGAACCAATACTCACCGAAGCCCGGGCCCGACGAGATCAGGCCGCGCGACGGCTTCAGCCCGAACAGGCCGCAGCAGGCGGCAGGAATGCGGATCGAGCCGCCGCCATCATTGCCGGCGGCCATCGGCACGACGCCCGAGGCGACCGCCGCTGCAGCGCCGCCGCTGGAGCCACCCGGCGTATGCGCGGGATTCCAGGGGTTGCCGACGCGGCCGAAAGCGCGGGAGTCGCTGACGCCCTTCAGCGCGAGCTCCGGCAGGTTGGTCTTGCCGAAAATCACGAGGCCGGCTTCGAGATACCGCCTGACGACCGAGGCATGCTCGGCGGCGGCGAAGCCGGACAGCGCCTTGCTGCCATAGGCCGTCGGCAGGCCCGCATAGTCCTGGGCACAATCCTTGATCAGGAACGGTACGCCGGTGAGCGGGCCGGTGGCGAGCTTGGCAAGCTGCGCACGGGCCTCGCCCTCCATCAGCCTGCAGACGGCGTTGGTCCGCGGCTGGGCCCGCTCGTTCTGTACCAGCGCGAGCTGCAGCAGCTCCGCCGCATGGGTCTCGCCGCCCTTCACCGCGGCGGCAAGCGCCGTTGCATCTCGCTGCACATAGTCCCCGAAGTTCACGCCGCCCTCCCCGCACCGCATTCGTTGCCGTGATCGTAGCTGATTCTGGCTGCAACCGAGGCGCAGTTGCGCCGAACGCGGCGTCAATGCGGCCCCATCGGGGCGATCATGGCGACATGATGATCAACCCCGGTCGACTCGAGGGCCGGATTGCGCAGCTTGGTCCCGATTTTAGTTAATTTGATTCAGATCATTCGTCGCGTCTCTTGTGCCGACCTAACCTTACGCATCGTTAGTTGCGTAGAGTTGACGAGAGAGCGATGGGACGCCTCGCAAGCCTGCTGAGCCGAGCGCACGGTCCGCATGAGGATGCGGCGGCCCTGCCCGTGACCACCGCCGACTACTTCATCCTGCTGTCGCGCGCGATGGAGAACCTGCCGGACTCATCCCCCGAACGCCGAGCCGAAGTCTACCAGTCGGCCCGCCAGGCGCTGGTGACCCAGTTGCAGGCGATGGATCCGCCGGTCTCGCGATCACGCATCAAGGCCGAGCAGCGCGCGCTCGACGACGCGGTTGATACGATCGAGACGCGCGCGCTGACGACACCGGACGGCAGTCCGGAACAGACGACGACGCTGGTCCCGGATGACCCGCTGTATCCCTCCGCCGTTACTGCACAGATCGACATTCCCGCCGTTTCCGTTTCAACAGCTCAAGATGATGACCAGGACCCCGCCATGGCTCAAAGTCAGTTTCATTCCAAGTTTGCCCCGCGCGCCGTCGAGGAGAAGCCGATGTCACGACTCGATGAAATCAACCGCGTCCTGCGCAAGCTGCAGAGCGACTCGTTCGGGGTCGAGGCCTGCGCGCTGATCTCGGAGGACGGGCTGATGATCGCGAGCGTGCTCGCGGCCGACATGGAGGAGACGCGGGTCGCCGGCATGACCGCGACCTTGCTGTCGCTGGGCGGCCGCGCCGCCATGGAGCTCGGCCGCAGCCATCTGCAGGAGGTCATCATCCGCGGCGAGTCCGGCTACGCCGTGCTGGTCAGCGCCGGCCGCGGCGCGCTGCTGCTCGCGCTCACCAACGAGAACAGCAAGCTGGGCTTAACCTTCTTCGACATGCGCGAAGCCGTCCGGTCGCTGCAGAAGGTGCTGTAGCGCATCGTCGTCAATGAGCCGGCGCGCGGCGATCGCGCGGCGCCGGCGGGGAGTCATTTCATGGCCAATACCGTCCTCTATGACGACGGCGTTCACAAGAACATCCTGCTGGAGGATTTCGGCGCCGGCGACCTCGCGGTGCAGGCGAACCAGCATCTGATCATCCACGACCGCATCGGCATGCTGCTCGATCCGGGCGGCCACAAGGTCTATTCCAGAGTGCTCAGCGAGACCTTCAGCGAGCTCGCGGGCGGGCGGCTGAAATATCTGTTCCTGTCGCACCAGGATCCCGACATCGTCGCGGCGATCAACGGCTGGCTGATGACGACCGACGCCGACGCCTACATCTCGGAGCTGTGGACCCGCTTCGTGCCGCATTTCGGCTTCGACCACATCGTCGCCGACCGGCTGAAGCCGATCCCCGATGAAGGCATGGTGTTCGATCTCGCCGGCAGCAGGCTGTATGCGCTGCCGGCGCACTTCCTGCACAGCGAGGGCAATTTCCAGCTCTACGATCCGATCTCGAAGATCCTCTACAGCGGCGACCTCGGCGCTTCGATCGGCGTCGACTACACCGTCGTGCGCGACTTCAAGGCGCATACGCGCTTCATGGAAGGCTTTCACCGCCGCTACATGGTCTCCAACCGCGTCATGAAGGCGTGGGCGCAGATGGTGAGCACGCTCGACATCGAGATCATCGCCCCACAGCACGGCGCGCTGTTTCCGGATGCTGCAATGTCGCGCCAGTTCATCGCCTGGTGCGCGGGGCTCGAATGCGGCATCGACCTGATCACGCCGAAGTTCAAGGTGCCCGTGGGCTGAGATGCTGGCGCCCTCCCCGAACTCCGTTCCGCCCTCGCCCGCGATGCGCGTCGATGCGTGCACCGTGGCCGGCGAGGAGGCGCCGATCTGGCTCGCCGCGGCCTTCGCCGTCGCCGGCACCCTGATCGCCGTCATGTCGGCAGCGCTCTGGCAGCAAGGCAGCGCTACGCCGCCGGTCGCGACGGCGGCAATGCCGGTGATGGCCGTGCCGCAGCGCGACGACCGCATTGCCGACGCGGCGCCCAAGCGACGGGAGGCGCGGATCGTCGACCCGGCACCGGTCGCGGCGCCGCCGACGCCGCCCGCTCCCGTCGTAATCGCGCCACCGGCTCCGCCCGTCGTTCCCGCAGCGATTCCTGAGCCCCAGAGCCCCGCGAAGCCTTCCGCCGAGTGCTTCGCCCCGCTGGCGGTCGGCTTCGAGCGCGGCAGCGCCCGACCGAACCCTGCCGACATGAAGCGGTCGCTGGCGATCCTGCAACGCACGCTCGCGCGCCACGGCGATGCGACCATCATCATCGAGGGCCATACCGACGCCAGCGGCACCGAGGATCTGAACGTGCTGCTCAGCTATTCGCGCGCCAAGGAGATCGCGGCCCAATTGAAGCGCGAGGGTCTCCCGGCGCAGCGGATGTCGGTGCGCGCCGCCGGCGCCGGCGAGGCGCGCGGCGATGCCCTGGCGGTCGCGGGCGACCGCAAGGCCGTGCTGCGCATTGCGGGCGTCGATGATTGCAGTCAACTCACAGCGACGAAGCGACCATGACGATCTATGCCATCGTGAGCGGCCTCGGCGCCGCCATCCTGCTGCTGACCTCGGGCTATCTGTTCGGCGCCCGCCAGGGCGCGCTGTCCCGCGAGCTGCTGCGGCGGCAGGTGCAGATGCAGGCGGCCAGCCTCGACCAGTTGCAGGAGCAGAGCAGCCACGACGCCATTGAGCGGGAGACCAGCCTGCGCAGCGCGATCGAGGACGTGCTGGCGCCGCTGGTCGAGCGCGAGCGCATCTCGCTGGATCTCGCGCAGCTCGCGAGCCGGCCGGGCCGGCGCCGCGAGCTGGTGCCGCTGCTCGACCGCATCGCCGAGGTCGGCCGCTTCCAGACCGTGCTGCTCACCAACGAAGAAGGCCTGCCGCTCGCGGCCAATACGACCGCCCACCGCACCGAGCAGCTTGCGGCGGCGGCGACCCGACTTGCGCTGGTGGCGGAGAAGATCGCCGACGAGACCCACATCGCGCCGTTGTCGGTGATGCTGCGCGACGCCTCCGAGGCGACGACGCTGTGCCGGATCTTCCGCGTGCAGGACCAGACGCTCACTCTGACCGCGCTCTCCAACGATACGCGCCTCGCCTCCGTGGCGCTCGATCCGGCGCTCGCCAAGGTGCAGGTCGCGCTGACGGCGCCGGCCTGACACCTCCTCAAAACGCAAAGAGCGCCGCACCTCTTGCGAGGCACTGCGCCCTTCGCCGACCTCATTGTCAGGGATGAGGCCGACTACACGCGGCTGCGGCCGCGGGCGAGGCCCACGACGGCCGAAACCAGAAACAGCACGACGGCGATGAAGAAGATGATCTTGGCGATCTCGATGGAGGCACCGGCGACGCCGCCGAAGCCGAGAATGCCGGCGATCAATGCGATAACCAGGAAGGTGACAACCCAGCCTAACATGACACGACCTCTGTCTCTCGATTGCGGTTCAAAGCGACGCGGAGCTTGCGCCGTTGCCAGGACAATCGTGGCTCGGAACAAAGGTTCCGGCCGCGCGGGCCGGTAAAAATTCGCCATTTGCCGGAACAAATGCCCACCGAGGCTGGAGCGGCGTCCGTCTGCCCCGATTTAGGGCTGTAAAACGCCGCCGCCGGCCCCATATAGCCGTCAATCCCTGCTATGAGGGCTCCTTCCTGCAGACCTCGTGATGCCGTCATATGATGCCATCCGAGGGACGAGACTGATTCGCTGATGACCGAGCCCAACCGCGTGAGCCCTTTTCCTGCGCCCGACCACCAGCCCGTTGCCGGCGGCATTGCCGCGCGCGCCCGCGCCGCCGCGACCGGTGGTGCGCGCTATCTGGCGGGTCTCAATCCGGAGCAGCGCGAGGCGGTCGAGACGCTCGATGGCCCGGTGCTGGTGCTCGCCGGCGCGGGCACCGGCAAGACCCGCGTGCTGACCACGCGCATCGCGCATATTCTGAGCCAGGGCCGCGCGAGGCCGAGTGAGATTCTGTCGGTGACCTTCACCAACAAGGCCGCGCGCGAGATGAAGACGCGGCTGGCCGAGATGCTCGGACAGGCGGTCGAGGGCATGCCGTGGCTCGGCACCTTCCACTCGATCTCGGGCCGCATCCTGCGCAGCCATGCCGAGCTGGTGCAGCTCAAGTCCAATTTCACCGTGCTCGACGTCGATGATCAGATCCGCCTGCTCAAGCAATTGCTGCAGGCCGAGAACATCGACGACAAGCGCTGGCCGGCGCGCATGCTGGCCGGGCTGATCGACGGCTGGAAGAATCGCGGCCTGGCGCCGTCCCAGGTGCCCTCGGGCGAGGCCGCGGTGTTCGCCAACGGCAAGGGCGGCAAGCTCTATGCGAGCTATCAGGAGCGGCTGAAGATTCTCAACGCCGCCGATTTCGGCGACCTGCTGCTCGAGAGCATCCGGCTGTTCCGCGAGAACCCGGACGTGCTCAGGCAATATCAGAGTCGCTTCAAGTTCATCCTGGTCGACGAGTATCAGGACACCAACGTGGCGCAATATCTCTGGCTGCGGCTGCTGTCGCAGGCGCCCTCGTCCTCCGGCTCGTCATTGCCGGGCTCGACCCGGCAATCCATCACGTCTTCGGAAGAAGATGGATCACCGGGTCTCGACGCTGCGCGTCGGCCCGGCGATGACGACAGAAGTGTTGCCGCGCCTAGCTCCGCCCCCGCCCTCAAGAACATCTGCTGCGTCGGCGACGACGACCAGTCGATCTATGGCTGGCGCGGCGCCGAGGTCGACAACATCCTGCGCTTCGAGCACGACTTTCCCGGCGCCAAGGTCATCCGCCTCGAGCGCAACTACCGCTCCACGGGGCACATCCTCGCCGCCGCCTCGCATCTGATCACGCACAACGAAGGCCGGCTCGGCAAGACCTTGCACACCGAGGACGTCGAGGGCGAGAAGGTCACCGTCACCGGCGCCTGGGATTCGGAAGAGGAAGCGCGCGGCATCGGTGAGGAGATCGAGGAGCTGCAGCGCAAGGGCGAGCATCTCAACGACATCGCGATCCTGGTGCGCGCGTCCTACCAGATGCGCGAGTTCGAGGACCGCTTCGTCACGCTCGGCCTGCCCTATCGCGTCATCGGCGGTCCGCGCTTCTACGAGCGCGCCGAGATTCGCGATGCGCTGGCCTATCTGCGCGTCATCAACTCGCCGGCCGACGATCTCGCCTTCGAGCGCATCGTCAACGTGCCGAAGCGCGGGCTCGGCGATGCCACCGTGCAGATGCTGCACGACCACGCCCGCAAGCGCCGCATCCCGCTGTTCGAGGCGGCGCGCGCGGTGGTCGAGACCGACGAGCTGAAGCCGAAGGCACGCGGCTCGCTGCGCGGGCTGATCCTGCAGTTCGAGCGCTGGCGCGCCCAGCGCGAGGTGACGCCACATACCGAGCTCGCCGAGATCGTGCTCGACGAGAGCGGCTACACCGAGATGTGGCAGAAGGACCGCTCGGCCGATGCCGCCGGCCGCCTCGACAACCTCAAGGAGCTCGTCCGCTCGATGGAGGAGTTCGAGAACCTGCACGGCTTCCTCGAGCACATCTCGCTGGTGATGGACCGCGAGGGCGCAGCCGACGAGGAAGCGGTGTCGCTGATGACGTTGCACTCGGCCAAGGGGCTGGAGTTCGACAACGTGTTCCTGCCGGGCTGGGAGGAAGGCCTGTTCCCGAGCCAGCGCACGCTCGACGAACAGGGCCGCGCCGGGCTGGAAGAGGAGCGCCGCCTCGCCCATGTCGGCCTGACCCGCGCGCGGCGTCGCGCCAAGATTTATTTCGCCACCAACCGCCGCATCCACGGCACCTGGACCACGACCATTCCGTCGCGCTTTCTCGACGAGCTGCCCGCGGCGAGCGTCGAGATCACCGAATCGAAGGGCGGCTCGGGCTGGGGCGGTGCTGGCGGCTACGGTCCGTCGCGCTTCGACAACGTCGAATCGTTCGGATCGAGCTATTCCACGCCGGGCTGGCAGCGCGCACAGGCGCGTCGGCCGGGCGCGGCACGCGGTTCGTCGGAGAGCGGCTTCAAGGAAGAGCCGTCGCCGTTCTCGGGCCGTGATCCGTTCGGCAGCGGCTTCGGCGGTAATTTCGGCCGCGGCAAGCGCGGACCGATGACCATCGAGGGCGAGCTGGTGGCGAAATCCACCGGCACGACGTCGGAATTTGCCCTCGACGACCGCGTCTTCCATCAGAAGTTCGGCTATGGCCACGTCGTCAAGATCGACGGCAACAAGCTGACCATCGCGTTCGACAAGGCCGGCGAGAAACACGTCGTCGACAGCTTCGTGCAGCGGGCGTGACCCGGCGGCCACGCCGCCGCACTTCGCCTTGGTTAGGCCTTGACCATGGCAGCGTGCATCGTATGAGATGCAATCATGGTCCGAGGATACATTCTGTTGAGTGTTGCGGTCGCGCTGTGTGTGCCCTCGCTGGCGGCGGCGCAGACGATGAGCTTTGGCGATTCCGCGGGGCTGATCGCCTCGAGCTGCGGCGCAGACATCACCGCCAATTGCCGCGGCGTCAACCTCGACTCCAACCGCCTCAAGGAATGCCTCTCGCGCAACCAGGACGTGGTCTCCGCGCAGTGCAAGGCGACCTATTTCAAGGCGTTCGAGGCGATCCAGAAGCGCATCGCGGCGCGGGTCACGGTCGCCAATGCCTGCCAGCGCGAGATCGTCAAGCTGTGCGGCGGCTCCACGAAGGAAACGAGCAAATCGATCCCGTGCCTGTTGACGGCCAATGGCGTGAGCGCGCGGTGTCAGCAGGCGATGGGCGAAGCGGGGTATCGCTGATGCGGCGGACCGCGAGATCACTGCTGTCGGGGCTGATCGCTGCTTCGCTGGTGGCCGCGAGCGCGCCCGCGTGGTCGCAGGAGCTGAGTCGCGAGGACATCGTGCGCCAGCTCGGCCGCTTCGAAACCGCGCCTGCGCTGGATCTTCCGGCGCTGAAGCAGCAGACGCAGGAGCGTTCCAGGTCGCGCGGGCGCAACGAGCCGCCGCCGCAGAAGCGCCCGCCGATCGCGCCGGAGCTGGTGAATCTGCCGGCCTTCAACGTCGACATCCAGTTCGACGTGGACACGCCGATCGTGCGTCCGGAATCCTACCAGACCGTCGGGCGGATCGCCGATGCGATGGTGTATTCCGACCTGCTGCCCTACACGTTCCTGATCGTCGGCCATGTCGAAGCCAACGGCAAGCGCGAGTCCAACGTCATCCTGAGCCAGCGCCGCGCCGACGCGATCCGCGACATCCTGGCAAACACCTTCAAGATCTCGGTCAAGCGGTTGCAATCGATCGGACTTGGCGAGGAGCAGTTGCTCGACCCGTCCAAGCCGACCGCCGCCGTCAATCAGCAGATCCAGATCATCCCGATCGCAAAAACCGTCGAAGAGGCCGCAGCGCCGCCTTCGCCCCCTGCTCCGACGACGCCCGGCAAGCAGGGCCCCCGCAAGCATCGCAATTGATGCAATTGGGACCCGCGCGCAGGCCATGAACCCGGAGCGCTGCGGGCGCGACTGTTGTTTCAGCAGGTACCGATGCGCTCTTCCCGACAGGCGCGAATGGAACCGGTTTTCAAGTCGGGTTGCGCGGCCATGCGGATGGGCCGCGATTGCCGGGTTTGTCGATGCAGCCGCTTGATGGTATAGCCCCCTCTTTGCGGCCGTCGATTGAGCGGCGGTGGATCTCATTGACGAGCGAGCCAGCCATGAACGCCATGTTCCGACGCCAGATGGTCGACTACGTCGAATATCATCGCGATCCGCGCAACGGCCTGATGCATGTGTTCGGGATCATCCTGTTGTTCCTGGGCGCCGTGCTGCCGCTGAGCTTGTGGCATTTCGACGCGTTCGGCATCCGGATCGGCCTCGGCGCCGTGCTGGCGCTGCCCGTCCTGCTCTACTGGCTGCTGCTCGATGCCGCACTCGGGGCCGGCATCCTGGCCTTCGCGGTACTGTTCCTTGCTGCGGCCATGATGATCGCCGATCACGTCCATGGTGTCGCCTTCTGGGCGCTGTTTGCCGCGCTCATCATCTTCGGCTTCGTCTCGCAGGCCGTGGGCCACAAGGTGTTCGAACGCAACAATCCGTCTTTGCTGGATCATCCGGCGCATCTCTTTCTCGGTCCGATGTTCGTGATGGCGAAATTGTACATGGCGTTGGGTCTGCGGCCTTCGGTGGCCGACCTCATCGCGCCGAATTGGTCGCCGGATCGGCTTGCATCGGACCGGCTTCAAGGCGATCAGCACTCGCGTCCCTAATGAAGATCCTCGTCACCGGCGGCAGCGGTTTCATCGGCCATCACCTCGTCTCTGCGCTCGTGACGCGGGGCGCCGAGGTGCGTGTGCTCGATATTCGCTGCCCCAGCCACATGATCGCTGACGTCGAGTACATCGAAGGCTCGGTGCTCGATGCGGGCCTGGTGAAGCAGGCGGTCGCCGGCGTCGATCAGGTCTATCATCTCGCCGGACTGCCCGGCATGTGGATGCCTGACCGCGAGGACTTCTATCGCGTCAACTGCATCGGCACGGAAACGGTGCTGGCGGCCGCACGCGCCGGCCGGGTGCGCCGGTTCCTGCACTGCTCGACCGAATCCATCCTGTTCGACTATCCCCGCTCGACCGGTGCCGCATCGGCGCCAACAGCACCGCCGGCCGAGGCGATGCCCGGGGCCTATACGCGCTCCAAGGCGCTGGCCGAGGCGCGCGCCATGACAGCCGCCGCGGAGGGCTTCCCCGTCGTGGTGGGCACGCCGACGATGCCGATCGGGCCGCATGACAGCAATCTGACACCGCCGTCGCAGATGCTGCGGCATTTCCTGGACAGCCGGGTCCAGCTCTATCTAGACTTCATCGTCAACCTGGTCGACGTCCGCGACGTCGCGGCCGGCCTGATCCTGGCGATGGAGCGCGGCAAGGTCGGTGGCCGCTACGTGTTCGGCGGCGAGAGCCTGCGCCTCAGCCGCATCCTCGATCTCATGGCGGCGATCAGCGGCAGCAAGCATGTCGCAGTCGCCGTGCCCGGCCGGCTGGCCGAGCTGTCGGCGGGCATGCTGGAGTTCGTCTCCGATCACCTCACCAAGCGCTGCCCGTCCGGCACCGCCGAGGGGGTGCGGATCGCCCGCGCGGCCTCGGATCTGTCGATCGACAGGGCCAAGCGCGAGCTCGGCTACGTCCCGCGCCCGATCGAGCCGACCTTGCGCGAGACCATCGCCTTCCTGCTCGGTTCCGAGCCGGGAAAGCGGCTCGACGGCAAACAACACCCTTTTCGCACCGCGGCCGAATAGCTAAGAGCAGCCGGTCCCAGGTCTCATAACGGTTCCAAGACATGTCCGGCGATGCCAGCCCCATCTCGTCGTTTGCGTTCAGCGGATGGACCACCACTTGGCCCACCTCGCTGCTGGCCATCATCTGGCTGATCTGGCTCGCGAGCTGGGTCGGCGCCTCATTCTGGTCGGGGCAGACCCGCAAGCATGTGACGGTGATCAAGACCAGCCGCTATCACGCGCTGATCGTGCTCGGCGGCATCCTGTTCACGCCGTGGACCTCGCGCTTGCTCGGCGAGAAGCCGTTCTGGACTCCCGGCGAGACCGGCGTCTACCTGCTGACCGTCGTGACCCTGGCCGGCATCGCCTTCACCTGGTGGGCGCGCATCCATCTCGGCCGCTTCTGGTCCAACGCGATCACCCACAAGGAGGGCCACAAGGTCATCGACACCGGCCCCTACGGCATGGTCCGTCACCCGATCTATACCGGGCTGATCCTCGGCATGATCGCCACCGGCATCGCGGTGGGCACGGTGACCGCCGTGCTCGGCGCCGTCCTGATCTCGCTCGGGATGGCCTGGAAGGCGAAGATGGAAGAGGTCTTCCTCGCTCAGGAGCTCGGGCCGGATTACGTCACCTACCGGCAGCGCGTGCCGATGATCATTCCGTTCCTGCCGCCGGGCTAAGGCCGCTCAGCGCCTGGCCTGGGCTGCCGAAGGCGGCTGCGGCGCCTGGTTTGCCGCCTGCGGCAACAGGTGGCGCGGCAGGATGACGCGCTGGCCCGGGACCAACGGCTGGGTGGCGAGGCCACGGTTGGATTGCTGGAGCGCCCAGAGCGGCACGTGATAATTGGCGGCGATCTGGTCCAGGGTCTCGCCCGGCCGCACCGCCAGAGCAGTGCCGCTGTCCCACAGCTCCACGGAGGCTGTCGGCGGCACCAGATATCGCAGCGGCACCGGATCCGCGTCGGCAGTAGCCGAGGTCTGCGACAACTGGCTGATCATGGTGACCAGCTGGGCGTGCACATCCTCCATCTTGTCGATGTTGATGTGCGTGACCTCGTCATGATCCTTCATGTCGAAGCTGGCGTAGTGACCGCGAAAGCCGGGCACCGGCTTGACGTCGCCGCCGCCGAGAATGTTGTCGGACAGGAACAGGTTGATGAAGCGCTGCACGTTGGACGGCACGCTCTTGGTCGCATGCGCCGGATCGACGGTGACGACGAGGGCGACCGGGATGTTCTGCTCCTGCAGCGTGATCGCGATGCGCACGCTGCACAGCCCGCCCATCGAATGGCCGATCAGCACGATCGGGCCCGGCTCCTGGCGGTAATTCTTGGCCACCTGGAGCGCGATCAGGTCGCACAGCGTGAATTCATAGACACTGGCCCGGTAGCCGGCCGCCTCGATCTTTTCGGCCAGACGATCCATCCCGGTCGAGAACAGCGGCCCGAGCGCGCCGCGGAACAGGTACACCCGCGGCGGCGGCAGCGGCTGGCTGATCTCGGGCGGCGCAGCGGGTACGGCGCGGATCGCCGCGGGGGTTACTGCCGGGGATGCCTTCGCGGATCTGGTCGGCGCAGGGGCGGAAGCAGCGCCGGGCTGGGCGGCCTGCGAGATGCTCGGCGCCGCAAGTCCGGCGAGGAAAGGTGCGGCGAGGAGGATCGCAAGCCGTCTCCTGCCGGCAGCCGCCTTGGCTGGGCCGAGCCACCGTCTCGCGATTCGCGCCACGCTGGTCATTCGCGCTCCCGGAAAGCTCACAAGCTCAGATCGAGCAGGGTCTCATCTCCCCCCTGCCATACCGCTTGTCGCCACTGAATGGGAGCATTTTGGGGCGCGCGCCCAGTGGCGCGGTCGTCGATTACCGGTAGCCGGCGACGTTCGCAGCGCGCTGCGGAGCGGCCATGCGGGTCGGCGGCGCCGCCGCCGGGCGGCCCCGCCCGCCGAACACCACGCCATCGATGGCACCGATCACCTTCTGCTGCATGATCTGGTTCTTCTCGATCGTGACGTGGCCAACACCGGGAACCGATTGGACGTCGACATTCTCGAGCTTGCCGCGGAAGCCGTCGTCGCGGCGGACCGGCTCGCCGGCGCCGCTGGCGATGTAGAAATTGATGTAGCGCTCGGCGTTGCCGCCGACGAGCTTGGTCTTGAACACCGAGTCCAGACCGATCGCGAGCTTCACGGGCACGCCGAGCTGGCCGAGCTTGTTGATCATGTCCGGCAGCGCGGTCGCGCCCGAGGAATGCCCCACCAGGATGATGGTCTTGATCCGGCCGGCGCGGTAGGCCGCCGCCGCCTCGTCGGCAAGCGACGACCACGACACGAAATTGGCGACCGTGTTCGGAATGCCCTGCGAATCCAGCTTGGCGGCGATGTCGTCGAGCCCGAGCGAGAAGATGTTGAGCACGCCGCGCAGCAGATAGACATGCGTCGTGCTGGCGGTGCTTGCGGCCGCCGGGCTCGGTGCCGCCCTGACCGATCCGGTGCCGAGCGGCAGAGCCAGCGCAACGGCCAGGGCCACCATGCCAAAGCAGCGCGCCGACAGGCTGCGCTTGAAGGTGGGTCGAACGGTGCTGGCGCGTGGCGTCATCGGTCCTTCTCCGCGGCGGAAATGTCGAGACGGCGCGACCGTACCCAAGATGCTCGCGGACGCAACATTGTCGGACATCGCGAGGCGGCGATCCTCGCCAGCCGTGGCTGAGCGGCAACACCTAACCATATTGGCCACGGAAAAGCCCAACAAGCGACACGATCGAGGGTCGCGCGCATGATTGCGCGAACGCCCCCCCGTTCCTATCTGAGCGCTTCGCCTGCGCCCCTCCTCCGCGCAGCTCCCCCGCTCTTTTCGAATCCCTCGCATCGAATCCCCGTGATGGCTCCCGTCATTTCCGTTACCGGCCTGTCGAAGACCTATTCCTCGGGCTTCACCTCGCTCAACAATGTCGATCTCGCGATCGAGCGGGGCGAGATCTTCGCGCTGCTCGGGCCCAACGGCGCCGGCAAGACGACGCTGATCAGCATCATCTGCGGCATCGTCAATGCGTCCAAGGGCAAGGTCGCGGTCGGCGGCCACGACATCAACCGCGGCTATCGCGCCGCGCGGGCGCTGATCGGACTGGTGCCCCAGGAGCTGCACACCGATTCATTCGAGACCGTATGGGCCACGGTCAGCTTCAGCCGGGGGCTGTTCGGCAAGCCGAAGAACCCGGCGCTGATCGAGAAGATCCTCAAGGACCTGTCGCTCTGGGACAAGAAGGACGCCAAGATCATCACGCTGTCCGGCGGCATGAAGCGCCGCGTGATGATTGCGAAAGCGCTGTCGCACGAGCCGCAGGTGCTGTTCCTGGACGAGCCGACCGCGGGCGTCGACGTCGAGCTGCGCAAGGGCATGTGGGACGTCGTGCGCGAGCTCAAGGCCGCCGGCGTCACCATCATTCTCACCACGCATTACATCGAGGAAGCCGAGGAGATGGCCGATCGCGTCGGCGTCATCAACAAGGGCGAGATCGTCCTGGTCGAGGACAAGGCCAAGCTGATGGCGAAGCTCGGCCGGAAGCGGCTGAGCCTGCATCTGCAGCACCGGATCGAGACCATCCCCGAGGCGCTCGCGCCCTATCAGCTCGCGCTGTCCGACGACGGCTGGCGGCTCGCCTACGACTACGACACCAAGGGCGAGCGCACCGGAATCACCAGCCTGCTCGGCGATCTCAGGACTGCCGGCATCCGCTTCGTCGATCTCGAGACCAAGCAATCATCCCTTGAAGACATCTTCGTGAGCCTGGTGCGGCAATGAATTTTCGCGCAGTCGCCGCAATCTACAAGTTCGAGATGGCCCGCACCTGGCGCACGCTGCTGCAGAGCATCGTGTCGCCGGTGGTGTCGACCTCGCTCTATTTCGTCGTGTTCGGCGCCGCGATCGGCTCGCGCATCAGCGAAGTGGACGGCGTGAGCTACGGCACCTTCATCGTGCCCGGCCTCGTGATGCTGTCGGTGCTGACCCAGAGCATCTCCAACGCCTCGTTCGGGATCTACTTCCCGAAGTTCATCGGCACGATCTACGAGATCCTGTCGGCGCCGATCTCGCATTTCGAGATCGTGCTCGGCTATGTCGGCGCGGCCGCGACGAAATCCATTATTCTCGGGCTGATCATCCTCGCCACCGCCGGGCTGTTCGTGCCGCTGCACGTCCAGCACCCGGTGTGGATGCTGTCGTTCCTGGTGCTGACGGCCGTGACCTTCAGCCTGTTCGGCTTCATCATCGGCATCTGGGCCGACGGCTTCGAGAAGCTGCAGATGGTCCCGATGCTGGTGGTGACGCCGCTCACGTTCCTCGGCGGCAGCTTCTACTCGGTCAACATGCTGCCGCCGACCTGGCACTCGATCGCGCTGCTCAACCCGGTGGTCTACCTGATCTCCGGCTTTCGCTGGAGCTTCTATGAGATCGCCGACGTCAGGGTGGAAATCAGCGTCGGCGTGACGCTGCTGTTCCTGGCGATCTGCATGGCGATCATCTGGTGGATCTTCAAGACCGGCTACCGGCTCAAGCATTGAGCCGGCGCCTCAGCTTGGTGGTGACCGCTCAGCGGTAGCAGTGAAAGCGGCCGTAGCCGTCGCGATATCCGCGGCAGTGATAGTGCCGGTGGTAATACGAGCGGTGCGGGACGCCGAGCACGCCTTCGACGGCGCCCACGGCTCCGCCGACACCGGCACCGACCGCGCCGCCGACGACGCCGCCCACCGGGCCGGCGATACGGTTGCCTTCGTGGGCCCCCTCATGGGCGCCACGGATGATGCCCTGGGCGTGGGCGAATTGCGGCAGCGCCAGCCAGGCCAACGCCAGGATGAACAGTGCGAGCGCAGCCAGCAGATAGGTCAGCTTATGCGGCGCGCGATCGTCGAGCACCGCCGTCTTGGCCTTCATCGTCAACATTTTGAGTCCTGGGAACCGCATGGAGGAATCCTTGAAACGCGGATGCGGCCAAAAAGTTGCGCGGTCATGACAAATTGGACCGATTAGAGAAGTCCCAAACGCCGGAATGAAAGACCGTCCGCGGTCGCGAAAATGTCAGCGCGGATGAACAGGCCGAGCCTTTGTCCGGCCCCCGCCCGCCATTAAGGTTGAAGCCGCCCTTGGCTGGAACAAAGCGCGCTATTCCGACATAGTGCATGCCGAGGCGATGACCTGGGCGTTGAAGTCCCGTTTTGAGGTCTCTCCACAGTCGAGAGCCCTGGAGGCCAGAGGTTAGATGCGTACCATCCTTTTTGCCGTTGCCGGCTTCGCCTTTCTGTCGGCCACGCCGGCTCTGGCCAAGATCGACATCACCGTCGACAAGAACAACCAGATCATGACGGTCGCCGTCGATGGCGTCGAACGCTATCGCTGGCCGGTCTCGACCGGCATTCCCTCACGGGAAACGCCGAATGGCTCGTTCCGCGCCTTCCGCATGGAAGCCGATCATTTTTCCAAGGAATTCGACGACGCGCCGATGCCGCATTCGATCTTCTTCACGAAGGTCGGTCACGCGATTCACGGCACGGATTCGGAAAGCCGCCTCGGGACCCCGGCGTCCCACGGCTGCGTCCGGCTGTCCAAGGCCAACGCGACGACGCTCTATGACTTGGTACAGAAAGACGGCGTACTGAACACCACGGTGACGCTGACCGGATCGGCCGAGGTGGCGCTGGCGCGCAATCCACGCCGCGGCACCGCTGTTGCCCGGCGCGAGGCGCCGCAGCAGTATGATGACAGTGGCGAGCCGGTCGTGCTGACGCCGCAGCCGCAGATGCTGCCGGGACGCCCGGTCGTTCCGCAGCAGCGGCCCGATGACGGCTACATCTATCCCGCCGACGGCAGCGACAACGGTGCGCGCTATCCGGCACCGCCCGGCACGGCCCGCCGCGTCTATGACGCCCAGGCCTATCCGCAGCAGCAGCCGCAGCAGTACTATTACGACAACGGCAATCCGAGCTACGCCCAGCCGCGCTATTACCAGCCGCGCTCCTACTACCAGCCGCGCGGCTATTACACCTATCAGGACTGATCGCGCACTGATCCCAGCAACCGGGCGTCGCCACCAGGCGGCGCTCGGTCCGTTGCGATCTTCTCACTCGGCGTTGACGCGCCCGAGCGAGGCCGACGCGCGATCGGCGCTGGCCTGCCCGCGGGCCGTTGGCATGCGCTTGCGCCGCTGCACGAGATACTGGTCGGCCAGCACGCCGATCAGGATCACCGTGCCCATCACGGCGAAATTGAGCGAGCTGGGGATGCCCAGCAGGTTGACCAGGTTCTGCAACACTTGCAGCAGGACCGTGCCGAGCACGACGCCGATGATCGAGCCTTCGCCGCCGCGCAGCGAGCAGCCGCCGAGCACCGCGGCGGCGATCGCATAGAGCTCGTAGAACGAGCCGTGCACCGCCGGCGAGATCGAACGGGTATACATCGCCAGCAGGACCGCGGCGAGCGCGGTCAGGGCCCCGCAGATCACATAGGCCGCGATCGTCACCCGGTCGGACCGGATGCCGGAATAGCGCGCCGCCTCCTCGTTCTTGCCGACGGCGTAGAAATAGCGGCCGTACACCGACCGGTGCAGCACCAGCCAGGCGATGCCGGCGACGATCGCGAGGGCCACGACGCTGTGCGGCAGCGGAAAGCCGAGGACATCGGTGCGGCCGGCGGCCAGCCATTCCAGCGCCGGGAAGCTCGCGCCATAGCCGAAGCCGGCCGTGGCATCCTCGGTGTAGTAGCGCGCCGCGCCGCGATAGATCAGAAGTCCGCACAGGGTCACCACGAAGGGCTGGATGCGCATCTTGGTGACCAGCGTGCCATGGACCAAGCCGATGGCGATGCCGCCGGCGAGGATGAGGAACAAGGCAGCGACCCAGTCGACGTCGCGGTTGACGATGAGGTCGATGAACAGCACGCCGAGCAGCGCGATCACCGACCCCACCGCGAGCTCGATGCCGCCGACAATGATGACGAAGGCCTCGGCGATCGAGAAGATGCCGAACATGCCAACCTGGTTGGCGGTGTTGGAGAGGTTGCCGACCAAGAGGAAACGTGGGTTGATGAAGGCCACGACGGCGCCGACCACCAGGATCAGGATCAGCAGGCTGAGATCTTTCTTCTGCACGGGCGCCCTCGCTCAGACGGTATGGCCGACGGCGAGCTGAAGCACGTTGTGCTCGCTGAACTCGTCTCTCGCCAGGAAACCTGAAATCATGCCTTCATGCATCACGGCGATCCGGTCGCTCACCCCGATCACCTCCTCCATGTCGCTCGAGATCATCAGGATCGCGACACCGGAATCCGCCAGCCGCCGCAGCATGTCGTAGATCTCCTGCTTGGCGCCAACATCGATGCCCCGGGTCGGCTCGTCGAAGATCAGGACCTTCGGCCGCATCGACAGCCATTTGGCGAGCACGACCTTCTGCTGATTGCCGCCCGACAAGGTGCCGACCGACACCTTGACGTCGGACGCCCGGATCTTGAGCCGTTCGCGCTGTCGATCGGCATTCTCGGCCTCGCGCCTGATGTCGACAAGTCCGAAGCTCAGATAGGAGGCGAGATCCGGCAGCGAGACGTTCTCGGCGATCGACAGGTCGAGCAAGAGGCCGCAGGCCTTGCGGTCTTCCGGAATGAGATAGATGCCGCGATCGATCGCCGCGCGCGGCGTCGAGATGCGGATCGGCTCGCCCTCCAGGCTGAGGCCCCCGGCCAGCAGCGGCTCGACGCCGAAGATGGCGCGCGCGAGCTCGGTACGGCCGGAGCCGACGAGGCCGGCAAGTCCGAGGATCTCGCCGCGCCGGAGTTGCAGGCTGACGGCCTGGTTGGGATAGGTCGCGGTCACGGCCTCCATGACGTCGAGCACGGCCTCGCCAGGCGGCGCGGCCGGCGGCACGTAGAGCGACCGCAGGTCCCGGCCGATCATCAGCCGGATCATCGCTGCAGGATTGAGCTGGTCTCGCGTCAGCGCGCCAACCATGCGACCGTCGCGCAGCACGATGGCGCGATCGGCGCATTGCATCACTTCGTTCAGGCGATGCGTGATGAAGATGACGCTGACCCCGTCCGACTTCAGGCCGCCGATGACATGCATCAGCCGCTCGGTTTCCGACAAGGTGAGGCTGGAGGTCGGCTCGTCCATGATGACGCAGCGCGCATCGAGCGACAAAGCCTTCATGATCTCGACCAGCTGGCGCTGCGCCAGGGACAGTTCGGCAAGCGGCGTATCCGGCTCGAAATCGGCCCCGAGACGCGCGATCAGCGGGCGCACCCTGGTCCGCAGCGTCGCGCGGTCGATCAGCCGCAGCGGCCCGCCATAGACCGGCTCGCGCCCGATGAAGACGTTGCCCGCGACGTCGAGATTGTCGAACAGGTTCAGCTCCTGGTGGACGAAGGCGATGCCGGCCGCGATCGCGTCCGCCACCGCATAGCTGGCCCGCGCCACGCCATCGATCCGGATCGTGCCGCTGCTCGGCTCCACCACGCCGCCGAGCACGCGCATCAGGGTCGACTTGCCGGCGCCGTTCTCGCCGACCAAGGCGATCACCTCGCCGGGCGCGACCGACAGGCTGGCGTGGTCGAGCGCGACCACGCCAGGATAGGTCTTGCCGATGTCGATCAGCTCGAGGAAGGGCTCGCGCACGCCGGCCGTCGCGTCACTTCTTCAGCATCTGCTTCATCTGCGCCATGAAGTCGTCGACGTTCGACTTCTCGATCACCTTGCCGGGCACGATGATGATGCCGTTGGCCGGCACACCCGACTTGTCGCCCTCAACGACCTTCGCCATCAGCTTCATGCCCTGATAGCCCCATTCGAACGGCTGCTGCACCACCGTGCCCTCGATCGCGCCGTCCTTCACGCCGCCGAGCGTGATCGGATCCTCGTCGAAGCCGATGATCTTGATCTTGCCGAGCTTGCCGGCTTCCTTCAGCACCTCGTAGATGCGCGGTGTGTTGTAGGAGTAGAAGCCGACCAGGCAGCTCACATCGGGCATCGCCGCCAGGATGTCCTCGACATTGCGCTTGGCCCGGGTCTGGTCGATCTCGTCGCCGCGCACGTCGACCAGCTCGACCTTCGAGCCCTTGATGGTCTCCTTCACGCCCTCGATGCGCTCGCGGGCGTTGTCGGCGCCGAGCAGGCCGACAAAGCCGACGCACTTGCCCCCGTTCGGCAGCGCCTTCAGCATCAGCTTGCCGGCGTCCTTGCCGAGCTCGGTATTGGAGGAGCCGATATAGGCGATGCGCTTCGATTGCGGCGCGTCGCTGTCGGTGGTGAAGAGCACCGTCTGTGCCGCGATCTTGTTGAGGTGCTCGGTCTGGTTCTTCGGATCGACGGCGCTCACCATGATTCCGGCGGCGCCGGCCGCGACGAGGTCATCCAGCATCCGCTGCTGCACGGCGGCGGCCGCCTGCTCGGGATATTTGAGCTGCAGGTTGTAGTTGGGCAGCTCGCCCTGCGCCTTCTTCACGCCGGCCTCGGCGATCTTCCAGAAGTCGGACGCGCCGTTGACGACGAAGGCGAGGACCTTCTTGTCGGCCGCTCCCGCCGAGCCCACACCGAGCGCCATCGCCAACAGAGCAGACGCGCCGACCATCCAAAGACGCTTCATCAAACCCCTCCCATGTCAGCCGGCCTGCTTGATGCGACCGGCGTTTTGTACTCATTGAAGACACGTTCCGCGCCCGGGACGAGGCCTGCACCCGCACGGCACCGCAGGTCTCGACGTGAACTCGACAAAACCCGAGGCGCACGGGCGTCGCCAAAATCGACGTCACCCCTCGAGTCGTGAAGATGTCGTGTGAGACTTACCGCGCCGCGTACCGAGCCGCCGCTTTCCTCCCGAGAGCCTCATCGTCGTGGAACCTTTATGAGGCACGCACCTCAAGGTAGCATGATCGTGACAGCTCCGCAACAAAGCCGCTGAAGAAAGCAGATCGTGCTATGTTCTGCGATGCAATATCGCTCCATCGCGATGAACCAAGCGGCGAACATTTGACGCGACGCAACCGGCGCCGATTCGGAATCGAGGAGCGCACCTCTTTCCGAACGCGCATGCCGCATGGCGCGCGCCACCCGAATCCTGACGGCCGCCCAACCGGCGGGAACGCGGCGTGCGCCCTCGCCTACTCGCCGTCGCGAAGCCGCCGATACACCGCGCCGAGAATATTCGAATAGTCGTCGGTCCAGACCCGCTCGCCGTCGGTCGGCTCGGTCTCGGTCCACTTGTCCGAGGAGGCGAGCTTGCCGACATCGGCATCGTCGCGCGCGCTGACGACGACGTCGGTCGGGAAGATGTACTCGTCGTCGCGGCCGGAGTCCTCGTTGTAGACCCAGCTCTTCAGGTCGTTGGCGTCGGCGATGCCGACCACGACGCTCTCCAGCTCCAGATGGCGATTGGAGACGTGCATCACGACAGCGCCCTGTGGCGCCAGCTTCGCCTTGTAGATCGCCATCGCCTCCTCCGTCGCGAGGTGGATCGGAATCGCATCAGACGAATAGGCGTCGACAATGATCAGATCGTAGACGCCGTCCGGCTCCTTGGCGAAGGTCAGCCGGGCATCGCCGATGACCGGCTTGAAGTCCGGCGCGCAGCTCTTGATGTAGCTGAAATATTTCGGATCGCTGGCGGTGTCGACCATGGTCTGGTCGATCTCGAAGTAATTCCAGCTCTCGCCGGGCTGGGCCGCGCAGGTCAGCGTGCCCGCGCCGACGCCGATCACGGCGACCTTGAGCGGCGCGCCCTTGCGCTCCCGGATCGCGGTGATGGCGCGGCCGATGCCGCCGTCCTTGTGATAGTAGGTGATCGGCTCGGGACGCCCCGTCACCTTGGAGCCGTCGGCGTTGAGATATTTCTGCGCGCCGTGGATGGTCGTGCCGTGCATCAGCACGTGGTAGTGCCCGTCCGATGTCACCACGATCTTGTGCACGCCGAAGAAGCTGCGCACCGTTTCGACGCGGCCGTCATCGGCCGGATAGGCGCGGATCAGGACGAGCGCGAGTGCGGCCGTCGCGAACACCTTCCAGCGGCCGCCGTTCAGCAGCAGAGCGAGCAGCGCGGCGAGCACGCCCACGGCGCCCGCGACATAGACGCGGTGGTCCTCGAGATAGGTCGTGACCTTGCCGGTCATGCCTGAAGGCACCAGCAGCGCGACCGCAATGACCGCGAGCAGGAGCCAGTACCAGCGCGAGAGCCCGGGCAGGCGCTCATTGGCAGCCGGGCGGCACAACGCCGCCAGCGCCAGCAGGATCGGATACTCGGCGACCCAGGAGAAGGTGAACGGCGCGATCAGCCCGGCGAACAGGCCACCGACCATGCCGCCGAACGACAGCGCGACATAGAAGCCGGTGAGATACTTGGCCGGCGGGCGCGTGCGCGCGAGCTCGCCATGGCAGGCCATGGCGATGATGAAGAAGCAGAGCTGATGACCGCCGAGCGTGAGCGCGAGATTCTGTTCGCCGCCGAAGGCGAGCAGCACGATCACGCCGGCGATCGCCAGCGGCTGCAGCGCCAGCATCCATTTGTGCGGCAGCAGCGGCCGCGACTGGAACACCAGCACCCAGGTGAGCAGATAGAGCGACAGCGGCAGCACCCACAGCAAGGGCGCGGCCGCGACGTCGGTGGAGATGTGCGCGGTCACCGCGATCAGCAGGCCCGAGGGCACCGCGGCCAGGAATATCCAGCGCAGGCGCAGCAGCCAGCGTGGCGCCGGGGCATGGCTGTCGTCGGTGTGCAGCAGGCTCGCGACGATCACCGGCGACCGCAGCAGCAGGACGCCGCAGCCGGCGATCAGCGCGATCAGGAGGCCATAGCCGCCGGTCCAGATCAGGTTCTGCATGCGCAGGCTGAAGATCGGCTCGATCAGCAGCGGATAGGACAGCAGCGCCAGAAAGCTGCCGATGTTCGACGACGCATAGAGGAAGTAAGGGTCGGGCGCGGCTGGATGGCCCGTGCGTACGAACCACGCCTGCAGCAGCGGATTGTTGGCGGCGAGCGCGAAGAACGGCAGGCCGATCGACACGGTGAACAGGCCGAGCAGCCACAGCCCGTAGCCTGAGGTCGGCGGGTCGCCCCAACTGCTCGCGATCGACAACGGCAGCGTCAGCAGAGCGAAACCGAGCAGCAGCAGATGAATCGCGATCGGCAGCACCCGGCTGGGCAACTGGGTGAGAAAATGCGCATAGGCATAACCCGCCAGCAGCAGGGTCTGGAAGAACACCATCGCCACCGACCACACCGCCGGCGAGCCGCCGAGCCGCGGCAGCACCATCTTGGTGAACAGCGGCTGCACCGAGAACAGCAGCAGCGCGCTGACGAAAATGGCGGCGGTATAGACGACGAGCACCGCCCGGTTGCGTGCGGCGGAGGGCTGAGCGACGGCGGCGGGCGAGGCTATTGAGGTCATGACAACTCCGGCAGCAGCGCGGCCGGCATCAGATGCCGAGGCCGGACCGCGATGAGCAGACGAGACATAGCGGATCGCAGGGCGGTATGGCGAGCAGCTGAGGCAAAATGGAGTTTTCCTTGACGTCGCAGCCTTCCGGCGCGACAGCACCAGCCGAGGTTCCCGGTGCGGGTGATTAAACAGGGCTTTTTGAAGCTGACATGAATGAAACCGACGTCATCATCATCGGCGCTGGCCACAACGGCCTGACCTGTGCGGCCTATCTCGCCATGGCGGGCCTGCGCGTGCATGTGGTCGAGCGCCGCAAGGTGGTCGGCGGCGCCGCGGTGACGGAGGAGTTTCATCCGGGCTTCCGCAACTCCGTCGCGTCCTACACGGTGAGCCTGCTCAATCCGCGCGTCGTCTCCGACCTGAAGCTGCATGAGCACGGGCTCGAGATCGTCGAGCGCCGGACGCAGAACTTCCTGCCCTCGCCGGATGGTCGCTATCTGCTGACGGGCGAGGGTCGCACGCTGGCGTCGGTTGCGCGGCTGAGCCCGCGGGACGCCGACGCGATCGGCCCGTTCTCGGCCCGGCTCGAGGCGATCGCGGACGTGCTGCGCAGCCTCGTGCTGCGGGCGCCGCCGAACCTGGTCGCCCAGTTCGGGCTATCGGCGATCCGCGAGGCGTTCAACGCGCTCGGCACCGCCAACACGTTGCGCGCGCTGTCGCTGGAGCAGCAGCGCGACCTGCTCGACCTGTTCACGCGCTCGGCCGGCGAGATGCTCGACGAGATCTTCGAGACCGACCTGGTGAAGGCGCTGTTCGGCTTCGATGCCATCGTTGGCAACTATGCCAGTCCCTACGCCGCCGGCTCGGCCTATGTGATGCTGCATCACGCCTTCGGCGAGGTGAACGGCAAGAAGGGCGTCTGGGGCCATGCGATCGGCGGGATGGGGGCGATCACGCAGGCGATGGCCGGGTGCCTGAAGGAACTGGGCACGCTGGTCGAGCTCGAGGCCGGCGTGCGCGAGGTGATCGTCGAGCGTGACCGCGCCGTCGGCGTCGTGCTCGAGGATGGCCGCACCATCCGCGCCCGCCACGTCGTCGCCAACGTGAACCCGAAGCTGCTCTACACGCGCCTGGTGCCGGCCGGCGCCGTGCCCGAGCCGTTCCTGAACCGCATCCGGAACTGGCGCTGCGGTTCGGGCACGTTCCGCATGAACGTGGCGCTCGACCGGCTGCCCTCGTTCAGCGCACTGCCGGGCGACGGCGACCATCTCTCCGCCGGAATCATCCTCGGCCCGAGCCTCGGCTACATGGACCAGGCCTATCTCGATGCGCGGGCGCATGGCTGGAGCCGCGATCCCGTGGTCGAGCTGCTGATCCCGTCCACGCTCGACCCGACGCTGGCGCCGGCAGGCCGGCACGTCGCCAGCCTGTTCTGCCAGCATGTCGCGCCCGAGCTGCCGGACGGCCGCTCATGGGACAATCACCGCGACGAGGTCGCCGACCTCATGATCGCGACCGTGGACCGCTATGCGCCGGGCTTTGCCGCCAGCGTGCTCGGCCGGCAGGTGCTGTCACCGCTCGATCTCGAGCGCCAGTTCGGGCTGATCGGTGGCGACATCTTCCACGGCGCGCTGACCTTGAACCAGTTGTTCTCGGCCCGCCCCATGCTCGGTCACGCCGACTATCGCTCGCCGCTGAAGGGGCTCTACCATTGCGGCTCGGGCAGCCACCCCGGCGGCGGCGTCACCGGTGCCCCCGGCCACAATGCGGCCCAGGCGATCCTGGCGGACCATCGCGCTCTGTTCGGCTGAGGATAAGGGGTGGAAAGGCGGCGGACGTCCGTGTGGACAAGCTGAGGACGCACTGTGGATCGACTGCCAAAGAATCAGTGCACGGCCGTGTGGATATGCTGTGGACCCGGCGGTTGATATGGCCTCAAGCAGAAAAACCGGGCGCAGGGCCCGGTTCTTCGAGAACGCCGCGTCGGGCGGATTACTTCAGGGACGTGTTGATCGAGTCGAACTTGCTGCTGAGCGAGCTGCCCAGGCCGTTGACGGCGGCGATGATCGCCAGCGAGATGCCGGCTGCGATCAGGCCGTATTCGATGGCGGTGGCGCCGGATTCATCACGCAAGAACTTCGACAGAATGGACTTCATCTGAACCTCGTTTCCCAACCCAGGAACCGAGGATCATCCGGTTCCCATGGCGGGAACATTAGGGGCCAAGACCCTAAAGTCGGGATAATCCCCCCAGGTCAAGTTGCAGAGATTCTTCGCTGCAATTGAACCTCAACTTTTATTCGGATGAGGAAAGGCATTATACAACCGCTGGATGCGCAGATCCGGCAGAATTGCGGTCCTATCGCTTGCGTTAGCAGGCAATTCCCTTAACCACGCCGTCAAATCTCGCCAGGATCCACCTTGATGACCTCAACGACCACGCCCGCCACCCACAAGGCCAGCTTTACGGTTGCCGATGAAGCGACCGCCCGCCCGGCGGTCGACGTCCTGACCGAAGTGTTCTTCGAGGGGGACGCGGCGGTTGCGGCGTTCGAGCGTCCGGACGGGCGCTGGGACGTCACGGTGCATTTTGCCGATCCGCCCGACCAGGCGCTGGTGCGCGAGCTCGTCGGCGGGGCGGCGGGCGCCGACGTGGCCCGGACCCTGACGTTTGAGGTCGTCGAGGCCAAGGACTGGGTCAAGGCCAGCCTGGACGACCTCGTTCCGGTCCCGGCCGGTCGTTTCATGGTCCACGGCAGCCACGACCGTGAGCGCGTACCCGGCAACAAGCTCGGGATCGAGATCGAGGCGGCGCTCGCCTTCGGCACCGGCCATCACGGCACCACCCGGGGCTGCCTGCTGCTGCTCGATCACGTGCTCAAGACGCGCGCGCCGCGGCGCGTGCTGGATCTCGGCACCGGAACCGGCGTGCTCGCCATTGCCGCCGCCAAGGCAACGCGCCGGTCCGTGCTGGCGAGCGACATTGATGCGCCCTCGGTCATGGTGGCGCGGGAAAACGCCCGACTCAACGGCGCCGGCCCCCTGGTCCAGGTGATCCGGGCTACGGGCTTCGCCGCCGCGGAATTTGCCGAAGCCGGCCCGTTCGACCTGGTGCTGGCGAACATCCTGGCCAATCCGCTGCGCCAGTTGGCCGCGCCGATGCAGCGCCATCTCGCGCCCGGGGCCTTCGTGATCCTGTCGGGCCTGTTGACCCCGCAGGCACGCGCCGTCCGCGCCGCCTATCGTGCCCGCGGCCTGGTTCCGATCCGGCATTTGAGAATCGAGGGATGGAGCAGCCTGTTGCTGCAGAAGCAGCAGTGAGGCGGATCAGCTCACGGCATGGATCGAACCCGCACACTGGGTGCGGCAAGCTCGCGATTACGTCTTCGGTTGGCTCTGCTGCGAGGTGGAGTCGGACTGATTACGCGGCGCACGTCGACCGCGCGGCGCGACAAGACGATTGACGAGATCCGCCAGCGCGCTGCGCGGCTTCTCGGCCGGTGCGGACGCCGGTCCGCTCGGCGCGGGCGCCGATAATTTTTCGAAGGTAAAAGCAGGCATCGTGCATCCCCTCGCCGTTGAGTTGAGGCACTCCCCGGATCATGCGACCGTGGATGATCTTTACGATCGTGGTCGTCACGTCCATACGTTTCCTCGCCGCCGCACCTCTTTCGGATGACTGGCATGCGACAGCAAATCTTTTTGCACAGGCGAATGCAAGGAGATTCTTCGTGCACTGCACTGTCTGCTGAAGGAGTATTCGCCGACGCGGCAGGATTCACTTCTAAAGTATGAGACCGATGTTCGAAGCTCTGTTCCAGACGTTCGAAGAACCCGAAACCGGCGTGGCACTGACCGCGCGGCTCGCCGCGCTCCGCGAAGAGCTGGCCAGACGCAAGCTCGCCGGCTTCATCGTGCCGCGCGCCGACCAGCAGCAGAACGAATATGTGCCACCCTCGGAGGAGAGGCTGGCGTGGCTGACCGGCTTCACCGGCTCGGCCGGCCTTGCGATCGTGCTGTCGCAGGCGGCCGCGATCTTCGTCGACGGCCGCTATACGCTGCAGGCCGGCAAGCAGGTCGACGGCAAGGCCTGGATGGTGGAATCACTGATCGAGCCGCCGCCGGAGAGCTGGCTAACGCGCCATTTGCAGAGCGGCGACCGCGTCGGCTTCGATCCGTGGCTGCATACAACGGCCGCGGCCGAACGACTGGCCGCCGCCTGCGCCAAGGCGGGCGCGGAGCTGGTTCCGGTCGAGCGCAACCCGGTCGACAGCATCTGGACCGAACGGCCGCTGCCGCCGCTCGGCGCCGTCGCCATCCACGGCGCGGAATTGTCCGGCGAGAGCGAGGCCGACAAGCTCGGCCGGATCCGCCAGGAGATCGAGCGCCTCGGCGTCGAGGCGCTCGTCCTGTCCGATTCCCACAACGTCGCCTGGACCTTCAACATCCGCGGCGCCGACGTCTCGCACACGCCGCTGCCGCTGTCCTATGCGCTGGTGCCGAAGACCGGACGCCCGACGATCTTCATCGATTCCCGCAAGCTCTCGAACCTGACGCGCGATCATCTCGAGCAGAGCGCCGAGGTGGCGGAGCCGGACGCGCTGACACCGCGCCTGTCCGAGCTCGCGCAATCCGGCGCGGCCGTCGCGCTCGACAGCGCCACGGCCGCCGATGCCCTGACGCGCCTGATTCAGGGCGCCGGCGGCAAGGCGGTGCGCGGCGCCGATCCGGTCAGCCTGCTCAAGGCCGCCAAGAATGCGGTCGAGATCGACGGCACGCGGCGCGCCCATCAGCGCGATGCGGTCGCGCTGGCCCGCTTTCTCGCCTTCATCGATCGCGAGGCGCCGAAGGGCTCGTTGACCGAGATCGATGCGGTCGAGGCGCTGGAGAGCTTTCGCCGCGACACCGGCGCGCTCAAGGATGTGTCGTTCCCGACCATCTCGGGCACCGGTCCCAACGGCGCCATCGTGCATTATCGCGTCACCCGCAAGAGCAACCGCCGCATCATGCCGGGCGATCTGCTGCTGATCGATTCCGGCGCGCAATATCAGGACGGCACCACCGACGTCACCCGCACGATCGCCGTGGGCGCGCCGACCGAGGAGATGCGCGATCGCTTCACCCGCGTGCTGCGCGGCCACCTTGCGATCGCGCGCGCGATCTTCCCCGACGGCACCACCGGCGCCCAGCTCGACACCCTGGCGCGGCAGTTCCTGTGGCAGGCCGGCATCGATTTCGAGCACGGCACCGGCCACGGCGTCGGCAGCTATCTGTCGGTGCACGAGGGACCCGCGCGGATTTCGAAGCTCGGCACCACGCCGCTGAAGCGCGGCATGATCCTGTCCAACGAGCCCGGCTACTACAAGACCGACGCGTTCGGCATCCGCATCGAGAACCTTGAGCTGGTGGTGGCGAAGGACGTCGCGGGCGCCGAGAAGCCGATGAACGGCTTCGAGGCGCTGACCCTGGCGCCGATCGACCGCCGCCTGATCGAGGTCGCGATGCTGAGCGCCGAGGAACGCGCGTGGCTCGACGCCTATCATGCCCGGGTCAGGGACGCCGTCCGAGCGGCGCTCGACGAGGGCGACCAGCGCTGGCTCGATCAGGCGACAGCGCCCCTGTAGTCAGCCGTACGGTCCGGCTGCGCGCCGTCCCGCTGCCTGCATGGGCGCATGCCGAAACAGGCATTTCCGCGAAATGGAAGACCGCTACAGTCAGGACTGTTCACCTGATTTGAGCGGCACCATGCATGGAATGATCAGCAGACCGCCTGGAGCGGCGCCACCGCGCGCCGTTCCGTCGCGCACGATGCTGGTCCTGCTGGTCGTGATGACCGGGCTGGCGCCGATCTCGCTGTACCTGCTGGTACCGGCGCTGCCGATGCTCGCGACCACCTTTGGCCGCGACGCCTCCGTCGTGCAGATGACGGTGTCGTTCTACATGGCCGGCATTGCGATCTCACAACTGCTGCTCGGGCCGCTGTCGGACCGCTTCGGCCGCCGCCCCGTGATGCTCGCCGGGCTTGCGCTGTCGATCGTCGCGAGCGTCAGCTGCATCTTCGCCGACACCCTGCCCCAACTGATCGCGGCACGGTTTTTCCAGGCGCTCGGCGGCGCCAGCGGCATGGTGATCAGCCGCGCCATCATCCGCGATCTCTATCCGCGCGAGCGTATCGGGGCGATGATCAGCCTTGTCGTCGCGGTCATGATGATCGCACAGATGCTGTCGCCGCTGACCGGCGGCCTGATCGAGATCGCGCTCGGCTGGCATGCCATCTTCTATGTCGTCGCCGCGCTGTCGATCGTGATCGCGATCGCCGTGACAATGGCGCTGCCGGAGACCCGCCCTGCACGCATCGAGGGCGCGAGCTTCCGCCGCGACGTCGCGATGCTGGTGAAGAGCCGCGCCTTCCTCGGCTACATGCTGTGCCAGGTGCTGGCGTCGCAGATCATCTTCGCCTTCGCCGGCGGCGGGCCGTATATCGTCGAGGTGCAGATGGGCCGCTCCTCGGCGGAGTATGGCGCGTGGTTTGCGACCACCGGCTTCGCCTATTTCGTCGGCAACCTGTTCTGCGTGCGCTACGCGCCGCGCCATTCGCTCGATCGGCTGATCTGGTTCGGCCTGGGGCTGCAGCTCACCAGCGCCGCGCTGAACTTCACGTGGAGCCTGTTCGGCTTCAACCAGGTGCCCTCGGTGCTGTTCGGCACGCAGATGCTCTTGATGTTCGCCAACGCCGCCGTGATGGCGAACTCCGCGGCCGGCGCGATCAGCGTCCGGCCGGGCGCGGCGGGCACAGCTTCCGGCGCGATGGGGTTCCTGCAGATGGGCGTGGGCGCGCTGACGTCGCAGCTCGGCGCCTATCTCGGCGGCCACTACGCAACGACGCTGCCGCTGACGTCGGCGATGCTCACGTTGTCGCTGGCCTGCGCCTGCAGCATGATCTTTCTGGTTCCTCGCACGCAGATGAAGGTGACGAAGGAGCTGATCGAGACGGCGGAAGAGGATGAGGCCGGGGTGATGTGAAGGGCGGATGTCAGGGATTGTACGCACGCGCGGCACTTTCGCTGTCACGCAGGCGGGTATCCAGTACGCCGAGACGGATCGGTCGTATAACAACTGCCTCTGGAATACTGGATCATCCGCTTTCGCGGATGATGACAGTTGTGGTGCCACAACCACCTTCTGCACCAGACGAGCGCGCGAGCTACTCCCCGATCAGTTGCAGCCACTCGTCCTCGGTCAGCACCTGGACGCCGTGCTTCTGTGCGTCCTTCAGCTTTGAGCCCGCGCCGGGACCGGCGACGACGTAGTCCGTCTTCTTCGACACCGATCCGGAGACTTTCGCACCGAGCCGCTCGGCCGTCGCCTTGGCCTCGTCGCGCGTCATCTTTTCCAGCGTGCCGGTGAACACCACCGTCTTGGTCGCGATCGGCGAATTGCGCTTCGGCTTCTCCGCGTCGAGGATCTTCACCTCTTTCGTCAGCCGCTCGACGATGCCGCGATTGTGGTCCTCGCCGAAATAGGCGGCGACGCTCTTGATCACGGTGTCGCCGATCTGGTCGAGCGCATCCATCTCCGCGATCGCCTCCTCGTCGCCGCTGGCGACCTTGAGACAGGCTTCGTGGAACGCATCCCATGAGCCGTAGCCGCGCGCGAGCGCCAGCGCCGTGGTCTCGCCGACATGGCGCATGCCAAGCGCGTAGATGAAGCGCTCCAGCGCGATCTCGCGCCGGGCGTCGATGGCATTGAAGAGATTGCGCACCGAGGTCTCGCCATAGCCCTCGACCTCCTCGAGCTTCAGCCTGGCGTTGCGCGCGGCCAGCGTGAAGATGTCGGCGGGCTCCTTGACCCAGCCCTGGTCGAAGAAGAACTGGATCTGCTTCTCGCCGAGACCGTCGATATCGAAAGCGCGGCGCGAGGCGAACAGCTTGAGGTGCTCGATCTTCTGGAACGGACAGGCGAACTCGCCGGTGCAGCGGGCGCGCGAGCCCTCCTCGCCGGTCGCGATCTCCTCCCGCACGACGTCGGTATGCAGCGGGCACGGGCATTTCTTCGGGAAATGGAATTCCTTGGCGTGCTTCGGCCGCTTGTCGATGAGGACGTCGACCACCTGGGGGATGACGTCGCCGGCGCGCTGGATCACCACGGTGTCGCCGATCCGGATGTCGCGGCCTTCACGCAACACTTCGCCCTTGTTGCCGATGCCCTTGATGTAGTCCTCATTGTGCAGCGTCACATTCTGCACGATGACGCCGCCGACGCCGACCGGCTCCAGCTTGCCGACCGGCGTGAACGAGCCGGTGCGGCCGACCTGGATCTCGATGTCCTTGAGCACGGTCATGGCGCGCTCGGCCGGAAACTTGTGGGCAATGCCCCAGCGCGGCGTGCGCGACACGAAGCCGAGCCGCTCCTGCCAGTCGATGCGGTCGACCTTGTAGACGACGCCGTCGATGTCGTAGTCGAGCTCGGCGCGCTGCTCCTCGATGTGACGATGGAACGCGATCAGTTCCTCCACCGAGTGGCAGAGCCTCGTGAGCGGGTTGGTCGTGAAGCCGCAGCGTTCGAACCATTTGATCATGCCGCTTTGCGTCTCCGCCGGCATCGCGCTCATCTCGCCCCAGGCGTAGGCAAAGAAGCCCAGGGGACGCGAGGCGGTGATGGTCGGATCCTTTTGCCGCAGCGAGCCGGCGGCGGAATTGCGCGGGTTGGCGAAGATGGTGTCGCCCGCTTCCTTCTGGCGCTCGTTGAGCGCGAGGAAGGCCTGCTTGGTCATGTAGACCTCGCCGCGGACCTCGCAGATGTCGGGCAGGTTGCGGCCGTGCAGCCTGTGCGGTACGTCCTTCAAGGTACGGATGTTGGCGGTGACGTCCTCACCCTCGGCGCCGTCACCGCGGGTCGCGGCGGTGACCAGCTCGCCGCCCTCGTAGCGCAGCGACATCGACAGCCCGTCGATCTTCGGCTCGGCGGAGAAATCGATGCGCTCGTCAGCAAGCTTGAGAAAGCGCGCAATGCGGCCGACGAAGTCGCGCACGTCCTCCTCCGCGAAGGCGTTGTCGAGCGACAGCATCGGCACCGGGTGCCGCACTTTCTTGAACCGGCCGGAGGGCGCAGCGCCGACCTTCTGCGACGGCGACTCGCTGCTGACGAGCTCAGGGAAACGCTTTTCGATCGCATTGAAGCGGCGACGCAGCTCGTCGTAGGCGGCGTCCGAGATCTTCGGCGCGTCATCCTGATAATAGAGCCTGTCGTGGGTCTCGAGCTCCAGCGCCAGCCGCTTCCACTCCACCTTGGCCTGCGCCTTGGTGAGATCGGCAACGTCGACGGGCTGCTTCGGTTTTGCTGTCTTGGGCATGCGTATGATCTGCTCGTCATTGCGGGACGGCCCGGAGGCCGTCCCGAGACGACGGTGTACACAATGCGCGCGCCGGAGCCAAAGCGTTCGGCCGCTCCGTTTCCAGCTATGCCGCCGCAGCCTCCAGCAGGCGGTCGGCGGCGGCGCGGGCTTCGGCGGTGACCTCGGCGCCGGCCAGCATGCGGGCGATTTCCTCGCGGCGGTGCAGGGTGGCCAGCGTATTGACCCGGGTGACGACACGCTTGCCGCGATCGAGCGCATCTTTGGAGATCAGCAGATGCTGGTCCGCCCTGGCCGCGACCTGCGGCGCGTGGGTCACGGCCATCACCTGAACCCCGTGCGCGAGCCGCGCCAGCCGGGCGCCGATGGCGTCGGCGACCGCGCCGCCGACGCCGGTGTCGATCTCGTCGAACACCAAGGTCGGCGCCGAGCCGCGGTCGGACAGCACGACCTTGAGCGCCAGCAGGAACCGCGACAGCTCGCCGCCGGAGGCGACCTTCATCATCGGGCCCGGCCGCGTGCCCGGGTTGGTCTGAACCCAGAACTCGACACGGTCGATGCCTTCCGGCCCCGGCGCCTCGGCGTCGCTGTCGACCTGGGTCATGAACTTGGCCCGCTCGAGCTTGAGCGGGGCGAGCTCCGCATGGACGGCCCGGTTCAGCTTCTCGGCCGACTTGGTCCGCGCTGCCGACAGCTTGGCCGCCGCGGCGGCATAGCGCCCATCGGCTGCCGCCGCCGCTGCTTCCAGCTTCTTCAGCTGCTCGGCGCCGGCATCGATCAGGACGACGTCGGCGGCATATTTGGCAGCCAAGGCAGCCAGACCGTCCACCGGCGTCGAATATTTGCGCGCGGCCGCGCGCAGCGCGAACAACCGCTCCTCGATGCGCTCCAGCTCCAGCGGATCGAAATCGGTGGCCGCGAGTGCCACCGTCAGATGCTGATCGGCCTCCTCCAGGGCGTTGATCGCCGAATCGATCGCCTTGACCGCCGGGTCGACCAGCGCGGGCGAGCTGACCGCGCGGCGCTCCAACCGGCGGACCGCCGCGGCTAGCGCGGCGATCGGCGACTGGTTGCCGCTGACGGCATCCTGCGCGTCGCGCAGATCGCCCGCGATCTTCTCGCCCTGCATCATCGCCGTGCGGCGGGCGGCGAGCTGCGTCTCCTCGCCCTCCTTCGGCGCCAGCTTCTTCAGCTCGTCCGAGGCATGCCGCAGATAATCGGCCTCGCGGGCCGCGCGCTCCATGCTCGCCCGATGCTCGTCGAGCGCCGTGACCGCAGTCCGGCGCGCTGCCCACAGCGCTTCCACCGCGGCGACGTCCTTCTCCAGGCCCGCAAAGGCATCCAGCAGCCGGCGGTGGGTGGCGGCGTCGACCAGCGCACGTTCGTCATGCTGGCCGTGGATTTCGACCAGTGTGGCGCCGATCGCCTTCAGCGTCTGCACGCTGACCGACTGGTCGTTGATGAAGGCGCGGGTGCGGCCATCGCCGAACTGAACGCGGCGCAGGATCATCTCGCCATCGGCATCCAGGCCGTTGGCAGCGAGGATCCGGGCGGCCGGATGATCCTTGCCGATCTCGAACACGGCCGTGACCTGCCCCTGGTCGGCGCCATGGCGCACCAGGCTGGCGTCGCCGCGGCCGCCGAGAGCCAATGCAAACGCATCGAGCAGGATCGACTTGCCGGCTCCGGTCTCGCCGGTCAGCACCGCAAGTCCATTCGAGAATTCGAGATCGAGTCGTTCGATCAGGACGATGTCACGGATCGACAGTCGCGCCAGCATGGAACCGAAGTCCTTCGTAACGGGGCGGATCGCCCCTGAGCGAACGACTCGATGCTAGCAGCAAAAAGAGAACAAAACAAGAATATAGAACAAAGCAAGATCAGACGAGTGATCCGGCCGATCGCTCAGCCCAGGCCGAGCTTCTTGAAGGCGCGCGAGATGTAGGAGCCCTTGTTCTCCTCGGGCTCGACGCCGCCCGACTTCACGAGATTATAGGCGTCCTTGTACCACTTGCTGTCGGGGAAATTGTGCCCGAGCACGGCCGCCGCGGTCTGCGCTTCGCCGACGATACCGATCGTCATGTAGGCCTCGGTCAGGCGATACAGCGCTTCCTCGACGTGCCGCGTGGTCTGGTACTGAGTCACCACCGCCTTGAAGCGGTTGATGGCGGCGGTGTAGTCGCGCTTCTGCATGTAATAGCGGCCGACATCCATCTCCTTGCCGGCGAGCTGGTCGCGGGCGCCCTCCAGCTTGGCCTTCGCATTGGTGGCGTATTCGGAGGTCGGATATTTGCGCACCACCTCTTCGAGCGAGGCAATGGCCTTCTCGGTGCGGCCCTGGTCGCGGCTGATGTCCGGGATCTGGTCGTAATGCGAGGCGGCAATCAGGTACTGCGCATAGGCCGCGTCCGGGCTGCCCGGGTGCAGGGTCACGTAGCGGGTGGCGGCGCCGATGCAGCCGTCGTAGTCGCCGGCCTGATAGGAGGCGTAAGCCGACATCAGCAGCGATTTGCGGGCCCAGTCGGAATAAGGATGCTGGCGATCGACCTCCTCGAACTTCTTGGTCGCGCCTTTGACGTCCTTCTTCTCATTCATCAGGTACAAGCCCTCATTGTAGAGCTTGTCCGCGGGCTCATCGACGAAGGTGTCGTCCTTGGCCAGGAATTTGTCCCAGAGTCCGCCCGTTCCGCAGCCGCTCAGAGGCAGCGCCAGCAGGATCAGCGATGCGGCGAGCCTAAGCCGGCCGATGCTTGCTGCGGGATGACGGAGGTCGCGCGTGAGACGCTGTATCGACATGCTTCTTTGGAACCCGATGCCTGTGATCTGATCTACGCCGCGCACCATGAAGGTCGCTTCATGACCGCGAGGGAAGAGCCCCGCCGGTGGCACGCATCACGCGGCCCCGGCCTCTCTAGCCGAAAACACTTCATCAACCAACCGCATAGGAAGCCAATCCGCCCGGATTAAGGCAACACCGAGGCTGCCGCCACGCATCATGGTTACCGCTGAAGAAGCCGTTGGAAAACATCGAAATGCCGAGGGTCCAGCCGCTGAGAAGGACGCGGCCGGCAACAAACATTGACAAAAAAGCAGACGGAAAAATCTGAACCACGCCGAAAGCAAAGCTCCCGGCGATGTCGCGCGTTGCGTAGGTCAGCCGACGGAATCAGCCGATCGGGGCGACGCCGCTCAGGACACGTCCGGGCCGTAGGCCGGGGCGACCATGCCACCGACCATGCCGCCGACGACCTCCGCGGCCACGCGGGGACGACGCACGGTCTCGCCTTCGACGATCCGCCAAGCGGTGCGATCGGCCATCAGAGCAGTCAGCACCGCATGGTTGAGCTTGTGACCGCCACGGACCGAACGATACGTTCCGAGCATCGGCAGGCCGGCCAGCGCCAGATCGCCGATCGCGTCCAGCACCTTGTGGCGGGCGCATTCGTCGGCGTAGCGCAGACCTTCGGGATTGAGCAGGCGGTCCTCGTCGAACACCAGCGTGTTGTCGAAGGAGGAACCGAGCGCGAAGCCGGCGCTCCACAGCCGCGACACGTCGCTCATGCAGCCGAAGGTGCGGGCGCGGGCGATCTCGCGGCGGAAGCGCTCGGGGCTGAGTTCGAAATGATAGGCTTGGCGGCCGATCACGGGGTTGGTGAAATCGATTTCAGCTTCGACCCGGAAGCCGGAGCTGTTCGGACGCAGCTCGCCCGTGGAGGCGCCCATGGTCACCTGGACCGGCTTGAGCACCTGAAGGTAGCGCCGCGGGGCCGACTGATTGACGATTCCGGCCTGGTCGATGGCAGCGACGAACGGCGCAGCGCTGCCGTCCATGATCGGAACCTCGGGGCCGTCGACCTCGATCAGGGCGTTGTCGACACCCATGCCGCGCAGCGCGGCGAGCACATGCTCGGCAGTGGACACCAGCGCACCGTGGCGGTCACCGAGCACCGTCGCCAACTCGGTGGCGATCACCGAGCCGAAGGACGCCTGGACCTCGCGGTCAGCGCCATCGAGGCCGGTGCGGAGGAACACGATTCCCGCATCGATCGGCGCAGGCCCGATCGTCAGGCTGACAGGCGCGCCAGAGTGGACGCCTACACCGGTGACGGTGGCTTGCGAACGAAGCGTTGTTTGCCGGCTGAATTTCATCGACGATCGCCCAAGACCCCGCCTGATCCCTTATCGGCCGCCCCTCGCGAACCGACTCAGTTTTAGGCATCCCCAAGTCACGGCAGAACTTAACGAGAGCCCCAAAGAGCGCCAACTCACGCTTCTTTACGGATTGTTACCCCATCTCTGCCGTATTCGCGCCAACCCTTAACCAAACTGGAACGTGGCCTTAACCCTCCTGGTTCCCGATCTAAACACCGAAAGAATAATTAATCATTTAAAATCAGTTAGTTGAACGGCGATCAACGAGCCCCGGACAGCCATGGAAAAGGCCCGGCTCTCGCGAGCCGGGCCTGTTCAGCACCATCAGGGCTGTAACAATTCTCAGGTGGCCTGCCGGCGCAGGAAGGCCGGGATATCCAAATGGTCATCTCCCTGTGGCGCCGGGGACACAGGCGCGGGACGGCCATGGACGTCCAGACCCTGGGGTGCGGGACGGCGGGCATATTCCGAGACAGGCGATTCGTGGCTCGCAACCTGCTGAGCAACGTTCCGCTGCGGCTTCCGTTCCGGCAGCGGCGGCATCTGCGGCATGGCAGGACCCGCGGTCCGCACCGGCAGCGGCGGCTCGGCATCCTCGTCGCGGCGGCCGAGACCGACATTGGCGAGACGCTGCAGCAGCGACATCCGGGTCTTCTGCGGATGCTCATCGCCCTCGTCGCCGCGCGCCTGCCGGATCTCGGCCTGGGCCGGCATCGGCAGGTCCTCGAACTTCGGCATGCGCGGCGCGCGCGACGGAACCCGCTCCGCGGCCTGCGGGATGAACGTCTCCGGCGGGGCCGCCGGCTCGATCGGGGCCGCGCGCTGCGCCTCCGGTTCCGGGAACAGCGACGGCTTCTGCGCGATCGGGCGCACCGTCACATCGCCATAGGAGGCGGGCTGGACCGGCGCCGACGCGGGCGCGGGCTCGCTGGCCATTGCGGCGGCAACGGCGGCCAGCGTGTCGCGCTCGAGGTTGGGAGCCGGACGCGGCGCAGGCGCCATCGGCGCGGGCGCGGCGACGGCCGGAGCCTGCGACGCCTGCTGCTCGAGCTTGGCGGCGCGTTCAGCCAGGCGCTGATTGTCGGCGCGCAGGCGCGCAGTCAGATCGGCGAGGCGGCTTTCAGGGAGACCCGCGGCAGCGGTCGGGGCGGCGGCAATCGGAGCGACAGCCGCCGCCGGCTGTGCAGTCGTCGTGACGCCGCGGTTGAACTGCGCCTGCTCGATGCCGGTGGCGACCACCGAGACCCGGATCAGCCCGTCGAGCGATTCGTCGAAGGTGGCGCCGACGATGATGTTGGCGTCCTGGTCGACCTCCTCGCGGATGCGGGTCGCAGCTTCGTCGACCTCGAACAGCGTGAGATCCTTGCCGCCGGTGATCGAGATCAACAGGCCACGCGCGCCCTTCATCGAGGAATCGTCGATCAGCGGGTTGGCGATGGCGGCTTCGGCGGCGGTCAGCGCGCGCTTGTCGCCGGAGGCTTCGCCGGTGCCCATCATCGCCTTGCCCATCTCGCGCATCACGGCGCGAACGTCGGCGAAGTCGAGGTTGATCAGGCCTTCCTTCACCATCAGGTCGGTGATGCAGGCGACGCCGGAATACAGCACCTGGTCGGCCATCGCGAAGGCGTCGGCGAAGGTGGTCTTCTCGTTGGCGACCCGGAACAGGTTCTGGTTCGGGATGATCAGCAAGGTGTCGACGACCTTGTGCAGCTCGGAGATGCCGGACTCCGCGGTGCGCATGCGGCGCGCGCCTTCGAAGTGGAACGGCTTGGTGACGACGCCCACCGTGAGGATGTTCATCTCGCGCGCGGTCTTGGCAATGACCGGGGCTGCACCGGTGCCGGTTCCGCCACCCATGCCGGCGGTCACGAACACCATGTTGGCGCCCGAGAGATGATCGCGGATCTCGTCGATCACCTCCTGCGCGGCGGCAGCTCCAACGTCCGGCTGCGAGCCGGCGCCGAGGCCCTGGGTCACCTGCGTGCCCATCTGAATGATGCGCTGCGCCTTGGACATGGTCAGCGCCTGCGCGTCGGTATTGGCGACGACGAAGTCGACCCCCTGCAGGCCGGCCGTGATCATGTTGTTGACGGCATTGCCGCCCGCGCCGCCGACACCGAACACGGTGATCCGGGGCTTCAGCTCGTGGATATCAGGAGGTGTAATAGTGAGTGCCATGATTGCCTCTCGATCACGCGCGGGTGGGTTCGCCCCGGCCGCCGGCCGCGGTTGGTGTTGTTGAAAATCGCATGGGGTGGAAACCGGTCATCAGAAGCCCTCGCGTAGCCATCGTCCGACCTTTCCGAAGTAGCCGTCGGTTCCTGTCCCGACCTGCCGCGTATGCCGCGGTTCGACGTGTTCGAGGTGCGCGTATTGCGGATAGACCAGCAGCCCCGTCGGCACCGCGAAGGCGGCGTTCTTGGCCTCGTTGGGAAGACGGCCGAAGCCGAGCGGGCGGCCGACGCGCACCGGGCGGTCGAGGATCCGGGTCGCAAGCTCGACCAGCCCCGTCAGCTGAGAGGCGCCTCCGCTGAGGACGACGCGCGCCTTGGGTTCTGCCGCAAAGGGCGAATCCTTCAGCCGGTCGCGGACCATTTCAAAAATCTCCTCTGCGCGGTGCCTGACGATGTTCGCGATGGTGGCGCGGGACACGATCTGCGGAACATCCCGCTCGTTGTCACCGGCCGTCGGAACAGACATCAACTCACGCGCGTCGGACCCGCCAGTCAGCACCGTGCCATATAACGTCTTGATTCGCTCGGCATCTGCAATGCACGCTGATAGTCCGCGCGCAAGATCCATGGTCACGTGATGCCCGCCGAGCGCAAAACCGGAGGCATGGACGAAGCGGCCGCCGGAATAGATCGCGATCGTCGTGGTGCCCGCCCCCATCTCGACCACGGCGGCGCCGAGATCGGCCTCGTCGTCGGTCAGCACCGACAACCCGGCAACATACGGGCTTGCCGCCATCGCCTCGACGTTGAGGTGGCAGCGCTCGACCACGAGCATCAGGTTCTTGGCCACGGTGGCGTCCGTCGTGACGACGTTCATGTCGACGCCGAACTGCCGCGCCAGCATGCCGCGGGGATCCCGGATGCCCTTCACGCCGTCGAGCGTGTAGCCGACGGGCAAGGCATGCAGCACCGCGCGCCCGTCGCCGGTGGCGTGGTGCATGCCGGTCGAGGTGACGCGGCTGACATCGGCCTGGGTGACGGCGCCGCCGCGAATGTCCGAGGTGGCCTCGATCAGGTGGCCCATGACGCGGCCGCCCGCGACCGGCAGCAGCACGGATTCGACCCGCACCTTCGCCATGCGCTCGGCCAGCGCGACCGCCTGCCGCACCGCCTGCTCGCATTCGACGGGATCGACGACGGCGCCGGCCTTGACGCCGCGCGACTGGATCTGGCTGTAGCCGATCAGCTCGACGGCGTGGGTGCGGCCGCGCAGCGCGTCGCTCGGCGGCGCCGGCTTCAGCCGCGCGATCATGCAGGCGATCTTGCTGGTGCCGACGTCGAGCGAGGCCACGAGCGCGGTGCGCTTCTGGCCCATCGGGCGCGTCTTCGGAGTCTGGCGATCGAAGCCGGTCATGCGTCACCGGCCTTCTTCTTGGACTTCTTGTCCTTGAACAGCTCGTCGCGCGCCTTGCCCGCATCCTCGGAGAGCTGCACCGTCAGCCGGTCCGGCAGCCGCAGGTCGATGGCGACGATGTCGCGCGAGAACAGCTTGTCGTCCTGATCGAGCTGGGTCAGGGTCGCGAGCGCGTTGCCGACATCATGTTCGGGCAGGCGAATGTCGAGGCCGTCCTTGGTCCGCAGGTTCCAGCGCCGCTCGCCGACGAACACGGCGGCCTTGGTGATCGCGCGCACCTGCGGGTAGCGGGCGAGCAGCGCCAGGAAATCGCGCGCGCGGCTCTCGGCTCCCTTGCCGACCACGAGCGGCAGCGTCAGGAAGCGGCGCGAGACATATTGCTCGAGCACGGCGCCGTCCTCGGCTATGACCGAGAGGCGGCCGTCCTGCTGCCAGAGCGCGAATGCCTTGCGTTCGACGACGTCGATCTGCAGTTGGTTCGGAAAGAACTTCTGCACCGTGGCGTCGGCGATCCAGGGGTTGGCTTTGAGCCTGTCACGCACTGCGGCGGCATCCAGGAACAGCAACGAGGAGCGGCCGGTAACGCCGCCGACCGCGAGGATCTCGTCCTGGGTAAGCTGCTTCCGGCCGTTGATCGCAACAGCCGTGATGCGGAACCCGGCCGCATTGGCGAGCGCGTTGCGGGTGTCGGACAACGCCACACTGACGTCCTGCGCATGGCCGCCCTTGACGATGCCGAGCCAGACACTGCCGAACAAGAGGACCACCGTCGCCACGGTGCCGAGCCGGCGCGGCAGATAGCGCTCGACGAGTTCGACCACGCGCGGCGGCGCCTCGCGCTCGACCATCGGCGCGAGCGCTGCCTGCGCCGGCGCAAGGTCTCGTCGGATGGATCGCCTGCCTTGCTTCGTGCCTCGCGCAAAGCGGACACGCGGAAGACGGGCCGAGACATACTCGCGCAGCAGGATTGCCGCGCCAAGGGCAGCGGCTTTCAGGTCAGCTTGAGGCCTCTGCGATCGAGCGAGGCGTCCTGCACCATCCATTGCACGAGCTCATCAACTGTTGCGCCCGCAGATACTCGCGGACCCACGCCCACGGTCCCGGCCGACCGGATCCCTTCCGACCATCGCGACGCGGTTCGTCACGATGGCCCGACCTGGCAGCCGAGCACCACTGAGGCGCCAGCGTTAACCTTCGGACGTCCTGGTAAACAAAAAGTAAAATCGGTCCGAGGAGACGAATTTTTTCTCCGATTTATGAGGACCTTGCCCGGAATTCTTAAGCATTTTACGGGTTACAGGAACCACCGGGGGACGCCGGGCCGGGTTCCTCCGGTGCGCCTACCGCACGCCGGATCGGCGGCTGCGCCTCTCGGCCAGGGCGATCTGCTGATTGAGGAAATCGACAATGGCGATGCCCTGGGCCGCCAGAGCCTTCGGGTAGAGCGAGGCGGCCGTCAGGCCCGGCAGGGTATTGGTCTCCAGATAAACCGGACCGTTGGCCGCGACGATGAAGTCGGTGCGCGAGTAGCCACCGCAGGACAGCGCGCGATGCGCCTTGATCGCCTCAGCCTGGAGCGCCGCAGTGATCTCCGCACTGAAGCGGCCCGGACAGATTTCCTTCGTCGCCGCCGCGAGGTACTTCGCGAAATAGTCGAAGGCGCCATCGGCGGGGAGGATCTCGATCGGCGGCAGCGCGATCAGCGAGCCGTCGGCCTGCTCGAGCACGCCGCAGGTCGCCTCGGTCCCGGTGACGAACGGCTCGATCAGATATTCCTCGGTCGCGGCCGCTGCCTTGACGGCGACGAGGTCCTGGCTGGCGTTGACGAAGATGAGGCCGAAGCTCGAGCCATCCTTCACGGGCTTCGCGATCAGCCGGCCGTAGCGCGCGAGCGCAGCCTCGGCATCATCCAGCGCGACACCCTCGGCCGCCGTGACACCGCCGAGCACGGCGAAGCGTTTGGCGGCAACCTTGTCGAAGGCGAGGTGCGAGGCCGCCGAGCTCGAGCCGGTGAACGGCACACCACGAAGCTCGCACATCAGTTGAAGCTCGCCATTCTCCGCCCGGCCGCCATGCAGGCCGAGCACCAGGACCCGACCCTCGGCCCCGGCGCGATCGAGCGCCTCGCCGAGCGCGCCGATCCTGGCGCCATCGGCGGTGAACGGCTCCTCGAACGGCTTGGCATGCGCGGCCAGCGCTTGGCCGCTGGCCTGATGCACGGTGTCATCGACGTCCCAGAACCACAGCTCAGCCTCGGGCAACGCGGCGTGCAGGGCTTTCGCGCTCGCGACCGAGACGAGGCGCTCCTTGTTGGAGCCGCCGAACAAAATCGTGGTGCGCATCAATGTCTTCTCGATTGATCTCACAATCGCGGTCGCGATTGCGCTGACGTCACGTGAGCAGGCGGCTCGATCAGCTCGCCTTGATTCCAATCCGCTTGATCTCCCACTGCAGCTCGATCCCCGAGCCCGCCTTGACCCGCTCGCGGACGGTCTCGCCGAGCGTCTCGATGTCGTCGGCGGTGGCGTTGCCGAGGTTGATCAGGAAGTTGCAGTGCATTTCCGAGACCTGGGCGCCGCCGACCCTGAGTCCACGACAGCCGGCGGCATCGACCAGCTTCCAGGCGGAATGTCCCGGCGGATTCTTGAAGGTCGAGCCGCCCGTCTTCTCGCGGATCGGCTGCGCCGTCTCGCGATGCGCCTGCACCTCCGCCATGCGCGCCCGGATCGCCTCCGGCGCCGAGGGCGTGCCGCGGAAGCGCGCGGCCGTGAAGATCAGCGCCGGATCGACGCCGCTCGCGCGATAGGTGAACTTCATCTCGGCATTGTTGAAGCGGTGCGTCTCGCCGTTTCGGTCGACAGCGATCGCTTCAATGAGAATGTCTTTAGTCTCGCCGCCATTGGCGCCGGCATTCATCCGCAGCGCCCCGCCGATGGTGCCGGGAATGCCGAACAGGAATTCCAGGCCCGCGAGGTTGGCCGACGCGGCGACCTCCGCGACGCGCTTGTCGAGCGCGGCGGTGCCGGCCGTGACGATGTCGCCTTCCGCCTTGACCTCGCCGAACGCGCGCGGCGCCAGCCGGATCACGACACCGGGGACGCCACCATCACGCACGATCAGGTTGGAGCCGACGCCGATGACATAGAGCGGGATATCCGTTGGGAGGTGCTTCAGGAAATAGGCGAGGTCGTCGGCATCCGCCGGCGTGAACAGCACCTGCGCCGGTCCGCCGACACGAAACCAGGTCAGCGGCGCGAGACTCTCATTGGCGAGCAGCCGCCCACGCAGCTCCGGCATGGCCGTTTTGAGATCGGGGGTGATGTCGGAAAAGGTCATGCGGCGGCCTGCCTCGTTTGGGCCGACGTCGTTGCGACGTAGCACGCTCCGTTCCCTCCCCCCTTGTGGGGGAGGGCTAGGGAGGGGGGAACCACGCACTCCGGAGTCTGCGGCTCACCCCCCTCCCTGCCCCTCCCCCACAAGGGGGGAGGGAACGGAGAGGCTACGTCGAGTGGCCTGACTTTCTCGGTGAACCGCTGGTTCAACACCGCCCTCACCCCAGTGCCTTCAACTCGCCGGGCAGCGCGTAGGCCCATTGCGTGATGTTGCCGGCGCCGAGGCACACGACGAGGTCACCGGGCTTGGCGAGGTCCTTGACGATACGAGCGAGATCGGCGGCCTTCGGCAGCGGCACCACGTCGCGATGGCCGTGGGCGCGCAGGCCCAGAACGAAGTGGTCGCGATCGATGCCCTCGATCGGCGCCTCGCCGGCCGGATAGACGTCGGCCACGACGACCGCATCGGCGTCGTTGAAGCAGGTGCAGAACTCCTCGAACAGCGATTGCAGCCGGGTGTAGCGATGCGGCTGCACCACGGCGACGACCTTGCCGTTGGTCGATTCGCGCGCCGCCTTCAGCACGGCGGCGATCTCGACGGGGTGATGCCCGTAGTCGTCGATCACGGTGACGCCGTTCCACTCGCCGGTGCGGGTGAAGCGGCGCTTGACGCCGCCGAAGCCGGCAATCGCCTTGCGGATGGCCTCGTCGGACAGGCCGAGCTCGCGCGCGACCGCAATGGCCGCCGTTGCGTTCGAGGCATTGTGCCGGCCTGGCATCGGCAGCGCGATGTCGGCAATCTCGTGCGTCTCACCGCTCTTGCGGTCGCGGAACACGACCTTGAACGACGAGCCGCCGCCCATCGGCGCGAGGTCGACGAGCCGGACATCGGCCTGCGGGTTCACGCCATAGGTGATGATGCGGCGGTCCTCGATCTTGCCGACCAGCGCCTGCACCACCGGATGATCGATGCACATCACCGCGAAGCCGTAGAACGGCACGTTCTCGACGAAGGCGCGGAACGCGTCCTGCACGGCCTCGAAGGTCTTGAAGTGATCGAGATGCTCGGGATCGACATTGGTGACGATGGCGACATCCGCCGGCAGCTTCAGGAAGGTGCCGTCGCTCTCGTCGGCCTCGACCACCATCCATTCGCCGGCGCCGAGCCGCGCATTGGTGCCGTAGGCATTGATGATGCCGCCATTGATGACGGTCGGATCGAGGCCGCCGGCATCGAGCAGCGCCGCGACCATCGATGTCGTCGTGGTCTTGCCATGGGTGCCGGCGATCGCGACGCAGCTCTTCAGCCGCATCAGCTCGGCCAGCATCTCGGCACGCCGCACGACCGGGATCCGCTGGGCGCGCGCGGCCATCAGCTCCGGATTGTCGCGCTTGATCGCGGTCGAGACCACCACGACGTCGGCGCCCGCGACATTCTCGGCCTTGTGCCCGACGCTGACGGTGATGCCCTTCTCGCGCAGCCGCGCGACATTGGCGTTGTCGGAGGCGTCGGAGCCCTGCACCGTGTAGCCGAGATTGCACAGCACCTCGGCGATGCCGCTCATGCCGATGCCGCCGATCCCGACGAAGTGGATGGGTCCGATCTCGCGCGGCAGTCTCATGGGGCGTCTCGTCTCAAGGGTTCCGGGCGTCCCCACCGGAGGGAGCGGCCGCGAATCATCAGCCCTTCTTGCAAGACATGGCCGACCTGGACAAGTCCGCCCGGGCAGTAAGAAGTGCCAAATTCGCAGGCGTTCGCCCGGTTTTAGCCGATTTTGGCAGCCCGGCCGGCGGCGATCGGCCAGGAGTTCCCGCTCGATCCCTCCCTTCACGAATTATTAAGCGCGATCACATGCCGCCCCCTCCCAACGGGATACCTGCAATTTTTGCGCGCTCACTGCGTCAGTTCGCGTGGCATGAGTAGCCGTGCGGCCGGCGTGCCGGGCACGCATATTTCAATCTTTGATGGAGAACCCTCGCCGATGTGCTCGCTGTGTGAAACGCACCCTCCCGTATTGTCCCGCCGCCGGCTGCTCGGCGGCGGCGCAGTGCTGGCTGCCGCGGCGGTCGGCGCACTTCCGGCGTTTGCCAAGGAAGCCAAGCAGGCGAACGACAGCGCAATGCCGCCCAACGCCATCTCTCCGGATGACGCGATGAAACGCATCGTCGATGGCAATGCGCGCTACGTCGCCGGCAATCTCGACAACAAGGATTTTTCGGCCGGCCGGGCGGCGCGCGCCGCGGCCCAATACCCGATCGCCGCGATCGTGAGCTGCGCAGATTCCCGGGTCGCGCCCGAGCTGGTGTTCGATCAGGCGCCCGGTGAGCTGTTCGTGGTCCGCGTCGCCGGCAATTTCGTCAATGACGACGGCCTCGCCAGCCTCGAATACGGCGTCAAGTTCCTCGGCACGCCTCTCGTGCTGGTGCTCGGTCACAGCGGCTGCGGCGCCATCGATGCGACGATCAAGGTGCTCAAGGACGGCACCAAACTGCCAGGCCACCTGCCCGCATTGATCAATGCGCTCAAACCCGGCGTCGAGGCAGCGATCGCGAAGAAGCCGCAGGATCTGCTGGCCGAAGCCACCGCGGAGAACGTCCGCAACAATGTCCGGCGCCTCTTGACTGCCAAGCCGATCGTCGGCCGCATGGTCGCCGAGGGCAAGGTGAAGATCGTCGGCGGCATCTATGACATCGGCACCGGCCGGGTCACCATGATCTGACGCCTCAAGCCGGCCGCAGCGCGCGATCCGCACGCGCGGCTGCGGCCGCGAGCCAGCATACCTGATGGCAGAACCAGGCTTCCACGGAAGCCACGAAACCCGGCGTCAGCGTCAGATGCCGGCGCCCGTCGCCGAAGCGCAGCAGACCACGGCCCTCCATGGTCGCCAGCAGATTGCGGATATGGGAGCGCGAGACGCCGAGCGAGGTCGCAAGCTCCGCCGTCGAAATCGCGATGGCCTCGCGCCCAACCGCGGACCGGGCGACGAGCGTCAGGGCCAGATGGATGCCGCTGTCGTGCTCGTCGGTCCAGGCGAGATCGGGAAAGCCCGTCAGCGGCCGGTTGTCGCGGCAGAGCCAGCCCGCACATTGCCGGATCGTCTCCGCAAATAACGCGGCGTCGTCCTGCAGACGAAGGCTCAGTCCATCGGACTGCGTCAACCGCGCGTGGCAATCCAGGTGCATGGCAAGCCAGCCTCGCAGTCCCTCGAGGATGACGGGGCCAGGCACCAGATAGCGGATACGAGCGTCCTCGGGATCTCGCTCGACGGTCACCAGCGACAGACCGCGCAACACCGCGACGAACGCCGCCGTCTGCCGCGGACCCGGCAGCCGCATCTGCAGACGCGTCAGTGTCGGCCGCTCGACCGGCTTGCGCGCCGACATATGCATCATCACGATATGCGCAGCGATTTCCGTCGGAGCGCGCTGACCGAACAGCTTGATCATCAGGCGCTGGCCGCGCAGCGGCGCAATCAGCCGGTCGCAGAATTCCACGAGCACAGGCACGAAGGACGGATGCCGCCGCAAGCGCATCGGACGATCGTCGGGCAGGATGCCGCCATCGTCGGAGCTCCGGTTCATCTTGGGATCACCATGCGCTCGCGCGACTAGAGCGCCGCCGTCCTGATCACGAGATCGGCCAGACGTTCCGCGGCATCGAGCCGGCCGGCCGCGCGCGCGGCCTGCGCCATGGCGGCGAGGCGCGCGGGCTCGGCGGCGAGCGCCGAGATCTCGGAGGCCAGCCTGTCGGAGGTGAATTCGGTCTGCACGATCCGGATCGCGGCGCTCGCGTCCGACAGCACGCCGGCATTGGCGAACTGGTCCTGGTCGATGGCGCCGGGCAGCGGCACCAGGATCGAGGGCCGGCCGATCGCGGCGAGCTCGGCCACGGTACCGGCGCCTGAGCGCGAGATCACGAGATGATTGGCGGCGAGGCGCGCCGGCAGGTCGGTGAAGAACGGCTGCAGCTCGGCGTTGATCTTCAGCCGGTCGTAGACCGCGCGCACCCGCGCCATGTCCTCCTGGCGCACCTGCTGGGTCAGCATCAGCCGGCCCCAGAGCGCCGGCTCCAGCCGCTCGATCGCGCCGGGCACGATGTCGCTCATGATGCGCGCGCCCTGGCTGCCGCCGACCACGAGCAGCCGCAGCGGCCTGGCGGTCTCCGGCGGGACATAGGGCACGCCCGCGGCTTCGAGGATGGCAGGTCGCATCGGGGTGCCGACCGTGGTCGTCTTGGCCGACAGCGCGGGATCGCGGTCGAGCACACCCGGCAACGAGGTCGCGATCGCCTTCACATGCGCGGACAGGAAGCGGTTGGCGCGGCCGAGCACGGCATTGGCGTCGTGGATCAGGCTGGGCACGCCGGCGAGGCGTGCCGCCAGCAGCGGCGGCACGGTCGGATAGCCGCCGAAGCCGATCACGGCCGCGGGCTTGAGCCGCCGCATCAGGTTGAAGGCCGCGAGGGTGCCGGTGCCGAGCAGCAGCGCGGTCCGCGCGAGTGCGACCGGCGAGCGGCTGCGCACCGTCTCGCTCGGCACCACGTCGATCATGTCCTTGGTGAACAGGCCACTGTAGCGCAGCGCGCGCGCATCGGTGACGAGACGGACGCGATAGCCGCGCCTGATCAGCTCGACGCCGAGCGCTTCAGCAGGAAACAGATGGCCGCCGGTGCCGCCGGCCGCGAGCAGAATGAGAGGCGCGGTTGAGGTCATGCGGGCTTGTTTACAGGCAATGTGTCGTCATTGCGAGCAAGGCGACCTCAAGCGTAATTGCGCACCGCGCCGGCTGCGTCGCCTGCCTCGACCTCCATCCGCGGCCGCTGCCGGGTCAGCGCCAGCATCATGCCGACGCCATAGGCGAGCGACACGATCGAGGAACCGCCGTAGGAGATGAAGGGCAAGGTCATGCCCTTGGCCGGGATCAGCTGCAGGTTGACGGAGATGTTGATGGCCGCCTGGATGCCGAACAGGATCGCGAGGCCCGACGCTGCGAAACGCGCGAAGCTGTCCTCGGTCGCATAGGCGCGCGACAGCGTGCGGATCACGATGAACGCAAACAGCGCGACCAGCGCCAGGCACAGGATGATGCCGAACTCCTCGGCGGCGACCGCGAACACGAAATCGGTGTGACTGTCCGGCAGGCTGCGCTTGGCGATGCCCTCGCCCGGCCCAAGGCCGAACCAGCCGCCATTCGAGAACGCCTCCATCGCGGTGTCGACCTGGAAGGTGTCGCCCGAGGCCGGGTTCATGAAGCGCTTGATGCGGCCGGCGACGTGCGGGACCAGGAGATAGGCGCCGAACAGGCCGGCGGCGGCGGCGCCCGCGAGACCCGCGACCCAGATCATGCGCATGCCGGCGATGAAGAACAGCGAGCCCCAGACCATCAGGATCAGCATGGTCTGGCCGAAATCCGGCTCCATCACCAACAGCGACACCAGCATCAGCAGCAGCACCAGCGCCATGGTGGTCGCCGGCATGTCGGGCCGCCGCGCGGATTCCGAGAACAACCAGGCGGAAACGACGACGAAGGCCGGCTTCGCCGCCTCGGACGCCTGGATGTTGACGCCGATCAGCGTGATCCAGCGCCGCGAGCCCTTCACCTCCGGGCCGATCGCGAGCGTCAGCACGATCAGCACGATGGCGATCGTGAACACCACCAGCGCGCTGCGCCGGATCTGGCGCGGCGACAGGAAGGACACGCCGATCAGCACGATGAACGACGGCAACAGGAACAGGACGTGTCGGTTGAAGAAGTGGAACGGATCGAGCCCGATCCGGGTCGCCACCGGCGGGCTGGCCGCGAGCGACAGGATCACCCCGCACAGCATCAGCGCGAGGATGGAGCCGAGCAGCGGCTTGTCGACCGTCCACCACCAGTCGGACAGCGGATTGCGTTCTTCACGGGAGAGCATCGGGCGTCCACCTGAGCCGAGACATCGGCCCATTGGCGCCCAGGATGGTTATCGAAGGGTTAAGGGCCTCTCAACTGTCGTCCCGGACAAGCCGTAGCGCGCGCCAGCGCGTCGCGGCGCCGATCCGGGACCCATACGCCGTAGCCGTCGTGATGGGCAAAGAGCCAATGGCCGGCGTGCCTCAAGCTGCTCCCTGCGGGTATGGGTCCCGGCGTTCGCCGGGACGACAGCGGTGTTTGCGGCCTAGACAACCCGCTCCACACCCGGCAGCGCCTGCACCAGGTGGCGGAAATGCGTGCCGCGGATTTCGAAGTTGCGGAACTGGTCGAAGGAGGCGCAGGCGGGCGACAGCAGCACGACGACATCCTTCAGTCCCGAGGCCTCGGCGTCGGCGGCAGCCTGGGCGACCGCGACCTCCAGCGTGCCGGACATCTCGTGCGGCACCTTGTCGCCAAGCGTTCCGGCGAACTCGGAAGCCGCCTCGCCGATCAGATAGGCCTTGCGAATGCGCGGGAAGAAGCCGGCGAGGCTGGTGATGCCGCCCGCCTTGGGCTTGCCCCCGGCGATCCAGAAGATGTCGGCAAAGGACGACAGCGCATGCGCGGTCGCATCTGCGTTGGTGCCCTTGGAGTCGTTCACGAACAGCACGTTGCCGCGGCGGCCGACCTGCTCCATGCGGTGCGCCAGACCTGGGAAGCTGCGCAGCCCCTGCTGCAGCACATCCTCCCTGACCCCGATCGCGAGCGCGGCAGCGGCGGCGCAGGCGGCGTTCTGGGCGTTGTGTTGACCGCGCAGCGAGCCGATGCCACCGAGACGTGCGACCTCGCTGCGCGCGCCCCCCGCGCTGCGCACGATCGTCTCGTGCTCGACGTACAGCCCATCCGCCAGCGGGTTCTTCACCGAGATGCGCACGACGCGCTTGCCGCCCCGGTCGAGCCGATCGGCGATCGCCCGCGAAAAACCGTCGTCGACACCGACGATCGCGGTGCCTTTGGACTGGACACCCGCCACCAGCCGCTCCTTCACCGCCGCATAGTTCTCGATCGTGCCGTGGCGGTCGATATGGTCCTCGCTGACATTGAGCAGGATGCCGACGCCCGGATCGAGCGACGGCGTCAGGTCGATCTGGTAGGACGACATCTCGATGACGTGGACGCGGCCCATGCGCGGCGGCTCCAGCGACAGGATCGCGGTGCCGATATTGCCGCCCATCTGGGTATCGTAGCCGGCGACGCGCATCAGATGCGCGATCAGCGCCGTCGTGGTCGACTTGCCATTGGTGCCGGTGATCGCGACGAACGGCGCATCCGGCGCGTGCCGCCTGCGCTCGCGGCAGAACAGCTCGATGTCGCCGATCACCTCGACCCCGGCCTCGCGCGCCTTCAACACGCTCCAATGCGGCACCGGATGGGTCAGCGGCACGCCTGGCGCCAGCACCAGCGCGGCGAAGTTCGCCCAGGAGACGGTGCGCAGATCGGCGGTGATGAAGCCAGCCTTCGCCGCTTCCGTCATCCGATCGGCGCCGTCGTCGGCCGCGATCACTTCGGCGCCGCCGGCCCGCAGGGCATGACACGAAGCCAGCCCCGAGCCGCCGAGCCCGAACACGGCGACGGTCTTGCCGGCAAATGCGGTGACGGGGATCATGTCAGCGCAGCTTCAAGGTCGAGAGACCGACCAGGGCCAGCATCACCGAGATGATCCAGAAGCGGATCACGATCTGCGGCTCGGTCCAGCCGAGCTGCTCGAAATGATGGTGGATCGGCGCCATCTTGAAGATGCGCTTGCCGGTCAGCTTGAACGAGGCCACCTGCACGATCACCGACACGGCCTCCAGCACGAACAGGCCGCCGATGACCGCCAGCACGATCTCGTGCTTCACCGCGACCGCGATCGATCCGAGCATGCCGCCGAGGGCCAGCGAGCCGGTGTCACCCATGAAGATCGACGCCGGCGGGGCGTTGAACCAGAGGAAGCCGAGGCCCGCGCCGAGCACCGCGCCGCACAGCACGGCAAGCTCGCCAGTGCCCGCGACATAATGGATCTGCAGGTAATCGGAAAACACCGCGTTGCCGGCGAGATAGGCGATCAGACCGAAGCTGGCGGAGGCGATCATCACCGGGACGATGGCCAGGCCGTCGAGTCCATCGGTCAGGTTGACGGCATTGCCGGCGCCGACGATGACGAACGCGCCGAAGATGACGTAGAGCCAGCCGAACTTGATGACGAGTTCCTTGAAGAACGGAATGGCAAGCCCGGTCGCGGACGGATCGCGCCCGAGCCGCACCAGCGCATAACAGGCGACCAGCGCGATCGCAGCCTCGATCAGCAGACGCAGTCTGCCGGCAAAGCCGGAATGCGACTGTTTGGTCACCTTCAGATAGTCGTCATAGAAGCCGACGAAGCCGAAGCCGAGCGTCACCGCGAGAACGATCCAGACGTAGGGGTTGAGCGGATTGGCCCACAGCACGGTGGAGACGACGAGGCCCGACAGGATCATCAGGCCGCCCATCGTGGGCGTGCCCTTCTTGCTGATGATGTGCGATTGCGGGCCGTCGGTGCGGATCGGCTGGCCCTTGCCCTGGCGCAGGCGCAGATGATCGATGATCCACGGCCCGAACAGGAACACGAACAGCGCCCCGGTGACGACCGCGCCGCCCGTACGGAACGTGATGTAGCGGAACACGTTCAGCAATCCGCGAAACACGGACAGGCTCGGAAACGTATTCGTCAGCTCGATCAACCAGTAGAACATCCAACCCGCCTATGCCGCCTCACCGAGACCGCGAACACGGATTCGCTCGCGAATCCGGTCCAGCCTCTTTTAACCATGATCGGGGCCGGGTGCGAATCATAGGCCGGCGGAAAGACCCGTCCGGCACGATCGCTTCGACCGCCAGTGGAAAATATCGTTCTGCCGCGCCGCGATATCGCCCGATTTTCAAGCGGGCCGCTGCAGCGCCGCGGCGAGCTTCGACACGAACTTGTTGACCCAGAAGATCTTCTTGCTGCCCTTGATGACGACGACGTCGCCCGGCGCCAGCAGCGCCGCGACCCGGCCGGGATCCAGCGTCACCGGATCCTCGTGCCAGCCGAGCCGCTTTGCGTGCGGCAGGCTGTCGAACAGGTGACGCATCAGCGGACCGACGCAATAGACGCCATCGACCCCGGCGAGATGAGCCACCATCCCCTGATGATAGGCCGGCGCCTCGGCGCCGAGCTCGAGCATGTCGCCAATCACGGCGATGCGCCGCCCCCGCACCGGTCGCGCCTGCAGACTGTCGAGCGCTGCCGCCATGCTGGCCGGATTGCCGTTGAAGCTGTCGTCGATGAGAACGATGTCGCCGACGGTCTGCTCGACGCCACGGCCCGTCATGATGCCGACATGGCCGAGCGTCTGCGCGAGCAGCGCCGGATCGAGCCCGGCCGCTGCGATCGAGGCCAGCGCCGCCAGCGCATTGTGCAGGCGATGCGGCGCACCGGGCGTCAGCGCGAATGCGACGCGACGACCGGCGACATCGGCGATCACATCCCAGGCTTCGCCGCGCGAGTTGTGCGAGAGCTCGCGCACCTCCGCATCGCCGCCGAAGCGGATCACCTTGCCCGCCCATTCCGGCGCCGCGAGATCTGAGGGAAGCACGAGGACGCCATCGGCTGGCAGACCGCGCGCGATCGAGACCTTCTCTTTCCTGATCGCTTCCAGGCTGCCGAGCTTCTCCAGATGCACCGGCTGGACGTTGACGACCAGCGCCACCGTCGGCTGCGACAGCTCCGTCAACCGCGCGATCTCGCCTGTCTGGTTCATGCCCATCTCGACGACCCAGACCGAAGCGGAGGGATCGGCGTTGCACAGCGTCAGCGGCACGCCCCAGAAATTGTTGAAGCTGGACGGACTCGCGGACGCGCCGGGATAGGCGGCGATGAACTCCTTGGTCGAGGTCTTGCCGGCGCTGCCGGTCAACCCGATCACCGGGCCGTGGAAGCGCGCCCGCGCGGCGCGCGCCAGCGCCCACAGCCCATCGATCAGCGTGTCCGGCACCACGAGCTGCGGCACGGTGACGCCATCGATCCTGTGCGGCACGATCATCGCCACCGCGCCAGCCGCTTCGGCGTTCGCCGCAAACTCCCAGCCATCGCGGCTGGAGGCAAAGCTCGACACGAAGCCGCCACTCGGCGTGCCGCTCAGCGCCACGAACAGGCTGCCGGGCTTCACCGCGCGGCTGTCCTGCGTGACGAAGTCGATTCGAGTCTCCGGATAGTCGCCGGTGAGGCCGAGCGCGCGCGCCGCCTCTGCCACGGTCCACAGCGCCTTCGTCATGATGTCCTCGATGCCAACGCGTCCGCGACCGCTTCATGATCGCTGAAATGCAGAATATTGCTGCCGATGATCTGTCCGGTCTCATGGCCCTTGCCGGCGATCACGAGCGCATCGCCGAGCTGCAGCTCGCCGATGGCGACCCGGATCGCCTCCGCCCGGTCGCCGATCTCGCGCGCCCCGGGTACGGCCGCCAGGATCGCGGCGCGGATCGCAGCCGGATCCTCGCTGCGCGGATTGTCATCGGTGATGATGACGCTGTCGGCCTCTTCGGCGGCGATCGCGCCCATCAAGGGACGCTTGCCGGTGTCACGGTCGCCGCCGGCGCCGAACACGACGACGAGTTTTCGGGCGGCATAGGGCCGCAGTGCATGCAGCGCCTTGGCGAGCGCGTCCGGCTTGTGCGCGTAGTCGATGAAGATGGGCGCACCATTGTGCTCGCCGACCAGCTCAAGCCGGCCCTTGGCGCCCTCGAGCTGCTCGAGCGCTTCGAACACGGCCTGCGGATCGCTGCCGGTGCCGATCGCAAGGCCCGCTGCGACCAGCGCATTCTCGATCTGAAACGCGCCGACCAGCGGCAGCCGGACCGCATGCATGCGGCCGCAATGCTGGATCTGGAGCTGCTGCGCAAAGCCGTCGATTGCAGCGGCCACGAGACGGATGCCCTCGCCCGCGCCATCGCCATGGGTCCCCACCGTCATCAGGCGAAGACCGCGCGTCTGCGCCGCAGCGATGACCTCCGGCGAGCACTCATGATCGGCCGAGATCACCGCAGGCCCGCCCGGCGGAACGAGATCGCGGAACAGCCTGAGCTTGGCGTTGAGGTAGTGCGTGATATCCGGATGATAGTCCATGTGGTCGCGCGACAGGTTCGTGAACCCGCCGGCCGAGACCCTGACACCGTCGAGCCTGAACTGATCGAGCCCGTGCGACGAGGCCTCGAACGCCAGATGGGTGACGCCGTCCTGCGTGATCTCGTCGATCTGCCGATGCAGCGCGATCGGATCGGGCGTCGTCAGCGAGCCGTAGACGGTGCGCTTGTCCGACACCAGCCCGACGGTCCCGATGCTGGCCGAGCTGTGGCCGAGCTTCTGCCAGATCTGCCGCGTGAAGGCGGCGACCGACGTCTTGCCGCTGGTGCCGGTGACGGCGGCAATCGTTGCCGGCTGGCGCGGATAGAACCGCGACGCAGCCAGCGCGAGCGCCCGCCGCGGGTTCGGCAGCGCGATGAATGGAACGGCCAGCTCTGTTCCAGGACCCGCCCCACCGGCTACGGCAACCGCGCCGGCCGCGATCGCCGCCGCGATGAAGCGGGAACCATCGGTCTTGGTGCCGGAGAGTGCAAAAAACAGGTCGCCGGGCCGCACGGCGCGGCTGTCGACGGCGAGGCCGGATATCTCGACTGCGGCGATGGAAGCGTCGAGCGTCGCCTGATCGCCCAGGAGGTCGTGAAGTTTCATCCTGGTTCCGTGCCAGTCCTGGCCCCGCCCGGGGATGGCGGCAGCTCCAAAGCCTGCGATTCGACGACGGCTTACTGTGTCAGCCGCGATGCCGCAAGAATTTGGCGGTCGGACGGCGGCAGGTCGAACCGGGGCTCGATTCCCAGCAGCGGCCCGATCCGGGAGATCACGTTGCCGGCGGTCGGCACCGCGTTCCAGCCCGAGGTGATGAAGCCGTAGGTCTCCTTCAATGCCTGCGGCTCGTCCAGCATGATCAGGAGCTGGTATTTGGGCTTGTCGGCGGGGATCACTGCGGTGAAGAGGGTCAGCACCTTCTTCTTGGCGTAGCGGCCGTTGATCACCTTCTCGGCGGTGCCGGTCTTGCCGCCGATGTAGTAGCCCTTCACGTCAGCCTTGCGCGCGGTGCCGATCTCGGCGTTCAGACGCATCAGATAGCGCATCTTTTCGGAGGTCTCCGGCTTGATCACGCGCTTGGCGACCTGCATCGCCTCCGCCTCGGTGCGCTTCATGAAGGTCGGCGGGATCAGATAGCCGCCATTGACCAGCGCGCTGACGCCCATCACGCCCTGCAGCGGCGCCACCGCCATGCCGTGACCAAACGCGATCGTGATCGTGTTCAATTCGCTCCAGCGCTTGGGCAGGATCGGCGAGGCACTCTCCGGCAACTCGGTGCGCAGCCGGTCGAACTGGCCCATCTTGCGCAGGAATGCCTTGTGGCCCTCGACGCCCTGAGTCAAAGCGATCCTGGCGGCGCCGACGTTGGAGGAGAAGGTGAACACCTCCTTCATGGTAAGGAAGCGGCCCTTCGGCTCGTCGTCGTGAATGGCGAACTTGCCGTAGTGCAGCGGCCCGCGTGCATCCCACAGCGAGTTGAGATCATACTTGCCGGTGTCGAGCGCCATCGCGAGGGTGAACGCCTTGAAGGTCGAGCCCATCTCGTACACGCCCGTGGTCAGGCGGTTGATCCGGTCTGGATCGTGCGCTTCCTTCGGGTTGTTGGGATCGAAATCCGGCAGCGACACCATGGCGATGATCTCGCCGGTCCTGACATTGACGACGAGACCGGAGGCCGCCTTGGTCTTGAACTTCTCCTTGGCCTTGAGCAGTTCGTCGCGCAGCGCATGCTCGACGCGTAGGTCGACCGACAGTTCAACCGGCCGCTGCAGTCGGTCGGTGGCGAAGCCGGCGCGATGCAGGTCGGCGAGGCCCTGATTGTCGAGCCACTTCTCCATGCCGGCGATGCCCTGGTTGTCGATGTTCACCAGGCCGATCAGATGCGCCACCTCGTTGCCGGTCGGATAGACACGCTTGTTCTCGCGCAGGAAGCCGATGCCCGGCAGGCCGAGGCGATGAATGTCCTGCTGCTGCTTCGGCGTCATCTCGCGCTTCAACCAGACGAAGCCCTTGCGCGACATCAGTCGGTCGCGGACCTCGCCCGTATCGAGATCCGGCAAGGTCGCCGTCAGTAGCTCGATCGCCTCGTCCTTGTCGATGAGGCGACGCGGCTCGGCGAACAGGCTCGGCGTCTTCACGTCGGTGGCGAGAACGGCGCCGTTGCGGTCGACGATATCGGGGCGCGCGGTGGCGATGGCGTCCTGCTGCGCGGCGCGCCGCGCGCTCGGACCATCCGAGCCGATCGCGAACATCACGAGGCGGCCGCCGATCACCGCGTAGACGGCGGCAAAGGCAATGATCGCGAGGCCGACGCGCGCGCGCGCCTTGGCAGTCCGATCGACATCGCGCCCATACAGCAGCGTGCGCACCAGACGTTGCCGCCAGGGTTCCTGCGGCTTGACGTCGGGCCGAAGCTGATCGGTCATTGCTGATCCTCCGGGCGACGCACTGACCCGGTCACGGGGGGCTCTTCGTTGATCGCGTCGATCGCATCGATCATCGATCCGATCGGATCCGGATTGTCCGGTCGCGCAAATCGCGGGGGCCGCTCCGGCAGATTCTTCAGGCTGTCGTATTGCGTGGCGTTGAGCGGCTTCAGCGGCAGATGCCGCTCGACCAGCCCTTGCAGCCGCAGCGGCGCGTCGAGCTTGGCCCATTCCGCGCGCAACACTGCGATGGCCTCGCGCTGCTCGCGGATCTCGGCGCGCAATTGCAGCACGCGCTCGACCCGTGCCGTGGAGTCCATCTTGATGCGATAGACATAGGCCGCCGCGAAGATCAGCGAGCAGATCACGACGAGGTGCAGGAGGCGCATCGGTCAGCCTCCTCGCAGGACATCGGCCAGCCGCGGCCAGGGCGAAGAAGATGCCGAAGCGTGCGCCGGCGCGGCCGTACGCTCGGCACCGCGCAGCTTGGCGGACCGCGCCCGCGGATTGGCGTCGGTCTCGGCCTCCGCGGCCACGACCGGCTTGCGGTTGAGCAGTTGGAAGCTCGGTGCCTCCTGCGCGATCTCGGGCAAATGGCGCGAGCCGCCGCCGGTTCTGCTGCGCTCGGCGAGGAACGTCTTGACGATGCGGTCCTCGAGCGAATGGAACGAGACGACCGCCAGCCGGCCGCCCGGTGCCAACACGCGCTCCGCGGCCGACAGCGCCTGTTCGAGCTCGTCCAGCTCCTCGTTGACGAGAATGCGCAACGCCTGGAACGTGCGCGTCGCCGGATGAATGTCGCCAGGCTTGGATCTCACCACGCGCGCGACGATGTCGGCAAGCTGCCGCGTCGTCGTGATCGGCTGTTCCTTGCGCGCGGCCACGATGGCCCGCGCCACGGCGCGCGAGTGCCGCTCTTCGCCAAAGATATAGATGACGTCGGCCAGAGCGCGCTCGGCAGCGTGGGCGACGACATCGGCGGCCGTCGGTCCCGTGCCGCCCATCCGCATGTCGAGCGGGCCGTCGAACCTGAACGAGAAGCCGCGCGCGGCGGAGTCGAGCTGCATCGAGGAGACGCCGACATCCATCACGACGCCGTCGACATGCGTGAGGCCTTGCGATGCACAGATGTCGGCCAAGGCCGAGAAGCGGTTCTCGACCAGTTTCAGGCGATCGCCCGCTTCGGCGAGGAGACCAGCGCCGCCGGCGATTGCAGTGCTGTCGCGATCGATCCCTATGACCCGTGTTCCCGCCGTCGCCAGGATCAGGCGCGTATAGCCGCCGGCGCCAAAGGTCGCATCGACGTAGGTTCCGCCGTCGCGCGGCGCCAGCATCTCGACCGCTTCGGGGCCGAGCACCGGAACGTGTCGCTGGTCAGCCGTACTCACGCGGCCGCTCCGCGAGCGCGCCGTTGCTTCAGACTGATTTTGGTCGGCAGCGAGCCCATCGCGCCTTCGATCCTCGCGCCCCGTCAACTCGCCAAGCCATCTCTCGGGACGCTCCGTCATCCGTGGAGCCGTCACGACATCAGCAGCACGATCCGGCCACGTCGAGACCCTCGATCCGACAGCAATCGCACGGCGCCGGAGCGCCCCGGAACCGCTTTCGATCGTAATCTGCCGTGCAGGACCTTGCATCGTGGCGGCTTGCCGTCCCGAAAGCCGGCTTGGCTCTTCACCACTCAGTAACGGCGTTTAGCGTTAACAAACCGTTGACGGTCTGTGGCGGATGTTAGGCACTTGGAGTGCGAAGCAGAGCCGGCGCGCCGGTCGGCCGACGTGCCGTCGCGATACAACGGTCGGCTCAATATCGAGGGCTCGCATGCGATTTCGATTGCGGCTGGGACATGTAAAAGAGTAGTGCCTGCCCATATCCGGTTTGAGCCATCGCCGCCGCCGTCCGCTTCGAGTCGTTCATGCCCAATCCCTCCGACAAGCCGGAATCGAAGCGTTCTCGTGCGCTGCCGATCCCCAAAGGCGTTGCCGACCTGCCGGTCTTTACGCCGGACTCGTCGGTCGCCTCCGACGTGATCCCGTCGGCCAATTTCGGCGAGCGCAAGGGTGGGCGCCAGCCGGACATGATCATTCTTCATTACACCGGCATGCCGGACGTCGAAGGGGCGATCACCAAGCTGTGTACCGCCGGCAGCGAGGTCTCCGCGCATTACGTCGTGCTCGAGGACGGACGCATCGTCCAGTGCGTCCCGGAGGCCTTGCGCGCCTGGCACGCGGGTCTCTCGTCATGGGGCGGCGAGGAGGACATCAATTCCTGCTCGATCGGCGTCGAGATCGTCAATCGCGGCCACGATTGGGGCTATCCGGATTTCCCACCGCGGCAGATCGCGGCGGTGATCGCGCTGTGCCGGGGCATCATGCTCCGCCGCAACGTCCCGGCGCATCGCGTGCTCGGGCATTCCGACGTCGCGCCCGCGCGCAAGAAGGATCCGGGCGAGAAATTCCCGTGGCATTCGCTGGCGAATTCCGGCGTCGGCCATTGGGTGCAGCCGGCCGCGATCACCAAGGGCGAGACGCTGAAGCTCGGCAGCATCGGCGACGACGTCAAGGGCCTGCAGAAGGCGCTCGCCAAATACGGCTATGGCGTGCCGATCACCGGCAAATTCGACGGCATCACCATGGATGTGGTCACGGCGTTCCAGCGACACTTCCGCCCCGAAAAGATCGACGGCATCGCCGACCGCTCGACCTTGTGGACGCTGCATGCGCTGCTGACGAGCCTTCCGGCCGAGGATCAGGCGCCGCGCGCCTGACGCGTCAGGCCTCCGCGTCGAGCTCCCCGAGCCGGCGTGCATAGAGACGCCTGAGCGGCGCGAGCTGCGTCGCTGCGCTCGCCTCGCGATAGGCCGCGCTTGCCTCGTCGCGCCGGCCGAGCCGCCGCAGGAGGTCCGCCCGCACTGCCGGCAGCAGATCGTACTGCTTCAATCCGCCACGGGCGGCCAGCGCATCGACCAGCGCCAGCGCCCGCGCCGGGCCGTCGACCATCGAGACAGCGGCTGCATGATTGAGCTCGATCACCGGCGATGGTGCGATCCGCAGCAGAACCTCGTAGAGGCCGACGATCTGCCGCCAGTCCGTTTCAGCGTAACTGGACGCCTGGGCATGAAGCGCGGCGATCGCCGCCTGGACCGTGTAGGACTGCGGCAGCCCCTTCATGCCCAGCGCCTGTTCGACCAGCCCCAGCCCTTCGGCGATCTGCTCGCGATTCCACAGCGAGCGGTCCTGCTCCTCCAGCAGGACGATGTCGCCCGCCGCATCGGTTCGGCCGGCGCGCCGCGCATCGTGCAGCAGCATCAACGCGAGCAGGCCCTTGATGTCGCGCGCCTCCGGCATCAAGCCAAGCAGCAGCCGACCCAGCCGGATCGCCTCGCGCGCGAGATCCTCGCGAATCAGCTCCGTGCCGGAGGTCGCGAGATAGCCCTCGGTGAACACCAGATAGATCACGGTCAGGACGCCGCGCAGCCGCTCCTCGAGCGCGTCGCGTCCCGGCACCTCATAGGGAATGCCGGCAAGGCGGATCTTCTGCTTGGCGCGGACCAGGCGCTGCGCCATCGCCTCCTCGCCGGTGATAAAAGCGCGGGCGACCTCGGCGGTGGTGAGGCCGCAGACCGTGCGCAGCGTCAACGCGACCTGGACCTCCGGCGCGAACGACGGATGGCAGCAGGTGAAGATCAGCCGCAGCATGTCGTCGTCGAGATCGGCCGGCGCGTCGGCGTCGTCGTTGGCGGCATCACGCTCGATCGCATGAACGATCTCCGCCTCCTTGTCGCGAAAATTGCTCCGCCGCCGGATGCGATCGATGGCCTTGTTGCGGGCGACATTGACCAGCCACGCCCGCGGGTTGGCGGGAGCGTCGGACCCCCGCCATTTGAGCAGCGCCGCAGCGAACGCATCCTGCAGCACGTCCTCGGCCAGATCGAAGTCACCGACGAGCCGGATCAAGGTCGCGAGTGCGCGGCCGGCCTCATCGCGGAACACCTTGTCGATCGCATCGGGCGTCATCGGTGACCTTCTCGGCAGCGAGCCGCACCGGTCTCAATGATTGTATTGCCAGACCGGCCGCACCTCGATCGAGCCGAGCCGGGCGCCGGGAATCCGCGCGGCAATCCCGATCGCCTCGTCGAGATTCTTGGCCTCGATCATGTAGTAGCCGCCGAGCTGCTCGCGGGTCTCGGCGAACGGACCGTCGGTGGTGAGGATCTTGCCGTCCCGCACCCGCACGGTGGTCGACGTCGTGGTCGGCTGCAGCCGATCGCCGCCCTTGTAGTTGCCGCTCGAGATGATGGACTGGGTGAAGGCCTGATATTCCGCCAGCATCTTCCCTTCGGCCGCCTTCTCCATCTTCGCGTATTCGACCTCGTTCAGATAGATCATCAACAGATACTGCATCGGACTTGCTCCTCATGTTCGGCTGGATCGCCGACATCCAGTCGAACGGCGCCGACATGGAACGACACGCGAAGGATAATATTTTTCGCCGGCATGGCGATGGCTTGACGTGCTGCTCGGAAAGCCCCATTCAGGCCGCATCAGTCGGCCGGACGGCCGCTCCGGCAAGCGCCGAAAGGCCGCCGGGGAGGAAAGTCCGGGCTCCATCGACATGCGGTGCCGGATAACGTCCGGCGGGGGCGACCCCAGGGACAGTGCCACAGAGAACGAACCGCTTCCTCCCACGAGGGAGGCAAGTAAGGGTGAAAAGGTGCGGTAAGAGCGCACCGCGGGGCCGGCAACGGAACCGGCATGGTAAACCCCACCGGGAGCAAAACCGAATAGGGACGGCCACGCGGAGACAATCGTCCAGGCACTTTGTGTCAGGCGATGACGTCCGCGGGAGCGATGTCAGGCTCGCCGTCCGGGTAGGTTGCCCGAGGTCACGCGCAAGCGCGATCCCAGAGGAATGGCCGTCGCGTATCGTCATGCGCAAGTGTGGCGGTGCCCTACAGAACCCGGCTTACAGGCCGGCTGATATGTTCATGAGGGGCTCGGCGCCGACAGCGCCGGGCCCCTCACCATTTGTGTTATCCCGCCGCCGAGAGCTGGCCGAACTCGATGGCCTGCCGCTCGAACAGGCTGCGATAGAGTCCGCCAGGCTTGCCGACCAGCGCGGCGTGGCTGCCCTGCTCGACGATGCGGCCACGATCGAACACCAGGATGCGGTCGAGGCTGCGCACAGTTGCCAGCCGATGCGCGATCACGATCGCGGTCCTGCCCTTCATCAGCCGCTCCATCGCCTCCTGGATCAGCGCCTCCGATTCCGAATCCAGGCTCGAGGTCGCCTCGTCCAGGATCAGCACGCGCGCATCCGCCAGGAGCGCGCGCGCCAGCGCCACCCGCTGCCGCTCGCCGCCCGACAGCTTGACGCCGCGCTCGCCGACGAGCGTACCGTAGCCCTTCGGCAGCCGCGTGATGAACTCATGCGCGTTCGCAAGCCGCGCCGCCTGCTCGATCTCCGCCTGGCTGGCGCCCGGCCGGCCATAGGCGATGTTCTCGGCCAGCGAGCGGTGGAACAGGATCGGCTCCTGCTGCACGATCGCGATCTGGCTGCGCAGCGAGTCCTGCTTCGCATGGGCGATGTCCTGCCCGTCGATCAGGATCCGGCCGCCGCTCACGTCGTACAGCCGCTGTACCAGCTTGACGAAGGTCGTCTTGCCGGAGCCGGAGCGCCCGACGAGGCCGATCCGTTCGCCCGGCCGGATGTCCACCGACAGCCGATCGTACAGCGGCGCACGATGGCCGCCATAATGGAACGTCACCGCATCAAACACGATGTGGCCGCCCGTCACGGCGATCGGCCTGGCATCGGCGGCATCGACGATGCCGATCGGCTCGCCATGGATCGCCACCAGCTCGTCCATGTCGTTGACCGCACGCTGCAAGTTGTTGATGTGCATGCCGACGTCGCGCAGATAGGCATGGATCACGTAGTAGCTGGTCAGCACATAGGTGACGTCACCCGGCGAGGCCCTGCCCGCCATCCACAGCAGCACGGCGCCGCCGATCACCGAGGAGCGCAGGCACAAGAGCACGCCGAGCTGCACCGCAGCCGTGGTGTTGTAGCGCAGCCAGGTGCGGTTGACGCGCCGGGACCAGCGCTTGACGACGCGCATCAGCCTGAAGTCCTCGCGCGCCTCGGCGCCGAACGACTTCACCACCGCATTGCAGCTCAGCGCGTCCGCCAGGGTGCCGCCGACCTTGGTGTCCCAGGCATTGGAGATCCGTGCGGCCGGCGCGATGTAGCGGGTTGAGAACGCCACCGTCATCGCGACGTACAGCACCGCGCCGACGGCGATGACCCCACCCAGCGCGCCCCAATGCAGGCCGAGCAGCACCATCGAGCCCAGCAGCACCGACAGCGACGGCAGCAGGGCCAGCAGGATAGTGTCGTTGTAGAGGTCGAGCGCCCACATTCCCCGGGTGATCTTGCGCACCGTCGAGCCGGCGAAACTGTTGGCGTGCCAGTCGGTCGAGAACCGCTGCACGCGCACGAAGGCGTCGCGCGCCACGTCGGACATGATGCGCAGGGTGAACGGCACGATCAGTTGCAGGCCCGACAATCGCAGCACGATCGAGGCGAAGCCCAGCGCGACGATGCCGGCGAATGCCACCAGCGCGGCATGTCGCGCATCGCCGTTTGCCGGGCCGAGCGTCAGCGCATCGACGAGCTTGCCGGAGAACACCGGCATGAACAGGTCGGCGGCGGTGGCGCCCAGCAGCGCGCATGCAATGCCGAGGGTCATGCGCGGCTGCTTCAGCCAGTGGCGGAACACGAACGGCATCACGACGCGGATGGCGGCGGGACGCTTGTCGGCCTTCAGGCCGGAGACGTCGACGGTCATGGCATCATCCGGCCGCGCGCGCAGCGCCAGCCGGCTCCAAATAATGCAGACGTGACGCGGCGCGCGGTCTGCGGATGAGTAATCAGGCGTTGGGAAGTTAGGCGGTGGTGCTCAAAGCGAGCGGCCGAACACCAGAACAGGCATCGAGCGGGTGCACGCGATCTGCAGATGCGATTCAGTCATGCAAATCTCCCCGGTTCGAGCGACAATTCTTGTTCCATACCATCGAGGGTATGATCTGGCAACCCGCAGGCGCCCGCGGGCCGCTCACGTCAATGTGCGTCGCCGCCGCCGGCCATCGGCGAGCTCGGCTTGTTGAGCAGCATCACCATGAAGCTGAGCGCGATGTAGAAGCAGGTCAACATGAAGAACGCATCGCCATAGCCCATCACCACCGCCTGCCGGTGCACGATCTGCGACAGCTGCTTCATCGCCATCAAGGCCGAGTCGCCCATCCCCTGCAGCTTCTGCTGCAGCATGTTGAGGGTCTCGACCGCGGTGGCATTGCCCCAGTTGACGCGCTCGTGCAGGCGGGAGATGTGCAGGTCGGTGCGGTCGTTCAGCACCTGGTTGATCACGGCAAGGCCGACGGCGCCGCCGAGATTGCGCATCAGGTTGAACAGGCCGGAGGCGTTCTTGACGCGGTCGGGCGCAAGCGTGCCGAGCGCGATGTTGTTGGTCGGCACCATCGCGAACATCATGCCGACGCCGCGCAGCACCTGCGGCAGGAACAGTTCCCAGAAATCGTAGTCGCGGGTGATGCCGGTCATCTGGTAAGAGCCGATCGCGAAGATCACGAGGCCGAACGCGATCATCAGGCGCATGTCGACCTTCAGCATCAGCCGACCGACCACCGGCGCCATCAGGAACATGGTGACGCCGGAAACGAACATCGTCTCGCCGATCATCAGCGCACTGTAGCCGCGGACCTCGGCGAGATAGCGCGGATAGATGTAGGTCAGGCCATAGAGGCCGATGCCGATGCAGAACTGCAGCAGGCAGCCGACCGCGAAGTTGCGGTTGCCGAACGCGAAGAGGCCGACGATCGGCTCGTCGGCCGTCAGCACCCGCCAGAAGAAGCACACCGCCGAGACGGCACAGACCGCAGCGAAGATCGCGACCGAGGTGTCCTGCAGCCATTCATATTGCGGCCCCTCCTCCAGCACGTATTCGAGCGAGCCGAGGAAGCCGGCCATGAACAACAGGCCCCACCAGTCGAAGCGATCGAGCAGCTCGAAATGCGGCTCGTCGAAATCGACGAGCGCCAGCACGCCGATCGTGATCAGGATGCCCGGCGGGATGTTGACGAAGAACAGCCAGTGCCAGGACATCGCATCGGTGATGTAGCCGCCGACGGTCGGGCCCACCGTCGGCGCCAGCGTGGCGACGAGGCCGATGATCGGACCGACGATGTGGAATTTGGTGCGCGGAAACACCGTGTAGGCCGAGGCGAACACGGTCGGGATCATGCCGGCGCCGAGGAAGCCCTGCAGAGCGCGCCACAGGATCATCTGCTCGATCGAGGAGGCGAAGCCGCACAGGAAGCTGGAGATGGTGAAGCCGGCCGCCGAGATCGCGAACAACAGCCGCGTGCCGAGCGCGCGCGACAGGAAGCCGGACAGCGGGATCGCGATCACCTCGGCGATCAGATAGGCGGTCTGCACCCATGACACTTCGCTGGAGCTTGCCGACAAACCCGCCTGGATCTCGGTCAGCGACGCCGACACGATCTGGATGTCCAGGATCGACATGAACATGCCGAACACCATGATCAGGAACGCGATCAGACGCCGCGGCGCGATGCGGTCGGACGGCGCCGCCGGCGCGCTCATGGTGGGGTTGGCTGTGGTGGCGGTGGCCATGGTCAGTTAGTCCGCTTGGATCGAGGACCGCGCCGCATTCCCGGTGCGCTCCCCTCCCCCTTGTGGGGAGGGGCTGGGGGAGGGGGCCCACAACGGCGGTCTCGCCCGGAGTACCCCCCTCCCCAGCCCTCCCCCACAAGGAGGGAGGGAGCTGACTTCCGATGACGCGACAGCTCGTGCCCTCGCATCAGTTCAAAATACTTTCCCTGTCCAACTACTTCCCCTGCACCGTCGCCGATGCGTCGAGGTCGGCGTCGGTGTCGGCATCCTTGGCGTCGGTGGTGTCGACGGTGACGTAGACCGACATGCCGGCGCGCAGCAGGTTCTGCCGCGCCACATCCTTCGGCACGCGGATGCGCACGGGCAGGCGCTGCACGATCTTGGTGAAGTTGCCGGTGGCGTTATCCGGCGGCAGCAGGGTGAACACCGAGCCCGAGGCCGGCGAGATGCTGTCGACCACGCCCTTGAAGCCGCGCGCGCCATAGGCGTCGACCTTGATCGTGACCGGGTGGCCCGGACGGATGCGCCGGAGCTGGGTTTCCTTGAAGTTCGCGTCGATGAAGACCTCGTCGAGCGGCACGACGTTGCCGAGCCGCTGGCCGACCGCGATGAAGTCGCCGGTGTTGACGAGGCGGTTGGAGAAGGTGCCGTCGACCGGCGCGCGCACGGTGGCGAATTCGAGATCGCGCTCCGCCTTGGCGAGCGATGTCTTGAGCTCGGCGAGCTGCGCCTGGGCCTCGACCTGCTGCGCCTTCGTCACCTCGACATTGTCGCGCGCGGCGTCGTACGCGGCGCGGGCGGCGCGGACCGCGGCCATGCCCTGGTCGCGCGCGGCTTCCGACTGCTCGAAGGTCGCGTGCGAGGCAAAGCCCTTGCTGCTCAGCGCCTGCTGGCGCTCATAGTCGAGCCCGGCGCGCTTCATCGCGGCTTCGGATGAGGTGAGATTGGCCTGCGCCTGCTCGGCGGCGCTCTGCTGCGCGGCGACCTGGCGGCCGATGCGCGCGATCGTCGCCTCCTGCGTGGCGATCTTGCTGCGGGCGGCGTCGACCGCGATCTTGTAGTCGCCGTCGTCGATGCGGAAGATCACGTCGCCCTTGCGGACCACCGAATTGTCGCGCGGCACGATCTCCTGGATGTGCCCGGAGACGCGCGCGCCCAGCATGGTGTTGTTGGCGCGGACGTAGGAATCGTCGGTCGAGACCATGAAGCGGCCGACCAGATAATAGTGCGTGGCATAGCCGGCGGCGGCGAGCGCGAGCAGCACGCCGATGCTGGCCAGCACCCGCTTGCGCTTGCCGGATTTCGGAGCCGCGGCGGCCACGGCCTGCGGCTTCGCGCCCGCGGGAGCGCCGGCCGGCGCGGGCCGTTCGGATGGAGCCTCGGTGCTGACGTCGGCCTTCAGGTCGCCAGGCTTGGCATCAGCAGGCTTGCGCTGCGCCGTGTCGCTGGCCTGCGGCCGGACCGGCTCAGACCTCGTCTGTTCCGGCGCTTCATCAGCGTCCGGACGGCGCGCCCGTACAGCCTGGTCTCTCGCAGCGGCCATCAGAGACTCCCACCCATGACAGCGGGGCCACCCAGGCCCCGAAAATTCCGACCGAACCGTTCGGTCAATCCACATCTACCATTGACCGAACCGTTCGGTCAATCTATATCTTCGCTACCGCAACATATCCGCGCAGATGCTTTTGTGACGTTGGCACCGGCCAAATCTTCGGGAACAGCCTAAACCAATGATTGAGCCGGACCACACCACCACCCAGGCGACGTCGGACGACGATTCCTCGAAGCGCCGGCAGATCCTCCAGGGCGCCCGCAAGGTGTTCATGGACCTGGGTTTCGACGGCGCCAGCATGGGCGAGATCGCGCGCGTCGCCGGCGTCTCCAAAGGCACCCTCTACGTCTACTTCGCCGACAAGTTCCGCCTGTTCGAGGCGATCGTCGAAGAAGAGAGCGTGCATCGAGGTGCCTCGAACTTCAGCTTCGATCCCGCCCGCGATGCCGCGACCGTGCTGTACGAGTTCGGCACCGCCTGGATCGCGGTCGTCTGCCGCCCCGGCGGCGGATCGGCGATCCGCACCGTGATGGCGATCGCCGAACGCATGCCTGAGGTGGGACGGCGCTACTATGATTGCGTCATCGAGGGCACGATCGGCCGGCTCGCCGCCTATCTGCAGGCCCGCGTCGATGCCGGGGAGCTCGCCATCGACGATTGCCACCTCGCCGCATCGCAATTCCAGCTGATGTGCCAGGCCACGCTGTTCCTGCCCTTCATCTTCCAGGGAGCCCCCGCCCCCTCGCCCGACGAGACGCACAAGGTGGTGGCGAGCGCCGTCCGCATGTTCCTCGCGACCTACGGCATCAAGAGTTGAGACGCCGCTGACCGCCGCGATGCGCGCGCCGATGTCGGCACAACGGATATCGGCGCCAGACATGTCAGCCCGAGATATGTCAGCATGAGACATGCGCTCTCCTTCTCGCGGCTGGTGACGCCCGAGCTTTGCAATCGGATCACCCTCTGATCGATCGGAGGGTGCAGGGAAGGCCGGGCGCTGGCCGCGCCCGTGGCCCGCCTGCTCAAAAAAATGCAGGCGGCAGGTACCACAGGTTCAGCCGAGATCACCCGGCCCTCCCTGCGCGATGGGTTTAACGGCTGCTCCGTGCTCTTGTGTGTTCGAAACCTGCCAGAATGTGCGAACGGGCGGTTCTGACCAACCGCCCGTCGCTGGATCTGAGCCCGATCGTGCTCAAAGGCCCTAGAGCCTGTCGGGGAGCGTGGGACAGGTCCGGTGTCTTCCTTCAACCCGAACAGTTGCACGGGCTTCGAGCCCG
>NZ_JBNPUD010000022.1:0-62427 GCF_051167995.1 Bradyrhizobium sp. HKCCYLRH3073
GAACATTCAACGCCATCTCCGAGAGCCGCCAAGAAAACGAGAATACCAAGCGCTAATTTGGTAAGTTAGCGCCAATGCCTGTACCCCCTCACCCGGATTGCATCTTGCGATGCAATCCGACCTCTCCCCGCAAGCGGGGCGAGGTCGAACCGCGCCTGCGGCACGACCATCGCGCATCACGGCGATGCCATTCGCGACGATCCCACCAGTCTGGGATTCGCAGGCCCCATCCCGCCCGCCTCCCTCACCGCGGACTCCCCCTCCCCATGACCATCGAAGTCGTCGCCCTGTTCGCCATCCTGTTCGCGCTGCTGGCCGGCGGCCTGTGGATCGGGCTCACGCTCGCCTTCACCGCGACCCTGCTGCTGGCGATGTTCCGCTCGATCCCGCTCGACAAGCTGCTTCCGCAATATGCCTGGAACATTCTCACCACCCAGGAGCTGCTGGCGCTGCCGCTGTTCATCCTGATGGGTGAGCTGCTGTTCCGCACCCGGCTGTCGCGCTCGCTGTTCCAAGGCCTGGCGCCATGGGCCGGGCTGCTGCCGGGACGCCTGCTCCATGTCAACGTCATCGGCTGCACCATCTTCGCCGCGATCTCCGGCTCGTCGGCGGCGACCACGCAGGTGATCGGCCGCATGTCGCTGAACGAACTGCTGCGCCGCGGCTATTCGCGCGACATCGCGATCGGCTCGCTCGCCGGCGCGGGGACGCTCGGCTTCCTGATCCCTCCCTCAAACATCATGATCATCTATGGCGTGCTCGGCGACGTCTCGATCCTGAAGCTGTTCACCGCCGGCGTATTGCCGGGGTTGTTGCTGGCCGGCACCTTCATGGGCTGGGTGATGCTGCACACGACGCTGAAGCCTTCGATGGTGCCAGAGGCGGAGGCGCAACTGTCACAGGTGCCCTGGGCGGAGCGTTTCGCCGCGCTGAAGGATCTCGCCCCTGCCCTGTTCCTGATCGCCTGCGTACTCGGCTCGATGTATGGCGGCCTGGCGACGCCGTCGGAGGCCGCCGCCGTCGGCGTGCTCGGCGCGGCGCTGGTGGCCTATTTCCAAGGTGCGATGTCGCAGCAGGTGGTGCGCGACGTGATGATCGGCTCAGTCATCACCTGCTCGATGATCGCGCTGATCGTGCTCGGCGCCTCGATCCTCGGCAATGCCGCGGCCTTTCTCGGCATCCCGCAGGCGGTGGCCGCCTTCGTGAAGGGGCTCGGCCTGTCGCCGTTCATGCTGATCGCCGTGCTGATCGTGTTCTACCTGATCCTCGGCTGCTTCCTCGACGGCTTCTCGATGATCGTGATGACCCTGCCGATCGTGCTGCCGATCGTGAAGGGCGCCGGCTTCGACGAGGTCTGGTTCGGGGTCTTCCTGGTGCTCGCGGTGGAGATGGCCCAGATCACGCCCCCGGTCGGTTTCAACCTGTTCGTGATCCAGGGCCTGACGGAGGACGGTCTCGGCTACATCGCGCGCGTGACCGCCCCCTATCTCGCCATCATGGTCGCCTTCGTGCTGCTGCTCACCCTCTTCCCGGGCATCGTGACGATCCTGCCAAGGCTGCTCTACGGATGAGCCGCGATGTCAGGCGGCGCGCATTCCGTCGAGGAACTTCTGCACCTCGGCCTTCAGCCGGAGGCTTTCGCTGGACAGCGCCTGGGCCGAGGCGAACATCCGGTTGGAGCTTTCGCCGGTCTCGCCCGCCCCACGCGCCGCGCTGCGGATGTTCTCGACCACCTCAGCGGTGCCGGTCGCGGCCGAGCGGACGCTCTGGGTGATGTTCTGCGTGGCGGCGCGCTGCTGTTCGACGGCGGCCGAGATCGAGGCAGCGATCCCGTTGATGCGCTCAATGGTCGAGCCGATCGCCTTGATGGCGTCGACGGATTCCTGGGTCACGGTCTGCATGTTGGCGATCTGGCTGGAGATCTCCTCCGTCGCCTTGGCGGTCTGGCCGGCCAAAGTCTTGACCTCCTGGGCGACCACCGCGAAGCCGCGGCCGGCATCGCCCGCGCGGGCGGCCTCGATGGTGGCGTTGAGCGCCAGCAGGTTGGTCTGCTCGGCGATCGAGGTGATCAGCTTGACGACGTCGCCGATGCGGTTGCCGGCGTCGGACAGCTCCTTGATGCGCTGGTCGGTCGCGGTCGCCTGGTTGACCGCCTCGGCGGCGATGGCGTTGGACTCCTGCACGCGACGGATGATCTCGGCGATCGAGCCGGACAGCTCGTCCGAGGCAACGGCCGCGGTGCGGACGTGCTCGGAAGCGCTTTCCGAAGCGCCGGCCGAATGGCCGGACAGGTCGGCGGTGGTCCGCGCGGTCTGGGTGAGCTGGCGCGCCTCGCGCTCGAACTCGCCCGACGACGTCAAGACGTTCTCGATGATGCCGCCGATGCTGGCCTGGAAGGAATCGACGAAACGCTGCAGCTCGGCCTTGCGCTGCTCGACAGCCGCAGTGGCCGCGGCCGCCTGCTCCTCGCGCATCCGGCGCCGCTCGCTCGCGGCACTGCGGAACACGACCAGGCTGCGCGCGATCTCGCCGATCTCGTCGCTGCGGTCATCGGACTTGATCGCAACGTCCTCGCGCCCCTCAGCGATTGCGGTGAGCGCGTCGGTCACGGCGGCGAGAGGCTTGGTGACACGTCGCACCGCCAGCATCGTCAGGCCGAGCACCAGCAGCGCAGCGATCGCCGCGGCGACGACCATGGTCCGCATCGCCTGCGACAGCATGGCGTCGAGCTCGGCCATGGGCACGCCGACATAGAGAATGCCGATCACCTTGTCCGCCGGATTGGTGACGGGAAAATAAGCGGTCATGAACGACTTGCCGAACAGCGTCGCGGGGCCCTTGTAAGCCTCGCCGCGGCGCAGCAGCGCCTGCGCCGGATGATCCGCGGCAAGCTGGGTGCCCACAGCGCGGTCGCCATTCTCCTTCTTCACGTTGGTCGAACGGCGGACGAACTGTCCGCTGTCATCGACCACGAACAGCGTGGCGCTGCCGCCGACATAGGACACCGCGCGATCCACGATCGCATGATCCTTGATCTCGGGAATCGCCGGAATCTCGATGCGCGTAACGACGCCGTTCTGCACGCTGACTTTCGCATCCTTGAACGTCTCGGTGAACGTCAGCGCAAAGGTGCGCAGATTGCCTTCGATGTCGCGCTTGGCGCGGTCGGTGAAATCGGAGGACAGCGACCAGTACGCTGCGCCGACGACCAGGGCGGTATTCAGGGCGATCACGACAACGGCGCCGATCAGCGCCTTGGTGCCGAGCTTCAATTGGACGGACACGTCATAAACCTTCCAGGGGAACTGCAACTGAATCTCAAACTGCCCGTAGTTGGTTTCAAAGCAGTTATTTTCCGGAACGTAGAATACCGGAACTCACTATAAAAAACGGCAATAAGATACCTGATCATGTCCTCCTCCCCCATCATCGTATGGTTTCGCGAGAGCCTGCGGCTGTCTGACCACCCCGCGTTGTATGAAGCCGCGAAGTCGGGCGCTCGGATCGTTTGTAGTTACGTCCACGATCAGGATAGCCCCGGGTTGCGTCCGCTCGGCGGCGCGTCGCGCTGGTGGCTCGCGCAATCGTTGCGTGCACTCCAGGCCGAACTACATGCGCTCGGCGCCGAACTCGTGATCCGGCGCGGATCCGCGGCCACCGCGCTCGGCGAGCTGGCACGCCAGAGCGGCGCGAGCGCGGTGTACTGGAACGATGTCGCGCAGGCCGCACCGCGCGCCGTGGCTGCCGATGTCGAAGCAGCACTCGCCGAGATCGGCGTCTCCTCACGCGTGTTTCCCGACGACCTTCTGGTCGACCCCGCCGAGTTGCGCGGCAAGGATGGACGCGGCCCGCGCGTGTTCACGCCGTTCTGGAAGCGCGTGCTCGCTCTGGGCGATCCGCCGAAGCCGCTGCCGCGGCCGGCCCGGCTGTCGCACGCGCCGGGCGTCACGAGCCTGACGATCGACGAGCTCGCGCTCGAGCCAAGCAGGCCCGACTGGGCCGGCGGACTGCGTGCGACGTGGCAAGCCGGCGAGCGCGCGGCGCAGGCGCGCCTCGCCAGCTTTCTCGAAACGGCCGTGCAGACCTATGCCGCCAATCGCGACCGGCCCGACATCGAGGCGACCTCCCGTCTGTCGCCGCATCTGCGCTTCGGCGAGATCAGTCCGCGCCAGATCTGGCATGCGGCGCGATTTGCCGCCGCCGAGCGCCCGGCCTCCGCCGCCGGCATCGACAAGTTCCTGAGCGAGCTCGGCTGGCGCGAGTTCAGCCGCCACCTGCTCACCAACAATCCCGACCTCGCGACCCGCAACCTGCAGCCGGCCTTCGATGCCTTTCCCTGGGCCCAGGACGATGCAGCGCTGGAGGCCTGGCAGCGCGGGCGAACCGGCTATCCGATTGTCGACGCCGGGATGCGCGAGCTCTGGCATACCGGGAGCATGCACAACCGCGTCCGGATGGTCTCAGCCTCGCTGCTCGTGAAGCACCTGCTGATCGACTGGCGGCGCGGCGAAGAGTGGTTCTGGGACACGCTGGTCGACGCCGACCCGGGCAGCAATCCGGCAAGTTGGCAATGGGTTGCGGGATCGGGCGCCGATGCCGCGCCCTACTTCCGCGTCTTCAATCCCGTGCTGCAGGGCGAAAAATTCGATTCTCGCGGGACCTATGTCCGCCGCTGGGTCCCGGAGCTGGCACGCCTGCCGGCCGCGCTGATCCACCAGCCCTGGGCGGCGAAGCCGCTCGAGCTCGCCGAGGCCGCGGTTGCACTCGGCCGCACCTACCCGGCGCCGATCGTGGATCACAAGCCCGGGCGGGAGCGCGCGCTGGCAGCCTACGCGAGCTTGCGCACAAGTGATTAGTTGGGGCGCGCTTTGACAGCACGGAGAATCCAGCTATCGTCGCAGGGTTTCCAACAAATCGGGGGACTCGATATGGACGACACTCCACTCTCTGATCCGACCGTGACCGAGACCAGCATGCCCGCCGAGGCGCCGAAGGATCCGGTGACCGCGACGGCACCCAAGGCCCGGCGAGCGGCCAAGAAGACCGCGAAGAAGACCTCCAAGACGGCTGCACCCAAGCGGGCCGCCGCTAAGGCCAAGAAGGTCGCGACCAAGAAGTCCGCCAAGAAGACTGCGAAGAAGACCGTGAAGAAGGCGGCCAAGAAAGCTGCGAAGAAGACGGCCAAGAAGGCCACCAAGAAAGCGGCCAAGAAGACGAAGAAGGCCAAGCGCTGATTCTGCCTGGCTCGGGACCGAAGGCGACTCGTCACCTTCGCTGATGGTCTCGGCGAAACAATCCAGTGCCCGGTAGTGGGGACAATCTGGCGCTGGATTGTTTCGTTTGTCGCCGTTCGGTTGGGAGCCGGGACCTGGCATCCGCGGCGCGGCGCAGCAAACGGTGATGCCGCGCGGACGCGGGACCGGCTTGCGATCGGATTGCCGGCGGAGGTCTGCTTGGACAGAGATTCTGTGCGGGCGGCGCCCTCACCAGACGTCAGGACAGGGGTCGACGATCTTCCAGAGTTCGATGCCGTTCTTGATCCGCTTCATCTCGGTGGTGAGCCCGCCGTTGCGCCGGATCCAGTCCTTCACCGAATCGGGGTAATAGGACATCAGCTCGGACGTCCCCTCCACGCTGGTGACCTTGATGCCGAACGTGAACGCCTTGTCGTAATAGGCCTGGTGGAAGCCGAGGCTGGCCCTGGGCGTGACGCAGATCCTGTTGAGCGGCACAAAGCCGAAGACGAGCGTGCAGGCGGAATTGCAGATGCCGTCGATGATGACACGCTGACGCGTTTCCCTGACGCGCTTGTACTTGGCCTTGTACTCTTCGATGTAGCCACCGTGATCGCGCGTAATGTGTAAATCCGCACGCGCCGGGCTAGCGGCGACCAGCAGGAGCAAGACGCTTGGGATCAGGCGATTCATGGACAGGACGGCAAATCCGGTCTTTTCTGGCGCTGTCGCGACAACGCCTCGGGCCCAATGCGCGACGGCACTTGCCGGACCTTGTCATGGTCTTCTTAAGCACGCGGAAAAGGCCAAAAATTTGACGGATTGTCACCTTTTGCGCACCCTTTCCGCCACTTCCGCGTTAGGCTATCAGCCGGACGGCCGGCCTTGACGTCGTTTTCCGGAGAAGAGAAAAGTCATGAGCAAGCTCGCATCCCTCGCCGCCGCCTTGATCGTGTCGATTGCCGCCCTGGTGCCCACCACGTCCGAGGCGCGCAGCCATCATCGGCATCACCGCCACCACTACGGGCTGCCCTACACCGTCAGCTTCCTGCACAATTATGGCCCCGGCCCGCTGCCCGGCACCTTTGCGTTCTATGACGGTCCTTCCACCAACCACTGCTACCAGAGCTCGGCCGCCTATATCGGCCAGGACCGACGCCGGCATCCCTGCTTCTGACGCCATCCAAGGACGCCCGGCCAGCTTCGGCAAACGACCGTTGATATCCGACGGAGGCTGGCCTTGCCCATCCAAGTCTGGTATCCCGGTCACGCGGGAGATTTGGCCCGCATCGCGCGCTCGTAGCTCAGCTGGATAGAGCATCGGATTTCGATTCCGAGGGTCGGGAGTTCGAATCTCTCCGAGCGCGCCAGAGCCATTGACCAGCCCTGCGCCCGGACCCAATGCGATCCCACCCTGCGGGCGGCCTGTCCAGATGCTCCCCACGATGGCCGCAGTTTCGATGCCGGGACCGACGGGCTCAAGCGGTCGCGACGTCGTGAGTGAGCCGGCCGACCTGGATCAACGGCTGTGTCGCATCGCCGACGCCGCCGAAGACCTTCAGTTCGATCTCGACACGGGCATGGCCCGCGGTCGTTGGCCTGGTCGTCCCGCGCCACGTATCGATCATCTGCGCGAACGGGGCCACGAAGGTCGGCTTCACACCGGGATCGACCACCGATGGGGTCGGCGTCAGCAGGTTGATCGGCACCCGGACGCGCGGGATCGCCGGCTGGCCGGCCACGATCTCATAGCTGTACATGCCCTGCATCGCGACCTCGTCGCTGGTGCTGCCATTGCCGTTGGCATAGAGCGCGGCGAAGAACTTCGTCAGGCGCGCGTCGAGGTCACCGGATGCGCCCGGCATCGCGTCGAGCGGGAACGACGTATAATTCAGCTGGGGAACCACTGTGGAGGCGAACCGCACCTCGGGCGTCTGGAACAGGAATGCCGGGTTGGTGCTGGTGGTCTTGAGATCGGCCAGCGGGAACAGCGCGAGATTGCGCTGCACGAACACCGAGGCCCAGCCGCTCTGATACAGCAGGACGTCGAGCGTCGCGACCGACACCGTCCGGGCCGGCAAACCACGTGCCTCCGCTTCGCCGAGATAAACCGTCTTGCCGTCGACCTGACGCGTATAGACGTAGGCGATCTGTACGCCTGCGGGCAGCTCCGCCGGCGGCACCGCCTGGGGCGTATAGAGCTCGGGCGCGATGATTGCGATGACCGGCGCCGGGAGCGTGGTGGTGCCGTTCGAGATCGTATTGGCTACCGCATTCCAGCTCGCCGCCATCCCATCGATGGTGATGTTGACCAGATTGGTGCGCGTGTGTCCTTCCGCAGTGCCGTCGAGCGTCGACAGAAACTTCACGATCACATGTGCCGGTGCGGCCGCCAGTCTTGCAGCTCCCACGCTCTCCCGCGCGTAGGCATCCGCGACCTGCCTGGTTTCCAGTGCAAAGGCGGCGGTCGCCTTGCGCGCAGCCGCCAGCGTCGCCGGATCGGGTTCGGCGCCATCGATGCCGACCAGATACTGGTTGAGATCGCGCAGGATCGCCGGATAGTTGGTCACGAACTGCGCCAGCGCGGTGAACAGATCCGGCTCCCCGCTCAGCCTGGCCGAGCGGCGCAGCGTTGGCATGGTCGGACGGTTGAACTCCACCGTGCAGGACACCGCGTCTGCTGCCGCCTGCTGATAGAGATAGTCGAACGAATAGCACCAGGCGCTCAGCTTCGACGGATCGGTCGCGCCCTCGCCGGTGAGCTGCAGCGCCTGCTGGGCGGAGACCGTGGGCGGCGTCGGCAGGTCGCGATTGACGACCGGAATGTTGGCGACCTGCGTTCCCAACGGATAATCGAACGGTCCATTGACAAAGGCGAGCCATCGCGAACCGACATAGCCGTCGATGCCGGGGACGGTGCGCCGCTCGAACTCGAGATGGGTGAGCGACAGCATAAGCTTCAGCGGCACATAGGCTTGATCGATGACGTTCTTGGTCGCGAACACGAAGGCGAGCCGCGGATCGTACCAGGTCTTGCTGGCGGGATCGTAGACCTCGCCGAGCGGGATGCGCGTCGGCGTGAGCGTGAAATTCTGGTTGTCCGTGGCGCCGTCGATGCTGCCTGCCGGCTGACCGTAGAGATTCGGCGGACCGGCGGGATTGTTGTCGCCGCCACCGGTGACCTCGGTCAGCCCGAACACGACGGCCGCACCGGCCCGATAGGCTGCGCCGAGCTGGTTGAGCAGCTGCTGGCGCAGCTTCTCAGCTGCGGCAAAGGCGGTCGAGGGATCGCCCGCGCTGGTCGACAGCACCGGCAGCGTCTTCAGGCTGATCGTATCCGCCAGCAGTTCCTTGGTCGACAGCACGCGTCCCAATGAACCATCCACGAGCGGATTGGTCACATCGTCGATCAGGTCGAGGATGAAGGCGTGCGGCGCATAGGCCGCCGACAGGAACAGATCGATCGCGTCCAGCGTACTCTGGAACCACTGGTTCAGGTCGGCACCGTCAAGATGCAGCGTGTCGATCTCGCCGGTGTCGTAGCGCGTGATCGTCACATCGCCGCTCGTCAACGCCTTGGCGATCGGTTTCGGCGCGAAATAGCTCGGCGACGTGCCCAGCTTGAAATGGATGCCTTTCCCGGCCGCCTTGCCGAAGCGCACCGCCCAGAGCTGTTGCGCGCCGTCGGCCGCATCCTCGCCGTCGCGGGACAGGCCCTGCCCGACCTTGAGATACCAATCGGCCGTGGCGAAAATCGCCTCGACCGCTGTGCTGAACACGGTATAGGACACGTTGCCGTCGCCGTCGGCCCGCGGCAGGATCGCTGCGACCACGCCGGTGCCGCCCTGCAACGCCGCCACGGCCGGATCGACCAGCAGCGGATTGCGGCTGAGCGCGAGCGTCACGTCGAGCTCGAGGATGTTGCCCGCAGCGATCGCATTGACGTCGACAGGAAGCGACAGCGTCGCAGCGGGGGCTGCGGGCGCCTGTCCCTGCGTCACGAGCTTCAGATACAGCAAGCAGGCGCGCACATAGCCGCGAATGATGTCCGCCTGCGCATCGGTGAGGTCCACGTCGGGCTTGGCTAGCAGCGAATTCGACAGCCGCATTGCCACCGCGTTGCCGGAAACGCCCGGCACCTTCACGGAGACATTGGCGGAATAGTCCTGATGCAGCTGATAGTAGATCCGGGTGTAGAGCGAGAGATCGTCGGCGGCCCGCGCCGCACCGTCCGGCCCTGCATAGGCGGCGACGTTGAGCGACAATGCAAGCTTGAACGCCGCACCGCTCGCGGATTCATAGGTGTAGCTGGCGTTGGTATTGATCCAGGACCCGAGCCCGATCAGCTCGTCGCGGTACAGCATCGGCACCGCAGCCCCGTTGAGCGCGCCGCGATACCCTTGCGGCGGCGCCTCGAACGGCGTCACCGTGGTGTTGCCGAAGATGTCTCGCCATTGCAGCGCGACCTGCGCCATGGTGCCGACGCCTAGATAGGGATTGGTGGCCTTCGGCGGCAGATTGGGATCAGACGGATCGGGCGCTGCGTTGACCAGCGCGAACTGCGCGCCGATGCCGATCGACTGGCGATAATCGAGGTCGGCGAGAGCGACCTGCGCAAGGCGGTTGCCGCGTGTCCTGGCCGAGCGGGCATGGCTGTCGAACGCACTGGCCTCGTTGTCGTCGTGATCCTGCGGACCGAACGGCATACCGAGCGGACTGACCTTGTAGAAGACGTTGCCGGCGAGCCCGGCAGCAAGCGAGGTGTAGAGCTGATACATCGTCTTCTTGGCGAAGTCCGGCGCGGCGGGATCGTCCGGCGGGAGGCCGAAATTGTCGCGCGTCAGGGCGAACCCGATGTTCTGCGGTGGCAACTGGTCGCGTAGCGAGAACAGCTGAGGATCGAGATCGAGCACGGCATTGACCGGGAACAGTCCGGGCGCAGCGCTGGCGCCGCGGGCGATCAGGTCGACGTCCAAGCCGTAATAGGCGGCCATGCTGGCAAAGCTCATTCCGGGCGCGGCCGAGGAATTGACCTGATAGGTCAGCGGCGGGATGTAGAACACCGCCGCGAGCGCAACGGCGACTTGCGGATTGAATGCGGCGATGTCCTGGCCGGTGATCGGACGGACTGCACCGGCGGAGAACAGCCTGGCGAGCTTGTCGAGCGTGGCCTGCGCATCGATCGCCCCGCCGGTGCCGCGGACCAGATCCGCGTCGGTGAGCTGGCGGACCGCGCCCACGATCGGCACCAGCGCGTCCGCGGCGAGCGGCCTGGTCGCGTTGACCTCGGCGATCCGTCCGGGCCCGGGGCCGTAGATCGCCGCGAGCGCGTCGAGCGATGCTCCTGCTGCGACCGGCGCCGTTGGGCCGGTCGAGGCCAGCGACACCGTCTGCACCAGGTCGCTCTGCGGATCGACGGCGTCGGTCGTCACGAAGGCGTTGACGAAATCGGGAAGCGTGGTGCCGAAGGACTCGCTGCCCTGCGCCGCGAACGTCACGACCATCGTCACGATGCCGGAGCCCGAGGAATCGAACACGGCCGCCGGCAGGCCCTCCTCGCTTTCGACGTTCTCGTAGTAGAGATAGTAGCCGCCGCTGCGGACCGTGCTGAGCTCCCACATCAAGCGGATGAACTGCGCCGGAGAATTGGCAATGCCGCGCGGCGGAGCATCCTCGGCACTCAGCATCAGCCGCAGCGCCGCCGCCGGATTGGTCTCGGTCGACAGGTTGGTCTGGGTGATGAAGGCGAGGAAGTTGGCGTCCGCCGGCGTCACCAGCATCGGCGCGCCCGGTCCGGACTGGTTGTAGAGCAGGAAGACGGCGGAGGCGATGCCTTCGCCCAGCGCATCCATGGCGGTCAGGATGCGCTGCAGCCGGACCGCATCCTCCGAGCTGGGTCCGACCAGCTCATAGACGAACGGCAGCGACGGCGCGGATGCCGGACCGCTCGGCAGATCGCCTGCGCCCGTGCCCTGAGCAGCCAGCGCCGCCGCATCCGGCAGACGCTTGATCTCAATGTCGAGCCGCGTGCACCAAGCCCAGCGCCCCAGGTCAGCATAGTCGGTGCGTGCGGTCGCGGGATTGCTGCGCCCGATCTGCGGCTGGAACTTCGGCAGCAGCGCGAACGTCGAACGTAGATCCGGCATGACGGCGCGGATCGACTGCTCGCGCGTGGCGACCAGATTGGTCTGCGCCGGCGGCAGGCTCCACAGCGTCGGCTGCGTCTGCGCACCGGCATCGGCGGCCGCGGCCACGCCGCTGCGATTCGTGAGCGCCAGCAGACTCGCGACGGATCCGCTCGACCAACGCGCATAGCCGCTGGCGGTGAACGGCCGCGGCTGGCGCTCGGCAAGCGGCAGCGCCGCAAACGTCGGGCTCGGAACGAAATTGCCAGGCGTCCTGGCCCAGCTGACGACGACGTTCAACGCGGCAAAGGCCTGGCTCAGATCAACCTCCATGCTGAGGCCGGTGCCGGCATTCAGCATGATGAAGTCGAGCAGGACACCGTGGCTCTGCGTCTCGCGCGCGAAGTCGATCTTGTAGCCGCTGGCAGAGCTGGGCGTCGGGAACTGCTGGCCGGTGAGCTGATAGACACCGTAGCCCGACTGCGTCCTTGGATAGAGGAACGCAGGCGACAGCGTCAGTCCGTCCTGGACCGGCAGCCGCAGCCCATAGACCAGGAAGCGCGAGACCATGCCGGCGGTCTGGCCGACCTGGCCCGTGGCCGCGATCGCCGACCACAATGCGCCGACCGACAGAGCCTGAAGATTAGCGACGGTGAGCAGGCCGCGCTCCGCCTGCACCGAGAACAGTCCGGCGACACCGCGATTGGCGTCCGCGACCGCAACCGCGGTGGTCTGGAAGAGGCTCGCGACCGTCGCCAGCGTATCGGAGGACGGGCCGGATGCCCCGGCGGTCCTGTAGGTGATCGGCCAGATCGCGAGCGGCAAGGTCGGCTGCAGCAGGCCGGCGGCGCCATAGAGCACGCTCTGTGCGGCGAGCGCGTCGATCGAGATCGCGCCGAGTTGCAGCGCGATTTCGTCGAAGCTGTCGCCCTGCCGCGTCACATAGATCTGCTCCTTGCCCTGGCTGTTGGTGAGCAGCAGGATGACGCCGCCCTGCAGCATGTGGCGTGACCGGTTGGCCACGATCAGGCGGTCCGGCGTCGTGGTCCAGCGCGGCGTCGGCGCCGCGTCGGAATAGCGGCCAGCGATGCTTTGCAGGGTGTCGCCGGTCTGAACGACGTATTCGAGGTCGTCGATATGCAGCGACAGCCCGGCTCCCAAGGCATGATCGACGTTGGGCTGGACGATATCGGCAATGGTCAAGGCGTTGCCGACGATTCCGTTCAGCTCATCCAGGATGGCACCGATGCTGCTCGTCGCGGTCAGCGGATAGGCATAGCTCTGCAGCGCGTCGGCCGCGGCCTGGAGCAGTTGGCGCGCGATCAGCGTGAACGTGTCGACGAACACCAGGGCCGCCATCGACTCTGCCGAGTTCGCATCGCTCTCCGCGGCAAGCCGGCGCGCTTCCTTGTTCTGGGCCTGGATGTCCGCAGCTACCTGCGCGAACAGCTTGCTGACCGCGGTCGCATAGCCGGGCGTTGCCGTGGTGTAGGTCTCGAACGCGATCGACGACGTCTGGCCGCCGGACACGCCGGGGACCTGCAGCTTCAATCCGTCGAACACCGGAAACAGCACCGAGCCGGCATCGAGCTTGGTCTTCAGCCCCGAGGATTGCGCCGTCGCCGGATTGAAGATGTCGAGCGTGAAGGCGTCGGCCAGGAACTGCAACAGACCCTTGATCGACAGGAACGGATCGGCCGTGTCGGCGAGGCGCGCGACATAGGCCTCGAGCTGGGTAAGCGTCACCGACGTGGCCAGCGTCTCGGCGAGCTCGGCCGCATCCCCGCTCTCGTTCCCCAGTGCATCAATGATCCAGGGGAAGTAGACCTCGGCCAGCACGTCGAAGGACGTCTTGGTGGCGGACGGCGCGCTGGCGGCGGCATCCGGCGCGTCCATCGCGAGCAGGAGCACGAATGCCCCTTGGTTCGAGGCTGCGTCGGTGGCTTTCTCCGGAGCAAGCACGGTGTACTGCGCGCCTGCCATCAGCGACAGCTTGGGCTTGTTGCCTTCGACGGCGGCAAGGCCCATGCGATGAGCGGCGGCCGGCGCGAGCCGCTTCGGTCGCGGCTTCAGGCTGCGCGCCAGCCGCATCGCCGCGTCCGGTCCGCGGGCATGCGCCCGCTGCATCAGCAGCGCGTCGGCGCGTGCCCCCTGAACCTCCCACGGCGCCGTGCTGGTCTGTCCGATCACGAAGGTTGCCGACACCTGGGCCGAGAACGACAGGCTGATCGAGATCGAGAACAGGCCGAGGTTGATCTTGACCTTCAGGCTGATCGTCACGCTGGCGCTGGCGACCACCGGAATCTCGCGATAGCTCTCATAGGTGAGCTGGATCGACAGCACGATCTTGACATTGACCGAGGCCGAGATGATCGCGAAATCGACACTGCCATAGAGCAGGCCGATGATGCCGACGGTGCCCGACAGCCTGAAGTAATAATCGCTTTGCAGCGCACCGCTGCTGGCGCGCGACGCCAGCGTGCGCGTGGCGTTATAGGGATGCCACGGCGCCACGACGCCTTCAACGATGCCGAACACCGTGAGCGCGAAACCCGCCTTCAGCGGCCCCTTCTCGAAATTGTAGCCCAGGCCGAGCTGCAGCCCGATGCCGAACTCGATCACCGGATCGAAGGTGCCGAGATTGGTCTTCGGGATCCTTGTTGAGGTCGCGTTGGAGAGCTTGCCGATGTAGAAGCCGCCGGCGCCCAGCACCGGAACGCCGTAGACGATCACCGAGATCGAGAAGGAACGGCGGAAATCGAGATTGTAGGGGAAGCCGATGTCGATGAAGAAATCGCCGTTGGTATAGACCTTGATCCCGAGCTGCGGCAGCGTGATCGACACCGCGCCGAAATTGAGATTGCGGATGATGTCCGGGAAGGTGAAATCGATCTGGTAGACGCCGATGTCGTCGGTGATCTTCTTGTAGAGGATGTCGACGACGAGATTGGCGAGCCCGCCCATCTTCTCGCCGGCGAGTGCCAGCCGCAGACCATAGAGATTGGGGTCGTTGAACACCAGCATCGCATCGATCGACCAGGCGCCCGCCACCTTCATCAGGCCGAGATGCCCGGCGATGAGCCAGTTGTTGGACTGGTCGTAATAGGGCAGCCCCGGTGTCCCGCCGTCGTCCGCATTGGGATCGACCGGATTCATCTTGCCCGTCGTGCTGGGGACGGACTGCAGCGCGCAGATCACCTCCTTGGTGCTCTCGAAGCTGGAATGACCGGTGATGCCGATGCGCTGCCCGAGCACCAGCAGGAACAGCTTGAACCATTCCTCGCCCCGGCCGGGCACCGAGGGCAGGTCCTTCACGTCCTGCCCCTTGGCCGGATCGAGCAGATTCTTGAACGCCGGATCGTCGGCGACGAGCGGGCTCGATCCCTCGATAGCAAGCGTCACCTTGCCGTCGGTGTCGCGACGGAAGGTCAGCGCGGTGATGCTGATGAAGCCGAGGTTGATCGGGCTCGACAGCTCGTAAGTGGCCGACAGGCGTTGCGAGAAGCTCTCGCCGTTCTTGAGCGAGACGTTGACGCGTAGCGCATCGAGCGAGATCTGGTTGAGGAGATCCCACGGCGAGTCGAGGGTGAAGTACGGATTTCCGAGCGTGCGCACCAGCGCCTGGATTAGCGAGCCGATGCTCCAGCCCTTGAGGCTGAACGTGACCAGTTCCTTGTCGCTCTCCCAGGCGGCTCGGAAACCTTCCCACTCGACGAACAGGATGTTGTTCGAGCCCGCCTCGGTCGTCTTGAACTCATAGCCCATGGTGAGCTTGAGATTGATCGCCGAGTAGACCCAGGTGCCTTGCGCGAAGCCGGAGAACTGCTGCTGGGCCGGTTTGTTGCCGTCATAACTGACGCCGAGCCGTGCCGGATCGATGCCGACGGTCTGATCGCCGAATGCGAATGTCCACTCGAAGCCGACGGTGATGTCGTAGCTCGTCTCCAGCTCGCCCTGCTCCGCCGGAATGGTCGCGGTGATCGCGAATTCGGAGATGGTGAGGTCGCCGGGCAGGAAGCTCGGGAAACCGTAGGCGCTGCCGGGCGAAAAGAACTGGTTGATGAGGTCCGAGACCTCGAGCGGCTCCTCCAGCGAGGCGGCGAGGTCCCACCGCTTCGGCGTTTCGAACCCGTCATAGGTCACGCTGACCTTGGTGTGCAATGGGCCGACATCGAGGAAACCGCCGACGCTCGACTTCCATTGCGTCTGCGACGCGGTTTGCAGCGCGCCTGCTCGCGAGGTCCGCAGCATCTGCAGCGGCGCCGCCCGCAGCAGCGTCGTCGCATTGCCCCCGTCCGGCGCCTGCGTCGGAGTCTGCGCCGCGATCGAGACCGTCCCCTCTCGCACGGCAAGGATCGGCTCATCGTTGATCTTGAGCAGATTGAGCGTGAGGCTGAAGCCGGCATCGAACTGAAAGCTCTGCGCGCCGTAGTCGACCGCGACCGCGATGTCGCCGAGCTCGAAATCCCCGACATTCTCCACGTCGAGCACAACCGCGCCGCTGGACAGCGCCGTCAGGAAGTCGCTCAGCTTGGCGGTGCCCGCGAAGGACGCGTAGAACTGCTTGGCTGACGTGAACTGGACGGTGAACACGCCGTCGCCCTCGCCGTCCGGTCCCTTGAAGACGCTCGGTGCCAGCACGAACTCGGTGGTGAAATCATAGGTCTGCTGTCGCTTGGTGCCGTCGAACGGATACGCCATCGACCATTGCAGCGAGAAGCTGGTGATCTTGAAGTCGAGAACGCCGGTCGCCGGCAGGATCTGCCAGCTCGTGTCCTTTGAGCTGCCGATCTCGATCGAGACGGCCGTGATCGTCGGTGAGCTGCCGAGCGTGCCGGCGATCGAGAAGCCGTTGAGACCGACGAAGGCGAGGAACTGCTGCAGCACGTCGGGAGTCGCGGCGAGATAGCCGCCATTGCCGCCCATCACCTCGATCACCGTCGCCGGCGTCAGCGGATCGCCGCCTGTGACCACGGCGAGCGCCACCGAATAGTTGGCATCCGCGCCGGGCGTGATCTCGACGTCGAGCTGATAGGAACCGGTACCGCCGATGTCGAACTGCGAGGAGATCGCGAGCGTCGGCGCCTGGTCGCCCGCATCCGGATCGACGAGATCAGCCAGCACCAGGACGCCATCGACCTCGTCAGCGCCATCGGGCACAGGAATGGTCAGGGCCAGGCTCGGATCCTTGACCGTGAACTGCGACGCTAGCTTGAATGTGCCGTCCTGGATCGCCGCCCGCAATTGCCCCGGCGGGAACAGAACGGTCTCGCCGTTGAAGATGCCCATGTTGAGGGCGCCGCTCAGCAGCAGGTCGCCGGTCGGCGCGGTGAGCCCCGGAAACAGCAGCAGGAACGGCTTGGCGACGTCCGGCAGCGCGACCTTGGCGTCGAAATTCTGCACCGCGCCGCCGCTCACGGCACGCCCCGCGGAGTCACCGTACGGATAGCTGCCGGTCGCCGTCGAGAACACGAAGCTGACGTTCTTCAGCGTGCCGAACTGATTGAACGGGAAGCCGCCCATGAAGGCGAAGCTGCTGGTCCAGGTCCAGTTCGACGGCGTCGCCTCGGCCTGCACGATCAGTTGGTCGCCGTCCACCGTGAACACGAGCGTGGCCTTCGCGGCCAGCGGAGCGGTGGCGCCGATGAACGGGATCGTCGCCGACTGCACCGTGAACGCCGCCCCTTCCACGGGGCCGACGTCGGATTTTTCCACCGTGACCTTGAAATCGGCCGCGGTCTTGAGGAAGAAGGCCTGGCTCAGCCAGGTGTCGTAGTCGGCGGGGACCTTCACGGCGGGATCGGCGAGGCCCGCCGTCAGGAAGGCGGCATCGAGCGCGAACGCGGTCTCGCCGGCGGCGGCTTCGACAGCGGCGCGGAGATTGTCGATAGCGCTCATCAGCCGGCGCTCCCTTCAGATGTCGGCAAAGACGCCGAAATGATCGCTGGTGTTGCGGACGCGCCCGTAGTTGCTCCAGCCGGTCAGATTTCCGGCGCCGCCGATCCCGGGATAGTTCGCCGCCGTCGGCGCGCCCGGCCATCCCATCGGCGCCGCGGTGAACTGGTTGGCCAACGCGACCGTGCCGAGGGGAGGATTGTCCGGCGGCGCCATGACCCCGTTCATCGGCGTGCCGGTCACCGTGTTCATGATCGTGGTCTGATAGTTGTGCATGCCGTTGTGCGGCCAGACCAGGACGTTGTCGATCGAGTAGAACGGCGCGGCGACGAAGTTCGAGCCGACATAGCCGTAGCCGGGATAAAAGCTCTGTCCCGGCCCGCCGCCGTTGGACCAGAGGAATTTGGACGCCGCCGTCTTGTCCTTGCCGCGGATATGGGTGGAGAAATAGCCCTTGTACTGGTCCAGATTGACGGGAACGCCCACCGCCGTCGGACTGACGAGCAGCGTGTAGGCACCGGGTCCGCCGGTGAGCGGATTGTAGAGACCCGAGGCCGTTCCGTTGACGGCGAACAGATTGACGTTGAAGTCGCCGCCGATCACCCGCGTCTCGTTCACACCCAGGGCGCCGACGACGTCGTTGATCGTCGACATCGTGGTGATGTAGTTCGCCGCCGCGGGGTTGTTCGGCGGCGAATGGATGCCGAAGATGGTGAGGTCGCGCTGGACGTTGCCGAGATTGTCGGCCTCAGTGAACGTCGCCATGAACGGCTCGCGCAACCCGGCGAAGGCAACGGGCGCGCCGAGCGTGGTCGTGAAGGCGATGCGCGCGGCCACGACGTCCTCGTTGAGCCCGCCATTGTGCTGAGCGGCCGCAGGAATCTGCCGGACGCCACCAAGCCCCGGGGGGACCAGCATTCCGTTGACGTTGACGGCACCGAGAGGCACCAGCATGCCGTTGTACGGCGTGGCGACGCCGCCGCCCGGCGGCACCGACATGCCGCCATGCCCGCCGGTCCAGATGTTGGGCCCGGTGAAGTAGCGGTTGAGGGTGCCCGCCGTGTTGGTGCGGCGATAGAGAATGCCGACCGTTTCGGCGCGCCCGCCCACCCCGGTGTAGAGCGGCGGCACGGCGTTCCATCCGCCCGCCACCATGGTGGCGGGGTTGTTGAGCCCGAACTGCACCATGGCGAGCGCATTGATGCCGCCGGTCTGGCTCGCCAGCGCGTTGGGCGCATTGTCGCCGGAGCTTACCTCGATGATGACGATGATGTCCGGCTGGGTGGCCGTCAGCACGGCATTGATCACCGCGCGGCGCTGGATCGCGCTCTGCATGTCGTTGAGGCCGCCATGCCCGCGCTGCCGCTTGATCGAGGCCGAAAAGATCTTGTTGATCGAGAAGTTCTCGATGTTCCAGAACAGGATCCGCGTCATGCTGACGGCTCCTGCAGCTCGGGCTTGTTTGCGGCGAATGCGAGCGACTGCTCGCAGCCCGGATTGTCGTCGGCGACATAGGCGGCATACCAGCCGAGGCTGCCGGTGTTGTCGGGATCGCCGAACAGGAAGAACTGGATGTTGGCGGACGGCGGCAGCTTGGCGATGCCGAAGATCTTGATCGCGATATCGTCGATCCGCAGGCAGTAGAACCACTTCGGCCCGTCTTCCGGCAGCTTGCGTCCCGATGCGGTCGGCACCGGCTGGCGCAGGATCGAGATCGCGCCGACCGCAACCTTGATGACGCCCTGGATGCTGAACAGGCTGGCGCCGGGCGCCGCGCCCGGCAGGCTCATGCCGATGAAGACCGCATGCTGCGCGTCCGAGCCGGTGGTGACCGGCGACCATGCCGCAAGCAGTTGCGACTGGAAGCCGACGCCGGAGGCGAGTGCTCCCGGGCCGCCCAGCGTGATGTCGTAGACGACGCCGAACCAGGGTCCCTCCAGCTCGGTCAGGTTGAGCTGCGAGGTCACCGGCAGGAAGCCGAGATCCGACGGCTTCTGATCGCCGGTCGCGTTGACGAAGCTCTTGAGCTGCAGTGCGAAGCCGCGGAACAGGCTGGTGTCGCGCATCCTCGAGCCGTTGAGATTCCAGGCCAGGTTGCCGGTCGCGACCTGGAACCGCTTGGCTCCGGGCGTCGCCTGCGGATAGGTCATGCCGATCACGAGGCCGGAGAAGGCAAGCCCGACGCCGAGCGCTTCCTCCGGCGTGTCCGGCGGGCTGCCGAACGACAGCAGGTCGAGCGTCTCTCCGATGGTGCTCTCAAGCGCCGTGAAATCGAACTGTCCCCAGACCAGGAAGTTGCTGGCCACCGTGGCGCCCTGGTCCTGGGTGCCAATCGTGTTGAACTGCACGCGGTCGAAGGCAACGGCCGGTAGCACGTTCGACGGGCTGGTCAGCACGTTGGTCGTGTTCTGCTCGAAGACATAGGCGCCGCGGCCGCCCTGGTCGACATAGCTGCCCTTGAGCACGATTCCCGTGAAGGGCTGCGGCGTGCGGCGCGAGTACAGCCGCGAGACCGGCGCGCCGAACAGCGCCGCGACCGAGAGCTGGACGTGGCTGTCGAACCGCGTCAGCCTGGCGTTCTCGAACAACGACTGCAACTGCAGCACGGTGAAGTCGAACTCACCGCTCATCTGCACCGCCACCGGCACGTCAGGCGCAACGCCGTTGGAGATGTTCATTGCATAGCGCGGATCTTCGTAGTCGATCAGGCCGAACAGGCTCGAATTGCCCGGGGGCATCGTGATCCGGCCGCTCCGGCCATCGACCGTGACGCGGCTGACGGTGAAGCCGAAATGATGGGCGTTGAAGCGGGTGAAGTCGATGCCGGCGGCGAGCCCCGCAATCTCCGGCGGCATGTCGCGCTGGCCGAGATCGGCCGCGAGCACGATGACGCCGGTCCAGTTCGGATCCTGCGCGATGCGCGCGAAATTCTCGTAGAATGGGCCGGACGCTCCCTTCGAACGCACGATGGCTTCCGCGATGTAGTCCTGCAGCCATTGCGACAGGCCGGTGTAGGACAGCGCGGCGGTGACCGGCGGCGTGCCGGGCAACAGCGAGAACTGCTCCGCCGACGTCCAGCGATTGGCATTCGTGACCCGCTCCAGCAACGAACCGGAGCAGAACTTCATGATGACAACGTTGCGGTAGGCGGTCGCCGACGCGCCGGCGCCGACCGCCGCGGTCATGGTCCAGCCCGCGATGTTGACGGTGTTGGCGAACTGCGCGCCGGTGCCGAACGGCTCCGGATTGACGGCGACGAGAAAGAGCTGGTTGGTCTGCAAGGCGTCCTGCATCGCCTGGGTCGGAGCAGATAGCGCGAATGGCAGGGTGTTGCCGTCGCGGTCGATCGACTGCGCCATGCTGACCTTCAGATAGGCACCCGTCGTCGGATCGCCCGCGATGATGAAGCCCTGCGGCGTCGTCCCATCGGTGCTCGGGCCGTCCGGCAGCATGCCGCGCAGCGCGTGAGCCCGCGCCGCCTGCACGCGCGCCGACCACGTCTTGCTGCCATAGCTCGAGATCAGCGACTTACGGGTCGCGGCCACGATCTGGCTTTCGAACTGGACGAGCGTAGCGCCATCGAGGCCGCTGCTCGCAGCAGCTCCATAAGGCACCAGCGGAAACGTCTTGTCGTTGCCCTGGGCAAGCGGCATGAATGGCGGCGCCGATTGCAGGATCGCGACGTCCTCGGCACCGGCGCCGGCCTCAGCCGCAGCGTAGATCGCGCTGCCTTCGGGCTCTGCGAGATAGTCGACGACGCCGCCTCCGGAGACGATGGTCACCCAGGAGGTCTGATGCTCGTCCGTCAGGCGCGCCGCGACGGCACCGCTCGTGGGACGGTTGAGGTCCGCCGTCTCGAATGGAAACACCGGCGCGTAGCCCGGCTTCGAGGGAATGGCGTTGAGACGATCGTTCTGGGCTGCAGGCAGGCTGACGTCGTACGCCTTGAAGCTCAGCGCTTCCGATCCGAACAGTCCGCCCATCAGCTTCGCCAGCTGCCCCGCCGAGCTTCCATCGGCGCCGAGCGCGTAGTGGCCGGCCAGGCTCAGATAGGTCGTGCCTGTCTCGACCGCGCCCGTCTTGGCGGCGCTGGTCGCAAAGGCGAAGCCCCCTGCCCCGAGCGCCGGCGCCGCATCCGTGCTGCCAGCCCCGAGCGGCGTCAGTTGCACGACACGCCCGCCGGTCGTACGGAATTCGCTGGTCAGCGCCGGCGCCCCCTTGATGGCGAAACCCGAACGCAGATAGCCCTGCTCGAGCTGCTCTCGGCCGATCGCGCGGTTGGCCGGATCGCCGAGGTCGAAGGCGCCTGCGATCGAAAGCTGCGACGGCAACGCCGCCACCGTCATGGCGGCATATTGCGCAGCTTGCGGCGACGTCGTCGCGTTGTTGTTGATGACGTAGCGGACGCCCTGCTCCAAGCCCTGGCTGACGAACGCCTGCTTCGAATCGAGCAGCCCATCAAAGGTGACGCAACCGGTGTTGGCACCGCCGAACGGCACGTAGGCGTAGATGCGATTGTTGGAGGTCCGCGCAAGCCGAATGCCGAGCGGGTTGTCGCCCTTGCCCGAGAAGCCGACGAACGGAGGCGAGCTCAGCGCCGAGCCCGACAGGCGCAGCGCCCCACCATCGATCTCGATCCGGGTCTGATCGAGAATATAGAATTTGGCGTTGCGGGCGAACCAGAGGTTCAGGTTGCCCGAGACCTGGTAGACCGGCGGCAGGTTGATGAAGGAGATGCCGTAACTTTCGAAGCCGCCAAACCTGACCGGATTGGCCGAGGCCAGCCAGACGACGGCGCGGTTGCGCGTCGCCTTGCTGATATAGGTCCGCACACGCTCGGCGAACCCGCCGGGATCACGATCAAGATCGGCGGGCCGCTGCGTCGCGAAAATATAGCTGCCACCGTACTTCTTCAGCGAGTCATCGTAGTTGATGAACGGTGGCAGCGACGAGCCCGTGCCGAGAAGGTAGCCGGCCCAGCCAACCGAGCCGGCAACCCTGGTCTCGTAAATCGCAGAGGAGTCGACCTGCTCGAACTGCGCTGACGCGGACGCGTCCATGCTCGTATCACCCGATCGGGAAAATGCCGAGCAAGGTGCCCGCCAGTGAATAGAGAGCGCGATCGTCGATGATATCGCCCTTGATGATGGTCACCGTATATTGCGCCGAGCCCAGCGCAGCATATTGCACCGTGATGCCCGCCTTCCATGTCGTCGCGCCGATCGTGATATCCGCGGCGAGAACCGCGGTGATCTGGGACTGCGAGACGATCGGCGTCCAGACCGGGATGCGGCCCTGGTACTGGAACGAAACGTAGGTCGTGTTGTTGGTGTCGCCGCTTGGCGTCGTCACCACGTTGCTGTTCGGACTGGTCGGCGTATTCACCGTCGGCAGCGCCGTGAAGGCGGCGCGCGGATACTCTTCGGTCCGCGTGGTCGCGGGCGGCGCTGCCTTGACATCCAAACCGATCGGGAAGATGCCGAGCGTCACGCCCTGGAGCAGGTAGAGCCCACGATCGTCCACGATCTCGCCCGAGATGATGGTCACGGTGTACTGGGTCGATCCCAGCGCCGCATACTGGATCGTAATGCCCTTGCGCCAAGTCGTTGCGCCGATCGTGATGTCAGTCGCCAAAACGACCTGAGGTTGCGCCTGCGAGACAACCGGCGTCCAGACCGGAATGCGCCCCTGATACTCGAACACGAGCTGCGTCGTGTTGTTTTGATCGCCCGTCGGCGTCGCGACGACCTCGGTGTTGGGGCTTGTGGGGGTGGTGACAACGGCGGGAGCCGAAAAACGAAGGCCTTCATGATGAGCCATGGCTATCTCCTTTTCTAAAACACAGATTGAAACCCGCAGTACGCAACCGCCGGCGCGGCTGAAACGAATGGAAAATCAACTAAGCTACCAATGATTGAAATCTATCAGAGGTTGTGGCGTGTAACAGGGTTCGCCGCGGTGGTCAATCGGGCCAGATCACAGTCTTCCCCCCACGCCCGGTCACATTCTGGTGTTTACATTCCAGGCGAAGCCGGGCGCCGCTCAGCGGCTGACTTGTTTCCGGAGCATCTGCATCGCACGCTTCATCGCTGCGGACCGGATGAACGAGCCGAGCACGAATCCGGTAAAGCTGCTCTCCTTTCCGGAATCGACAATCTCCCCGCTCATCGTGACCGTGTAGTAGCGCCCCATCGGGTGCATGGTCACGGTCAGTCCCTTGCGCAGGACGATGCCTGCAATGGCAATGTCCTCGGTCAGCTCGACCTCCACTTCGCCAATCGACACCAGCGCTCTCCAGCACGGGATCGTACCGTTGAAAAAGAAGGTCACCCAGGTGCTGTCATTCGTGTCGAACGTTGCAGCCACCTGCGCATTGCAATTCGTCGTCAGCTGGGTGTTGACGGTTTGATCGGTGAGCTGAGATGGCGCAGCGAGCAAGGCGACTCCCGTTCTCTTCAGGCGCTCAGCGTCGTGCAAAATGACCCGCTAGAGGGTAACAAATAACTAGCTGTGGTCGGTTTGCTAGTCCATTTGCAATCCGGCCCCTGCACCAGTCCGGACGGGGGCTCTGCATCTCACGCAGGGGCGACCATGCCCCTGGCCGTCACGTCCCGCGGATCGAGGAGTCCAGGCGGCTTTTCGCAACCGGCCCGATCCGCTGCAAGAGCTGCTCTTCCCGGGTGTCCTCAAACTCTAGCAGCCCTGTTGCCCGCTCCTTCCCCCGCCGATCGCATGCCGCGCGCCGGGAAACGCCTCGACCGGTGGTCGGACGCTGCTGACGGCAAAGTTGATTTTTCCATATTTTTCAATCCGTTGTCGTGACTGCAACGTGAGATGCCGCCGCGGCGGACGTCGCAAGCGGCAGACGCCGGAATGATCAGGCGCAGAATCATCTCCGGCCTGGACGCCTGATCGTCGCTCGGCGGGCGGCAATCCCGTCTCCGGCGGCGTGCGTCGGGTTGCCTCTAGGCCCTCCTGTTTCTACAACAGCCGGAGCGCCTCCCAAGCATCAGGACCATCCCCAAAAGTGAACGAGCAACGCTTCATCGGCTCGCTGACCGGCTTGCGCTTCGTCGCGGCCGCAACGGTCGCCATCGGCCATGGCGCCCCGTCGTTGGCGCAAGGCCCGCTGCCGGAGCTCATCGCTCAAGTCAGCAGCATCGGAATGACGATGTTCTTCGTGCTGAGCGGATTCGTCCTGTGGCTCAACTACGCCGAGCGCTTCCAGTCGCAACCGCTCGGAAGCGCTCTTCGCGAATTTGCCGTCGCGCGCTTCGCCCGGCTCTACCCCATGTACGCCGTGATTGCGCTCGCAGTCGTCGCATACGTCGTGATTGCGCGAGGTCTTTCGGCCCCGTCGCTCGGCTTCATCCTCACAATGACGCAAGCCTGGTTTCCTGTGCAGAACGGCACCATGCTGGTCGCAGTCGTGCCATCGCTGCAGCATCTCTGGTCCATCAGCGTGGAGCTGTTCTTCTACCTGCTGTTTCCATTCGTCTGCCTGCTGTTTGCAGCCGTCGTCCGGCTGCAAACGATCATCTGGATCGCGCTGGTGAACATCGTGACGTTCGCGCTGACGATCGCGGCCGCCTTCACCTTCGGGGATGCGTTGCTGCGGGCCGTCGCGCCGAGCCTTACGCAAAGCGGGATGCAGTGGCTCACCTACTACTCTCCCTATCTTCACATCGCTCAGTTCCTGGCCGGCTGCCTTGCCGCCATGATCTACAGGAACCGCGCCGATGCCAGCGTCGGTGACGGGGAGCGGCGCTGCGTGAGGCTCCTGTTCTGGCTTTCGCTGGTGAGCCTCATCTGTGCGCCTGTGCTGCTGTTTCTGCAGCCTCGTCTGCCCGGCTGGTCATTCGCGATCGAACTTGCCGTACGTCTCATCGAGATCTCGGGATTTTCGATCGTCTTCGTCGCCGCCAGTCGATACGGCCATGCCCCCTGGCTGTCGTCCAGAGCCCTGATCATTGGTGGCGAATGCAGCTATTCGATCTATCTGCTGCATCCCTTTCTCATTCGGCTTGCGATGATCGGAAAGTCAGATGCTCCTGGCGCTCTTGAGCTCGCACTGCGGCTCGGTCTGTTCGTTGCGATTGCGACGGCGATGGCCTGGATCACCTACATGCTCATCGAGGCACCGTCGCGGGCATGGTTACGGAGAGCCTTCCGCACCAGCGCACCACGCGACGTGATCCATGCGAGGCCGGTCTGAGCGCCGGAGCTTCGTCTTGCTCCTGATACAAGGCACGGCTCGCGACAGCCGGCGGTCCGACCCACGTTCTCGCGCCGGTGATCAGCCCTCGTATATTCACCTGCTGACACAGGCCTTCGCCTGTCTGCTCCATTTGAACGCGGTTCCGCACGGCGGTCTTGGCCGAGCGCCCGCGGGGCATTCGTTCCACACCGGCGCTCCCACCTCCCAGCCATTCACGACGCAGCCGCCATTCGGCGCGACGTGGCACCCTGGGCCGCAGGACTCATTGGCGTCCATCCGGCCGGCCCCTGCCGCAAGGCCGGTCAGTAGCACGACCGAGAACATCAGCCTCATCGCTTCGCTCCGTTGCCTCTGAGACGACGAGCCCATGCGACTGCGCCCCAGCTGAAACCATGAACGTGCCAAACCGTTCCTCAGTTTGTCGCAGCCTGCTCGAGCTGCTTTCGTCGGAGATCGTCGCCGCCAACCTGTGACGAAACACCGCGCCGCCACCACACTCCAGCCCCACTACGCGCACGACTGCGCCATATCCGTGCACGGGAATGGGAAACCATCGTAGCGAGAAGGTTTTCACCATGTTGGGCGATGATTGCGCAGCCTGGGCGAGCCGGAAGCGGAAAAGTCACCTCTCCACGCCAGTTTGATCGTGGTGAGCCAGCAAGGCGTTGGGGCGCGCGCGCTTAGAAGCGGGACGAGCCAAACAACATCAAGAACCGGCGGCACGAACTGCCGGCCAGCCTTGGATCGTCCGGATGTATGCCGGACGGGCCCGTGGCGAATGCAGGGAGCGACAGATCGACATCATGACACGAAAGCTTTCAGTCCGCGAAGTCATTGCCAGATCCTATCCCAGTTGGGACTATGCCATGGCGGACCGGTTGATCGCATGGCTCGATCATTGTGGTTACGAGATCGTGGAGAAGAAGCCGGAGCGTACCGCGGCTCTCGTGACCGATGACGCGCGGCCACACGTGATCGGCGCTTGATGAATTGAGCGCCTTTCGGCTGGACGCCGTGAACGATCAGCGCTCCTTGAGCGGCAGCGCTCGGGCGCCGCAGGAACCGTGCATCCCGTCCTGGGGTTCAGGATGACAAGACCAACGCTCGACGTTTCATCGAGCACCATGAGATCAGGGAAGGATCACCAATGTCTCGCAAGCTCACGCCACGCCAGGTCATCGCACGCTCCTACCCGACCTGGGATTACGCCATGGCCGATCGCCTGATCGCCTGGCTGGACGATTGCGGCTACGAGATCGTCGAAAAAGGAGCTGCGCATGCGGGCGCAAGCCTCGTGCCTGCGGCGCCGGAATCGACACCGTCGCATGAAAGCACACATTGATCCCGTCGCGATCACCGAGACCGCGAACGGGGTCTCCGGACACTCATTGGCATGAGATCATTGGCATGAGAAAGCCTGGCTCAGGCAAGCAGTTGCTTCTCGATTTCGTAGACCGGAAGCTTGACCAGATCCTTGTGGACCTCGCCATGCAGCGCCTTTCGTACCGCGTCGGAATAGTCGGCGCGGATGATCCCGAGCGCGCGCGGCGACGCCACCATCGTGACGGCTTTGGTTTCGCCTGAAATGACAGCATGATGCAGGCGATCGGCAAGCTGCTTGAGAAAGATGCGCTCAGCCTGATCATGCCAATCCGTCTGATCCACTGAACTCCGAGCATTGCCAAATGACGGCTGCACCGAGCCGGGAGCGTCCGTGCCCTGAGCGCTCGTGCGGTCGTTCTCCTGTTCACGGACCTCTTTGGTGTGCAGGTTCGGAAACATGCTGTCACCGACGTTCTCGAGGATCAGCGCCTTGCGCCCGTCGCACACGACGATCCAATCACCGGTTCCGACCTTCATCTTGTCCATGAGATTACTCCATCATCCGAATTGCAGCGAAGAATGTGCCGGCGAGCTCATCGGGAGAAGCCGCCGCAGCTATATGCCTTCTTCGAAATCTTCCAAGGAAAGGCCGAACTCCGAGAGAGCCTCCTCCAGATAGTCGCCGAGCATCGGCGTTTCGATCAGATACGTCGCCGTGCGATTGTTGTGCGCCTGAGCGGCCTGCGCACGAAGCTCATCCCAATTGTCCAGCGAGCCGTCGCCCCGGCCCAGCCACATCAGCGTGACCAGATCGATCTGTTCGTCGACATTGAGGCCCCTGATGAAGCTGACGAGCTCCGACCGGTCCGTTTTCAGGCCTCGCCCACCGGTACCGGGCGCCGTGTCGTCATCTGCCAAATCTGCCAGCAATTCGGGTTCGGCCGCTTCCATTTCGTGCTGGTGGATCTTGGTCACGACGAAGGCGACCTTCTCCGGCGAGATCGAGAGGGTGGGCGTGGTAGTCGTCATTCAGCGTCTCCTGGGTCCCCGGGCAAACGCCCCCAGGTCCCGTGCAGAGACGCTAGGCGTTCCGGAAGGAGCGCACTTTGCGCAAGATCAAGGCAGCGTAGCGGCGTGAAAACCGGCGCAGCACCCCGCGCGAGCCCCGGAGCGCGATTGCAGCGGGACCGCTTGGATCGACCAGGGACCGCGGGCGATCGATACTACCAAGTCCAATCGAGAGAGCCGACATGCGGCTGCTGCGCGACCAGAATCATCGGTCTGCCCGGATGAGCTTTTGCGGTCCTTCGCTTCTTCGCCTCTGCAGCCGGCTTGCCTGTGTCGGCAATCCGCGTCGCGCGAGGCTTCTCGGCGGACTTCACGGCCGCAACCTGCGGGTTGGTCTCGACGGCGCTCATCTGCGCGAAGGCGTCGCGGGCACTGGGCTTGGCCACTTCTGCCGCAGGCTGCTCCGCCTTCGCGAGCTTCACCGGAGCCGGCGTGGCGATCGAGGTGTCCATCACGATCCGCTCCGGCCACTTTCTGGTGGACTGAATGCGCACCGGGGGAAGGTCCGACGCAGACGACAGGCTTGCAGGCAATGGTACGCTGGGAAGCACGGCATCCGCCAGGACCAGCAGCGCCAGCAGAGTTCCACCGACGAAAAGAAAGTAACGCAGAATGGGCATAATTTACCGCTCCGTCGGCACCTGCGCCGACATCCACCTAACGGAGGATCATGACAGTATGTTCCCGCGTCGAACGCTCGGGTTCAAAAACCGTGGGAGACTAGCGCGACATAATTAGATTTTCGTCGCTGCAACCAGCGCGCATTTGGCTGCGCTGACGTTAACGTTGACGAATCCGACATGGACCGCCGCGAAGGTCTTCCGGCTGCGCGGCCCGACTTGGCCGGGCACGATCCGTCGGCGGTCGCTGACATGACTACCGTCCCGCCGGCTGAAGGCGCAGGTGATTTCGACGTCCTTGATTGCGAAACTGTTGGCATTCCGTACCGTGAAGGTCACCAGCGCCCTCGACCCAAGACCGCCGCGCCGCCAGGACTGGGAACTGATCCGCAGGCTGGACAGAGCGGCCGGGTCGAGCGCAGGGGATGAAGCAGGCGGTATCGTCGGCGACAGGCTGGCATTGGCGTCCATGACGGTCCGGCCGGAGCCGACCACCGGGGACGAATCGGGGTGCGCGCTGGACTTGGCCGCCGGGCTGGGCACCACGAATGAGAGCCCACGCGACGTCTCCGTCCCGTCTTCATCTCCTTCATAGCCGCTGCTCGGGGAGGCCGATCCGACCCGCGTGAGGCTGGAGTCGGCCACCTCCTCCTCTTCGACCGACATGATCAGCCACCCGACGACGCTGAACATGATCAGCGCGAGGATCGCCAACCCCGACACCGCGGCTCCCAATGGGATGGACGCCCCGTCGCTTCGGCGCATGGCCAGCGACGCCGTGGCATCGGGCTTGCGCCCCAGCAAACGAGAGAGACCCGCGCTCATGTCTGCACCATCGGCTGCCCGGCGGGGGCATCTGGAAGCTTCAATCGGCAAACATCGATAGGGTTGCATGCAAAGCCGACAATTGGAGGGCAGGCCCCGATACCGGTCGGTATGCCGGGCTGGCGCGGCCGGTGACGGGCCGGTAAACATCCGACCCGTTGCCGGCACCTCGAGAAACGCCGCCGCGCCGCAGGCGGTTCACTCCTTCGAAAGATCTCGACGATGTTGAATGTCACGTGGGACCACATCCATCTCCGCAGCCCGGACCCGGAAGCCACCGCTACCTGGCTTCACGACATTCTCGGCGGCGAGATCATCCGCAATCCCGGCCGCATCGACGTCAGGCTCGGCGGCGCCAGCGTGTTCATCGCCAAGGTCGAGCCGAACGACGGCGTCAACGCGCCGCCTGTGACGCCGCACCAGGGCCTCGATCATTTCGGCCTCACCGTGAAGGACATTGACGCCGCGGCCGCCGAGCTCAAGGCCAAGGGCATCACCTTCACGACCGAGCCGACCACGATCCGCCCCGGTGTTCGCATCTGCTTCATCCGCGGGCCGGAGGGCATTTCCATCGAGCTGCTGGAGCGCGACAAGAAATACACCTGAGCGCCGCCCCGCCCGGCTACGACATGCTACCCGGCATGAAGCAGCGGATCTGGAGGCCCTGATAGCCGCGCATCGGCCACACCATCGTGCGGCCGACCCGGTTGGGCTCCGTGATGACAGCGTCGTCGGGAACGTCGAGCCATTCACCCTCGATGCGGACGCGGTAGTGACCGCCCCTGCTCTCCCAGTCGACATCGCTGACGGCGCTGCCATCGGCGTCCGAACAGCACGGGCCCTTGCCGCTGCGCAGGCCGTCGAACCATGCCTTCATCTCCGGCGACGAGTTCGCGTACTGGCCGCGATCGCGCGCCAGTGACGGTGGCGCGGCGAGTGCGATCAGCAGCGCCGCACTGCCGACCTGGACAGGTGGCTTCCATCGCGCGGCCGCCTGCGGCCTCGAGACCGTCCTGCTGATGTCGGAGCGATCAGCTCGATGCGGCTCACGGCCGCGGCAAACAATCCATCTGCTCATTTCCATCTGGTCCATCTGGCTCCTGCACCACCCCAGGGTGCACGGATAGAAATGCATCAACCGGGCCAGATTTCGTTTCGATCTCGGCTTCGTGAGAGTCAATCCGGGGTTTTACGCAGACCGCCCTATTCGGCCGCCTGCTCCAGCGGCGCGACCCGCGGCAGAATGATCTGGACGCGCGTGCCGGCGCCCGGCTCGGAGTCGAGATCGAGCCGGCCGCCGAGCCGGCTGGTCACGATGCTGTAGACGATGTGCAGGCCGAGCCCGGTGCCGCCCTGGTCGCGGCGCGTCGTGAAAAAAGGATCGAAGGCGCGGCGGCGAACGTCGAGCGACATGCCGCAGCCATTGTCGGAAAAGATGATCTCGACATTGTCGCGGCCGGACTCCCGGGCCCTGATTTCGATCACGCCGCTCCTGCCGTCCGGAAACGCGTGCGCGACCGCATTGAGGAACAGATTGGTCAGGACCTGCCCGTACGGCCCGGGGTAGCTGTTCATCACCAGGTCGGGCTGGCAATCCACATTCACCGTCAGGTTCTGTCTGCGCACGCCCGGGCGAAGACTCATCACCACCTGCTCGGTGAGATCGGCGAGATCGAAGCTGCGTTGATCGGAGTAGTTGCGGTCCGCCGCCACCTGCTTGAACGACTGGATCAGCTCGGCCGCGCGATTGAGATTGGCGACGAGCTGTCCCGCGGCGCTGCGGCTCATCTCGATGAACTCAGTGAGACTCGACCGCCGCAGCTCGCCCCGCGTGACCGCCTCGCTGAAGCGCTCGGTCTTGCGCTCGAGCGCGGAAGCGACCGTCAGGCTGATGCCGACGGGGTTGTTGACCTCGTGAGCAACACCGGCGACCATGCGCCCGAGCGCCGCGAGCTTCTCGGCTTCGATCAGCGAGGCCTGGGTCTCGCGCAGGTTCCGGAGCGCGGTCTCGGCGGCCTCCTTGGCCTTGCGCATCTCCAGTTCGCTCTTCTTGCGCTCGCCGATGTCGAGCGCCACCGTGACGATCTTGTCGACCTCGCCGTCGGCATCGAGAAGCGGTAGCTTGTTGACCAGCCATTGCCGCATGACGTTGCATGAATCGAGGTATTCCTCCTCGTAGAACCCGAGGCCCGCCTTCGTCGCCAGCACGCGCTTGTCGTTCGAGTCGGTCTTGTTCGCGCCGTAGCGCGACATCAGCTCGCCCGTGGTACGACCGAGCGCATCCTCGGGCTCGACGTTGAAGATGCCGGCCATATAGCGGTTCATCAGGACATAGCGCAGCTCGCGATCCTTGACGTTGATCACCGCCGGCACCGTGTCGATGACCTGCTGCAGCAATCGCCGGCCTTCCGCGATCGCGTCCTCGGCGCGCTTCTGATCCGTGATGTCGCGGACCACGCCTTCGTAGCGAACCACCTCGCCGCTCTCGTCCCGCACCACCGTGGCGCTGTCGGAAAGCCAGCGGACCTCACCGGTGCGCCGGCGCACCTGGTATTCGAACTCGCGCACCATGCCGTCGCGCCGCATCAGCCGCTGATAGCGTTCGCGCGCCAGGGGATGGACATAGATCGTATCCGCGATGTCGTTGACGCTCTGGATCAGCTCGCTCGCGGATTCGTAGCCCATGATGCGCGCGAGCGCCGGATTGGCATTGAGCACAAGACCGCTCGGTGTGGTCACATAGATGCCGTCGATCGAGGCTTCGAACAGCTTGCGATAGCTCTCCTCGGCCAGCCGCTGCTCGGCCAGCGCGCGGACCGCCGCCTCGCGCGCCGCGTCGGCGTCCTGCAAAGTCTGTCGGAAGACCTCGGCCGCCCGCGCGATGTCGCCGATCTCGTTCTGAACGTCGGTCTGGGGGATCGACGCCGCCTTTTCGCCTGCCGCCAGCGCCCTGATCGAGCGTGCGATCGAGGCCAGCGGCCGCACGGTGCGCCGGACCACGAAAGACGCAGCGAAGATGCCGATCAGAACGCCCGCCGTGCCGAAGATGATGCTCTGCCATTTCGTCTCCGCCAGGGTACGGGCGAAGTCGCGCGACAGCACCTTGCCCTGGCTCGCGCTCAAGGCGCGCAGCAACTCGGTGACCCGGCCGATCAGCCGCCCCTCGATGCCCAGCACCTCCTTGTCGAGCCGCGCGATCTCGTCCTCGGTGCCGGCGATGGCGATGATCGCCTCGGCATAGCGGTCGGCGGCCGCACGAAGCGCGCCGTCCTCGATCGGCATCGCGCGCATGCTGCGGGCGGCCTGCTCGGCGCCGGCCGGGTCACGCGCCAGCAGCGCCGCGCCAACCTGGTTCTGCACCTGGAACAAGGCCCGCGCCGTGCCCCGATCGGTCAAGCCGGCGATGGCGTCCTCGAAGCCCTCGCGCGCCGCCGGCAAACCCGACAGCAGCTCGGCACGCCGGGCGATCAGCGCACTGATCCGGTCGATGCCCTCGCGGTAATTGGCGAGCCGCTGGGCGACGCCATCGATGGTCGCCTGCTGCTCCGGCGCGAGCTGCAGGCGCGTCTTCTTCAGGAGCGCGCTGAGCTCGGTCGCCGCCTCCATGGCTCGGTCGGAACGCGAACCGGGATCGGTGACAAAATCACGCGCCGCGAGCCGCAGCTCGTTCATGCGCTGGTCGATTTCCTCGGCGAGATCGCCGACACCCTGCAGCCGCTGCAACTCGGCAAAGGTCGAATCGATGTGGCGGATGGCGATGACGCTCGCCATGCTGGTCGCGGTGATGACGGCGAGCAGCAGCAAAAAGCTGCCAAAGATCATCCGCCCGATCGTCATCGATCGGAGGCTGCTGCAGGCCGTGTCGAGGTCCGGTAATCTACTCATGGGATCCGATGGTCGGAACCGCACTATATACGAGCCGCCGCGCGGCTGAATGAACAAATAGAGAACAATTCCCGTCTGCGCATCATCCGCCGGACGAAAAATAGCCTGCGCGGTTAACCGGCCGCACCGAACTCGAACACCTCCCCATCATAGCCGGCCTCGCGGGGGATGCGCAGCTGACGGCCGCCCTCGGCGGTCCTGGTCATCACCGGCATCACGGTGACGATCTCCATGTCGCGCGCCGCCGCCAATGCCCCGGCCACCGCCCGCTGCTTGCCGAGACGGATCAGGTTGCGGGTGGTCGGGAACGGCAGCTTGAAGCGGCCATCCTCGCCGCCGGCCAGCGCCTCGCGCGGCGAGACCCAGACGGAGTCGGTCGATTCCCGGCCGTCATGGGCGCCGAGCTGGTCCGGCGGCGCCGCCGCCAGGAAGAACCAGGTGTCGAAGCGCTTCGGCATGCCCTCGGGCGTGATCCAATGCGCGTAAGGGATGAGCGCGTCGAGCGCCAGCACCAGGCCGTGCGCCTCGATGACCTCGAGAAAGCTGGTCTTGCCCTCGCACAACGCCAGGCGATGCGCAGCCTCGATCTCGCGGGCGGCCGCGGCCTCGATCAGCGTGCGCGCGCCGCGCGCTCGCGCCAGCAGGATGCCGCTCTCCTCGAAGGTCTCGCGCACCCCGGCGATGCGGAAGCCGAGCGCCTCGGCGTCCAGGCCATCGTCGCCGGCATAGAGCTCCGGCCTGCCGGCGATCTCCTGATCGCCCTTGTCGACGCTGCCGCCTGGAAACACCAGGGCGCCCGAGTTGAACTCGATCTGATGGTGGCGCACCATCATGAATACCTCGATCTCACGTGCGGCTGCGCTATCGCGCAGCAGCAGCACGGTCGAGGCGGGACGGACGGCGGCAGCGTCAGCCATGGTCACTCCGCGGCGGTGGCTCGGGGTTGCAGATCGGCGCGGGCGTCGGTGCGGGCGACACGCGACAGCAGATAGTCGACCTCGGCCTTGGCGGCCGCCGTGATCGCCGAGCCCGGCTTGCGCTGTGCGCTGGAGGCGATCGCGCCGCGCTTCTGCAGCACGTATTTGCGCACGGCAAGGCCGGCGCCGGGCTGCTGCTCGTAGCGGACCAGCGGCAGATGCGCGTCGAACAGGTCGTGCGCGGCGTCGCGCTTGCCGGCCTGCGACAGCTTGACGACGTCGACCAGCATTTCCGGGAAGGCGTAGCCGGTCATCGCGCCGTCGGCGCCGCGCTCCATCTCGAAGTCCAGGAACAGGCCGCCATTGCCGCACAGGATCGACAGCGGCCGCAGCGAGCCGTCCTTCTGGAAGCCGCGCAGCGCCGAGATCTTCTCAAGGCCCGGCCAGTCCTCATGCTTGAGCATCACGCAGGACGGACTGTCCATGACGATCCTGCGGATCACCGCCGGCGTGAACTGCACGTTCAGCGTCAGCGGATAGTCCTGCAGCACCCACGGAATGTCCTCGCCGATCGCCTCCTGGGCCTGCTTGAAATAGCCCGTGATCTGATCATCGGTGCGCAGGGTCGGCGGCGGCGCGATCATCACGCCGGCAGCGCCGGCATCCATCGAGGCGCGCGCCAGCGCGCGCATCGTCGCGAAGCCCGGCGCGGAGACACCGACGATGATCTGCAGGTTCTTGGCGCGCTTGGCAAAGCGCACCGCAACCTGCTCGGATTCCGCCGCGTCCAGCTTCGGCGCCTCGCCCATGATGCCGAGCACAGTGATGCCGTCGCAGCCGGCCTCGGCATAGAAATCGACCAGCCGGTCGATCGAGGCGTCGTCGATGCGGCCGTCATCATGGAACGGGGTCGGCGCGATCGCGAAGGTGCCCTTGGCGGCGGCGGTGAGCTTCATCATCTGTCTCCAATCTCTCTGGCGTCATTCCGGGATCGTCCGCAGGACGAGACCCGGAATCTCGAGATTCCGGGTTCGCTCGCCGTCGCGAGCGCTCCGGAATGACGACCTGAATACATCAAAACCGCCGTGCGGACTTGGCTATCTCGGCCTCCGAAAAGAATATCTCCCCTGCATGGGCGGCGATGTCCTCGGCCTTCCAGGCCGACGACGGCGGTTTCCATCCGTCCATTTCCATCATGCGCAACTCGCGCACGCCGCGTGGGCCGGAGACGCCGAGCACCTTGCCGGTCTGATCCCCCGAGAGACTGCTGACCATGTAGAGCACGGCCGGCGCGATGCCCTCGGGCGTCAGCGCCGCGCCCGGGTTCTCCTTGTAGCGCGGCAGGTCGGCCGTCATCCGCGTCAGCGCGCCGGGCGCCAGGGTCCACACCCGGATGTTGTACTTGCGGCCCTCGATTGCCAGCACGTTGGACAGGCCCCAGATACCGCCCTTCGCCGCGCCGTAGTTGGACTGGCCGAAATTGCCGATCAGGCCCGAGGTCGATGAGGTGTTGACGATGACGCCGCCGCCGTTGTCGCGCATCCAGCGGAACACCGGCAGGGTGCAGCAGAAGGTGCCTTTGAGGTGCACCTGGATCACCTTGTCCCAATCCGCTTCGCTCGACTTGGCAAAGGTCTGGTCGCGCAGGATGCCGGCATTGTTGACCAGGATGTCGGCGCGGCCGAAATGCCGGATGGCGTCGTCGAACACAGACTGCCCGCCGGCCATGGTGGAGATGTCGGCGGCGTTGGCGACGGCGCGGCCGCCCTCGGCCTTGATCGCGGCCACCACCTGCTCGGCCATCGACAGGTCGGAGCCGGAGCCGTCACGCGGCCCGCCAAGGTCGTTGACCACCACCGCCGCGCCCTCGCGCGCGAACAGTTTGGCGTAGGCCTCGCCGAGGCCGCCACCTGCGCCGGTGATCAGCGCCACCTTGCCGTCGAGCAGTCCCATGGGTGCGTCCTCCGCTTATGTTCTTGCTTTCTCCGTCATGGCCGGGCTTGACCCGGCCATCCATCTCCTGAACCGTCCATCCATCACCAGAAGAGGATGGATGCCCGGGTCAAGCCCGGCCATGACGATAACTAACAGCTGTGCCTCACATCACGAGGATCATCCCAGCACTGTCTTGCCGTTCTTGATCACCGTGACGTTGCGCGACTTCACGCGCGCTTCGAAGGAGATCACATCGCCATCCTTCCAGAGATCGACCGTCACGGTCTCGCCGGGGAACACCGGCGACGAGAACCGCGCGGCGTGCTGGCGGAACGCCGAGGCGTCGTAGTCGGCATAGGTCTGCAGCACGGCGCGGCAGGTGAGGCCGTAGGTGCACATGCCGTGCAGGATCGGCCGTGGGAAACCGGCGCGACGGGCAAACTCGGGATCGGAGTGCAGCGGGTTGCGGTCCCCGCACAGGCGGTAGATCAGCGCCTGGTCAGGCCGTGTCGAGATGTCGACGCTGCGGTCCGGTGCGCGGGTCGGCACCGGGTGCGGCTCGGGAATGCCGCCAGACGGACCGCCGAAGCCGCCGTCGCCGCGGGCGAAGCGTGAGGCGACCAGCGTCGCCAGCGGCGCGCCGCCCTCGTCGCGCAGAATGGTCTGATGGCGGATGACGGCGCCCTTGTCCTTACCCTTGTCGGACACCGCGAGCACGGAGGAGTCGGCCGTGATCTTCGCGGCCACCGCCAGCGGCTTGTGAAAGGTGATGTCGCGCTCGCCGTCGACCACCAGCACGCGGTTGAGCTTCATGTCGCCGGGACCGGCGCCCCAGGCCGCGACGGAGGCAAAGGTCGGCACCACCTTCAGCGGCCGCGGCTCGGCGGTGGCCTCGTTGACGAAGGCGAGCTCCTTCTCATCCATGGGATCGGCCCCCATGCCGATGCCATAGGCGTACAGCATCACCTCGCGATCACCGTAGGCATAGGGCTGCCCGATCGCCTTCATCGCCATCAGCTCATCGTAGTTGATCGGCATGTCGCCTCCCCGAACTTCGTTCTCTTGTAGGGTGGGCAAAGCGAAGCGTGCCCACCGCCTTTCTTGTTGTATATCGGTGGGCACGGCGCTCCGCGCCTTAGCCCACCCTACGCACGTCTTCCGATGCCCATTGCTGCGCCCTCTCCCCTTGTGGGAGAGGGCAGCGCAACTATCAATTCCGACCTCACTCGGGTGAGGGGTTGTCTCCACAGCCGCACTGTCTGCGCGGAGAGAGACCCCTCACCCGGCTCAATCTCGCTTCGCTCGATCTCGCCACCCTCTCCCACAAAGGGAGAGGGTACACCATTGTTGGAGCACGCAGATGCATGCCCCATCGTCATTGCGAGCGGAGCGAAGCAATCCAGGGCTGCGCGAGGACTCTGGATTGCTTCGTCGCTTCGCTCCAATGACGTGGAGCCGCATCCGTGCTCACTCACCTACGCCGGTGTAAAGAACGGCAGCGGGGCGCCGTCGGTGGGCTTGAACACAACCCTCACCTTCTGGCCGATCTTCAACGCATCGAAATCGCAATCGACGAAATTGGTCTGCAGCGACGGCCCCTCCTTCAAGGTCACGTAGCCGATCGCATAGGGCCCGGTCGGCGACTTGCGCATGATCGAGAACGTGTAGATCTCGCCCTCGCCCGCGCTCTGCTCCCACACCGTCTGGTCGGAGAAGCAGAACGGGCAGATCGAGCGCGGGAAATAATGCGCCTCGCCGCATGCCGTGCAGCGCTTGATCATGAATTTGCCCTCGGCGGCGGCATCCCAGAACGCCTTGGTCTCGGGATTGGTGACGGGGGCCGGAAGTTTCTTGGCTTCGGACATCAGACGCGCTCCAGAACGCAGGTCGAGGCGGCGTGGCGCACGCCGAGCAGGCCGCCGGTGCCATGGGCGATGGCGAGGTCGCAATTCGGCACCTGGACCTTCGGATGAGCTTCGCCGCGCAGCTGGCGCACGGCCTCGATCACCTTGGTCATGCCGCCGCGGTTGACCGGATGGTTGCTGCACAGGCCGCCGCCATCGGTGTTGAACGGCAGCTTGCCGACGCCGGAGATGAGGTTGCCGTCGGCGACGAACTTGCCGCCCTCGCCCTTCTTGCAGAAGCCGAGGTCCTCGAGCTGCATCAGCACCGTGATGGTGAAGCTGTCATAGATCGAGGCGTATTTGATATCATTCGGGGTCACGCCCGCCTCCTCGAAGGCGCGCGGGCCGGACCACACACCGGCGGAATAAGTGAGATCGAGGTCCTTGCCGCCGCGCGGCCCCTTCATCGCCTCGCCATGGCCGATCAGCCGCACCAGCGGCTTCTTCAGGCTCTTGGCGATCTCCGGCGTGGTCACGATCAGCGCACCGCCGCCGTCGGTAACGACGCAGCAATCCATGCGGTGCAACGGATCGGAGATCATCGGCGAGTTGATCACGTCCTCGACCGTCACGACCTCCTTCAGCATCGCATGCGGATTGTACTGCGCGTGATGCGAGGCCGCGACCTTGATCCAGGCGAGCTGCTCCGACGTGGTGCCATAGTCGTGCATGTGGCGCATGGCGCACATGCCGTAGGCATTGTGCGTGGTGGCGCCATAGGCCATCTCGAAGTCGGCTTCCGCGCCGGCGGCGCGCGGCGGCATCGGGCCGGTGCGCGGCTTGCCGGCCAGCGTGATCAGCGCGATCGAGCATTTGCCGGCGGCAATCGCCTCAGCGGCGTGGCCGACGTGGATCAGATAGGAGCAGCCGCCGGTCTCGGTGGAATCGATGTGCCGCACCTTCAAGCCGAGATAGTCGACCATCGGCCAGGCGCCGCCCGGCGCATCGCCGGCGCAGAAATAGCCGTCAACGTCTTTGGCGCTGAGCCCGGCATCCTCGAGCGCGCCCTTGGCGACCTCGGCATGCAGTTGAGCCGTCGATTTGTCCGGTGCGTGCCGGGTCGGATGCTCGTAGATCCCGGCAATGTAGGCCTTGCCCTTGATGGTCAATTCCGTCTCCGCTTTCAGTCGTTTCGTCCCCAAATGGTTGGAGATTTTCTGGACCCTCGCATGAGGCTTGGCAAGCGGTGAAAATATTCCGCGCGGTGGAGATGACGCATGGTCTCGCCCTTCACTCAGCCGTCGTCCCGGGCTTGACCCGGGACGACAGCGATCGTGTGGCGCGAGCGAGCACATATCGAACTACACGTGACCCAGCACTCCCGCGACATCACTGCCCGGGTCATGCTGATCTTGTTCGCCCTCGTCGAATCGGAGGGCGCAGGGAAGGCCAGGCGTCGGCTGACGCCTGCGGCCCGCCTGCGAAAAAAATGCAGGCGGCAGGTACCACAGGTGCAGCCGAGAACACCCGGCCTTCCCTGCGCGATGGTCTTCACGCTTATACGCAGTCTGCCTGGTGCGCCGGGCTTGTTGGCCACCATGATCCGCGCGGCGCGTCAGCGCCGTCACGAACGTGACACCAGCGTCGGGGTGCCAGCACGCTGCGACTTCACGTCCGCGCCGAACCGTTCGTCCGCGCATCCCTTGGACACGCTGCGGCTCCATCGCGGCCATCGCTCCCCGCCTCGCGTGTCGTGACGATCGCGCGCAACGCCCCTTCCGAGTGAGGCGGGATGGCGGCAATAAAGCACGATTTCCGATATTCGTCAATATAAATCTGCAAATCAGAATTTGAACGAGGCCTGTCACCCGGGTGAGCGCAGCGACACCCGGGACAGCCGTCCCGCATATCGCTTCGCTCATGCGGGCTACGGCTCTCTCCGCGTCATTGCGAGCGAAGCGAAGCAATCCAGAGTCCCGCGATGGCTCTGGATAGCTTCGTCGCTGTGCTCCTCGCGATGACGGAGAGAGCGCCCTACTCCGCCGCCATCTGGCGCGGTGCCGGCGGCGGGTTCGCCAAATCGGCGGCGAGTTGGGCGTAGCGCGCCTTGGCGTCCTGCACGGCCTTGTCCTTCACCGGGCCGTAGCCGCGGATCTTGTCGGGCAGCGACAGGAATTCGACGGCGATGTCGGCATTGGCGGGCGACAAGAGGCTGAGCACCGTCGCGACGTCCCTTTCGTAGCCGGCGATCAGGTCGCGCTCCATCTTGCGCTCGGCGGAGTAGCCGAAGATGTCGAGCGGCGTGCCGCGCAGGCCCTTCAGCCTGGCCAGCAGCCGGAACATCTTCATCATGCCCGGGCCATAGCTCTTCTTCTTCGGCCGGCCCTGGGGATCGAGGCCGGAATTGAAGATCGGCGGCGCCAGGTTGAAGGAGATCTTGTAATCGCCTTCGAAGGCGTCGTGGAGCTGCTTCTCGAAGGTGCCGTCGGAGAACAGCCGCGCCACCTCGTACTCGTCCTTGTAGGCGAGCAGCTTGGCGTAGTTGATCGCAACGGCGCGCGGCAGTGCCTCGCCGTAGCCGCCTTTGTCGGCGGCCTCGCGCACCTGGTCGACCAGCTTGCGGTAGCGCTTGGCGAGCCGGGCGTTCTGGTAGGCCGTGAGATAGGTCATGCGATGGGCGGTGATCTCGTCCAGCGTCATCGCGTCGAGCGATTTCGGCGGCACCGTCTCGTCCTGTCCGGTCATCATGCCGGCGACGCGCTCGGGGTTGACCACCACGAGGCGGCCGAGCCGGAATGCCTCGGTGTTCATCTTGACCGCGACGCCGTTGATCGCGATCGCCTTCTCGATGGCCTCGGCCGAGAGCGGCAGCAGGCCCTTCTGATAGGCATAGCCCATCATCATCATGTTGGTGGCGATGGAGTCGCCGAGCAGTGCCTCTGCCGGCTTGGTGAAGTCGAAGAACGTCGAGTCCTTGCGCAGCGCCGTTTCCAGCAGGCTCGTCACCTTGCGGTTCTGGAAGTTGAAGTCGCGGTTGAGCACGAAGTCGGCGGTGGGAATGAGATGGCTATTGATGACGCCATGGGTGCGCTCGGCATCGCACAGCGTGATCGTCTCCTTGGCACCCGCGACCACCTCGTCGGCGGCGATGACGAGATCTGCGGTGCCGGTGACGATGCGCGAGCAGGTCACGTCGGCGGTGTTCTCCGACAGTCGGACGTGGCTGAGCACCGCGCCGCCCTTTTGCGCGAGGCCCGACATGTCGAGGATCATCGAGGCCTTGCCCTCGATATGGGCGGCCATGCCGAGCAGCGCGCCGATGGTCAGCACACCGGTGCCGCCGACGCCGCCGACGGCGACATTGTAGGGCCGCTCCAGCGACGGCTTGGTCAGGGGCTCCGGCATCACGCCGATGTCGCCGAGCTCGGCCGGAGCCCGCGAGCGCGGCTTGCCGCCGTCGATGGTCACGAAGGACGGGCAGAAGCCCTTCACGCAGGAATAGTCCTTGTTGCAGGACGACTGGTTGATGACGCGCTTGCGGCCGAGTTCGGTCTCCAGCGGCTCGACCGAGATGCAGTTCGACTGCACCGAGCAGTCGCCGCAGCCTTCGCAGACGGCCGGGTTGATGAAGACGCGGCGCTGCGGATCCTCCATCGTGCCGCGCTTGCGGCGGCGGCGCTTCTCGGCGGCGCAGGTCTGCACGAACACGATGGCCGAGGCGCCCTTGGTCTGGCGCAGCGTCTTCATGACGTTGTCGAGCTCGTCGCGATGCGCCAGCTTGACGCCGGGCGCGATGCTGTCACTCGGGTACGAGTCTGGATTCTCCGAGACCAGGTAGATCTCGCGGATGCCTTCCGAATGCAGCTGGAAGGTGATCTGCTGCGGCGACAGATCGCCGTCATGGCGCTGGCCGCCGGTCATCGCGACGGCGTCGTTATAGAGAATCTTGTAGGTGATGTTGGCCTTGGAGGCGACCGCCTGGCGGATCGCGAGGCTGCCGGAGTGGAAATAGGTCCCGTCGCCGAGATTGGCGAAGATGTGCTCCTCATTGGTGAACGGCGCGATGCCGACCCACGGCACGCCCTCGCCGCCCATATGCGTGAAGGTCTCGGTGTTGCGGTTCATCCACAGCGACATGAAGTGGCAGCCGATGCCGGCGAGCGCGCGGCTGCCCTCGGGCACTTTCGTCGAGGTGTTGTGCGGACAGCCGGAGCAGAAATACGGCGTGCGCGCCACCGGCGAGACCAGCTGCATCTGCGAGGCGTCGCGGCCGTTGAACCAGTCGGCCTTGGCGCGCAGCATCGCCTTGATCTCGGGATTGAGGTCGAGGCGGAGAAGGCGTTCCGTGAGCGATGTCGCGAGCGAGGCGACGGAGAGCTCGGTCGCGAACGGCAGGAAGCGCTTGTCGTGGTCGTCCATCTTGCCGACGATGCGCGGGCGGACGTCATCGCGCCAGTTGAACAGCTCCTGCTTGACCTGGTTCTCGACGATCTCGCGGCGCTCCTCGACGATGAAGATCTCCTCGAGCCCGACCGCGAACTGGCGCACGCCCTCCGGCTCCAGCGGCCAGGGCATGCCGATCTTGTAGAGCCTGAGACCGATCTTGGCGGCGACCTCCTCGGTGATCCCCAGCTCGCGCAGCGCCTGACGGATGTCCTCGTAGCTCTTGCCCGACGCCATGATGCCGTAGCGGGCGTTCGGCGAGTCCATCGTGATGCGGTTGACCTTGTTGGCGCGGGCGAAGGCGATCGCGGCAAAGCCCTTGTAGTCCTGCAGCCGGCGGTCCTGGTCGAAGCGGTCGTCGGGCCAGCGCAGGTTGAGGCCGCCCGGCGGCAGCTCGAAGTCGGTGGGAATGACGAACGGCGTCATCTCGTCGTTGAGGTTGATCTCGGCGGTGGTCTCCACCGTCTCGGTGATCACCTTCATGCCGACCCAGCAGCCGGAATAGCGCGACATGGCGATGCCGAGCAGGCCCATCTCGATCATCTCGTGGATCGACGAGGGATAGAGGTAGGGCATCAGCGCCGACATGAAGGCGTGGTCGGACTGGTGCGGCACGGTAGAGGACTTGGCGCCGTGGTCGTCGCCGGCGAGACAGAGCACGCCGCCGTTCTTGGCGGAGCCCGCGGCATTGCCGTGGCGGAACACGTCACCACAGCGGTCGACGCCGGGGCCCTTGCCGTACCAGATGCCGACCACGCCGTCATACTTGCCGCCGGGCGACAAATGAAGCTGCTGCGAGCCCCACACGGCGGTCGCTGCCAGGTCCTCGTTCACCCCGGGCTGGAACTTGATGTTGTACTGCTCGAGATGCTTGCGCGCGGAGAACAGCTGCTGGTCGTAGCCGCCGAGCGGCGAGCCGCGGTAGCCGGAGATGAAGCCGGCGGTGTTGAGGCCCGCGGCGCGGTCGCGCCGGATCTGGGCCATCGGCAGCCGCACCAGCGCCTGGATGCCGGTCAGGAAGATATGGCCGGAGCTTGCGGTGTATTTCTGGTCGAGATTGATCTCGCTCTCGTTGAGTCCCATTCCGCCCTCTTGCCGTGCTTTATCAGGGGTGCGCGACTGCCGCCGGACGGCGGAAGCGCGCGTTCTGCCAATCATTTATGTCTGCTTTTGAAGAATGCGCATCACAAATCTCGTTCGCGCAGGGCAGCCAACCGAAATCGCAATTTCATGGCGGCAGCCGGCTGCGGCTTTTGCGGTTTGTGTCGAAAACGGCGGCTGCCGCGAAATGGGATGATGCGCGCGATGGCTTTGGCGGCTCGGCGGACGGTGACTGAACCGTTGTAGCCGGCGCGATTCTGGCCCCAACGAATTGTGCAATGCGATAGGACCGCCGCCGTTCAGCCGCGCTCCTCACCTGAAAAGACGAAGCGCGGCATGTTCCATTTATAGCGGATCGCGAGCAGCCGGAACGACAGTCCGAGCGCGAAGGTCAGCGCCGTCCACCATCCGCTGGCGATGCCGAGCGACAGCCCCGTCGCATAGACCAGGCCCGTGACGAGGGAGACGCTGGCGTAGAGCTCGGCGCGAAACAGCAATGGCACGTCGTTGCACAGGATGTCGCGCAGCACGCCGCCGGCGCAGCCCGTGATCATCCCGGCGACGATGACGATGCCGATCGGCACGTTCATCTGCCAGGCGATGTCGCAGCCGGTCATCGTGAACACGACGAGGCCGACCGCGTCGAGAACGAGGAAGGCCATGGTCAGCCGGTGAACCAGGCGGGCCATGGCGATCGTCACGAACGGCGCCAGCACGGTCAGCAGCAGCAAGGACGGACGCTCGACCCAGGCAAGCGGATAGTGGCCGAGCAGCACGTCGCGCAAGGTGCCGCCGCCGAGCGCGGTGATCGCCCCCAACAAACAGACGCCCATCCAGTCCATGCTGCGGCGTCCCGCCGCGAGCGCGGCCGTCATCGCCTGCGCCGCCAGCGCCACCCAGGTCAACAGATGCAGCACGCTGTCACCGGGCGGCAGGTTCCACATCGAGGGGGCTCCAGCTGGACAGAGAATCGCAAAGTAGGCGAGGAACCTTAGCGCGGCACGCAACGGATCGACTGGGGAATTCGCAAGGTTTCGCGGAACAGAGCCGGGGCTGCGCTGGTTGTCGGGTGACAATCGCAAAGGAGGACATCATGGCCAACGAACGGCTCCCGAACGAACGCTATCCCGACGGCATCAACCGGCCGGACATGACCACGCGCCCCGGCATGGCCGGTGCTGACATGACCGCTGCCGAGTACGAGCGCACGGCGCGGATGGACAGCCAGCTGCAGCCCGATCCCGAGCTGAGGGAAGGCTCCGCCTCGACCGGCCGTATTGCCGCCTACGCCCTGGGCATCGCGATCCTGCTCGGCGCCGTGTTCTACGGCCTCAACAACATATCGATGCGTAGCGATCAGGCGAGCACGACGCCCGCCTCGCAGTCGGCGTCGACGAGCAATGGCAGCAGCAACAGCTCGTCCGGCGTGACCACCGGCGCCGCGGGCGACCGCACCACGCCGCCGCCGGCCCCGAAGGCTCCGACCAACACCAACAACGCGAAGTAATTCGTCAACTATCTCACGAACGGCGTGCCGCCGTTCTCAACTCGGGCGGCGGATGAGCGATCGTCCGCCGCCTTTTTGCGCCCGCTCATCACCAAGGCTGATATCGGCGCGCGCGTTATGGCGCCAACAAACGAGTTTCAAGGTGGAACGATCTGCGCGCTTGCCGATTGCCTGTGCGGCACTTTGACCCACACTGATTGGAGGAGATTCGTGATGAAGGCTTTCATTCTCGCGGCCGCAGCAGGCACGCTCGTGATGACCGCAGCACAGGCTGCGCCGCTCTCGGTCGACGTGTCGGCCGTCCCCCAGCGCGACGTCCAGACCGTCCGCATGGTCTGCAACGAGGACGGCCATTGCTGGCGCGAGCGCCACGAGCGCCGCGTGATCATTCACGAAGACCGCGACTCCTATGCCTATGCGCCGCGCGAGCGCTACATCGAGCGTCGCACCTATGAACACCGCGACGGCATCGGCATCCGCGCCCCCGGCGTGAGCGTCGGCATCGGAACGGACCGCTACTGAATAGTCGTAGCGAACGGATTGGAAAAGCCGCGGCAAGTCCGCGGCTTTTCTACGTGCGTATCGCCCAACTCAACCGAAGAGCTTGTTCAGCTCGCCGCCGGGATAGCCGCCTGCCAGCTCGGTGAAGGTGCCCTGCTCGGCCATCTCCCTGGTCGCGCGCATGAAGCCGGCCCAGGCCATCCGCGCCAGCGAACCGCCGACGCTGATGCGGCGCACGCCGAGCTCGGCGGCCTGGCTGAGTGAGAGACCGGACGCCCCGATCAGCAGGTTGACCGGCTTTGGCGCCACCGCTTTGACGACCGCCATGATCTCCTCGACCGTCTTGATCCCGGGGGCGTAGAGACAATCCGCGCCAGCCTCGGCATAGGCCGTGAGACGCTCGGTCACCAGCGCGAGGTCGGGCTTGCCCCAGAGAAAAGCCTCGCAGCGGCCGGTCAGCAGGACATCGCCGCCGCTGGCATCGATCGCCTGGCGCGCGGCGCGGATGCGCGCCACCGCCAGTTCGCGTTCGTAGAGCGGATCATCCTTGTCACCCGTGGAGTCCTCGATCGACAGACCCGCGACGCCGGTCGCGACCGCACGCGTGACGTTGGCGGCCACGCCCTCGGGGGCATCGGCGAAGCCGCCCTCGAAATCGGCATTGACGGGAATGTCGACCGCCGCTGACAGCGCCGCCAGATGCGCGAGCATCTCGTCGAGCGTCGTGCCGGTGTCGGCCTTGCCGATCGACCACGCGAAGCCGGCGCTGGTCGAGGCGATCGCCTTGAAGCCGAGATGCTGCAGCATTTTCGCCGTGCCGGCATCGAACGGGTTCGGCAAAATAAAGCAGCCGGCCTCGTGCAATTTGCGAAAGGCCGCGCGCTTGTCCGCCGTGCTGGTCACCGTCATGTCATCCTCCCATGCATCTCTTCATTGCACCAGGATAGTCCCGCCCTCATGGCGCCGCCACGACATTGCGCAGAAATGTTCGTTCTTCGCCCAGAATGAGTTTGTGCTCCTCCGCGAGTGCGAAGTTCGCCCGTCCCTCGCCATCGTTGCGCAAGGTTGCGCGATAGCGCTCGTAAGCCGCGAGACTGTCGAATGAAATCAGGCCATAGGCGACGTCGTTGGTGCCTTCATGAGGCATGAAATAGCCGATCAGGTCGCCGCCGCAGCGGGGAATGATCGACAGCCAGCGCCTGGCGTAGGCTTCGAACACGTCGCGCTGATGCGGATCGATGCGATAGCGGATGAAGACGGTGATGGCCATGACAACCTCCGGTAAGTTTCGTATCATCGACACTATCCGCTTGCGGGGCGAGAATGCTTCGGTTAGCATCGAACTATGAAATCGGGTCCGGACATTGCGATGGTGGCGGCGCTGGTCGGCGATCCCGCCCGCGCCAACATGCTGACGGCGCTGCTCTCGGGCCGGGCGCTGACCGCGACCGAGCTCGCCCAGGAAGCGGGCGTGACGCCGCAGACGGCGAGCTCGCATCTTGCCAAGCTCGAAGGCGGCGGCCTGGTCGAGCCGGAAAAACAGGGCCGTCACCGCTACTACCGGCTCGCCGATCCGGACGTCGCCGACGTGCTGGAGAAGCTCGCCGGCCTTGCCGCGCGCGCCGGCCACATGCGGGTGCGCACCGGGCCGAAGGAGCCGGAGCTGCGGCGGGCGCGCATCTGCTACGATCATCTTGCCGGCGATCTCGGCGTGCAGATGCTCGATAGCATGACCCGGCAGAAGCTGGTGCGCCGGCGCAAGCAGGAGATCGTGCTGACCGAGGACGGCAAACATTTCCTGGCGCAGCATTTGCGGATCTCGCCGGAAATGCTGGCGCATCCGCGCCGGCCCGTCTGCAAGGCCTGCCTCGACTGGAGCGCGCGGCGGCATCATCTCGCCGGCACGCTCGGCGCAGCGTTGATGAAGCGCTTCACCGAGCTGAAATGGGCGGCGCGCGATGCCACTCCAGGCAGTCGCGTGGTCAATTTCAGCCGCGCCGGCGAAAAGCATTTCGCGGCGCTGTTCGGTCCGGCCGAGGACTGACGATCACGTGCTGTTTATCGCAGCAATGCCTTCGTGCATTGCGGCCAGAGCGAACGCAGGGCACGGCGAGACGGTTGACGACCCCATCTCGCTCCCGGAGTCTCCATGTCCCGTTTCGCTGCCGCGCTCTGCGCTGCCCTGCTCACCGTCGCGCCGATCGCCGCCCGCGCTGCGGAGATGCCGCGCGAGCCCTATGGCATCAACCTCGAAGGCTTCGCCTATCCCTACCCGGTCAGCCTGCTGCCCCTGGTCAACGACAGCGAGCAGCTGCGCATGGCCTACATGGATGTCGCGCCGGCGCAGCCGAACGGCCGCGTTGCGCTGCTGCTCCACGGCCGCAACTTCCCCTCGAGCTACTGGGCGCCCGTGATCAAGACACTGACCGACGCCGGCTTCCGCGTCGTGGTGCCCGACCAGGTCGGCTTCGGCAAATCAACCAAGCCGTCGGGCGAACTGCATTTCGACACGCTGGCGCGCAACACCATGACGCTGCTCGATCACCTCGGCATCGCCAAGGCCGACATCGTCGCGCATTCGATGGGCGGCATGCTGGCCGTCCGCATCGCCCGCGCCTATCCCGACCGGGTCGCGCATCTCGTGCTGACCGCGCCGATCGGGCTCGAGGACTACCGCGCCTACGTGCCGCCGGTCCCGTCGGAAAAGATCAGCGAGAGCGAGGACCGGCTGACGTCGAACGGCTATCGCAAGCAGCTGGAGACCAACTACGCGCTGAAGCTGCCGCCGGAGCAGGTCACGCCGTTCATCGATGCCCGCTTCAACCTGAAGCAAAGCGCCGACTATCCGCGCTGGCTGAAGAGCTTCGTCAGCTCCTATCAGATGATCTACCGCGAGCCGGTGGTGCACGAGATCCCGCTGCTGACGCAGCCGACGCTGTTCATCATGGGCGCGGACGATCACAACGCGCCGGGACGGCCGAACGCGCCGGAAGCCTTGAGAGCGAAGATGGGCCAGAACGCCGAGCTGGCAAAGGACCTGGCCAGCCGGATGCGCGATGCCCGCGCCGAGGTGGTCGCCAATGCCGGCCACCTCGTCTTCCTCGACGCGCCGGACAAATACGACGCGCTGCTGCTGGACTTCCTCGGCAGGTAGTTCAAACGGACACGACCGGCAGGGATCGCGCCGATCCCTGCCGTGCCGCAATCACGAGTCCGAAACGGCGCCTGGCCGCAACGCGGCCGGGCCGATCACCAGGAGTGGCGCCGATGCCAATGGCGGCGCCAGTGCCGATGATGGTGACGCCAGCCCCAATGGCGGCGCCGCCAACCCCAATGCCGCCGGCGCCAGCCCCAGTGATGGCCGTGGCCGTGATGTCCGTGATGATGACCGTGGTGTCCCCAGCGCACCTGCTCCGGCGCGAGCCGATCGGCCTCGTCCTGCGAGCCGACCGCGCGCTCGACGTGCTGATCCCTGGCTGAAGGCGCGGCTTCGTTCAGCGGCGACGGCGAGAGCGGCGCGGCGACCGCATCGCTGGTGCGAAGCACGGCGCCGGCCGCCGCTGCACAGCCGAGCCCCAATGCCAGCTTGAGGAAATTCCGTCGTTCCATCGCACGCCTCCATGATCCGCGAGCCCGAGCATGGAGCGAGTATTCGGACGATCACCTGAACGTGAGCTGAACCGGATCGCAGTACGGTGATGGAAGCGCCACGCCTTCGTCGTCGAAGGCAACGCAAGCTCAGCCGTCGACCGTCTGCGCCAGCACGAAGCTCTCGCGCGTCCGGGTCACGTCGGGCCAGTCGCGATTGAAATCGGCGGTCAGGCGTTTCATCTCGCGCCGCCGATCGCACGCTCCACCGCGGCGATGGCATCGAACTGATACATCGCCTGATGCACCCTGGGATCAGCGAGACTCCACACCCGCCACGCCTTGCGCACGCCGAAGCTCCTGATCGCGTCGGGCAGATGAACGTCGCGATACCAGCGATCGAACGCATCGCGCCGGGCGGGATCAGGCACGGTCGCGCGCACGACGAAGATGGCTGACGGCATCGAGTTTCCTCCGGACCACGTTGGTGTTGTTCCGGAGTCGACCCGCAATCCGCAGCTCAGCGAAACCCCGCGGCCAGGCCGACCACCTGCCCGTCGAGCCCGTTGAAGCCGTGATGGCCGCGCGCCTGACAGGGATCCCCCTCTTCCGCGCCGCCCGACAGCCACTTCGCGCGCGCCCGGCCGCCGGACCATCTGATGAACGGGTCGACGCCTGCCGGCAGCGTGAACTTGCAGGCGTCGCTGGTATGATGGATGACCAGCGTCCGCGGCAAGGCCGAGGGCGAGCCGAGGATCGACATCACGTTCGAGGAGCTCCCCGACTCCGGACTGAGGAAGCCCGAGGTCAGCACCAACGCATCCGGCCGGGCACCGCGCGCGATGCCTTCCGCGGCGCGCAACGTGCCGCGGCTGGTGCCGATCACCGTCACCGGCCGCTTGATCGTGGCCATGTAGTCCACCGCGGCCTTCAGATCGGTACTGGTGTCCGCGACCATCACGGCGAGCCCGCGTGCGGCATAAGCGTTGCGCGTGCGCACCAGCTGGTTGCCGAGCAGGCCGTGAATGTCGCCGCGCTCGCCGACATGGATGGCGCCGTCACCGCCGGGCAGCAGGATCACGCTGGCGCGCACCGAGGCCGGCCTGATCAGCGCGACGCGGGAGCCGCCGATCGTCACGGTCTCATCGGCGAAGGCTGCTCCGGCTGCGACAGCCGACATCGCAACTGCCAGCCAGATACGTATCCAATTCGCCGGTCTGATCATCGGAGCCTCCCCGCGCGGACTCGCGCTGCCGCGGGAGGCTATCAGAAATCAACGAGGCCCGGAGTGCCTAGGAGTCCGGGCCTCGTCACCTCGCGACCTCGCGCGAGCGAAGCCGGTCGGTATTTGACAATGTCTAGCGTCCGATCACGCCGATCGCATTGAGCTGGCTCAAGACGTCAGTAGCAGCGCGTGATCGTGACGGTGTGATCGCCGCCGCGGCGTCCCGGCACCGTCACGGTCTGCATCGGGCAGCTCGATACGTAGGGGCGATCGGATGGCACGACGTTCGGTGGAAAGCGGTGGGCCCAGTCCCACGGGACGTCGTAGGTATAGGTGTAACGCACGTCGGCCGAGGTCCGCTCCGGGATCTGCTGCGGCACGGGCTCGTCATAACCGCCATAGGCGAAGGCGCCGGCGGCCGGCAGATAGGCGCGAGCGCCGCGATAATGGTGATGACGCAGGCCGGGCCTGATCCCAGGCGCCGGCCGGACGACCTGGCTCGGTCCAACGGGACCGGCAGCCACCGCGGCGCCAGACCGGGCCGATGCGGCCTCGGTCGAGAAGATCAGCGCAGCGGCCGCCGCGCAGACGACGAAAACGCCTGAATTCCGAAATGCCGATGTTCTGTCAGCCATGATACGCGACCCTACTCTTCCGACCCACCCGACAAGGCTAGGCCAGCGGCCCAGTTCCCGCAAACCCATCGTTAAAGGTTAGTTAAGCGACAGGCTTAACGCCAGGGCCCGACCCGGCTCCGGATTGCCGCAATTCCCGCAATGCGACCAGCAACCCAGAGCCGGGCACGAGGCCCCCGGATTGCTTCGTCGCTGCGCTCCTCGCAATGACGATGGGTGCGGCGGGCTCTCATCCCCCGGCCGACGCAGCAGGACGGCGACGGCGCCCGGCGCGCGCGCCGCGTTCTCCGTCATTGCGAGCGAAGCGAAGCAATCCAGGGCCACGCGGCAGCTCGCAATGATTTTGTCGCCGCCGCCCGCGAGGACGACGGCTCGAGCCGATGCCTACAGCGGCAGATTGTCGTGCTTCTTCGCCGGCATCTCCATCTTCTTGTCGCGGAGCATCGCGAGCGCACGCGCGATGCGGCGGCGGGTGGAGTGCGGCATGATGACGTCGTCGATATAGCCGCGCTCGGCGGCGATGAACGGCGACAGGAAGCGGTCCTCGTACTCCTTGGTGCGCGCGGCGATCTTGTCCGGGTCCGCCATGTCGGCGCGGAAGATGATCTCGACCGCGCCCTTGGCGCCCATGACCGCGATCTGCGCCGTCGGCCAGGCGTAGTTCATGTCGGCGCCGATCTCCTTCGACGCCATCACGTCGAAGGCGCCGCCATAGGCCTTGCGGGTGATGACCGTGACCAGCGGAACGGTGCACTGCGAGTACGCGAACAAGAGCTTCGCGCCGTGCTTGATCAGGCCGCCATATTCCTGTGCTGTGCCCGGCAGGAAGCCGGGCACGTCGACGAAGGTGACGATCGGGATGTTGAAGGCGTCGCAGAAGCGCACGAAGCGCGCGGCCTTGCGCGACGCGTCGGAGTCGAGCACGCCCGCCAGCACCATCGGCTGGTTGGCGACGAAGCCGACGGTGCGCCCCGCAATGCGGCCGAAGCCGGTGACGATGTTCTTGGCGAAGGCGTCCGCGATCTCGAAGAAGTCGCCCTCGTCGACGACCTTCAGGATCAGCTCCTTCATGTCATAGGGCTTGTTCGGATTGTCCGGGATCAGGGTATCGAGCGACATGTCGACGCGCTCGATGTCGTCGAAGCTCGGCCATTCCGGCACGCCGTCGCTGTTGTTGCTCGGCAGGAAGTCGATCAGCCGGCGCATCTGCAGCAGCGTCTCGACGTCGTTGTCGAAGGCGCCGTCGGCAATCGAGGAGCGCGTCGCGTGCACCGAGGCGCCGCCGAGCTCCTCCGCGGTGACGACCTCGTTGGTGACGGTCTTCACGACGTCGGGGCCGGTGACGAACATGTAGCTGGTGTTCTTCACCATGAAGATGAAGTCGGTCATGGCCGGCGAATAGACGTCGCCGCCGGCGCAGGGACCCATGATGACGGAGATCTGCGGGATCACGCCCGAGGCCAGCACATTGCGGCGGAACACGTAGGAATAGCCCGCGAGCGCCGCGACGCCCTCCTGGATGCGGGCGCCGCCGGCGTCATAGAGGCCGATGATGGGGCTACGCGCCTTCATCGCCATGTCCTGCAGCTTGGTGATCTTCAGCGCGTGGGTCTCGGACAGCGAGCCGCCGAACACGGTGAAATCCTTGGCGAAGACGAAGGTCTTGCGGCCGTTGACGGTGCCCCAGCCGGTGACGACGCCGTCGCCGGGCACCTTGGTCTTCTCCATTCCGAACTCGGTCGAGCGGTGCTCGACGAACATGTCGAACTCCTCGAACGAGCCCTTGTCGAGCAGCAGCTCGATGCGCTCCCGGGCGGTCAGCTTGCCGCGCGCATGCTGCGCCTCGATGCGCTTCTCGCCGCCGCCGAGCTTGGCGCCTTTGCGCCGTTCCTCGAGGGTGTCCAGAATGTCCTTCATGCGCTTCCCGCCCGTTCCCGATGTCGTGACTGTTGGCGGCCTTCTAACACGGCTATTTCGAAGCCGGAAAGCCGCTTTCGGCAGTGCCGCCCCTCCTCCCACAGCTCGGAATTGGAAGCAGAATCATGGATATGGCCGCGCAACCGGACCTGGTCACTGAGCCCTTGGGCACATCGCGTGGCGCCGTCCAGGGCGGCCTGCGCCTGCTGCTGCGGCTCGAAGGGTTGGTGCTGGCGGCCGCGGCGATCGCCTTCTACGCCCACCAAAGCGGCTCGTGGTGGCTGTTCGCGGCCCTGTTCCTGGCGCCCGACGTCAGCTTCGCCGCCTATCTCGGCGGCCCGCGGATCGGCGCCGTGGCCTACAATGCCGTCCACAGCACGCTGGCACCCGCCGCCCTGCTCGCGATCGGGCTGGCGGCCGGACAGCCACTGGTGGTCGAGATCGCCACGATCTGGCTGGCCCATGTCGGCGTCGACCGGCTCGCCGGCTACGGGCTGAAATATGCCGACGGCTTCGGCTTCACCCATCTCGGCCGGATCGGCGGAGTTCGTCGACCCTGACACCGCGGTCCGAGATGCCGGAGTCTCAAAGAGGCGCGCCGCCCCTTGTTTCGCGGCGCACCAGGCTCGGTGTTGTCCACCGCTGTCAGCCAGCGCGCCGCGCACGGCTGTTTGACAGCTCCGCGATCGCTCGTTCTACTTGGTTGCAAAGCCGCGCCACAAGCGGCGAGCCAGGAGGACGGTCATGGAGCGACTCATTGTTGCTGCCTCATCGATGCTTGCCGTGGGCGCTCGTGTCGCCCTCTCGCATCGACCGCGCCGCGCCGTTGGAGGGTCCCGTTGCCGACAGGCGGCGGTGGCCGTGACGATGCTGCTGACAGCCTTGGCCGGTGACTTCGGCAGCAGCGCCAGCGCCCAGGGCTTCACCAAGGATATGCCCGCCCGGGTCGAGATGTATCCGATCCCGTCGCTGACCTTATCCGATCGGCAGTTCCTCTCCGGCGACGACGGCGGCAAGCCGGTGACCGTCGTCGGCGAAATGCGCGTCGCGCAGGGCAGCGGCAGGCTGCCGGTGGTGGTGCTGATGCACGGCTCCGGCGGCGTCGGCGCCAACATCGCGGCGTGGAGCCGCACCTTCAATGCGATGGGGATCTCGACCTTCGCGATCGACGGCTTCACCGGGCGCGGCATCACCGCGACCAGCACCAACCAGGCCCAGCTCGGCCGGCTGAACCTGATCATGGACATCTACCGTGCGCTGGACGTGCTGGCGAAGCATCCGCGCGTCGATCCCGAGCGCATCGTGCTGATGGGCTTTTCACGCGGCGGTCAGGCGGCGCTGTATGCGAGCCTCGAGCGCTTCCACAGGCGCTGGAACAATTCCGGGCTGCAGTTCGCCGCCTATATCCCGTTCTATCCCGACTGCTCGACGACCTATCTCGGCGACACCGACGTCGTGGCGCGGCCGATCCGGATCTTTCACGGCGGGCCGGACGACTACAATCCGGTGCGGACCTGCAAGGCCTATGTCGAGCGGCTGAAGGCCGCGGGCCGCGACGTCGCGCTGACGGAATACGCGGACTCGCCGCACGGCTTCGATCTCGGCCTGCTCGGCGCCAACATGCTCGCCGTCGCGCCGAAGGCGCAGACCGTGCGCAACTGCCGCATCAAGGAGAGCGACGGCGGGATGCTGATCAATGCCGACACGCAGCAGCCCTTCACCTATCAGGACGCCTGCGTCGAGTTCGATCCGCATGTCGGCGGCAATCCGGCCACGGCCGAGGCGGCGCGCCAGGCGGTGACGGATTTCCTGCGCGCGCTGTTCAAGCTGTCGTGAGCAAAAATAGAACGATTTGGATCAATTTTTGAGGTGACAGATCGAACGTATCGGGTCTTGCTGCGTTGTCGCTCGCTTTTCGACGATGAAACGGAGCCCGATGATGCGCGCCTCTCGCCTTGCGATCCCCACTTTGCTGACCGCCCTCGCCTTGGGCGGCACGGCCCATGCGGCGCCTGCCGCGCCGTTCCGGGGGCTGCAGGGCTCCTGGACCGGCGGCGGCGTGATCAGCCTGTCCGACGGCAACCAGGAGCGGCTGCGCTGCCGCGCGGCCTATGACGTCGGCGGCGCCGGCGAGCAGCTCCGGCTCAACATCCGCTGCGCCAGCGACAGCTACAACATCGATCTCTCCAGCGACGTCGCCTATCGCGGCGGCGAAATCTCGGGGCAATGGAGCGAGTCGAGCCACAACGCGTCCGGCACGATCGAGGGCCGCGCCGTCGGCAACCGCATCGAGGCCCAGGCGCGCGGGCAGACGTTTTCCGCCGGCCTGTCGCTGACGACGCAGGGACGCCGGCAGACCGTGTCGATCCGCCCGGCCGGCACGGACATCAGGGGCGTCGACCTGGAGCTGGCGCGGCGGTGACGTACGCTAGGTCGCCACGATATCGTTGCTTCGCGTAGCAACGCGCCGCTCTATCCACGTCGTTGCGAGCGCAGCGAAGCAATCCAGAGTCCCACACACCACACTGGATTGCTTCGCTACGCTCGCAATGACGGTGGTGAGAGCATGCGCGCCTCACGATACGCTCACAACGCGCCGATCTCCTTCAGGCACGCTTGGGTCAACGTCATGCGGGCTTCGACGTGACGCGGCTCCGGGCAATCCATGTTGAGCGCGAACACGGTCGGCTGATCCCCCTTGTCGACCCAGCCGACCATCCAGCCGAGTGAGCCCTGCTCCTTGCCGAGCAATCCCGACTTGAAGTGAATGACGGCGTCGCCGACCTTGGTCGTCGGAATGATGTCGCGCGTCAGATCCTGGCTGCGCTTCGACACCGTCAGCGCGCCACGGCGCAGGCGATCGATGAAATCGACCTGCTCCACCGGATCGATGCGAAGCGCGCCGGTGAGCCAGAACTGGTCGATGCCGCCGCCGATGTCGTGATTGCCGTAGTCGAGCTCCTCGAGATATTTTTGCATCCGCTCGGGACCGATGCGGCGCGCGATCTCCTGATAGACCGGCACGGCGGAGACCGCGATCGCGCTGCGCAAGGTGTGATCCCTGTTCCAGGCCTCGATCGATCTCGTGACGCCATCCCATTTGAACACATCCTTGTCGGGATCCTCGACCACGCCGGTCTCCAGCGCGATCAGCGAGTTCGCGATCTTGAAGGTCGAGGCGGGCAGCTTTGCCTCGCCGGAGCGATCGGCATCGCTGGCGATGATGAGATATTCCTCGACCTTGTAGGCCAGGAACGTGCCCTTGGTGTTCTCGTCGGCGAAGCGCTTGGCGAGATCGCCGCGGATCTCGTTGCGCGGCGGTGCGACATGCGCAAATGCGCGCGCGGGCAACAGGCTGGCGCCGGTCATCAGGGCGAGCGCGTGGCGGCGGCTCATCATGGGCATCGCAAATCTCCGTCGTCGTTCGCCCTCCCTACCACAGGGCGGTGACGACCGACGCATGACGGAGATCACAAATGCGGCGCGCTCAGCGCATCGGCCGCGACAGGTTGAGCACGAACACCAGCACCTCGGCGACGGCCTTGTAGAGCTCCTCCGGGATCTCGTCGCCGAGCTCGACATTGGAGAGCGCGCCGGCCAGCACCTCGTTCTCCTCGATCGGGATGTCGTGCGCCTTCGCGACCTCGATGATCTTGGCGCCGATCGTGCCCTTGCCCTTGGCGACGACGCGCGGCGCGCCCTGGCCCTTGTCGTAGTGCAAGGCGACGGCGAGCTGGGTCTTGTTGGCGGCCTTCACCTCGATGCTCATAGCGCGCGATCCAGGAAATGGCCGGCCCTGGGCGGCATCACGGCCGGCGGCGCGCCGTCCTGCACCACGAGATCGCCCGGCGAGAGCTCGGCACGGCTGAGGGCCTGGCTGAGGTCGGCAAGGCCGGCGCGCAGCCGCGCGGCGGTGACCGGACGCTCGGCCCACATCCGCACCGAGGTGCGCTCGGCGCTGAACGAGATCATCGCGTGCACCGGGCCGGCCGGCTCGACGTCGAGCGAGAAGCGCGCCCGCCAGACGCGCTTGGCGGCGTCCGGCGATTGCGTGCCGCCGTCGCGCGCGATCTCGAACTGCGCCATGGCCGTGCCCTGTGGGGTGGCGAAGGGAATCTCGAAGTTCCAGCGCGGCGGCGCCGGGTCGGTGCGCGCGGTCGAGGCGTCCGGGCGATCCGGCAGCGAGGCGACCTGCAGCAGGGTCTGGCGCGACAGCGCCTGGTCGGTCTCGTCGAGCAGCCGGTGCGCGATCGCCGACAGCGGCGTGTCGGGACCGAGCGTCGGCATCGCCACGGCCTGCGGCATCGGTGCAGCCCCGCGGAACGGCGGCGGCGGGGTGTTGGTGCGCACGACCATATCGGCGCGGCCGTTGGCGTTGCGTCCGGGAACGAGGCCCGCGGCGCGCGGAATCTGCTGCTGCGCCTCCTGCAGCACGGCCAGCACCGTGCCGGGCGTGAGCGACTGCGCCTTGGCGCCCGTCAGGGCCTCGATCAGCGCCGAGCCGGTGAAGCCGGCGGATGCGGCGTCGGGCCGTCCCATTCCCGTGGCCCAGGGCTGGGGCGGCAGCTCGATCTCGATGTCGGGCACCAGCGAGGGAGCGCCGCTCTGTTGCTGCGCGGCGGCGGCGCGGCCGGCCTCGGACAGCACCGAGGCATAGGAGCCACCGGGCGACGGCTGCGCCGATGCCGCCATGCCGGGCTCGGCGGTCTGCAGCACCGTCGCCAGCGTCTGGCGCAGCACGATCAGCGCCGCCTTCAGGTCGGGCGTGCCGGTGCCGGTAGTGCCATTGGCGAGCGAGGATTCCAGGAACAGGCCGGATTGCTGCACGGCGGTCTGCACATCCTCCGCGGTCAGCGCCGGCGAGAGCGGCGTCTGCTGCGCCAGCACCTGCGCCACGGCGGCCCGCAAGGCCGGTGGAAGGTTCGGCGAGTCGGCGACGGCCTGGAGATCGGCGAACAATTGGCCCTGGCTGCCCTGGCGGGTCGCCGCCTCCTCGCTGGCGATCGACAATGCGAGCCGCTCCAGCCCGGTCAGCGGATCCGGCGGTGGCGGCAGCGCCGGTGCCAGCCGGCCGGTGACGTCGACGACGGTGGCGGCCGGGGTCGGGGTGCCGGTGGTGCCAGTGGCAGCACTGCCGCCCTGCCCGACGATGGCGAGCTGCAGCCCTTGCGCGGTCTGCGACACGGCGACCTGCACGGTCTGGCCGGCCTGCAGCGGCAGCTCGCTCGCGAGCTCCATCGACAGGTTTCCGATCGCGACCTGGACCAGGTTCTCGGCGAGCACCTGCTGCACCCTCGCGCTGACCAGTGCGCCGGCCTGCAGCGTGGTCGCTGCCGCCACCGTGGTTCCGGCCGGCGAGCTGCCGACGCCGCGGACGGCGCTCACGGAAGGCGACGGGGTGACACTCTGGACCATGCGCGTACTCGGGTTACGCGCACAGCCTAGCGGGTGCCCCTAAACCCGGCGTTAACCGGCCTCAGAGCGCGGCGTCGACTGCCCGGAGGATGCGGACGGCGGCCTGGTAGTCGATCTGCTTGGCGGCGCGACGGCTCATCGCCTCCTCGTCGGCGCCCCATTGCGCGACGTTCCAGTCCTCGTCGACATGGGCTGCCGCCCAGACCTGATCGGCGTCGCGCACCCCATGCACCAGCGCCAGCGCCAGCAGCGCCGAGCCGGTCAGTGTGGTGACGACATGCGCGGCCGCCACCGTCCACGGGCCGGTCGGCAGCGCAGCGCGCGCGGCCTGCACCGCAGCCTCCGGCTGGGCCACATGCATGATGCCTTCGGACAGGATGAAATGCGCGCCCAGGCCGTCGCGCGCCCAGTCCAGCACCGGGTCCCAATGCTCGGCCTCGCGCGCGACCAGCCCCTCGGGATGACCGGCCCGGTAGAACAGCAGGTCGGACTGGAGATATTTGGCAATGTCCTCGCGCACCGCGTCGGTGCGGTCGACCACCGACTGCACGACGCTGTTGGCGAACCGCGTCAGCGGCATCGTGGCGGGATCGATGTTCTCACCCTGGGCCTGCCACTCGGCGGCGACGGCCTCCGCCAGCTCCCCGGCGGGAACGATGACGACGCGCCCCGACGGCGTGCGGATCGGCCGGCCGTCGAGGGTGACGTTGAAGCCGCCCTCGGCCGCGGCGGTCCCGGCCTCCTTGTAGAAGCGCTTGCGCAGCGGCGTCCGCATCGCCTGGCGCGCCGATTCCTGCGGATCGAGCGGCGACCGGCCGACGACCTCGTCAAACAGTTCACGCATCAGAATTCCAGCCCTCTCGCGGGATGATCACACGGGATCCGTTGTTTTCGCGGTAGATAAGCCCTGTCCGCCCGAAATGCGAGCTGCCGATGCGTCCGCTGCTCTCCGCCCTCGTCCTGCTCGGCAGCGCCGTTGAGGCCGCCGCCGGCTTCCGCTCGCCGGAATCGCTGGTGCGCAACGTCTATGCGCATTACGGCCGGGGCGCGCCGGAGCTCTCCGCCGGGCTGCCGCGGACGGCCGAGACCGCGCGGCAGTTCTTCGATCCGAGCCTCGCCGGGGCCTGGGCGGCGCCGCGGCGTGAGCCCTACGATTTCCTGGTGCAGAGCCCACGCTGGAAGCTCGGCCCGGTCGCGATCTCGATCTTGCGCAAGCAGTTCGACAAGACGTATGTGGCGGCCAGCTTCGACAACCAGGGCCACCGCGTGATGATGAACTTCATCGTGGTCAAGGGGCCGGACGGCTGGGTCATCCTCGACGTCGAAACGCCGCACGATTCGCTGCGGTTATTCCTGGAGCAGTTCCGGAAGTGAGCCGCGGCGGGATCGACTCTCCTCGCCTTAGATAGAGGCCCACCTCAGGAGGATAACCATGACTGTGGCCGAGCTCATTCGTCGCGCGATCGCGCTGAGTGAGCCGGACGGCGAGATCACGTTCGACGAGCTGAACGACCTTTTCGGTCCGGAACGCCCGCCCGAGGACGTCGAAGACGTGTTCTTGGCGCTTCATGACGCGGGCATTCAGCTCGTTGAGCAGAGGAGCTGAATCTGCCGCTCACTCCTCCGGCGCGTTCTCGATCGGGTCGAAGCGGTCGTGCTCGAGGCCGAGCAGGTTCCACGACTGCAGCATGTGCGGCGGCAGCGGCGCGGTGGCGTCGATGAATCCGCCGCGCGGATGCGGGATGACGATGCGGCGCGCCAGCAGATGCAGCCGGTTCTGCAGGCCGCCGGGCAGCGCCCAGTTCTCGATGTTGAAATATTTGGGATCGCCGACGATGGGATGGCCGATATGGGCCATGTGCGCGCGCAGCTGATGGGTGCGGCCGGTCACCGGTTTCAGCGACACCCAGGCGAGCTTGTTGGCCGAGGCCTCGACCACGGCGTAATAGGTCACGGCGTGGCTGGCGCCCTCGTCGCCATGGGCGGCGACGCGCATGATGGTGTCGTCCTCGCTCTCCTCCTTGGCAAGATAGGTGGAGATGCGGCCCTGCTTGGGCTTGGGCACGCCCGCCACCAGCGCCCAGTAGATCTTGCGCGCCGAGCGGCTGCGGAAGGCGCCGGTCAGATGCGTGGCAGCGAAGCGGGTCTTGGCGATCAGCAGGCAGCCGGAGGTCTCGCGGTCGATGCGGTGCACGAGCCGCGGCTTCTGGCCCTTGGCGTCGCGCATAACCTCCAGCATCTGGTCGATGTGGCGGGTCATGCCGGAGCCGCCCTGCACCGCGAGCCCGGCCGGCTTGTTGAGGACGAGCACGTCGTCGTCCTCGTACAAGGTCATTGCCTTGAGGCTCTCCAGCGTCTTGCGCTCGCCCTCGGTGAGGCCGGCGCGCTCCTTCGGCGCGTCCAGCTTGAGCGGCGGAATACGCACGCTCTGGCCTTCTTCAAGGCGATCCTTGGAGTCGGCGCGCTTGCCGTCGACGCGCAGCTCGCCTTTGCGGACGATGCGCTGGATGTGCGAGAACGACAGGCCGGGAAAGCGCGCCTCGAGGAAGCGGTCGACGCGCATGTTGTTCTCGTCGGCCGTGACCACCACGGTCTGCACCTTCGTCGGCAGCAGCGGCGTCTCCGGCTCGACCTTCTTCGGCGGCAGCGCCGCAGGCCTGCGCTCGGCACGCTCCGAGCTGAACCGCGCGGGCTTGCCGGCACCGGCGCGCTTGGCCGGCGGCCGCTCGCGCGGGGCGAAGCTGTCGCGGCGATCCTCTCCCTCGGCGCGCGGCGCACGGCTGCGCTCGGCCTTGCCGCGCCCGAAATCGCCGCGCGGTGCCGCCTCGCGGTCACCGGCAAAACGGTCGCGCCGCGGCCGCTCGGCATCGGGACGCTTCGCAGACTCACGCTTGGCCGCGGCGCCTGCGCTGCGGGCGGCCTCGGCCTTCGGCCGCTCGCTGCGGCGATCGGTCGGGCGATCGGATCGGGTCTGGGTTCGCTTGATACGGCGGCTCATGGCAGGTTGCGTATCGCAAAAGCCCCTGCCAGTCACGGCGAAATCGCGATAAATCCGCTTGTGAGTCGGCCGCTTGGGCCATCGAGACTGATCGGAGCGAATTCGAATGACGCTCACGCGACTGGGCCTGGCGATCCTGGCAGCCACGCTGGCGACGACCGCCACGCAGGCGCAGCAGAGCCCCATGCCCGACGACATCGCCTGGAAGCTGATCGAGATCGGCCGGGTCATCGCCCCGCCGAAGACCGCCGCGATCTACGCGCCGCTGCAGGCCAAGGAACCCTACACCGGCGTCAAGGTGCAGCGCGATGTGAGATACGGCACGGCCGAACGCAATCTGCTCGACGTCTTCACGCCGGATGCCGCGGCCGCGCCCCGGCCGGTGCTGATCTTCGTGCATGGCGGCGCCTTCATCGGCGGCAACAAGCGCACCACGCCGGACGGCCCGTTCTACGACAACATCATGCTGTGGGCGGTGAAGAGCGGCTTCATCGGCGTCAACATCACCTACCGCCTGGCGCCGAAATTCCCCTGGCCTGCCGGCGTCGAGGATGTCGCCAGCGCGGTGCAATGGGTGGCCGCCCACGCCGCCGAGAACGGCGGCGATCCCGCGCGCATCTATCTGATGGGCCATTCGGCCGGCGCGGTGCACGTCGCGACCTATGTGGCGCATCCCGAATTCCACAAGGTCGCCGGCGGCGGCCTTGCGGGCGCGATCATGGCCTCGGGCGTCTACGACCTCACCGCGACGCCGCTTGGCGACCAGGAGATGGCCTATTTCGGCACCGATCCCTCGCGCTTCAAGGAGCGCTCGTCGCTGCAGGGGCTGCAAGCCTCGCCCTTGCCGCTGATGATCGTCTCCGCCGAGCTCGACCCGCCGCGCTTCGTCGAGCAGTTCGATCTGCTCAAGCAGGCCGCCTGCAAGCGACCGTCCGGCTGCGCCCGCGCGGTGATGCTGCCGCAGCACAGCCACATGTCGGAGGTGTATGCGATCAACACCGAGGACGACCGGCTGACGCGGGAGATTGCGGAGTTCGTCAAGACGGGGAAGTAGTAGCGCGCTCCCTCCACCGTCATTACCCGCAGCGAAACAATCCAGGGCGTCGCGAGGACTCTGGATTGCTTCGCTGCTGTTCAGCCCGGGGACATGGCTGACAGGTGTTCGGAGACATGGTTGACACCTCAAAATTGGCTCGATTCGTCAAGCA
>NZ_JBNPUD010000023.1:0-62421 GCF_051167995.1 Bradyrhizobium sp. HKCCYLRH3073
TCCCCCACCAAGCCAACGCGTCCTCGGAACAGCCGGCGTTCACGACGAAACTACTGCCGAGTTTTTCAACGGAATCGGTCAAAAGCAGTCTTCCGACGGTCGAACGACTTGCTTCCGGTTGAACCCGGGCCGCAAGATCTGGGATGAATCAATCAGCGACACCGGCAAGGGATGCGTAGCCATGTCACTGGCTTCCAGCGAGATGCTGACGGAAAAACCTGATCATCTCAGCGTGAAGGTGTTGATGAAAATCGTGACGGTCGAAGCCCGGCGCATCGGTGCAAGCCGACGGGTTACCCTGCGCTTCCTTCGGTGTGCAGGTCGCAAGGAAAGAGAAGTGTTTGGCGTCTGTGACGAAGTGATAATCCGGTCTCGGAAGCCCTTGTTTGATCGCTGCCGCACAGCATCCTGACAGGCCATCGCCGTTCTGAGCAGGATCGGAACTCCACAATTGCACGGGAACCGCTACTTCCTTCAGGTTCTTCTCGGGGAACACAAATGCCGGATAAGGATCAACGATGACGGCGGCCCTCACACGCGGATCGGACGTGACTGGCTGACCGGGCGCCTCGCCGTTTTCCAGCTGCTTGCAGGCCAACAGGCTGGACGTCGCGCAATTGGGCAGGCCCTTTCGCAAATCGGGATGACCACCGATGACGGCAAGACCCGTATAGCCGCCAAACGAAAATCCGTAGAGACCGATACGCTGGGCGTCGATGCGCGCCGCGTCGGGCCAGCCATCGAGCATGTAGTCGATCAGCCGCTTGATATCCGCAGGGCGCTCCACCAGCACCGAAAGGCTATCGGTACGGCTGGTGTCGCGCCAGGTGTCACCGGGATGATTGTGTGCAGCGACGACAAAGCCCGCGTCGGCCAAGGCGGCTGCAGTGTCATGGTGGCCGCCGAACTATCCTCGTCTGCCGTGCGATATCACGATGAGGGGAAGCTTTTCCCCTGTCACGGCGCATCCGGGGACTGCAAGGAAAATGGCACCACGTGCATCCATTTCGCGCGGGGTCTCTGCACAAGGTGTCCAAACGAGCAGCCTGATCGCCGGTCCCATCCCGCCAGCAGGAGTGTCGAAATTTTTGACACCCGCCGCGTTCGCCACTGTCAGCTCAAGGACAAAACAGAAAGCAGTTAGCAAAATAACGAGACGCATTCTTGGCTCCTGCGGGAAGAGGGCCTGCACAATGGGGAGTTGAACCAACCGATTATGTCGCCTTCGGGTTAAAAGCGGGATCAGCCGTTGTGGCCGAAACGCTGGCTCCCCGGCGTCTTCGACGTGCTCGTCGGGCAAATCACCGCCGATCCTGCGCGCAGCCATCGAACTTGCCAAGCGCAGCGCGCGAAACATGCCATGGATGTAGGTCGAAATTCGCTCGTCGGATCAATCCGATGTCGCAGCTCGTCGCTGCCAGGAAAAAATCACTTTCTTTTTTCCAGAAATCATGCATGATGCACGCATCCTGTCCCGCCGAGAGGGGCGTAGCGCGCGATCGTCACGACACGTGGGGCAGGGATGCGGTGGCCGTGTTGTGTCGCAGCGTGCTCAGCGCATGTGGACGAACGACGCATCACGGACGCGAAGTCGTGTGGTCCTGGCCTCCCGGTGCCGAGGTCAAGTTCGCGACGAGGGCTTGTGCTCTCGCGCGATGCGACGGGGTCAATCAGCCGGTCCCCGAGGAGAGCGCGAAGGAAGCGTTAAGACCGCCGCGCAGGGAATGCCGGTTGATCGGCTTTGCCTGTGGTACCTGCCGCCTGCATTTTTTTCAGCAGGCGGGCCATGGGTGAGGTCTTCACCCGGCATTCCCTGCGCCCTCTCGATGTCATCGAAGGGCGGTCGATCGCAGGACTCGGGCGTGATCCGCCGCGAGAGTGCGAACGTGCGCGTGGTTGTTTGAAGCGTGAATAGCAACTGAGCCGTCTCTCCGTGCTGTCCACGACTTCGAAGTTTTGTTCCCGCGGACATGATGAAGTTTCGGCCATTTGGAACCGGAACTGCAGCCGATCCCTTGGTGTTGAACGGCATCTCGAACACACTGGAGGAGAGAGATGATGAGAACCCGTCTTGCCGTTTCGCTGATCGCCACCTCGCTGCTGGCATCGACCGCCGCGTTCGCCCAGTCCACGACCGTCGAAGGGGCCGCCAATGGCGCGGCGGCTGGCGGCGCGGTCGCCGGTCCGGTCGGCGCCATGGTCGGCGGCACGGTCGGTGCGGCCGTTGGCGCCGCGGTGGAGATCCCGAATGCGGTGATCACGTCGATCGATGCCGAGCGTGCGCCCTCGGTCGTGGTGCATGAGCGCGTCGTGGTCGGCGAGCCGCTGCCCGCCACCGTCGAACTGCGTCCGGTACCGCGCTACACCGAGTATCGCTATGCGGTCGTCAACGATCGCCGCGTGATCGTCGATCCGCGCACCCGCCGCGTCATCAAGATCATCGAGTAATCTGACATCATCGCGCCGGAAGGCCCCGCCGCAAACCGTGGCGGGGCCTTTCTGCGTTCAGGTGGTCTGGGTGCGGATCTGGCGCGCGAGCCAGTCGAGCGCGGCGGCCAGGCCGAAGCCGATGCAGGCGGTGGTGGCGTCGACGATGAAATCCTCCAGCCGCGCATGACGCCCGGGTGCCAGGAATTGCGCCAGCTCCAGCGCCCCGATCAGGATGACCGCGATCCCTGTGGTGAGCAGCCGATGGCTGCGATAGGCGAGGCCGAAGGCCAGGCCGATCAGGACGAAGGCGAGGGCGTGCTCGCCGTCCTGTCCGAGATGGGAATGCGGCCGGTAGTTCGGCGGGCCCAGCGTCGCGAAGGCGACGGCTGCGGCGAGCAGCCAGGCCGAAAGGCGGAATACGATCTTCATGAGCTCTGCTTAGCACGATCCGGGCTGTGGGCCGGGCTCACAGCGGCTTGAGCCCCTAGTGTAGTTAACGCGGCGCGGGTCGAGGTTCATGGCGTCTCATCTTACCGCGCGGCGCCGTCGCCGGGCTTTTCAGATCGGCTGCCGCACGCCCAACCCCTGCATGAAGCGCTCGCGAATCTGCGCGGGATCGCGCCGGGTGGCGCCGACGCCGGGCTTGTCGTCGATGCGGGCCGCGATCAGCACCGGGCCGGCGGTTCCCAGCGCCAGATCGACGAGGCGTTCGAAATCCTCCTCATCTGCGGCCCAATGGCTGGCGCGAATGCCGCATCCTGCGGCAATGGCTGCGACGTCGGCCTGCCGGGCCGAGGTCGGCTGGCTGCCGGTGATCTGGTAGACGCCGTTGTCCATGACGATGATGGCCAAATTTTTCGGCGCCAGCGTCGCAATCGTGGCGAGGCAGCCGAGCTGCATCAGCAGCGAGCCGTCGCCTTCGAGCGCGAACACCCGGCGCTGCGGCTGCGCCAGCGCGACGCCGAGCGCGATCGGGCAGGCCAGCCCCATGCTGCCGAGCATGTAGAAGTTCTGCGGCCGCGGGCCCGCCGCCCACAGATCGAAATTGGTGTTGCCGATGCCGCCGATGACGGCTTCCTCATGCTTGAGCTTCGCAACCAGCCGGCAGGTAAGGTCATGGCGGTTCATGATCTTGGTGTTGAGGATCGGCGCGGTCATGCGAACACCTTTCCGCCGGTGAGCAGCGGGGAGAGGATCAGCGCCACCGGCGCCTGCGTCGCGACCGCCTGCTTGATCGAGCGGTCGACGATGAAGTCGAGCTCGTCGAGCCGCGTCATGGTGTGATGCTCCATCGCCAGCGCATCGAGCACCGGCCGCATGGTCCGGCACACCAGCGACTGGCCGACATTGAATTCGCCGAGCGTGCCGCGCTCCGACACGAGCATGATGAGCGGGATCTGGCAGGGCACGACCAGCGAGGCCAGCACGTTGGGCAAGGTCGCGAAGCCCGAGGTCTGCATCAGGAGCGCGCCGCGCCGCCCGCCCATCCAGGCGCCGGCGAGAATGCCGACCGCTTCCTCCTCGCGCGCGGTCGCAAACGTCGTGAAGAACGGATCGTCGTGCAGGCTCCGGATCAGCGGCGTCAGGACGCGGTCGGGAACGTAGGGGATGAGATCGACGTCGTTGCGCTTGAACGTCTGCAGCACGATCTCGTGCCAATTCGGCACAGCGGCTGCGGATCGCGCCGCGTCGGCATCGGCGGCCATTGCTGTTCCTCCGGTCGTCCCTGATGGGGCTCTGTTTGGTGCCGAGCTTGACGGCACCGGGACGATTGTCAACATGCCGGCCCGGCCGGTCAGGCATCCGCCTTTCAAGTCGGAAATCAAGAACCAAGATACCAGGAGGTCGCCTGTTCATGGCCGCGAATTCCAAGCGCGTCTTCTACGTCAAATATCTCGCGCACCCGATCTTCAGCGAGCTGCTCGCCGCACGCCCCGACGTCCGGCTCGACCGGCTGGAGAACGAGAGCTCCGAGGCCGAGACGGCGCCGATCCTCGCGGCGGCCCAAGCCTACCAGATCGGGGCGGCCCGGGACGAGCTCGCGCCGCGCTTCCATGTCGATGCGGAGCTGCTCGCCCGCGCGCCGAACCTCCTGATCGTGTCCAGCAACGGCGCGGGATACGATCCCGTCGATGTCGAGGCCTGCACCGCGGCCGGCGTCCTGGTCGTGAACCAGTCCGGCGGCAACGCGCATTCGGTGGCGGAGCACACGCTCGGCATGATGCTGACCCTGTCGAAGCGCATCATCCAGTCCGACCGCCGGCTGCGCCGCGAGCCCGATGTCAACCGCAACGATCTGATCGGCAACGAGGTGCAGGGGCGGACGATCGGCATCGTCGGACTTGGCAATGTCGGCCGCCGGGTTGCCGAGCTGTGTCGCGGCCTCCTCGGCATGACGGTGCTGGCCTATGACCCCTATCTCTCGTCGGAGGAGATCGCGGCCCGCGGCGCGGAGAAGGTGGACCTCCATGACCTGATGCGGCGCTCGGATTTCGTCTCGATCAACTGCCCGCTGACGAGAGACAGCCGCGGCATGATCGGCGCCCGGGAGTTTGTGCTGATGCAGCCGCATGCCTATTTCGTCACCACCGCCCGCGGCTTCATCCACGATGAGGAGGCGCTGTTCGCTGCTCTGAGCGAAAAGCGTATCGCCGGCGCCGGGCTCGACGTCTGGGCCAAGGAGCCGCCGCCGCTGGATCATCCGCTGCTCCAATTCGACAACGTGCTGGCGAGCCCGCATACCGCCGGCGTGACGCGGGAGGCGCGGCAGAACATGGGCCGGATCGCGGCCGAGCAACTGCTCGCCGCGCTCGACGGCGGCCGGCCGCCGCGCCTGATCAATCCCGAGGCCTGGCCGCGCTACAGCGCCCGTTTCCGCGAGGCGTTCGGAGTGGCGCCGGGCTAGCCGGGAGAGGGGGAGTTGCGGGGAGAAGATTTCATGCGTCGCAAGCTGCGGGGTGGTAATGAATCTTCTCTCCCGGGCGGCTGCGGCGACGTGGACATTGCTATTTTCCGCGCCGTCTCGACAGCCCGGCGGCGGCTGATCATTTTTCCAGAGGCGCCATGAGCTTAGGCCATTTTTTTCGCTCGGCGCAGAAGGGAAACTGGTCCGATGCGCCGGCTGAACGCCATCCTGAAGTCGACCCATGGCCGCGTCCGTCGCGCCGTCTCGCAGTTCGTCGCGATTGCCGCCGCAAGCCTGCCTTCGGTCGGAGCCTGAGCGCCGGTTCCACGAGCTGCGTCAAATATTTGCGTCGGCCGCTTGATATCGGTCAACAGCGGACGGAGAAGCGCGCTAACATCTCCTCGATCACTGCGTGAGAGGCAGGAGGTTGCATGTCGCGCTACGTCATCCATTTCCTGAAGGACGTGCTGGGCGAGAATGGCCGCCAGTGCGAGATTTGCCAGAGCACGCTGGAGGTTGAGGCCGACAGCGAAGGCGAAGCCGCAGAAATCGCAAAGTCCAGGTTCTGCGAACAGCAGGAGCTGCGCGACTGGTCGCTGCACGCCGACCGCATCGAGGTGAAGGCGGCCGACTTTCCCTCCTGAGCTGCGGGCTCAGCGGCCCAGCCCAGCCGGTGCATCGCGGGCCCCGGGGCCCAGCGAGCGCTGCACCATCACGGTGTCGCACCAGCGGCCGTAGCGGTAGGCGACGCCCGGCAGCAGCCCCACTCTGGCGAACCCGAAGCGTTCGTGAATGCCGAGCGAGGCGACGTTGTCGGCGTCGATATAGCCGATCATCTGCCGATATCCCGCCGCGGCGGAAGCATCGATCAGCGCCTGCATCAGCAGCCGGCCGACACCGCGGCCGAGATGCTCATGGTGGACATAGATCGAATGCTTGACCGCGAACCGATAGGCCGGCCGCTTCCTGAACAGGACGACATAGGCATAGCCCACGACCTCGCCGCGGAATGTCGCAACCAGATGCGGCAGGCGATGATTGCGCAGATTCTTGCGCCGCTGCTTGAGATCGTCCGGCTCCGGCGCGCCGGAACCGGGGGCGCTGTCCTCGACCCCGCGGCGGACGTGCCGCCGGTAGATCGAGAGCATGGCCTCGACGTCCTCGTCGCGTGACGGCCTGACGAGGACCGGCGGCTCGGTCTCGCCAGCCGTGATCGTGCTGTCCATGGTTCGAATTACTCTGCGCAGACATAGGTATGGAGCCGGACCCGGCCGGACTCGTCGAGCTCCTTGTACAGCCCCTGGATCTCGACGTCGAAGCCGGGATAGGCGTTGAACGCCCGCTCGAACATCTTGAGGTAATCGATCATCGGCTGGGCGCGCGCGGAGAGCCGCTCGCCCGGAACGATGGTGGCGATGCCCGGCGGATAGACCACGAACGGCGTCGTCGCAACGCGCCCGGCGATCTGGTCGATCGGCAGGTAATCGACCTCGTTGCGCATCAGCGCACGCGCTGCCTCACGCGGCGACATCGCGATCTCCGGCAAATGCTGCGGCTGGAACTGCTTTGCCTGCAGCGCGCTCACCTCGGCGTCGCGATAGAACCGATGCATCTCGCCGCAGAGGTCGCGCAGCCGCAGCTTGCCGTAGCGCGCAAAGCGCTTCCGGGTGAACTCCGGAATGGCGTCCTCCAGCAGCACGTTGTCATCGTGGAGCCGCTTGAAGGCGACCAGACCGCTGATCAGGGTTCCGGCCTTGCTGGCCTCGACACCCGGCGTCAGCAGGAACAGCAGCGAGTTGAGATCGTTCTTCTCCGCCACGATGCGGTTCTCGCGCAGATATTGCGCGACGATCGGCGCCGGGATGCCGTGGTCGGCATAGCCGCCGGTGGCGCGATCAAAGCCTGGGGTCAGCAGGGTCAGCTTGTTCGGATCGGTCATCGTGAAGCCGGCGGCGAGATCCGGAAAGCCGTGCCATGCGGCCCCGGGCGCGAGCTGCCAGAGGGACGCGTCGGTCGCGAGCTGGTCGGTCGAGATCGCCTCCCAGGCCACATCGTGGCTGGCTCCGGGATTGGCCGCATCGGGAATCGAGACGCGATCCGGCACGAACGGCTCGAAGAACCAGCGCCGTGCCGGATCCTTCTCCTTCTCCTCGAATTCCCTGCGCATCGCCCGGATCTTCTTGCGCAATTCGATGCCGAGCCGGATCGTGTCGTCCCACAGCACCTCGCCGGAGCGGCCCTTCATCATCTGCGCGCCGACGTCCAGCGAGGCGAACAGCGGATAGAACGGCGATGTCGAGGCGTGCTGCATGAAGCTCTCGTTGAAGCGCCGATGCTCGATCCGCCGCCGCTGCCCCTTGATGTGGCGGTCCTTGACGTGGATCTGCGAGGCCTGGGAGAAGCTCGCGAGCTGCTTGTGGGTCGATTGCGTGGCGATGATGCCTGGTGCGTCGGGTCCGAGATCGCCGAGGCCCATGGCGAAGCGGCCGGCATAGAGCGGGTGGAACTTCATGAACCCCGCCCAGGCCTCGTCGAACATGATGTAGTCGCAGAGGTGGCCGATCCGCTTCAGGATCATCTCGGCGCTGTGGATCGTGCCGTCATAGGTGCACTGCTCGACCACCGCGACGCGGAACGGCCGCTCCTTGCGCCAGGCGTCGGGGTCCTTCACCAGCGGGTTGTCGCGGATTTGTTGCCGCAGGTGCTGCTCGTCGAGCAGGTCCCAGCGCATCGGGCCGATCAGGCCCCAGGGGTTGCGAACTGTCGGGACGTAGATCGGGACGCCGCCCGAGATGAGCAGCGCACCATGATGGGCCGCCTTGTGGTTGTTGCGGTCGAACAGCACGAGGTCACCATCGGTGACCAGCGCGCCCAACACGACCTTGTTGGAGGTCGAGGTGCCGTTGAGGACGAAATAGGTCTTCTCGGCGCCAAAGATTTGCGCCGCTTCCTTCTGCGCGCGCAGCGCCGGTCCCTCATGGGTCAGGAGATCACCGAGATCGAGCACGGAATTGTCAAGGTCGTCGCGGAATACGGCTTCGCCGAGATGCTCGACGAAGATCCGGCCGATCGGGCTGCGGCTGTAGAACACGCCGCCATTGTGTCCGGGACAGGTCCAGAGCTGGTTGCCTTCCTCGGCATAGTCGACCAGCGTGCCGAAGAACGGCGTTTTCAGCGTCTCGGCATATTGCTTCAGCCGGCTGATCAGGTTCTTGGCGATGAAGGCGGGCGTCTCCTCGGAGAGGAAGACATAGCCGTCGATGAAATCGAGCACCTCGACCGGCAGGTCCTCGAAGCGCTTGCGCCGAATCAGCAGGATGATCGGGAAGTCCAGACCGCGCCGGCGCATCAGGTTGATCAGCGACGCCGTCTTGCCTTCCAGGCCCTTCTTGCCCCAATCGACGACCATGCAGCCGATCGCGGCATCCGTCTGCACCGCGATCTCGGCGTCCTCCAGCTTGCGGGCGCGCACCACCTCGAAGCCCGAGCGCTGGATCTCCTCAATGATCTGGTTGAAGCGGACGCCGGCGAGATCGTCGGTCTCGAACACCGGCGCGGCGAACAGGAAGGTGAAGCGGCGGAAGTAATCCATGAGCGTCTTTCGGGCTGGGTGGGGCAGCCACCTGTCGTCACGTTCGATGACGGTTCGATGACAATCGGGCACTCACGGAGCTTGTCTCGGCCGTCTCGCGGTGGCAATCGTCCCGAACCCGAGTGACGCTGAAAGGATCCGCGGTGCTTCCTGAATGGATCAGCCTTGATTGTGCGGCCCCGTCCGAACTCCATCGGCAGGCGGCGCTGGAACGCCAGGCGCAGTTGACCAAGCCGTTTGGCGCCCTTGGGCGATTGGAGCAGGTGGCGGTCGAACTGGCGGCGCTGCAGGCCCTGGAACGGCCGGGGGCCGACAGGGTCCCGGTGGTGCTGTTCGCAGGGGATCACGGCATCGCGGCGCAGGGCGTGTCGGCCTATCCGCCGGAAGTGACGGTGCAGATGCTGCACAACTTCGCGGCCGGTGGTGCGGCGATCTCGGTGCTGGCGCGCAGCCTGGGCTGCCCGCTTGAGGTGGTCGACGTCGGGACGCTGGCGCATGAGCCGGTGCCCGGCGTCGTCGTCGACAAGCCACGGCGCGGCACCCGCGATTTCAGCACCGAGGCGGCGCTGACGCCGGAGGAGGTTGCGTTCGCGGTGGAAGCCGGACGGCGCGCGGTGCTGCGGCAGGCCGATCACGCGCCGCAACTCGTGATCTTCGGCGAGATGGGGATCGGCAACACGACGTCGGCGGCAGCGATCGCCGCAGCGCTGCTGTCCTGTGCGCCTGCGGACACCGTCGGCAGCGGCACCGGGCTCGACGCCGACGGGCGGGCCAGGAAGGCCGCGGTGATCGCCGACGCATTGCGGCGACACGGGCTCACGGCGGGAGCGGCCGTCGCGGACATCCTGAAAGCGGTCGGCGGCTTCGAGATCATCGCGATGGCCGGCGCGATCGTCGCCGCCGCGCAGCGGCGCTGGCCGGTGCTGGTCGACGGCTTCATCGTCTCGGTCGCGGCGCTGGTTGCCGTCCGCCTCAATCCTTCCTGCCGTCCGTGGCTGTTGTTCTCTCACCGCTCGGCCGAACGCGGCCACGCCATCGTGCTCGACGTGCTCGGCGCCCGTCCTCTGATCGACCTCGATCTGCGGCTCGGCGAGGCCTCGGGCGCCGCCACCGCGCTGCCGATCATCAGGCTGGCCTGCGCGCTCCACGGGGGCATGGCGACCTTCGCGGAGGCCGCCGTCTCGGGAGCCAAGTCCTGATGCGGATCGATCTGCTGCGGCACGGGACGACGGGGCGGGATGGCCATCTCGATGGCCGCACCGATCCGCCGCTCAGCGAATCCGGCTGGGATCAATTCCGGCGGCAGACGCAGAGCCGGATCTGGCGCAGCGTCGTCAGCTCGCCGTTGGCGCGCGCACGTGCGGCAGCGGAGGATTATGCGCGTCAGACCGGCTGCGCGCTGAACATCGACGCGGATTGGAGCGAGCTCGATTTCGGGCGCTGGGACGGGCGAAGCCGCCGTGACATCGCCGCCGAGTCCGGGGGTGAAGGCTTGCTCGACGCCTTTCATGCCGATCCCACAGTCCGGGCACCGGGCGGTGAGAGCTGGGTCGATCTGCGAGCGCGTGTCACGCGCGCGACTGATCGCATTCTGGCAAAGTCCGAGTCTGCGCCGGTTCTGGTGGTGACGCATGGCGGCGCCATGCGTGCCGCGTTGTCGCATCTGCTTGGCTGGCCGCTGCGCCAGCTATGGAGCCTCCGTATCTGTCCCGGCACGCGGATCACGCTCGAAGCCGGGCAGGGCGATGATGGTGTAGCTTGGGGCGAAATCGTCGAGATCATCCAGCCATGAGTCTGCGTGAATTCTGGATCGCATTGCAGTTCCTGACGCGGCTACCGACACCGCGCGTCGCGGAGTCGCGGCCGGACGATCTTGCGCGGGCGTCGGTCTGGTTTCCGGCAGCCGGACTGGTGATTGGCGCCTGTCTGGCGCTGATCGCCCGCCTTTTTCATGAGGCCGATCCGTGGATCGTCGCGCTCGCCGTGCTGGTCGCCTGGATCTGGATCACCGGCGCGCTGCATCTCGACGGGCTCGGCGACGTCGCCGATGCGTTCGGCGCCGCGCATGGCAAGCCCGAGCGCTTCGTCGCCGTGCTCGGCGATCCCCATGCCGGCAGCTTCGCCGTGGTCGCGATATCGCTGCAGATCGCCGCCAAGCTGGTGCTGACCGCCGAGCTGGCCACGGGCCCGACGGCCTGGGTGCTGCTGCTGATCCCGGCCTGGGCACGGCTGGGAACGCTGGTCTGCACCAAGACGCTACTGTCGTTGAAGCCGGGGCTCGGCGCGAGCGTCTCGAACAGCGTCGGTTGGAATGTCATTATCGCGTGGGGCGGCGTGCTCGTGATCGCCGCGCTGGCCGGCGCGGTCCCGACGCTGCTCGCCATCGTGCTCCTGCCGGCGGTCGCATTCTATTGGCAATGGCGGCTCGGCGGCATCACTGGTGATTGCCATGGCGCCAGCATCGAGGTCACGGAAACGCTGCTGCTTGCCGCCTGCGTGCTCGGCTAGAAGGCGCCGCCGAGCGCCTGCGCCAGCCGCTGCCACTCGGACTCATCGCCCGGCAGGCCGAAGCGCAGCCAGTTTGGCTGAGCCGGAAAACGCCGAACGTGGATGCCGTGCCGGGCGAGCCGCTCGGCCAATGCGGCAGCATTCGCGTTCTCGACCAGCCTGAACAGGGGTGTTCCGCCAAGAGCCCTGGAACCGAGGCTGTGAATTTGGCAGCCGGACGCGGTCAGCATCGTATCGAGCCGTTGTCCGTCGGACACCAGCCTCACGCGTGCGTCCCGCAGCCATTGGTCGTCAGCCAGAGCAATCGAACCTATCGCAAGCGCAGGTCCAGACACGGCCCATGGACCCAGCGCACGGCGCAATTGATCGGCCAGGTCCTGGGAAGTTATGGCAAAGCCGAGCCTCAATCCTGCCAGGCCGTAAGCCTTTCCGAACGATCGCAACACCAGAGTGGCTGGTGGCAAGCTCGGAATCAGGCTCGCCTCCACGGGACAGAAATCAGCAAAAGCTTCGTCTACCACAAGCAGGCCGTTGCGACGCGCGAGCGTCACGCCGAGCAAGTGGAGCGTGGCGCGTGGCAGCAATCGTCCAGTGGGATTGTTCGGGTTGACCACAATGGCGACGTCTGCTTCCGCCAGCGCATCGACCTTGTCGACCAAACGCACTCGGTGACCGCAGCGGCGCCAGCAGAGCTCATGTTCTTCGTAGGTCGGCGTAAACACAGCGACCGAACTTGAAGCGCGCAGGCGCGGCAGAATCTGCAGCAGCGCTTGGGTGCCTGCGGCCGCAACAATCGATGCGGGTGTCTGCAGGCGGTACCGTGCAGCGGCAACGGACAGCAGCGCGTCCTCGTCGGGCTTGCTGGGCAACCGTGTCCAGCTCTCAGCCGGGACCGTCGGCACGGGGTAAGGGATCGGATTGATGCCGGTCGACAGATCGATCCACGGCAGCGGTGCGTCCGGGTAGAGACGGCTGACCGCAGCGAGATCGCCGCCGTGAAGGATCGCTTCCGGCTCATCCTTATGCGTGCTAGTCGCTCTGTCGTCCATCTCGTTCCTTTACATGCCTTTCCTTCAGCGGAGATCGATGTTCGTCTCTCTCGCGCTCACGGCGCTCCTCGTCGAGGCGGCCGTGGGCTATCCCCAGGTCCTGGTGCAGCGGATCGGTCATCCCGTGATGTGGATGGGCGCGCTGATAGCATGGGGCGACCGCCGCTGGAACAGGGCAGCAGACAGCTTTGCCGCACGACGCGCGCGCGGCATTGGGCTGGTGTGCCTGCTCGTCGTCGGGATGATGGCCACCGGCCTTATTGCAGCATGGGTCGTGCAGGCGCTCGTCGGCGAGCCGGTTGCAACCATCATCATTGGTGTGGCGGCAAGCAGCCTGCTGGCCCAGCGCAGTCTCGATACGCATGTCGCAGCCGTCGCCGAAGGATTGGAGCAGCAGGGACTCGACGGCGGCCGCCAAGCCGTCTCCATGATCGTCGGCCGCGATCCCGAGCGGCTGGATGAAGCCGGCGTCGCGCGGGCTGCGGTCGAGAGCCTGGCGGAAAACTTCTCCGATGGAGTCGTCGCGCCGTTGTTCTGGCTCGTTGTCGGCGGATTGCCGGGCATCCTGATCTACAAGGCTCTCAACACCGCCGACAGCATGATCGGTCACCTCTCGGACCGTCACCGCGCGTTCGGCTGGGCGGCGGCGCGGCTCGACGATCTCGTCAATCTGCCGGCCTCGCGCCTGTCCGCGCTGTGGATCGCAGCCGCTGCGGCCTGCATCCCCAGCGCCTCGACTTCGGCCGCGGTGCGAGCCGTTACACGCGATGCATCGAAGCATCGTTCGCCCAATGCCGGCTGGCCGGAAGCGGCGATGGCCGGTGCACTCGGACTGCGCCTGGCGGGCCCGCGCGTCTATCACGGTCATCTCGTCACCGACGCCTGGATGGGAGACGGGCGCGCCGATCTCGACGCGTCCGACATCCGGCGCGCCTTGCGGCTGTATCGGCTAGCGTGTCTGGTTCAGGCCGTGGTCGTCGCAGGACTCGTCCTGGTCAGGATCGTGTAGCCGCCTCCGGTGGTGCGGGCTGGCTGGCCAGCGCGAGGATGCGGTCGACGTCGACGTGGCGTTCAAGATGCGCCGCGAATGCATCCAACGTCGTGTCCACATCGGTCTCATAGACGAGGCCGCTCGTCGTCGAGCCGAGGCCGCGCAGCCAGTGGCTACGCAGGCCGTCGTCGGCGAACAGGCCATGTACGTAGCAGCCGGCAACCAGGCCATCGGCCGTGATGGCACCATCGCGCCGGCCATCGGAGAAGGTCAGGAAGGGGCGCTGTGTCGCCAGTCCCTCGGTGCGGCCGATATGCATCTCGTAGCCGTGAAACGACAATTGACCGTCCATCAGCGTGCCCTGGACCTCGCGCAACGCCTTGTCGTCGGTCAGGGTCGTTTCGACGTCAAGCAGCCCAAGTCCCGTGACAGAACCAGATGCCCCCTCGTGTCCGTCGGGATCGCTGATCATGCGTCCGAGCATCTGATAGCCGCCGCAGATGCCGAGCACGCGGCCGCCGCGGCGCAGATGCGCGATGAGATCGATGTCCCAGCCGGCGTCACGCAGGGCGCTGAGATCGGCGATCGTCGCCTTCGAGCCCGGCAGGATCACGATGGATGCGTCGCCAGGAATCGGCGTGCCCGGGCGCAGGAACTGCAGGTCGATTCCGTCCTCCAGCCGCAACGGATCGAACTCGTCGAAATTGGAGATGCGCGGATAGGCGAGGATGACGACCTTCGGCCTGCGTCCTTCCGATGATCCGCGTTCAGCCAGTCCGAGCGCATCCTCGGCGGGCAGGCGGCGCGCATCGGAAAAATGCGGAATGAGCCCGAGCGACGTCCAGCCCGTCCGCTGCGCGATCTCGTTGATGCCCGACGCGAATAACGCCGGATCGCCGCGGAACTTGTTGACGAGGAAACCCGCGATGCGTGCGGCATCCGCGGGCGCGATCACCGCCTGGGTGCCGACCAGGCTCGCAATGACGCCGCCGCGGTCGATGTCGCCGATCAGCACCACCGGAATCTGCACCGCCTGGGCAAAGCCCATGTTGGCGATATCGCCGGCGCGCAGGTTGATCTCGGAGGCGGAGCCGGCGCCTTCGACCAGCACGATGTCGGCATCAGCAGCCAGATGGTGAAAGCTCTCGAGCACCGCATTCATCAATTGCGGCTTCATCGCCTGATAGGCCGACGCCTTGGCGTTGCCGATGACGCGGCCCTGCACCACGACCTGCGACCCGATCTCGCTCTGCGGCTTCAGCAGCACCGGGTTCATGTGCACCGTCATCGGCCGCCGCGCCGCGCGCGCCTGCAGCGCCTGGGCGCGGCCGATCTCGCCGCCATCCGTGGTGACGGCGGCGTTGTTCGACATGTTCTGCGGCTTGAACGGCGCCACTTTCAGGCCGCGCAAGGTCAGCGCACGCGCGAGCCCCGCGACGATCAGCGATTTGCCGACGTCGGAGCCGGTGCCCTGGAACATGATGGCGCGCGCGCTCATGAGCCTAGTACTCGATGCCTTCCTGCGCCTTCACGCCGGCCGCGAAATGATGCTTCACGAGGTTCATCTCGGTCACGAGATCGGCGGCCTCGATCAGCTCCGGCTTGGCGTTGCGGCCGGTGACGACCACGTGCAGGTCGGGACGGCGCCCTGCGAGCGTGGCGACGACGTCGGTGATATCAAGGTGATCGTAGCGTAGCGCGATGTTGAGCTCATCGAGGACGAGCAGCCGGATCGACGGATCCGCCATCAGCTCCTTTGCCTTGGCCCAGGCGCGCTCGGCCGCGGCGACGTCGCGCGCACGATCCTGGGTCTCCCACGTGAAGCCTTCCCCGAGCGTGTGCCACGACACCTGGTCGCCGAACGTCTCGATCGCCTTGCGCTCGCCGGTTTCCCACGCGCCCTTGCCGAACTGCACGACGCCGATGCGAAAGCCGCGGCCGATCGCGCGCAGCATCAGGCCCCACGCCGCCGTCGATTTGCCCTTGCCCTTGCCGGTGTGAACGATGAGCAGGCCCTTCTCCACGGTCTTGGAGGCGACCTCGGCATCCTGCACCGCCTTGCGGTTCTCCATCTTCGCCTTGTGGCGTGAATCGTCGGCGCTTTCGGTCACGGGCATGTTCTCCTTGTCACTTCAAAGTCAACGGCAGTCCTGCCGCCATCAGGATTACGCGATCGGCCACGGCCGCGACGTCCTGGTTCAATCGTCCCTGGGCATCGCGAAAGGCGCGTGCGAGCGCGTTGTCCGGCACGATGCCCAGTCCGACTTCGTTGGACACGACCACGATCGGGCCATGCGCGTTCCTGAGCGCGTCGATCAACTCGGCGCATCTGGCCGGCACGTCCATGTCGGCGAGCATCACATTGCTGAGCCAGAGCGTCAGGCAATCGATCAGCATGGGCGTGCCCGAATCTCCGCTTGCCCGGACGAGGCTAGCTAGATCATGCGAGGTCTCCAGCGTCTGCCATCCCTCGGTGCGGCGCGCCTTGTGCTGGGCGATCCGGTCGGTCATTTCGGCGTCGAACGCCTGCGCCGTCGCAACATAGGTCCAGGGCGGCGGAACGGCGGTGACGATGGCCTCGGCATGGCGGCTCTTGCCCGAGCGCGCGCCGCCGAGCACCAGCGTCAGGCGCGGCAGGACGGGGTGCGGCGGGGCAGGGACCATGGGGACGATTCCGATTGACGGGCTTTGACGCGACCCGTATCTAACAGATGACGGTTCTCCGAAAGGAGAGATTTAGGGAACACGGTGCGGGTTCTTGACCCAAGGCCGTGGCTGCCCCCGCAACTGTAATCGGCGAGTGTGAGGCCAAGACACCACTGGGAAACCGGGAAGGTGGCCTGATGCAGCGACCCGAGAGCCAGGAGACCTGCCGTCGACATTGCTGTTGGCCGACCCGTCGCGCGGGGAGTCGCGATGCTGGTTCTGATCCCGCCGGGATGGGCGGGATGCCGTCGGATGCAGCGCATCGTCCGGTCCTCTGGGGAGCCGGCAAGCGACGGAGACGGCCATGAAGTTGACCCGTACCACGATCTTTGCAGCCGCGAGCCTGTTGCTGCTCGCCGCCGATCCCGCCTTCGCGCATCACATGATGGGCGGCAAGCTGCCGCAGACGTTTGCGCAGGGGATGCTGTCCGGCCTCGGCCATCCCATCATCGGAATCGACCATCTGGCGGCGATCGTGGGCGCAGGCATCGTTGCAGCTCTTCTGGGCCGCGGCTTCGCGCCGGTGCTCGCCTTCACCACCGCGATGATCGCGGGCGTCGGCCTGCATGTGGCCAAGGCCAACATCCCGGCTGCCGAGCTGCTGGTCGGCCTGACCACCGCCGTGGTTGGGCTGGTGGTGGTGATGCGTGGGCGTTTCGGCGTGTTGCCGGTTGCCGGCCTGTTCGCCGTGACCGGCCTCGTCCACGGATATGCGCTGGGTGAATCGATCGTCGGCGCCGAGAACTCTCCGCTTGGAGCCTATCTCGCCGGGCTGCTCGTGATCCAGACCGTCATCGCGGCCGGTGCGTTCCTCGGCACCAGGCTGCTGTCGGCGAAGGCCAAGGCGGCTGCGCCGCTGGCGCTGCGGCTCGCGGGCGCTGCCATCGTGCTGGTGGGCGGCGTTGCCGCCGCAACGGCCGCCGGCGTGATCGGCTGATTGATGATCGCATCGGAGACTGGAGAGACGACGCTGTTCGTCTGCGTCACCTGCCGCACGCAGGCGCCTGAAGCTGCGCCGCCGGACGAGCCGCGGGCCGGTGCCCGTTTGCTCGCAGCCATCGAGACGGTGCCGGCCGCGCAGCGCGCCGGCGTCACCGTTGTCGGTGTCGAGTGCCTGTCGAACTGCAATCGTGCGTGCACGGTTGCGGTGACAGCGCCGGGCAAATGGACCTATGTGCTCGGCGCGCTCGATCCGGATCTGCATGCGCGGGATGTGCTGGCATTCGCGCAGCTGCATCAGCGCCATGATGCGGGCCTGCCGGCCTGGCGCGAGCGCCCGGAATACATCCGCAAGAACACCGTCGCGCGCGTGCCTGCGCTGTCGGCGCCACGCTGAAACCGAGAGATCGCATCGCCATGACGAAGTCGTTCGCCAAGACGCCTTGCACCATCGTCACCGGTTTTCTCGGCGCCGGCAAGACGACGCTGGTGCGCAATCTGATCGAGACCGCGAACGGCCGCCGGCTCGCCATCATCGTCAACGAGTTCGGCGACGTCGGCATCGACGGCGACATCCTGAAAGGCTGCGGCGTGCCGGACTGTCCGGAGGATCGCATCGTCGAGCTGTCGAACGGCTGTCTGTGCTGCACCGTCGCCGACGATTTCGTTCCCGCGCTCAGGAGCCTGCTGGACCAGAAGGAGCCGCCGGAGCATATCGTGATCGAGACCTCGGGGCTGGCGCTGCCGAAGCCGCTGGTGCAGGCCTTCAACTGGCCCGAGATCGCGACGCGTGTCACGGTCGACGGCGTCGTGGCGGTCGTCGACGGCCCGGCGGTGGTTGCGGGCCGCTTCGCCGACGATCCGGAAGCGCTCGCGGCGCAGCGCGCCACCGATGCCTCGCTCGATCACGACAACCCGCTGGAGGAGGTCTACGAGGACCAGCTGCTGTGCGCCGATCTCGTCGTGATGAACAAGAGCGATCTGATGAGCGAGGAGCAGCGCAAGGATGTCGCCGCCGAGATTGCCGCCAAGGTGCAGCGCGCCGTCAAGGTGATCGCGACCGAGCATGGCAGGCTGTCGGCGTCGGTGCTGCTCGGGCTCGGCGCCGCGGCGGAGGATGATCTCGCCGCCCGGCCGTCGCATCACGACAACGAGGCCGAGCATGATCACGACGATTTTGAGAGCTTCGTGCTCGACGTCCCGGCGCAGGCCTCGCCCGATGCGCTCGTCGACCGCATCGCGGCCGCCGTCGATGCGCATGATGTCTTGCGGGTGAAAGGGTTCGTGGAAGTTGCCGGCAAGCCGCTGCGCCTCCTGGTGCAGGCCGTGGGCAGCCGCATTCAGCACCAGTTCGAGCGCCCGTGGCGCTCGGGCGAATCGCGGCAGGGGCGGTTGGTGATCATCGGCGAGCGCGGCCTCGATGCCGCCGCCATCCAGAGCCTGATCACAGGGTAGGCGTCACCGATGCACCTGCTGGCGACAACGGGCGGGGATCTCGACGACCTCGAACAGGCCGTGGATCTTGCGCAGTCGCCGGCCGAGATCGTCGTGCTGTCGTTCTCGGACACCGACCTGTCGGCGTTGGCCGAAGCCTGGACCGCGACGTCGACCGAGCTGCCCAGCCTGCGCCTCGCCAGCCTGAAGCGGCTGAAGCATCCGATGTCGGTCGATCTCTATGTCGACCGCGTCGTGCTCGGGGCGCGCGCCGTCGTCGTGCGTTGTCTCGGTGGGCTCGACTATTGGCGCTACGGGCTGGAGCGCATCGCGTCGGTGTGCCGCAGCCGCAACATCCTGTTCGCGGCACTGCCGGGCGACGATCGCGCCGACGACCGGCTCGATGCGCTCTCGACCTTGCCGCACGACGCGACGTCGCGGCTTTACGGCTATCTGCACGAGGGCGGCGTCGGCAATGCGCGCGAGGCGCTGCGTTATCTCGCGCGCCTGCTTGGCCGTGACGCGCCGTTTGCCGAGCCGATCGCGATCGGTCCGATCGTCGGCTTTACGCGCGACCGCGGCGCGGTCGGCATCGATGACCTCTGCAGCCACGATGATGCACGGCCGAGCGCGCTGATCGTGTTCTACCGTGCGAGCCTGCTCGCCGCCGATACGGCCGGGATTGCGGAATTGATGCGTTCGATCGAAGCCGAAGGGCTGGCGGCGGTCGCGGTCGCGGTGACCAGCCTGAAGGATCCCAGCATCGGCGATGCGCTGGCGCGACTGGTCCGGCACCGGCGTCCTGCGGTCATCTTGAACGCGACCGCGTTCTCGGCGCAGCGCGAGGACGGCACAACGGCGCTCGACCTCGCGGACGCGCCGGTTCTGCAGATCATCCAGGCACAGAGCACCGAGGAAGCCTGGGCTTCCTCGGCGCGTGGACTGTCGCCGACGGACCTTGCGATGAATGTCGTGCTGCCGGAGCTCGACGGCCGGCTGCTGGCGCGCCCGATTGCGTTCAAGGGCGAAGCGCCGGCGGACGAGCGTCTGCAGTTCAGCGCGATGCGTTATGTGCCTCAACAGGACCGTATTGCTTACGTCGCCCGGCTCGCGGCGCGATGGGCGCAATTGCGCGCGCTGCCGGCCAGCGAACGGCGCGTGGTGCTGGTGCTGTCCGATTATCCGGCACGCGGCGGCCGCCGCGGCTATGCGGTCGGGCTCGACACCAGCGCAAGCGCGGCCGCGATCGCGCGGCTGTTGGCGGACAGCGGGTACGACATCGGCCGCGCAGCGCCGATCGCCGACGACATCGAAGCGCTGCTGCGGGACCAGGCAGATGAGCTCGTCGTGCCGCTCGCGACCTATCGGTCCGCGCTGGCGCTGTTGCCGGATGATCTGCAGCGCGCCTTGCACGATACCTGGGGAGAGGCGGATGTCGACCCGGCATTCCGGGATGGCGCGTTCCGTTTCCCGGTGCTGCGTACAGGAAAACTGCTGATTTTGTTGCAGCCGGATCGTGGCCATCGCGCCGACCGCAAGTCCGGCTATCACGACACCAGCGTGCCGCCGCGGCACGCTTTCGTCGCGCTCTACGCGCATCTTCGTGAGGCCGAGCGGATCGATGCGCTGATTCATCTGGGTGCGCATGGCACGCTGGAATGGCTGCCGGGCAAGGCGCTGGCGCTCTCGAGCGCGTGCTGGCCGGAGGCCGTGCTGGGCCCGTTGCCGGTGATCTACCCCTTCATCGTCAACAATCCCGGCGAAGCGATGCAGGCCAAGCGGCGGTTGTCGGCACTGACGCTCGGGCATCTGACGCCGCCGCTGTCGCAGGCCGGCCTGCACGGACCCTTGCTGGAGCTGGAGGGGCTGGTCGAGGAGTATGCCGAGGCGGATGGTCTCGACAAACGCCGCTTGAAGCTGCTCGAGGAGGAGATCGTCGCGCGGGCCTGGCAGAGCGGCTTGGCCGCCGATTGCGGGCTCGACCGTGCCATGGCCGGACGCGAGGCGATCGCGCAGCTCGATGCGCAGCTCTGCGACATCAAGGAGCTCGCGGTGCGTGACCGCCTGCACGTGTTCGGGCAGGCGCCCGACACGGCGGCGACCGGCCTGTTGGCCGATGCGATCATTGCGGCCACGGGACAGGCGGCAGCGACTATCGATCGCGCCGACATCGCAGCCCGGATTGACGGGAGCGCGGCGGCCGAGCGCAGCGCGTTGCTCGCCGCGCTCGATGGCCGGCGCGTCGCCGCCGGTCCCGCCGGCGCGCCGAGCCGCGGCCGTCTCGACGTGCTGCCCACGGGCCGCAATCTGACTGCGATCGACCCGCGCGCGATTCCGACCCGCACTGCGGCTCTGGTCGGCCAGCGCGCCGCCGACGAGGTGATCCGGCGCTATCTGCAGGACCATGGCGACTACCCGCGCGCGCTCATGCTCGATCTCTGGGCGTCAGCATCGCTGCGTACCGGCGGTGACGATCTGGCCCAGGCCTTGGCTTATCTCGGCGTGCGGCCGCGCTGGGATCTCAACTCCAATCGCGTCACGGGCGTCGATGTGCTGCCGTTGGCGATGCTCGATCGCCCGCGCATCGATGCGACGCTGCGGATCTCGGGGCTGTTCCGCGACCTGTTCGAAGCGCAGATCGCGCTGTTCGATCTCGCCGTGCAGAAGGTGGCGGCGCTCGACGAGGACGATGCCGACAATCCGCTGGCCGCGGCCCGGCGGCGCGGCGAGAGCCTGGCGCGCGTGTTCGGCGGCGCGCCCGGCAGCTACGGCGCCGTTGCCTCCGATCTCGCGCTCGGGATGGACTGGACGAGCCGGTCGCAGCTCGGCGAGGCGTATCTCGACAGCACCGCTTACAGTTTTGGCGGAGCGCATGACGGCGCGTCGGCCTCCGACACGTTTCGCGCCCGCGTCCGCAGCGCCGATGCCCTCGTGCATCCGCAGGACGATCGTGAGCGCGACCTGCTCGATGGCGAGGAGGTCGCCGATTTCGCCGGAGGTTTTGCCGCCGCCGCAGCGTCGCTTGGCGCGTCGCCCGCGCTGCTGCATCTCGACACCAGCCGTCCGGAGGCGCCGACGGCGCGGAGCTTCAGCGAGGAGATTGCCCGCGTGGTCCGCGGCCGTCTCGCCAATCCGCGGTGGATCAACGGAATGCTCGCTCACGGCTATCGCGGCGTGGCCGAGATCGCGCAGGGCGTCGACGCGCTCTATGCCTTTGCGGCCACCTCCGATGCCGTCGCCGAGCACCTGTTCGATCTGGCGCATGGCGCGCTGCTGCGTGACGAAGCTGTGCTGGACGGCATGGTCGCGCGCAATCCTGCGGCCGTCGCCGCGATCGTCTCGCGGTTCGAGGATGCGCTGCGCCGGCAGCTTTGGGTGCCGCGCCGCAATGCGGTCGCTGACGAGATCGTGCAGGCTCGCGCGCGCCTCACGCAAAAGGAGAGCGTGTCGTGAGCGCCGCGGTCGAGATCAAGGGCTGGTGTCCGGGCGCGCGGCGTCCGATGCCGAGCGGCGACGGGTTGATCGTTCGCGTCCGGCCGCATGGCGGCGCGCTGCCGGTGTCGACGCTGCGCGAGCTTGCCGAGGCCGCGCGGCGTTACGGCAACGGCGAGATCGACCTCACGCGCCGCGCCAATCTGCAGATACGTGGCGTATCGTCCGAGACGCTCGTGCCGCTGTGGGAGCTGATGGCATCACTCGGCCTGCTCGATGACAGCGCCGAGCGCGAAGCCATCCGCAACATCGTCGTCAATCCGCTGGCGGGACACGACCCGGCCGAACGGGCCGACATGCGACCCGTCGCGGCCGAGCTGGAGACGTTGCTGGCCTCGGATCAGACGCTCCATGCGCTGCCGCCCAAGTTCGGCTTTGCGCTGGACGGCGGCGGCCGGCTGCCGCTGACGGAGCTCGCCGCGGATGTTCGTCTCGTCGCCTGTGGCGGCACTCGGGGGAGGCGTGTCGCCGTCGGCATTGCGGGTTCCGATGATCCCGTGTGGCTCGGAACGACAGCCGTGATCGACGCGGCATCGACGGCCGTTCACCTCGCGCGGCTGGTGCTGCAACTTAGCCCCACGCGCCGCTCCGCGACGTTGCCGCCGTCCGCGATCGCCGCGGTCAGCGCAGAGCTGAACCTTGACGTTTCCGACATCGCGCCACCGTCAGCCGCCATGGGGCAGCGACATTGCGGCGTCATTGCTCTCACGGATCAAACCTGCGCCGTCGGTCTCGGCGTGCCGTTCGGCCGCATCGATAGCGACGCGCTGGCGCGGCTTACGGCCGTGCTCGCGGCACATGATGTCGCCGAGGTCCGCCTGTCACCATGGCGTGCGCTATATGTCGTCGCGGGCGCCGTGAGTGCAGGGCAATTGGTGGCGGACGCAGCCCGGCTCGGCCTGGTCGTCGACGACGCCGATCCACTGATGCGCATCGACGCCTGCTCGGGCGCCGGCTGCTGTCCGTCCACGGAATTGGCGACGCGGCAGCATGCCCGCATGATCGCCGATGCGATGGCCCGGACGGGATTCAACGGCACGCTGCACGTCTCCGGCTGCGCCAAGGGCTGCGCGCGATCGGCGGCCGCGGACGTCGTGCTGGTCGGCGAGGCCAAATGTTATCACATCGTCCGCCACGGCACGGTGAAGAGCGAGCCCTGCGGCATGCTCGATCCCGCCGAGATCGACGTCGACGGGTTGTTCGAAACGAAAGAAAAGGCCGATGTCTGAGCTCCGCGACTACATCAAGGACGGCGCGGAGATCTACCGCCGCTCGTTCGCGACCATCCGCGCCGAGGCCGACCTGTCGCGCTTCCAGGGACTGGAAGAGAAGATCGCCGTGCGCATCGTCCATGCCTGCGGCATGGTCGAGATCACCTCCGACATCGCGATGTCCGAACATTTCGCCGCGGAGGCGCGGGCGGCGCTCGATGGCGGCGCGCCGATCCTGTGCGATGCCAAGATGGTGGCGCAGGGGATCACGCGGGCGCGGCTGCGGGAGAAGAACGAGATCATCTGCACGCTCGAGGCACCCGAGGTGCCCGCGCTTGCCGCGAAGCTTGGGACCACCCGATCCGCCGCGGCGCTGGAGCTGTGGCGGCCGCATCTCGGCGGCGCGCTGGTGGCGATCGGCAATGCGCCGACGTCGTTGTTTCATCTGCTCGACATGCTCGATCAGGGCGCGCCGCGACCGGCTGCGGTGATCGGGACGGCGGTTGGGTTCGTTGGAGCGCGGGAGTCCAAGGAGGCGCTCGCGGCCGATGGCCGGGTGCCGTATCTGATCGTGAAGGGCCGCAAGGGCGGCAGCGCGATGGCGGTCGCCGCGGTGAATGCCATCGCGAGCGACGTCGAATGAGCCTCTTAGACACCATCGCGGGCTCGGCTCATCCCGGCACGCTGTACGGCATCGGCGTCGGTCCGGGCGACGTTCGTTATCTGACCTTGCGCGCCGCGGGCCTGGTCCGGTCCGTCGATGTGGTGGCGTTCTTTGCCAAGCGCGGCATGGAAGGCAACGCGCGGCGGATCGTGGCGCCATTGATGGAAGCCGGCCGCCACGAGCTGCGGCTCGAATATCCGGTCACGGAGGAACTGCCGGTCGCCGACCCGTCCTATCAGTCAGAGATCGCCGATTTCTATCGGCGCGCGTCGGACAGCATCACCGTGCATCTGGCGGCGGGGCGATCGGTCGGTCTGCTGTCCGAAGGTGATCCGTTCTTCTACGGCTCGTTCATGCATATGTGGCGGCGGCTGGAGCACGATCATCCGGTCGAGGTCGTGCCGGGTGTCACCGGCATGTCCGGTTGCTGGACCAAGGCCAACGTTCCGATCACCTGGGGCGACGACGTCCTCTCCGTGCTGCCGGGCACACTGGGCGAGGACGTCCTGCATGATCGGCTGACGCGTTGCGAGGCTGCCGTGATCATGAAGGTCGGGCGCAACCTCGCCAAGGTGAAGCGCGCGATCATCAGCGCCGGATTGCTCGATCGCGCGCTCTATGTCGAGCGCGGCACGATGGAGGCGCAGCGCGTCGCGCCGCTGGCCGAGGTGGAGCTGGACCGCGGTCCCTATTTCTCGATGATCCTGATCCCCGGGCAGGGGCGACGGCTATGACGGGCACGCTGACCATCGTGGGCGTCGGCCCGGGGCGGGCCGAATTGATCACGCCCGCCGCCGCGGCCGCCATCGCAAGCGCGACCGATCTGATCGGCTATGGACCGTATCTCGACAGGGTGACCACAACGAGTCCGGGCCAGATCCGGCACGCCAGCGACAATCGCGTCGAGCTCGACCGCGCCCGCCACGCACTCGCGCTCGCGAGCGACGGCAGGCAGGTCGCGGTGGTGTCGGGCGGCGATCCCGGCGTGTTCGCGATGGCCGCGGCGGTGTTCGAAGCGGTCGAGGCGGGACCAGCGGCGTGGCGCGACCTCGACATCCGCGTCGAGCCCGGCGTCACCGCGATGCTGGCGGCCGCGGCTGAGGTCGGGGCGCCGCTCGGCGGCGACTTCTGTGCGATCTCGCTGTCCGACAATCTCAAGAGCTGGACGACCATCCGTCGTCGCCTCGAGGCGGCCGCCGCGGCCGATTTCGTCGTTGCGCTCTATAATCCGCTGTCCAAAGCGCGGCCTCATCAGCTGGGCGAGGCGTTCGCGCTGCTGCGCCAGATCAAGCCGGCTTCGACCGTCGTCGTCATGGTCAGGGCCGCGGGCAGTGGTGATGTCGGACGGATCATCACCACCTTGGGCGAGGTCGATCCCGACAAGGCGGACATGCGCACGCTTGTGCTGATCGGATCGAGCGCCACGCGCCTGATCGCGCGCGAGGGAAAGTCGCCGTTTGTCTATACGCTGCGCCGTGAGGTTGAGGGCGGGGCATGAACCAGTTGTGCCTCCAGCCACTGCAATGCGGCTCGCGCGCCGTCCAGCGCGATGCCATGCGGCTTGTCGGGTCTTGCGATCATCACCACGGGAATCGCGAGCCGCCGCGCGGCTGCGATCTTCGGATACGTGGCCGCGCCTCCGGAGTTCTTCGATACCACAAAGGCAATGCGCTCTTGGGTCAGAAAGGCTTGCTCTGTCGGCTCGTCGAACGGCCCGCGATCGTGGACGAAGCGAATGTCGGGCGGCAACGCGACGTCGCCAGGCGGGTCGATGGTTCGCGCGACGTAGTGGTGCTGCGGGGCTGCTGCGAAGGCTGCGAGCTCCAGGCGGCCAAGGCTGAGGAATACACGCGCCGGATCCGTTCCGAGCGCGGAAGCCGCGTCGTCGGCACTGCCGACTTCGATCCAGCGGTCCCCGGCCTGGCGTTGCCAGGCCGCGCGCCGGATCGACGCCAGCGGCACCGACAGCGCATGGCAGGCTGCGACCGCATGGCGCGAGATCTGGTCGGCGTAGGGATGCGTGGCATCGATGACGGCGTCGATCGCATGATCCCGCAGCCAGGCTTCCAGTCCGGCGATGCCGCCGAAGCCGCCGATGCGCGTCGGCAGCGGCTGCGGTCTGGGCACGGCGGTGCGGCCGGCGAGCGAGAGCGTCGCTGCGAACCGGTCGTCGCCGGCGAGCAGCCGCGCCAGCTCCGAAGCCTCGGTCGTCCCGCCAAGAATGAGAATACGCATGCGGGGCAGTGTCCATGGTGAACTCGGCCGCAACTTGCAACGCGCAGCGCTGGCTGTCCATCGTCGGGATCGGCGAGGATGGTGTTGGCGGTCTCTCGACGTCCGCACGACGTCTCATCGCGCAGGCGGCGCTCGTGGTCGGAGGCGCGCGCCATCTCGAGCTTGCCGCGCCGTTGATCGCGGGGGAACGGCTGGCTTGGCCCAGCCCGTTGAAGCTCGCGTTCGATCAGATCGCGGCGCGACGGGGAGAGCCCGTCGTCGTTCTCGCAAGCGGCGATCCTTTCAACTACGGCGTCGGCAAGCAGCTGATGCAGCGTTTCGCGCCCGCCGAGATGTTGTGCGTCCCGCAGCCCTCGGCCTTCAGCCTCGCGGCGGCACGGCTCGGCTGGCCGCTGCAGGACGTGGCGCAGGTGACGCTGCACGGCCGCCCGCTGGAAGGGATCATCCGCCATCTTGCGCCGGGGGCGCGCATTCTGGCGCTGGCCTGGGATGGATCCACTGCCGCAAGGCTCGCCGCGCTGCTGACCTCGCGCCGCATGGGACGTTCGCGCCTGACGGTGCTGGAAGCGATCGGCGGCCCACACGAGCGGGTGCGAGGCGCGCCAGCTGACGCGTTCGATCTCTCCGATATCCATCCGCTGACGACGATCGCGATCGAGGTCGACGCGGAGGTTGATGCGCCCGTGATCCCGCTGACCGCCGGTCTTGCCGATGACCTGTTCGAGCATGACGGCCAGTTGACCAAGCGTGACGTTCGCGCCGTGACGTTGTCGGCCTTGGCGCCGCGTCCAGGCGAACTGCTGTGGGACGTCGGGCTGGGCTCGGGCGCGGTGGCAATCGAGTGGCTGCTGCGGCACGGCTCGCTGCGCGCGATCGGGATCGAGGCGCGGCAGGACCGGGCCGGCCGGGCGATGCGCAACGCGCTGGCGCTCGGCACTCCCGAGCTGAAGGTGGTGATGGGACGCGCGCCGGCGGTGCTGGCGGATCTGGAAGCGCCCGATGCGGTCTTCATCGGCGGCGGCATTTCGGAAATGGGTGTGTTCGAAGCCGTCTGGTCGCGGCTGAAACCCGGCGGCCGCCTCGTCGCCAACGTGGTGTCGCTCGAAGGCGAGGCGCGGCTGAGCGCGTTGTTCGGCCAGCATGGCGGTGAACTGATCCGCATCGCGGTTTCGCGCATCGAGCCGGTCGGCCGCATGCACGGCTGGCGGCAGGCCATGCCGATCACGCAGTGGCGGGTGACGAAACCATGATCGCGCTCGGAATCGGTTGCCGGCGTGCCGCCAGCGTCGCAGACATCGAGGCGGTGATCGCACAGGCGCTCTCGCTTGCACGCCTCGCCCCGGCAGACGTGGCGGTGCTCGCCACGGCGGCGGACAAGGTCAGCGAACCCAGCGTGATCAGCGCCGCGCGCCGGCTTGGCCGCCCGCTCGTCGGAGTGGCCTCTGCTGACATGGCGGCTGTCGCCGATCGCGCGATCACGCGAAGCGATCGCGTCAGGCGCCTGAAGGGTGTACCTTCGGTCGCCGAGACGGCGGCGCTGGCTGCCGCCGGCGCGAATGCCCGGCTGGTCCTGGCGCGCGTCGCAAACGCCGCAGCGACCTGCGCGCTGGCGGAGGGCGAGGCGGCCATCGATGCGGAGCGTGCGCCATGACGGTGCACTTCATCGGCGCCGGTCCCGGCGCCCCGGACCTGATCACCTTGCGCGGCCGTGACCTGATCGCGCGCTGTCCGGTATGTCTCTATGCGGGCTCGCTGGTCCCTCGAGCGCTGCTCGATCATTGCCCGCCCGGCGCACGTATCGTCGACACGGCACCGATGTCGCTCGACGAGATCGTGGCCGAGATCGAGCGCGCCACGCTCGCGGGCGACGACGTGGCGCGGCTGCATTCCGGCGATCTCTCGATCTGGAGCGCGCTCGGCGAGCAATTGCGGCGCCTGGATGCATTGCGGATTCCCTACACGATCACACCCGGTGTGCCGTCGTTCGCGGCGGCGGCGGCCGCGCTTGGTCGCGAATTGACCTTGCCGGGATTAGCCCAATCGGTGGTGCTCACGCGGACCTCCGGCCGCGCGTCGGCCATGCCGGACACGGAGCAGCTTTCGCTGTTCGCGCAGTCGCGCGCCACGCTCGCCATCCATCTCTCGATCCACGTTCTCGACAAGGTCGTCGAGGAGCTGCGGCCGCATTACGGTGACGACTGTCCGGTCGCGATCGTCTATCGCGCGAGCTGGCCGGACCAGCTGGTCCTGACCGGCACGCTGGCGACCATCGTCGGCCAGGCCGCGGCTTCCGCCGTGGAGCGGACCGCGCTGATCCTGGTGGGCCGCGCACTCGCAACCGAGGATTTTCGCAACAGCGCGCTGTACGATGCCGACTATCAGCGGCGCTTCCGCGGGAGAGGGGATTGAGCCGGTCCATGACTTTGTCCGACCAGCCGGCCGTCGCGGTCGAACACGGCGATGTCGAGGGCCATGTCGTTGTCGCCCAGCGCACGCCGCGCCGTCGTCCAGGCGGCGAGCGCGACCACCTCTCCGGCAGGAAACCCGACCCGCTGGGACTCCTGCAGCACCTGCAGCGCGGTGTTGGCCGTGCGTGCGCTCGTGACCAGCGTGGCCGGCGCACCCGCGTCATGCAGCGTGTTCGCCAGCCAGCCGAGATCGACCTCGCCGGCGCGCGAATGCAGGTCGAGCAGGCCCTGGCCGAGCTTGGTCATCTTGGCGAAGCCGCCGGCCACGGTGACGCGAGCGACCGGATGCCGTCGCAGATATTTCAGCATGCCGCCGGCGAAATCGCCCATGTCGATCAGCGCCGTCTCCGGCAGGCCATGGAGCCGCTGCACGGCCTTCTCGGATGTGCTTCCCGTCGCGCCGGCGATGTGCGGCAGGCCGGCCGCGCGCGCGACGTCGATGCCGCGATAGATGGAGTGGATCCAGGCAGCACAGCTGAACGGCACCACGATTCCCGTGGTGCCGAGGATCGACAGGCCGCCGACGATGCCGAGCCGCGGGTTGAGCGTCTTTCTGGCGAGCTCCTCGCCGCCGGGAATGGAGATCTCGACGGCCACGTCGCCTGTCGCACCGAGCTTTGCCGAGGCTTCGCCAATCGCCGCCGTGATCATCTCGCGCGGCACCGGATTGATCGCAGGCTCTCCCGGCGGCAGCGGCAATCCCGGTCGTGTCACGGTGCCGACGCCGGGGCCGGCGCGGAACGTTACGCCGGAATTGTCTGCACCGCGCCGCAAGGTTGCTCTGACCAGCGCACCATGCGTGACGTCAGGATCGTCGCCGGCGTCCTTGACCACGCCCGCGGTGGCCTCGATGCCGTCGGCCTCATGCATCGCGATCGCAAAGCCGACACGACGTCCGCCCGGAAGGGCGATCTCGACCATGGCAGGACAGTTGCCCGTGATCAGCAGCTCGTAGGCGGCGCGCGCCGCAGCCGTGGCGCAGCTGCCGGTCGTCCAGCCACGCTTCAGCGGTCGGTTCGGCGGATCCGCGATGTCCATCATGTCGGTTCGCATAGCACATTTTGCCATGCCTCGGCGGCGTTACGGCCATGAGCAAGGCGGCGCCCAGCGGAATCATCATCGCCGCGCCGCGTTCGGGCGCCGGCAAGACGACCGTCACGCTCGGGCTGTTGCGTGCACTCAGCCGGCGCGGCGCGCGCGTGCAACCCTTCAAATGCGGCCCGGACTATATCGATCTCGCCTATCACACGGCCGCGGCAAAGCGGACGAGCTACAATCTCGACAGCTGGGCGATGTCCGCGCCGCAGCTGCTCGGGCTTGCCTGCGGCGTTGCCGCCGACGCCGATATCGCCATCGTCGAGGGCGTCATGGGCCTGTTCGATGGCGCGTCACATCCCGGGCGCGCGGGCAGGGGCTCGGCCGCAGATCTTGCAGCCCTGACCGGCTGGCCGGTCGTGCTCGTTCTCGATGTCAGCGGGCAGACCGAGACGGCCGCCGCCGTCGCGCTCGGCTGCGCGCGTTTTCGCGACGATGTCCACGTGGCCGGGGTGATCCTCAATCGGGTCGCGAGCGAGCGGCACCGGGCGCTCATCGAGCCGGCGTTTGCGACCGTCGGAATCGAGGTGCTCGGCGCGCTGGCGCGGGACGCGCAACTGACCTTGCCCGAACGCCATCTCGGGCTGGTCCAGGCCCAGGAGATCACGGCCATCGAGGCCCATCTCGAGCGTCTTGCGGCAAGCGTGTCCGGGTCGGTCGATCTCGACGCGGTGCTTGCTCTCGCAAATCCGATTCGGGCGCCTGGCCTCGCCGCGCAGAGCTCCAGCCTCGGCATCAAACCGCCCGGACAGCGCATCGCGCTCGCATCAGATGCGGCCTTCTCGTTCAGCTATCCGCATCTGCTGCGGCACTGGCGCGCTCAGGGCGCGGAGGCCATCCCGTTCTCGCCGTTGAACGATGAGGCTCCTGATCCGGCAGCCGACGCGGTGTGGCTGCCAGGCGGCTATCCCGAATTGCATGCGGGACGGCTGGCCTCGGCGCGGTCGTTCCTGGACGCGTTGCGCGCGATGGCCTCGCGCGGCGTGCCAATCCACGGCGAGTGCGGCGGCTACATGACGCTAGGCGCGGGACTCGAAGATGCCCATGGTGTCCGGCATGCGATGGCTGGGCTGCTGTCACTGGAAACGTCGTTCGCGCGACGCCGCCTGCATCTCGGCTATCGTCAAGCGACGCTCTTGGTCGACTGCAGCCTCGGCCCGAGAGGGGCCGTCGTTCACGGCCACGAATTCCATTATGCAACCATCCTGAGCGAGGCAGACGATCCGCTGATCGCGTGCCGCGATGCCTCGGGCGGCGTCATCGCCGAGCGCGGCGCCCGGCGCGGGTCGATGACCGGATCGTTCCTGCACGTCCTGAGCGGGGAGGGCGCATGAGCGAGCCAGGCCGAAGCCCTCCGCAGTTCGACGCGACATTCCGGCAGCGCTTTGCCGAGCTGGTGCGCTGGCGTCGCGACGTCCGCCGTTTCCGCGCCGATCCGGTCTCCCTTGAGCTGATCGAGCAGTTGCTCGCTCTCGCGTCCTACGCGCCGTCCGTCGGCTTCTGCCAGCCTTGGCGGTTCGTGCTCGTCGAGAGCGCCGAACGCCGCGCGACGGTGATCGAGAACTTCCAGCATGCGAACCAGGCGGCGCTCGCCGGCTATGATGGTGAGCGGCGCGCGCTCTATGCAAGCCTCAAGCTGGAAGGCTTGACGCAGGCGCCGGTCCATCTCGCCGTCTGTGCCGACGAAGGCGCTGCCACCGGGCATCGTCTCGGCCGCGCCACGATGCCGGAAACGCTCCGCTACTCGGTGGTCGCAGCGATCCAGACGTTCTGGCTGGCGGCGCGCGCGGAAGGTCTCGGCGTTGGCTGGGTGTCGATCCTGGACCCGGAGGCTGTCTGTCGCGCGCTCGAATTGCCGTCGGACTGGAGCCTGATTGCGTATCTCTGCGTCGGCTGGCCGCAGGAGGAGCATGACGATCCCGAGCTGGAACGTCACGGCTGGGAAACGCGGCTCGACCGGACCGTGATCAAGCCGCTCAAGCGTTAGGTCACGACGCGAGCGCCAACGCCGGCGCGTCAACCGTCATCGGCTCGCCGACGGCGGCCTCGGCGCGCATGAGCTGAAACCGTGTGCCGTGCAGGTTGACGGTCAGTGGAATGCCGCGGAAATCGTCGTGAAAGGCGTGGATGCGGCGCGCCATCTCGGATCGATCGATGTCGGCGGGCATGTCGCATAGGGCGGCGTACATCTGCCTCGTGCTCTTGGTGCCGCTCCAACCGGTGCCGAGCGCCGGCAGCGGGCCGGCCTGGCAGGCGAGGTCGCGCGACATCCGCCAGAACAGATAGGCGAGCCGCACGAACGCCATCTGCTCCAGGCCGCGGACATCCACGCCTTGGGGGATGTCGAACGGCTCGACACCGACGATCGCGCCGCAGTCGACCCGGGTCTCCATCGCGTGGGCCGTCGCGCCGAAGCGCTTCGTACCGTCGTACATTGCGAAATGGGCCGGCGCCCAGCCGGGATAATCCGGTGGGCCCGGATGAAAATTGTAGGCGCCGTAACCGAGCGCCTGAAGGATGGCGGCAGGCACGACGACGCCGGTCGTGAACGCAAGCAGGCGGGATCTGCCGAGCACGTCGCGTTCGATGGCTTCGAGGTCCTGCAGGCTGACCGCGCAGCGGAATGCGAGGGCAGCGTTGTGCGCCCGCAGGAGCTCGGACAACGCGAGCTGCTGGTCACGGCTGCCGGTGAGAAGAATGATGGTGTCGAACATGATTTGTCCTGGCTGGCGTCAGTGGCGATGGGCGTTGAAGCTGGCGGGCCGGCGCATGGCTTCCGAGGCGGCGGTGGCGGCGAACAGATCGGCCGGCAGCTCCTGACCGGGGACAATCTCGAGTACCATGTTGTCGGCCAGCAAAGCGGCCCGCCGCGCCATGCGAACCTCCGGCGCCCACGAGCACAGCGAAAGCTCGAGGCGGCCAAAGCCGCCGCAATCGGCGACGAAGGCGCTCGTCAGCCGCTCGATGCTGTCGGCCGTTGCGCGCGCGCTGCTACCTTCGACATCGCGCAGGATGACCGTGACGCCCCGGCCGGATTTTACTTTCGAGCGCACCACGAGCAGCGACTCCAGCGCGCCGACGCGCCCCGCCCGCCGCGGCGAGCGTGCCACTTCGGCGAAGTCCGGGTCGGGGCCGAGATCAGCGTTTGTCGGCTTCAGATTGTGGACGATCGTCGCGTTGCCGACTCCGGCTTCCCCTGCAACGGCATGGTAGCTGCGGGGAAGCCAGACCGTATCGAGTGCGATCTGGGACGTCACCGCACTCCAGGCCTGGTCGATCAGATAGCCGTCCCAGACATCGGGATATGACGAGGCAATCTCGCGCCAGGTCGTCAGCATGGTCTCGGCCGCCTTGGAGCGGCCGAAATAGAGAGTGCGCGGCGACATCTCCCAGCCGTTCCACTTATGGACGGCGAAGTCGCAGCCGGCCAGATGAGGAAGGCCCGGGGCGGCTTGAAACATCACGTCCGCCTCGACGTACAACAGCGGCTCGCGGTGCCGCTGCCACATCCGCGCGACGAAGTCGGCCTTGTCGGCAGCGCTCAGGCGTTCGCCGGGGCGGCAATCGATCGCCTCGATGTCGAATGGGAGCCCGAGCCGCTGCAGCGAGCGTCTGAGATGATAGACGTGCAAGTCGCCGACCGTCGTCGGATGGCAGGACACGACACGCATCGTAGTTGCGGGTGCCGTCTCCGGAGCAGGCCAGTCGCGGCCGCCCCACCACAATTCATGCGGACCGTCGGCCGAGGTGCCGACGGTGCCGAACGCCGTCAACTTGGATTTCAGGAAATCGAACGCGGGGTTTTCGCCGAAAGGGATCGCCACGGCATCGTGCGAGGTCAGCGTGCCGTACAGCAGCTCCGCACCCGCGCCGGTTGGCGGATCGAGCAGGACGATCGTGCGGCCGCGGCCAGGCGATGGACGTTCGCCGCAGTGAACCAGCGGCCCGAATGTCCGCGACAGCCACTGCAGACGAAGACCTTGCTGCTGACCGAGCCTGACGCCTCGAGCGCGCAAGGCTTGCGTCGGGTCGTCGTCGATGGCTTTCGGGTCTTGTCGCATCATGCCGGGTCCTCCTGCACAATCAAACGGACCACGTCGGCCAATCAGGCGCGTCGATCACGCATGCGCCGGCGTCGGTCACTTGCGATGATGCGAGCAGGACGAAGCTCTCGACACGGAAAACGCGAACTTCGTTTCGCAATGTTGCCGGCGCGCCGCGCGAAGCCCGCACAGATGAATCAACATCGTGGATGCGTAAGAAGACGTACGGGCATTCGCTTTCGATCTGATAGCGCTTGGTCGACGCCGAAGTACGAAATCGGGCATTAAAAAGCAGTCGCGGGCGCGGATCGCGCGCTTCGCGCTGAGATATCGAACGCGACGATACTCACGAAAGTCGACGTCGATCGAAACATTGAGCAACATTCGGTGACGCTACAGACATCGATTGACACCTACGCGTGCGTCGTCGGCGCGCGACGCATCACGTCGATCGCTTCATTTGTCGTTCCATCAGCAACTACAACGTACGAGCACGACAGATCAGGCGCGCCTTGTCGCAAAAATCGTCACGAGATTCAAAAATCGCGTCTGCGGAAACTGACAGAGTCGAAAAATGCGATAATTTCGTCGAGGTGATTCGGAAAAAATTGCCGGGCGAGATGATCGTTTCGCAAGAACTCCGGATCTTGATCGACCGCAGATTTGGTGTGCGCGGTCCGCATCCAGGGATGCTGTTAGTAAGCGTTGCAGCCCGCGTTTTCTGCTGAACTCGTCTTCCGGAATGAACCCGCGCCATGCCGAACATCGGCCTCTCCTTCTCAATGATCGTCGAGCGCTCGATCCGCGTGCGGCAGAATTTGCCTGTCCCTAGGCAAAACATTCCATCTAACTACCTGAAAAATCACGAAAAATCTTCGCCTGCTTCTCTCGATCACAGCGTTCAACGATCGGAAGCCGTCTGCGAATACCGCATTCGGCATTGCGGGTTGGAGATGCGGAAATGAGCTACGCGCTGGACGTCTGGGCCCCGGCCGATGGCGTATCTTCGAAGGAGCCGGGGTCCCCGGACGTCGCGGTGGTGCTGCCGTCGAGCGAGTCGGTCAGCACCGTTCCAGACTCTGCGCCGCCGGGCGAGACCATGGTCTTCGACGAGGACAAGGATCTGCTCGACCGGCTGGCCACCGGAGAGGAGCTCGCATTTCGCCTTCTCGTCGAGCGCCACATCGACCGCGCCTATGCGATTGCGTTGCGCATCGTCGGCAATGCCGCCGACGCCGAGGACGTCGTTCAGGATACGATGCTGAAGGTCTGGACTCATCGCGGGCGGTGGCAGCACGGCCGTGCCAAATTCTCGACCTGGCTCTATCGCGTCGTCAGCAACCGCTGCATCGACATCCGCCGCAAGCCGCGGACCGAGAATGTCGATGTGGTGCCCGAGGTTGCGGACGGCAAGCCGGATGCCGTGAGCGTCATCGAGCGTGCGGAGCTCAGCGACCTCCTGGAAGGAGCGATGCAGCGGCTTCCGGAGCAGCAACGGATCGCCGTGATCCTGTCGTATCACGAGAACATGAGCAACGGCGAAATCGCCGAGGTGATGGACACGACAGTGGCCGCCGTGGAGTCGCTGTTGAAGCGGGGTCGCCAGCATCTGCGCGACATGCTGCGGCGTCACGAGCGCGACATTCGCGGCGCCTTCACCGATTGCTAACCATAAAATTCCCGGCGCGGGAGAATTCCCGCCTGATTCCCGCAGGCGCTTCCGTTTGATCGGTCAGACGGGGCCGATCCGCACCGTCAGTCCTTCCACGATGCGGCGTGCTTTGCCGATCACTCAGGAGTCCTCACCGTGCCCGCAATTTCCACCAACATCGCCGCCAACTCCGCCGTCCGCTACTTGAACATCAACTCCAACCAGGAGACGAGCTCGCTCTCCAAGCTGTCGAGCGGTTCGCGCATCACGTCGGCCTCGGACGACGCGGCCGGTCTCGCCATTTCCACGCGCATCTCCTCGGACATCACCACGCTGCAGCAGGCCGCGACCAACGCCGCCCAGGCGACGTCGATCCTGCAGACCGCGGATGGCGGCGCGTCGAACATCAGCGACATCCTGGCGCGCATGAAGTCGCTGGCCTCCGAGTCCGCATCGGGCACCACGGTCGGAACCAGCCGCACCTACATCCAGTCGGAATTCTCGCAGCTCATCAGCGAAATCTCGTCGATCGCGACCGGAACGCGCTACAGCGGTCAGAGCCTGCTCGACGGCACCAGCACGTTCTCGTCGGGCGTCTCGGTTCTGGTCGGATCGTCCGCGTCCGACACCATCAACATCACGCTGTCGGATCTCACCGCGAGCACGCTCGGCGTCTCGTCGCTCGACGTCAGCACCCAGACCGGCGCGACCGCAGCCTTGACCACTCTCGACACCGCGATCGACACCGTGTCGAAGGCGCGTGCCGACATCGGCGCGCAGGAGTCGCGCTTCAACTTCTCGGCCGATTCGATCTCGACGCAGACGCAGAACCTGCAATCGGCCAATTCCGCCATCAAGGACGTCGACATCGCCTCGGAGCAGGCGAAGCTGTCGTCGGCGCAGGTGAAGACCCAGGCCGCGGTATCGGCGGAAGCCGCCGCCAACCAGATCCCGCAGTACCTCCTGAAGCTGCTGGGCTGAGCCGTGATCTGCCGGGCCGGCGCCTCGCCGGTCCGGCTTTTTCCTCGGAGGACGACGACGGATGACGGTGAGCAGCGCAACCTCGAGCACGAGCAGCACGACATCGTCTTCTTCATCATCGACGAGTTCGAGCAGCTCGCTCACGACGTCGGGAACGAGCACCACGAGCACGATCGACTGGACCGCGCTGATCGAGTCCGCCGTCAATGCCAAGCTCACCCAGGCGACCCAGATCTCGACCAAGATCACCGCCAATGAAGCCAAGATCACGGCGTACCAGACGCTGCAGACCGCACTGAAGACACTGTCATCGGGATTGTCGTCGCTGGCGACATCGATGGTGAACTCGCTTGCGACCAACGCCTTCGCCACGCGGGCCGCCACCATCAGCGCGACCGGCGACGTCAGCGCCTCATCGGCGCTGTCGATGTCGGTGAGCAATGGAGCCGCGACCGGCAGCCACACGCTGACGATCGGCCAGGTCGCCACGGCGCACAAGGTGACGGGCACGACGCAGTCGAGCCAGACCGCGGCCCTCGGCTATTCCGGCACGTTCTCGCTCGGCCTGTCCGGAGGCAGCACGGCCGACATCACCATCACCAGCGGCATGTCGCTGCAGGATGTCGTCGACGCGATCAACGCGCAGACCTCCACGACCGATGTCGAGGCGTCGATCGTCCAGGTATCGAGCGGGTCCTATCAACTGGTGCTGACGGGGACCCAGGATGCCGCCGACATCACCTATGCAAGCTCGTCCGGGGACGACATCCTCAACAAGCTCGGGGTGACCGACAGCTCGGGAGCCTTCGCGACGGTGCTGCAGACGGCCCAGGCCGCGGAGTTCACGCTCGATGGGATCAGCCTGACCCGCAACACAAACGACATCACCGACGTGCTCAGCGGCGTCACGTTCGATCTGCTGCAGGCGACACCCTCCGGAACGACGCTGACCGTCGCCATCGGCGCCGATACGAGCCAGATCTCGTCGGCGCTGCAGACCTTCGTCACCGACTACAATGCGTTCCGCGATGCCGTGATTGCGCAGCAGACCACCAACTCCGACGGAACCGCCTCATCCAGCTCGGTGCTGTTCGGCGACGGCACCATGCGCGACATCATGAACTCGCTTCAGACCGTGCTCGGAACGTCCGTCGGCGGGCTGACGATGGCGGACCTTGGTCTCTCGTTCAACGAAAAGAACGAACTCGAACTCGATACGGGCACGCTGTCGACGATCCTGAGCACCAATTTGAGCGGTGTGACGACGTTGTTGTCGGCGCAGACCAAGACCTCGTCGAGCCAGCTCAGCGTCGTCAATACCGGGTCGTCGCCGCAGTCGTTCACCCTGGATCTGACGGTGGATGCCTCGGGGAATCTCTCGGCCGCATCCGTCGGTGGCGACAGTTCGCTGTTCACGGTCAGCGGCAACACGATCGTGGGCAATTCCGGGACGATCTATGCCGGCATGGCTTTCACCTATACCGGCTCGACCTCGCAATCGATCACGGTGACCTCGACCCAGGGGCTTGCAACCCAGATCTACCAGATCGCCAAGACCGCATCGTCCAGCACCGGCTCGTTGCAGACTTTGATCGACAATCTGACGTCCCAGGACGAGACGATGCAGGCCAAGGTCAACGACATTAAGAGCTCGGCTGCGACGTTCCAGACCCAGCTCACGGCGCAATACGCCAAGTACCAAGCCGCGATCGAGAGCGCCAACAATACGCTGACCTATCTGAAAGCCCTCCTCAATTCGAGTTCGAGTAACTGATGACCCAGAGTTCGATGGCGCAATTTGCAAGTCAGGCCTACCGCGGCACGGCCGTCGCGGTTCCGCCGCTGCGGGCCGTGATCATGCTGCTCAACGGCGCGGTCACCTGCCTGCAGAAATCCGTGCAAGCGCAGGAGGTGCGTCGCTTCGAGGAGGGGCATGCCCACCTGACCCGGGCAACGGCGATTTTGCGCGGGTTGAGCTTGCACCTCAATTCCACGCGCGGCGGACCGGTCGCCGACCAGTTGTTCGGAACCTACAACGCCCTGATCGTGGCCGCGCTGCGGGCCTATGGTCGACCTCACATGCGCGAGAATTTCCAGCGGATCACCGAAAGCCTGCTGGAACTGCGGCAGGCGTGGGAGGCTGTCGATGTGGCGGCCCGGGGAAAGCGAGCGGCTGCTGATTCGGCCAACCGTCGGTAGATCTCGCCGAATCGGGCACTCGCCGCGCTGCGGAAATCTTGAGAAATCGATCAGAAATGGGCTGCATTGTCTCCCGTTTCGGTATCCAGTGCGGCCTCGCGTGCATACGACTCCCGAAAAGTACGGAGTTTCCAGGGCTTGGTTGCGGTCGATCGTCACAATTGCCGATATCAATTTCGTTCGCGGGCTGAATGCTTTATGACCAAGCTGGAAGCGCTGGATTGGGCGGACGATGGACGTCAGGGAATTCGAGGATCTGATCGGCAGGCTGGGTGAGGACCTCTCGCGCTGGCCGGCGGAGCAGCGTCAATCCGCTGCTGATCTGCTTGCGTCCTCTCCCGAAGCCGATCGATTGCTATCCGAGGCACGTCTCGTTCGTGAGGCGCTGTCGTCGCCGCCGGTTCGTGCACCCGCCGGCCTGACGTCGCGCATCCTTGCTGCGGCCCATCGCCTGGCCCAAGAGGAAGCGGCAACCCCGCCGGCTGACGCCCATCAGCCTGGCTGAGCCTTAGCCAGGACCGCGCTTGCGCGGCTGCGCTTCGGCCGGTCGGACCTCGCCGCTGGAACCGCAACACCATCGCAACTGTCATCTCGCTCAGTTTCTTGAGTTCGCTTGCGCGCGAATCGAGGGCGCCCGAGTGCGACGACGGCGAGCCGTGGCGCCGATGCAGATCGGGGCCTCGCACCAGGCGATTTTTGCCGCCTCTGCGCAACAGCGCGGCGGCAAATTCTGCCGTCGGATCAACTAATTCGATCGACTAATTGTGCGCCTGGAATCGGCGCTCTGGCCGTTTGATCAGCAAACGCCTTCACGACCGCGTGGTCGTGCTGTGTCCCGCCGCCGCTCGCGGCGCGAGCCGGAGTTCTGCCATGACCGTCACCGCCGCGAGTTCGTCGACCGCGACCACCTCATCGACATCATCGTCCAGCGACACATCGCGTACGACGCTCAGCTCGACCGACTTTCTTCAGCTGCTGGTGAGCGAACTGCAGAACCAGGATCCGCTCAACGCGACCAGCGTGACCGACTTCATCAACCAGATGACGTCCTACGCCAATTTCACCTCGCAGCAGTCGCTCAACAGCAGCATGACCTCGCTGGCCGGCTCGTTCTCGAGCCTGGTGACGCTGAATTCGGTGAACTACATCGGCCACACCGTCGAGGCCAAGAGTGACACTGCCGTCCTCTCGAACGGCTCGGCGACGTTCGGCTATTCGCTGTCGTCAGCAGCGTCAAACGTTTCGATCTCGATCAAGGATTCCTCCGGAAGCACGGTCTGGACAGGCACCGGGACCGGCAACAAGGGCGCCAATTCGATCACCTGGGACGGCACCGATTCCAGCGGCAATCAACTCAGCAATGGCGGCCAGTACACGATCTCCGTGACGGCGACGGACTCCGCGGGCACCTCGGTCCTCAACTACACGACGGTCACCGGGACCGTAACCGGCATCGACACCTCGACCAGCACGCCGTCGCTCACCGTCGGCGGCGTTCCTGTCAGCGCCAGCAACATCATCGGCGTCACCTCCTGACCGCATTACCCGGAGTACAATCATGAGTCTTTCTGGAGCCCTGTCATCGGCGATCTCGGCGCTCAACGCGCAGAGCTCGTCGCTCGCCATGATCAGCGACAACATCTCCAACGCCGATACGACCGGATACAAGACCACGTCCGGCCTGTTCGAGCAGCTGGTGACGGCATCGAGCAGCTCGAAAGCCTATTCCTCGGGGGGCGTCTCGGTCTCCGGCCGTGCCAACATCACGCAGCAGGGGCTGCTGGCCGCCACCACCAACGCAACCGACGTCGCCATCCAGGGCTCGGGCTTCTTCGTCGCGACCAACTCGACTTCGGCCGGGGGTGAGACCTTCTACACGCGCAACGGCGCGTTCACGACCGACAATGCCGGCTATCTCGAGAACGACGGCTACTATCTCGAAGGCTGGCGCACAGATGCGAGCGGCAACGTGGTCGGCAACGGCCTCGAGCCGGTCAATACCAAGGTGGCGCTGACGAATGGTGGGGCGACGACCAAGACGTCGCTTGCGGCCAACCTGCCGGCCGATGCTGCGAGCGGAGACACCTTCAGCAGCTCGATGACGGTGTACGATTCGCTTGGCCAGTCGCATACGCTCAATGTGACCTGGACCAAGTCGGCGACGGCGAACGAATGGACTGCCGATGTCGCGCCTGCCACGGCGTCGGACGGCACCGTGACGAGCGGCACCTATACGATCGATTTCAACTCTGACGGCTCGCTGAGCACGGTCTCCTCGACCAATCTCGGCATCACCTGGAACAACGGCGCCGCGGCGAGCTCGATCACGCTCAGCTTCGGCACCACCGGCGGCGGCACCGACGGTCTGACCCAATTGTCGTCCGGCAGCACGACGCCGAGCGTCTCCAATTTCAGCGCCAATTCCGACGGCATCTCGTTCGGAACGCTGAGCAGCATTTCGGTCGGCAAGAACGGTCTTGTCGAGGCGACCTATTCCAACGGCCAGACGGTTCCGATCTACAAGATCGCGGTGGCGACCTTCGCCGATCCCAATGGCCTCGTGGCACATAGCAGCGGCATGTACACGTCGACGGCGACATCGGGCAACGCGACCCTGCAGGCATCCGGCGAGAATGGTGCAGGGACCATTTACGGTAGCGAGCTGGAGTCGAGCACGACCGATACCACGGGCCAGTTCAGCAGCATGATCTCGGCTCAGCAGGCCTATTCGGCGGCGTCGCAGGTGATCTCGGCCGTCAACAAGATGTACGACACCCTGATCTCGTCGATGAGGTGATCATGGCCGACCTCAAGAGGGAGCGGCTCGGCGAGGGCGAGGTTCTGCTGAAGAAGCTGCGGCGGCTGAGACTGCGCGCCGCGACCGCCGGCAAGGACGACCGCGTGCAACTGTTGGCCTTGATCGACGATATCGAAACGGTCCGACGAAAGCTGCTTCGCGAATGTGCGCTGCTCGACGAGGAACTCAAGGTCGCCACCGTGAGGGTGACGGCGCTGAATACCTATGCCCGCGTCGCGCAGATCAGTCGCCGACCGCAGCGTGAACAGTAAGAGGGGAGCGACAGGATGAAACACGCAATTCAGGCCGATCGACGGCCCGCAAGCGAGGACGAGGTGCGGACCTTGATCGCGCTGATCGACGAACTCATCGCGGTGGTGTCGGAGGAGAATGTGGAGCTCGCCAAGGGATTGCCGGCCTCGCGCTCGAAGCAGCTCGACGACAAGAACCGGTTGGCCGGGTTGTTCGAGCAGCGGGTGGCCGAATGCGCCAGGCAGACGGCAAGCCTCGACGTCCGCGACCGCGTCCTGCGCGAGCAGCTCATGGAGCACATCCTCAACCTGCGTGGCGCGATGGATGAGAACCTCGTGCGGCTGCGGGCCGCGATCGAAGCCAGCAATCGTCGCATCGAGGCAGTCATGCAGGCGATCCGCGAGCAGATCGCAAATGCCTCCCCCTATGGAGCCGGTGGACGTCGTACCGCGCGTGCGACATCGTGCGGAACCAATGTGAGGGCGTGATGGCCAGCCAGCAGCAGGAGTAGGGCAATGTCGCTCGACATAGCACGGTTGGTCGCCTTCAGCGGCATCTCGGCCACGGAGCTGCAGATCAGCGTGGCGTCGTCGAACATCTCGAACGCCGACACGAAGGGGTATACGCAGAAGACGGCCAACCAGGTCACGAACGTGACCGGGGGAGTTGGAACCGGCGTTTCCATTACCGGCATTTCGAGCAATGTCGACAAGCTGCTGCTGAAATCCCTGATCGGAGCCAACTCCGAGCTCGGCGCGGCCGACACCACGAACAATTACCTGACGCAACTCCAGCAGTTGTTCGGCAGCGCGTCCACGTCCGGCACCTCGACGACGGGAACGTCGCTGGCAAACTCGCTGGCCTCGCTGGAGTCCGCCTTGTCGTCGCTGGCGAGCTCGCCCAGCAGCGTGTCGCTGCAATCGGCCGTGGTCAGCGCGCTGGACGATTTCGCCAGCCAGCTGCGCAGCACGTCGAGCGGCGTGCAGACGCTGCGCGCCAATGCCGACAAGGACATCGCGTCGTCGGTCCAGAGCGTCAACGACGACCTGCAGCAGGTCGCCGATCTCAACGTCGAGATCCGGAAGATGGCGGCGTCCGGCCAATCGACCGCGGATCTCGAGGACGAGCGCAACGCGGCGCTGCAGGACCTGTCGTCCTACATGAACGTCAGCTACTACACGGCGTCGAACGGCGATCTTCAGGTCTATACCTCGTCGGGGCGGGCTCTGGTCGACAGCTCGGCGCACACGCTGAGCTATACGGCCTCGGCGAATGTCTCGGCGGCGTCGAGCTATGCGTCCGGCGGCTTCAGCGGCATCACGGTCGACGGCGTCGACGTCACGTCCCAGATCACGTCGGGCAAGATCGGCTCGCTGGTCACGTTGCGGGACGAAACCCTGCCGGCCGCGCAGACCCAGCTCGATCAACTGGCCTCGCAGCTGAAATCGGCGCTGAATTCGATCACTGATGGCGCGTCGGCCGTTCCACCTCCGACTACCCTGACCGGATCCGCGAGCGTCAGCAGCACGACGGCCCTGGCGGCGTCCGGAACGGTCCGCATCGCCGTGGCTGACCAGAGCGGCAATCTCGTTTCGTATCAGGATCTCGACCTGTCGTCCTATGCGACGGTGGGCGATCTGGTCACGGCGCTCAACGGCATCTCCGGCGTCTCCGCCTCGATCGATTCCAGCGGGCACCTGTCGATCAGCGCCACGTCGTCGTCGAACGGCATCGCGATCAACGACATGACCAGCGCGATCGGCGGCAGCGGCTTCGCCGGCTATTTCGGCATGAATGACCTCGTCACCGGCACGAGCGCGGCCAATTTTGCCGTCAACAGTAGCATCCTGAGCGGCGCTGCCGGTCTTCCGACCGGCACGCTCGACGGCTCCGCGACCCTGACGACCGGCAGCCAGGTGCTGACGGCCGGCTCGGCGACGGTCATCAACGCGCTCATCGACAAGCTGACCGGCTCGACCAGCTTCGCCTCGGCCGGCGGCCTGAGCGCAACGAGCGGTTCGTTTGCCGACTATGCCGCGGCGATCGTCGCCAATGTGGCCAGCAAGGCGTCGCAGGCAGCGACGGCCTACACCGCGAAATCGACGGCCCAGTCGAGCTATGCGAGCTCGCTGTCCTCGCAGTCGGGCGTCAACCTCGACGAGGAGACGGCGCGGCTGAGCTCGCTGCAGAACAAATACGCTGCCGCCTCGCAGCTGATCTCCGTGATCAACAGCATGTTCTCGTCGTTGCTCACTGCCGTGCAGTCGACCTAGTCCGGAGCGCCTATCATGACGATGCGGATTGCGACATTCTCGAACTCCGACCAGATGATCGCGAGCGCGCTGCGGACGCAGGCGACCATGGCCAACCTCCAGGTGCAGGAGGCCTCGGGGCTGAAGACCGAGTATCTCGCCGGTTATGGCGCCGACACCCAGCACGTCGTCAATCTGCAGGTGTCGGTCACGCGGGCGCAGTCCTATATCGATGCCGCGACCCTGGCCGACAGCAAGGTGCAGGTGATGTATTCCGCCGTGGGACAGGTGTCGGACATCGTCAGTCAGCTGCGCACGGCGCTGAGCGCTGCGAGCTCCGGCAGCAGCACGGGAACCACGTCCGCGATCAGCAGCGCGCAGCAGTTGCTGCAGCAGATGGCGGGCATCCTGAACACCCAGTATGACGGGCAGTATCTGTTCGGCGGCGGACGAACCGCGACGGCGGCGGTCGACACGTCGAGCTTCGCCTCCGGCACGGGATCGCTGACCACGACGGATAGCAGCTACTATCGGGGCGACAGCGAGCTGGCCTCGGTCCGGGTTTCCGATGGGCAGTCGGTCACCTATGGCGTCACCGCCGACAACCCGGCGTTCGAGGAGGTCATGCGGGTCCTGAAGTTCGTCGCCAACAGCTCGACCCTCTCCGGAACCGACGTCACCTCCGCATTGACGCTTGCCGATCACGCGGTGGACGACGTCGCGACGGTGCAGGCCAAGCTCTCCGATGCGGCGTCCCGGATCGAGAGCGCGAAGTCGCAGCAGACCGATTACAAGAGCTATGCCGAGAGTCTGGCGACCGACCTGACCAGCGTCGACGTCGCTGCGGTCACCGCCCAGCTCTCGACATATCAGGCCCAGCTCACGGCGAGCTATACCGCCATCTCCAAGATCCAGAGCCTGAACCTCGCCAGTTACCTGCGCTAAGACAGCGGCACCGATTGCGATCGGCGGGATGGGCATGGGCGGATCAAGGAAAACGCGAAAGCTCAGCAGCTCCATCTGCGGGAAGAGGATGATCAGGACGGCGAGCTGCCGAGGAATTTCGCACCGGAGTCGTCTGCGCCTTCGTCGCCACGGTCATGGGTCTCGACCAGATCTGGTGGGTGATGGCGCTCGGCGCAATGAGGCGTTGGCAGCATTTGCCGTGGCGCGATCATGACGAGTCCGTCATCCGCGCGGCGGAGGTTGCGCATTGACGTGCCGGTGCGTCGGGCGAGCCCCACGCACCGGCGAACTCACGTCACCAGCGATGATGGGTGCGGATCACGCCATGGCCGTGGCGGTGTCCGAAATGACGGCCGCCGTGCCAGCCATGATGATGGCCCCAACCCGGACCGCGGTAATAGCCGTAGCTGTGCCGCCACGGCCGCGGGCCATAGGAATAGCCGTAGCTGCGATAGACCGGGCGCGGCGCGTAACTGTAGCCATAGCCGCCGTAATAGGTGCGGTAGGCCGGGTAGTAGCCGCCATAGCCGTAGGGATAGGCGGCGTAGCGATACCCGCCGTAATAGGGATAGGGCGCGTAGCCGCCATAATAGGAGGGCGCGGCGATCGCTGATCCGATCACGGCCCCCGCCAGCAGCCCCGCGCCGATCGCGGCACCGCCGCCCCAGCCGCCATGCCAGCCGCCGTAGCGGACCTGGACGGCATGCGCGCTTTCGGCGCCCGGTTTGGCGGCTGCTGACAGCGACGTCAGCGGCGCAGCCGAGACCGAGTGCAGCGTGGACAGAGAAAGTGCGCCGGCGATGGCGAGCGTCGCGGCGGCTTTGAAGGTGACCATCCTGGTGTCTCCCGTTGATTCAGGGTCATGCTCAACCGGAAGAGACGATCTTCGTTGCAGCGGTCGCAGTGGACGTTTTGTCGCGCGCCATTGGTCCAGGTGGCGGTCGATGCCGGAGACCGGCATCGACCTGGGTGTCGTTACGGGCAGGAATGGCGCAGGCCGTCATTGCCGAGATAGGTGCCGGAGCCCGGGTCGTAGGACCGGAAGCGCTGGGCGCAATAGGCCTGGGCATTGGCGGCCTCGGCGCGGCTGTTGGCGATCGCGCCACCGATGATCGCGCCGGCCGCCAGACCGCCCAGGGCCGCGGCACCCGCACCGTAGCCGTGCCCGCCATAGCGATGGCCGTAATAGCCGTGGTGATGACCGTAGCCGCCGCGCCAGTGGCGATACTGCACCTGCTGCAGCTCGGTCGCGTTCTGCGTGGCGGCGGCCGGCGCCGGATGGTTCGGAAGCAACGGCGCGGCGGCGAGCGGCGATGCGGTCGCGAGCGTCATCGTTCCGATGGTGGCGACCGTGAAAAGTTTGCGCAGATCCATCTGCGTGCTCCTTTCTGTTCGTTATGCGGAGGGCAACGGCTCGCCGCCGTCCTCCGTTCCGCGCCGCGACGGAGCATGTCGGCGGCACGAGGTCGCATCCCAGAGGGGAACCGTGACCGCAAGCTACGCGATCAGCGCATCGAGCAGCGCATCCGGACATTCTGTCATCATCGTATGCCCCGCACCGGGCAGCACGATGGTGCGCGATTGCGCGATCGCAGCCGCCAGCGCCTTGCCGGCTTTCAGCGGCGTCATCATGTCCTTCTCGCCGAGGATCAGCCGCGCCGGCACCTTGATCTTGGCCGCCGCCGCGAGCGCATCCTGATAGGCGTTGCAGGCGGAGAGATCGTTGAACAGCACGCCTGGCGCGCAGCGCTCCAGGGTCGCCTGCGCGCCGCCATGCATCCACAGCCCCGGCGCGCGGCTGCCGCCGAGCTCGGCGGCAAAACCGAGGCCCCAGATCGAGACCATGTCGATGGCGGCGTGATCATTGGCTTCGGCGGCGTTCAGGAGGTCAGGCCCGACCGTCATCGTGGCCGCGGTGCCGATCAGGCTCAGCGCCGACACGCGATCGGGATGGCGGGCCGCGGCATCGAGCGCGATCAGCGAGCCCATCGAGTGGCCGATCAGGTGCGCAGGCTTGGCGTGCACCGCCTGCAAGAGCGCGACGATCCAGTCGGCCATCGCAGCAATGGTCGGCAGCGCCGGGCCGGCCGAGCGGCCGTGGCCCGGCAGGTCGGGCGCCAGCACGGCAAAGCCGTGATGGGCGAACCAGCGGCTGTGCAGCGCCCAGACCGAATGATCGAAGCCGGCGCCATGGATGAAGACGACGGCGGGCAAGGACGAATCGAACTCGCGGCCGCCCGTGGCGGCGAAGACCTCATGATCTCCGATCGACAGCTGCATGGCTCACACCTTCTGCGAGGCGCGCAGCGCCTGTCCGAGATCGTCGATGATGTCGCCGGCCGCCTCGATGCCGACGGAGAGCCGGATCAGCTCCTCGCCGATCCCTGCCGCGGCGAGCTGGGCTGCGTCCATCTGCTGATGCGTGGTCGAGGCGGGATGGATCACCAGCGTCTTGGCGTCGCCGACATTGGCGAGATGGCTGATCAGCTTCAGGCTCTCGATGAACTTGCGTCCTGCGGGACGTCCGCCCTTGATGCCGAACGAGATGATCGAGCCGGCGCCGCGCGGCAACAGCGCCTTGGCGAGCGCATGGTCCGGATGCGTTTCGAGCGAGGGATGCAGCACCCAGTCGACGGCCTTGTTGGCCGTCAGCGCCGCCAGCACCGCGGCGGTGTTGGCAACATGCCGCTCCATGCGCAGATGCAAGGTCTCGACGCCCTGAAGCAGGTGGAACGCGTTGGTCGGCGACAGGCAGGCGCCGAAATCGCGCAGGCCCTCGGTGCGCGCGCGCATGATGAAGGCGGCTGCGCCGAACTGCTCGTCGAAGACGATGCCGTGATAGCCGGCATAGGGCTCGGTGAGCTGCGGGAACTTGGCCGAGGCGCGCCAGTCGAACCGGCCGCCATCGATGATCGCGCCGCCGATCGCGATGCCATGGCCGCCGAGCCATTTGGTGGCGGAGTGCATCACGATGTCGGCGCCTTGGGTGATCGGCTGGCTGAGAAAGGGCGTCGCGAAGGTGTTGTCGATCAGGAGCGGCACGCCGGACGCGTGCGCGATCGCCGAGACCTTGGGAATGTCCAGTACCTCGAGGCCGGGGTTGCCCAATGTCTCGCCGATCAGCAGCCGCGTGTTCGGCTTGATCGCGGCGCGGAAACCGTCGTGATCCCTGGGCTTGACGAAGCTCGTGGTGATGCCGAAGCGCGGCAGCGTGTGGGCGAGCAGATTGATGGTGCCGCCATAGAGCGAGGAGGAGGCGACGATGTGATCGCCCGCATTCAAGAGCGTGGCAATGGCGAGATGCAGCGCCGCCTGGCCGCTCGCGGTGCAGACGGCGCCGACGCCGCCCTCGAGCGCGGCAAGCCGCTCCTCGAGCACGGCCGTGGTCGGGTTGGAGATGCGGGTATAGATGTGGCCGGCGCGCTCGAGATTGAACAGCGCCGCGGCGTGCTCGGTGTCGTCGAACACGTAGGACGTGGTCTGGTAGATCGGCACTGCGCGGGCGCCGGTTGCGGGATCCGGGTGCTGGCCCGCGTGCAGGCTCAGGGTCTCGAAGGCGGGCGGTTTCGGCGGCGGCATGCGGATCAACTCTCCTCAAGCAGAACGCGTCTTCTGCCACAGATTTCGCCGTCCGTCAGGGGCGGCGCGGCACGCCGCCCCTGACGCATCGATCAGCCGGCGAAGCGCTGCGGGAAAAGGCCAGCCGAGGCGATCTCGGCGATGGACAGGCGTGCGCTCGGCTTCTCGCGCTCCTTGAGCATGGCCGGCAGCTTGTCGCCATCGCCCTTGCGGCCGACCGCGATCGCGATCTCCACGGCGAAACCGTCGGGGACGCCGAGCGCCGTCTGCGCGGCGGCGACGTCGAACCCGCTCATGCCGTGCGTGACCCAGCCGGACACCGCCGCTTGGTTGGCGAAATTGGCCCAGGCCGCGCCGGCATCGAAGGAATGCGTCCGCGTCGGTGCCGGCTCGGTCTTGCCCGCCGGGATGAAGGTCTTCTTCGACAGCACGTAGACGATCGCCGCGGCATGCTGCGCCCAGCCGCGATTGAACTCGACCAGCGGCGCCAGGAAGGTGTCGAACTCGGCCGAGCCGCGCAGCGCGTAGAGGAAGCGCCAGGGCTGCGAGTTGTAGGAGGAGGGGGCCCAGCGCGCCGCCTCGATGAAGGTCAGGAGCTCCGTCTCGGGCAGCGCCTCGTCGCTGAAGCCGCGCGGCGACCAGCGATCGACGAAGATGCGATGCGCCGGATGCTCGGTGATGCGATCGGTCGGCGGGGGACGATGGGCAGTCACGGTGGTCTCCTTCGTTCAGGCCCGTCGTCGGGCCTCGTGCCGCGCCTCGCTGCGGAGCACAATCCTCGGCCCCTGTGTGGCTCACGGCGCCTTGGGAGTCCAGATCGCCAACGCAGATGTGTCCACCTTGACCGGCAGCACGCGCTCGGCAAGGAAAGCGTCCGCGATCTTCTGCTGCTCCGAGAGGCCGGCCGCGGTGACCGCGCCGACCTGGTAGGAGCGGTGGCTGTTGGCCTCCTCGACGGTGGCGGCATCGATGCCCCAGAGCGCCGCGAGCTGGCCGGCCGCGGCGGCCGGATTGGCCTTCACCCATTTGCCGGTCTCGACCAGCTTGCCGTAGATGACGTCGAGCGCGTCGCCATGCCCCGCGGCATAGTCGGCGGCGGCGAGATAATAGCGCTTGTAGCTGGCAAGCCCGTCGCTACCGTCGGCGAGCACGCGCGCCCCGGACTGGCGGATGGTGCTGGTCAGGAACGGATCCCACGCCACCCAGGCATCCACATTGTTGCTGACGAAAGCGGTGCGGCCGTCGGCGGGTGGCAGATAGGCCGGGGTGATGTCCTTGAAGGTCAGACCAGCCTTGGCGAGCGCCGACAGCAGCAAATAGTGGCTCCCCGCGCCCTTGGTCACCGCGATCTTCTTGCCTTTCAGGTCGGCCAGCGTCCTGGTCGGCGATGCCGTCGCCACGAGGATCGCCTGCGCCGACGGCGAGGCGGCTTCCTCCGCGACATAGGCGAGCTTCGCGCCCGCGGCCTGCGCGAACACCGGGACGGTGTCGGCAACATCGGCGCCGAAATCGATGCTGCCGATGTTGATCGCTTCCAGCAGCGGCAGGCCGCTGGAGAATTCGTGCCAGGACACCTTGATGCCGAGCGGCGCCAGCACCTTCTCCAGCTCGCCATTGCTCTTGAGGAGAGCAATCAGGGTCGAGGACTTCTGATAGCCGATGCGCAGCGTCTCGGCGGCGTCGGCTCGCGGCGTGGCGAGCGCGCCGAGCAGGGCGAGCGCCATCACCAGGACGCCGCGGCGGGCGAGATGCGAGGATCGCGCGCGGCGCAGTCCGCTGAAGAACGGGGTCATTCGGAAATCTCCCAAACAGGCGATGGCGTGCACTTGTCCCGGATCATTCGCAGGATCGGGAGTGTTGCGCAATTTTGCAGATCGGTTCGGATGGAGAGGAAAGTTCTTCATGTGGCCGCGTCGCGAGAAGTTTGTTTTCTTGGCGCGTGAGAGACCCGGTGGACAGCCGCTCGCATCCTCGCGGCGCGCATGGCGTCCGAGATGTGTCTGCCGTTCGTCCCTCTTTCGATGAGAGGGCACAGGGAAGGCCGGGCGTCGACTGACACCCATGGCCCGCGTGCAAAAAGGAAGCACGCGGCGGTTACCACAGGATCAGCCGGACATCCGGCCTTCCCTGCGCAATGGGCTTACGGCTTATACGCGATCTCCCCGGTGCGCCGGGCTTTCTGGCCACCGTCATCCGCGAGACACGCAAGCATCTTCGCGAACTTGATACTAGCGTCGGAGTATCAGGACCACGCGATTTCGCCGTCCGGCTCCCCTCGTTCGTCCGCGCGCTTGACGCACGCTGCGACGAGAACCGGCCATCGCATCCCACACCAACGTTTCGTGACGTTCGCGAAGCGCCCCTCTCGATCGGGCGGGATGGCGCCATTCAATCATGAATTCTGAAAAAAAGAAACAAGAATATTTTTCGTCGCGGGACTGGACAGGGCAAATCAGCCTGAGAATGCGGGCGAATTCCACTTCGTCGCGCACGCGCGAGGAGAAGCCATCGGCTCGTCACGCAAGCCCTGGGGCTTCGGCATATCACAATCAGCTTGTGCCCCTCTGCCGCGACGTCATGGCAGGGCCTCGGCCCGGCCATGACGTCTTAGCGACTCTCCGCAGAGGTCTGGGCGGGCATGTCCGATCGAACTGCCTTGCATCTGCCGGCCGAAATGAAGCGCGGGGGCTCATGAGCGGATCTGGCCGAAGCCCGCATACTTGCGCGGTGCAGCAAGCCAGCAGCCATGGGGGGCAGGAGCCGCGGAGCGGGCACGTTCGGGAGGACAGCCCGTGACTAAGGCAGACCTCTGCGATCGAGTCGGCGGCGTCCGCATTCAGCGCGTCGCGGACATCCCAGGCGTAGACCGGAAGGTCGGAGATGGGCCAATGGATTAAACCGCTCGCGCGGTAGGGCACGCCGGCCGCCCGAATGTGCCGCGCCGTCAATCATGCGGCCGGCGTCCGAAACCCTTCACAGAAGCGGAAGTGCCGGCCATTGTAGTGCTTGTTAATTACGGTGCGCGCCGACGGCACCAATGATGCCAATAAACAGGCCGAAAAAAATGGAAACCACCACCATCAGAGCATTCACTAAGGCTGCTCCAAGTTCTGGCCCTGAAACACGAAGTAGCAGGACGACAAGAAGCCCCACACCTCCCACGCAGAGTACTGGCAAAACCGCGCGCCGCCGCGCGGCGAGCCGCTTGGATGGGCTCGCCAGCTCATAGTCCCGGAACAGGCTCCAGGCCCAACGAGATGATATCTGGGCACTAACGATTATAATGATTAGACAGACAATGAGTAAGTACATTGAACGTTGTCCTTGGCGCCAGCCGTTGCCAAGCGAAGGTCGGGGGACGTCCAGTAGCGTATATTGATTGCGTCGACCTTAAGGATACATTGAACATCAGCCGTATCAGAGCCATTCAAAGCCAGAATCTCACGCTGAGAAAAGCTGACTGATCACGCCCGGCGGTGAACTGGGAACAGTCCCATCATAGGTCCGCTCTGGGTCAAAGCGACCTCCGGCCCTCCGGCGGCTTACTTCCGGTTGAAACCAGAATGCGGACTTCACGACCACCGACCGTGAGATCCGCGACGGACTAACAGCAGACATCCTGTGCGCTGGTTTCACGTTGACTTAGTCGCCACAAACGCCACGGCAAACTTGCACCACAGCGGGACGTCGCTGGCGAACTTCGAAGAAGTCATCGAAATAGACGAGGCCCAGATCGATGAGCCTCCGCGTCAGAGTTGCGAGTGCCTCTGGACCGAAGCTTGGACCAAAAGAGAGTAGCTCCTCATCAGCACCGCGCGGCTTATCCGTCTCAAGGGCATTAAGTACGGCCTGATACGATACGCCCCTTTCGGTCAAGGCGCGCCGACGGATGACGATCCCGTATTCAGCAGTGACGGCAACGAAATTCATTCTCACTCCGTTGGTCGTGAGATATCTCCGAGCCTCACATTTACCGAACCATGCGACGTCTTCAATGGGTCGATTCCGTTGAAAAAGTCGGCAGTTGCGACGCAGAGAGATCGATGATTCAGTCCGTCTAGTTGGCAGGACTAAAGGTCATGATGGGGCATCGGCAAGTCGAACAGGCTGCGTTGTTCTATGAGTTCTCCCTAGAAAAGCACGTTCCAGCCGACCACCTCCTGCGGTCGATCGATAGGTTCGTCGACCTCGAGGACCTGCGACGGGAGTTGGCACCGTTCTACAGCAACATCGGGCGGCCCTCGATCGATCCGGAGCTGATGATCAGGATGCTCCTGATCGGCTACTGCTTCGGCATCCGATCGGAACGGCGCCTCTGTGACGAAGTCCACCTCAATCTGGCATACCGCTGGTTTTGCCGGCTGGGTCTGGACGGAGCTGTCCCCGATCACTCGACGTTCTCGAAGAACAGGCACGGCCGCTTCCGTGAGAGCGATCTCTTCCGCCGCGTGTTCGAGACCGTCTTGCGGCGCTGTATCCGGGAGCGCCTGGTTGGCGGTGAAGGGTTCGCGGTCGACGCGAGCCTGATCAAGGCGGATGCCAATCGGCAGAAGGGAATCGAAGGCGATAAGGGGCTTCCGCCGGAGGCCACGGGCCGAGCGATCGACGAGTACCTTGCTGCTCTTGATGATGCCGCGTTCGGTGCCGCGACGGAGGTCACGCCCAAGTTTGTATCGCCCTCCGATCCGGCGGCGCGCTGGACGGGAGCGCATGGCGGCCAAGCCTTCTTCGCCTACTCGACGAACTATCTGGTCGACGTCGAGAACGCGATCATCGTCGATGTCGAGGCGACCACGGCGATCCGCCAGGCAGAAGTGTTGGCCGCCAAGCGCATGATCGAGCGTTCACTCGAAAGGTTCGATCTTTATCCAAGCCGGCTTCTCGGCGACAGCGCCTATGGCTCCGCTGAGATGCTCGGGTGGTTGGTCTACGAGCACGGGATCGAGCCGCACGTGACCGTCTTCGACAAGTCGGCCCGCACTGACGGGACCTTCTCGCGTGAGGCCTTCACTTACGACCATGCTGGGGACGTCTATCGCTGCCCCGGTGGCAAAACCCTCACCACCACAGGAACGCTGGTGAACGACGACAAGACGATCCTCTACCGCGCGAGCAAGCACGACTGTCAAGCATGCTCTCTGAAAAGCAGGTGTAGCCCGAACACCCCGGCCCGGAAAGTGCCACGCTCGATCTATGAGGGCGCTCGCGACATGGCACGCGAGATCGCAAGCTCATGGGAGGGCCGCACTTCACGGCGGCTCCGCAAGAAGATCGAGATGCTGTTCGCGCATCTCAAGCGCATTCTCAAGCTCGATCGGCTACGACTAAGAGGGCCGAACGGCGCGCGTGACGAGTTCACCCTTGCTGCAGCCGCTCAGAATCTTCGTAAAATGGCCAAGCTGATCCCGATGCCCGCGTGACTCCCCCACCAAGCCAACGCGTCCTCGGAACAGCCGGCGTTCACGACGAAACTACTGCCGAGTTTTTCAACGGAATCGGTCAATTCGCGACTTGATTGGACGCCTCATCGTGTCCGGAATTCGCCCTTAACCGACAATCACGGACTCTGATGAGAGGTCCGTCGTTGGCTGCGGACCCCCGACCTGCGGCGCTGCATCAAGTCGGCGGCGATCTGGGATACGACGGCATCAAGTCAACGGAGCGTCGCGGCGCCCCGTGGCCGTGCAGAGGTTCCCAGTTTGCGTGGGAGAGGCGTGGATGCGCGGGACAAGCCCGCCCATGGCGGGAACACCCCGAGAGGCCGCTTGACCGGAGACACGCCGGCTCTAGGACTACCCGGCCTTACGCCTGTGAGGCTTGTTCGCGGTGGAGAGGTACGCACAGAACATGTCGGCCATCGCATCGGCATAGGCCGATATCTCGGCCCGGCTGCGCGGTGTCTCCGAGAAGCGCTTGCCGACCTGGCCGAGCGTCGTCTTGATCAGATCGGCGGCCCGCGCGCGCTCGGCCTCTCCGGCACCAGGCAGCACCTCGCGCATGAAGGCGAGCATGGCGCGGCGGCCACTGGCCCTGGCCTGGCGTGCCTCGGGCGCGTCGCGATAGAGCGGGGCGGCGTCGTAGAGTGCGCCGCGCACGGCGGCCTCGTCGCACTCCGATTGCAGGAACGCGTGAACGAGGGCGCGCAATCGCGTCAGAGGCGGACGGCGGGTGTCCTCCAGAATGCCGTGCAGCAGTTTCGTCGTCTGCTGCCACTCGTCGCTCTGCAGCCTGAACAGGATCGCCGCCTTGTTCGGGAAGTACTGATAGAGCGAGCCGACGCTGACGCCAGCCTTCTCGGCGACACGGGCCGTGGTGAAACGTTGCGCGCCTTCCTTGGTCAAAACCTGAACAGCCGCCTGCAGAATGGCCGCGACGAGGTCGGCCGAGCGTGCCTGTTGCGGCAGTTTTCGCGGGGAAATCGGGGCTTTTCGAGCCGGGGCCATGGAGCGTTCCGAAATGCGATTAGCGAATGCGAATGATTATTCGTATTCTGACTTCGACGCAAACGACACGCATCGAGAATACGGAGAATATCGATGATCACCCTGACCACCCAGCCGGTGGCGCCGCTGCTGGATCGCCTGCTTGCCGAGGCCACGTTGCTGCGGCCGGAGACGAGCCCGATCTTCGCCGGCATGGCCGAACGGGGCGCGCAGCTGATGCGCAGCAGGTCCGGCCATGTCGAGCTCTACACGCAGCTCAAGGACTTTCCGTTGCCCGTGTCGCGCGACACCGGCATGCTGCTCTACATGCTGGCGCGCGGCGTCGGTGCGCGATCGATCGTCGAATTCGGCACCTCGTTCGGCATCTCGACGCTGTTCCTCGCCGCGGCGCTGCGTGACAATGGCGGCGGCCGGCTGATCACCACGGAGTTCGAGCCGTCCAAGGTCGCCCGTGCCCGTGCCAACCTCGCGGAGGGCGGGCTGGCCGATCTGGTCGAGATCCGCCAGGGCGACGCTCTGCAGACGCTAAGCGGTGATCTCCCGGACGCGATCGACCTGGTTCTGCTCGACGGCGCCAAGCCGCTGTATGGCGATATCCTGGCGCTGCTCGAGAGCCGGCTCAGCGCCGGCGCGTTCATCGTCGCTGACAATGCCGACCACAGCCCCGACTACCTCGCCTACGTCCGTTCGCCTGATAACGGCTATCTGTCGGTGCCGTTCGGCGACGAAGTCGAATTGTCGATGCGGATCGGGTGAGCCGGCGGCGGCGAACGGCGATGCCCGCCACCCTCATAGGCGAATGGGGCTGGAGTTGACGTTTGGCCGACGATTGTTCACGAGGAGAGCTTCGTCATCTGAGCAACCGTCCTCATGCCTCGCATCCTCCTGATCAATCCCAACAGCTCGGCCACGACCACCGCGATGATGGTCTCGATCGCGGCCGCCTGCTGCGCCGGCCGGGCCGAGGTGGTCGGCGCGACCGCGACGCGGGCGCCGGCCATGATCGTGGATGCCGAGGCGCTGGCCGCATCGGCGGCGGAAGTGGTCGATATCGGCCGCGCGCATCGCGATGCTTGCGACGGCATCATCGTCGCGGCGTTCGGCGATCCCGGCGCCGCGGAGCTTGGCAGCCAGTGCTCGCTGCCGGTGGCGGGCATCGGCGAGGCGTCGATGCGCGAGGCCGCAGAGGGCGGGCGGCGCTTCGGCGTTGCCACGGTGACGCCTGCGCTGGTCGCGAGCATCGCGGGCCTTGCAGACAGGCTGAACCTGTCCGCGCAGTTCACCGGGACGCGTCTGACGCACGGCGACCCGGCCGCGCTCGCCGTCGATCCGGCGCGGCTTGCTGCCGCCCTGGCTGACGCCACGCGCGCCTGTATTGCCGAGGACGGCGCCGAGGCCGTGATCATCGGCGGCGGGCCGCTGGCGCAGGCCGCCGATCAGTTGCAGCGGCAATTCGCCGTGCCGATCATCAAGCCGATCGAGGCGGCGGTGGCCGTGTTGCTGTCGCGTCTGTCGGGCTGAGTGCCAGCAGCATTACGGCCGGTAGCCCGCCGCGGGATGCGGGGCCGCGAGCCGGGCACGGCCGAACAGCTTTTCGCGCAGCGTCCCCGGCTGGTAGGCCTTCTTGTAGCGGCCGCGTCTGGTCAGCTCCGGCACCAGCATGTCGGCGACATCGGCAAAACTCTCTGGTGACAGCGCAAAGGCGAGGTTGAGACCGTCGACCCCGGTCTGCTCGATCCAACTCTCGATGAGATCGGCGACCTTCGCCGGCGAGCCGACGAACACCGGGCCGATGCCTCCGATGCCGACATGCTCGGCAACCTCGCGCACGGTCCACACCCGGTCCGGATCGGCCCGCGTGACGTTGTCCATCGCGCTGCGGCCGGCATCGTTGAGCACGTGGCGGACCTGCTGGTCGAGGTCGTAGGTCGAGAAGTCGACGCCGGTCCAGCCCGACATCAGGGTCAGCGACGCCTCGTGGTCGATGTAGCGGCGATAGTCGGCGAACTTCGCCTCGGCCGCCGCATCGGTTTCGCCGAGCACGACGGTGGCGATGCTGAAGATGACGATGTCGCTGCCCGCGCGACCCGCGTCGGCGGCGGCCTGGCGGATCGCGGCGACGCGCGGCGCGATGATCTTGGCCGACGGGCCGGACATGAACACGCATTCGGCATGCCGGCCGGCGAACACGCGGCCGCGCGGCGAGGTGCCGGCCTGATACAGCACCGGCGTCCGCTGCGGCGACGGCTCGCAGAGATGGATGGCGTCGAGCTGGTAGTTCTCGCCGCGATGGCTGACGCGGTGAACCTTCGTGGGATCGGTGAACACGCCGCTGGTCCGGTCGCGCTTGACGGCGTCGTCCTCCCAGCTGCCTTCCCACAGTCTGTAGACCACCTCCATGTACTCGTCGGCGACGTCGTAGCGGTCATCATGCGCGGTCTGGCGGTCCTTGCCCATGCCACGCGCGGCACTGTCGAGATAGCCGGTGACGATGTTCCAGCCGATGCGGCCTTCGGTCAGATGATCGAGCGTCGACATCCGCCGCGCGAACGGGTAGGGCGGCTCATAGGACAGCGTGCAGGTGACGCCGAAGCCGAGATGCTCGGTCACGGCGGCCATGGCCGAGATCAGCATCATCGGATCGTTCACCGGCACCTGGATGGCGTGACGGAGCGCCGCGTCGGGGTTGCCGCCATAGACATCGTAGACGCCGAGCACATCGGCGAGAAACAGTCCGTCGAAGCGGCCGCGCTCCAAGGTCTTGGCGAGGTCGAGCCAATAGGGCAGGCGATTGTAGTTGGAGGACCGGTCGCGCGGATGCCGCCACAGGCCGGGCGACTGGTGCCCCACGCAGTTCATCGCAAACGCATTCAACCTGATGTCCGCAGCCATGATGTCCCTCGGCGCTTCCTCGACGCCCATCAGATGGCACGCTTCGGCCGACGTTTTCAATCGCACCCCTGCGCACGGCCGCTTGCGGCGGGCGCAGGCTTGGCTATGGTCGGAAGCGATCGAGCGCGCCGCGAAGCAACGACGATGCGTGACGGGCTTTGGCCCGCAGGTGTGGGGACGACTGTGAGGACGATCGTGAGGACGACCGTGATGACGATCCGTGTGACGGCGCTGACCGCGGTCTTGCTGACGACGTCCGCCTTGGCGGCCGCGCAGGCGGAGGAGTTCAAGGCGAGCTGCGCCACGCTGGCGCAAGGCTTCTCCGGCAGCGGCCGCATCGTCACGGCGGAATTCGTCGCTGCGGGCGGCGTGCAACTGGCGCCGCCGGCGCCTGCGGGCGCGACCGCACCCGCCCCGGATCACTGCCTGATCCGGGGCAAGATCAACGAGCGTACCGGCATCGACGGCAAGCCCTACGCTGTTGGCTACGAGCTGCGACTGCCTGCGACGTGGAACGGCAAGTTCGTCTTCCAGGGCGGCGGCGGCGTCGACGGCGTGCTGCGCCCGGCACTCGGCCTGCTCACCGGCGCGACGCCGCCCAACGGACTCTCGAACGGCTATGCCGTCGCCTCGACCGACTCGGGCCATATCGAGGAGCCGGGGCCGCTCGGGCCGTATCTGTTCGGCCTCGATCCGCAGGCGCGGCGCGACAAGGGCTACAGCTCGATCCCGCCGGTGGCCGCGGCGGCGAAGGCCGCGGCCGAGAAGCTGTACGGCAAGGCACCGCGCCGGTCCTACTTCGCTGGCTGCTCCAACGGCGGCCGCCAGGCGATGGCGGTGACGCAGCGCTTCCCCGAGCTGTTCGACGGCGTCATCGCCGGCGCGCCGGCCTATCGCGTGCCGCTGGCCGGCATCGACGTGATCGCGCAGGAGCAGGCGCTGCTGGCGATCGCGCCTCCGGGACCTGACGGCAAGGCCGATGTGGGCAGCGCGCTGACCGACGACGACCTGAAGCTCGTCGCCGATGCCGTGACCGCCTCTTGCGACGGCGCCGACGGCGCCAAGGACGGCATGGTGCAGGATGTGATGGCCTGCCGCTTCGATCCGGCCGTGCTCGCCTGCAAGGAGGGCGAGAGCGCGCAATGCCTGTCCGCTCCAAAGCTGAAGGCCGTCAGGCTGATGTTCGACGGCAGCCGCAATTCCATGGGCGGATTGATCTATGCGCGCTGGCCGTATGATCCCGGCCTCGCCGCGCCCGGCTGGCGCGCCTGGAAGCTCGGTACGCCCAAAGCGAGTCCGCCCAATGCGCGCAACCTCACGCTCATTCCCGGCGGCGTCGCCTATGATTTCATGAGCCCGCCGGAGACGCCGGAGGATCTCGTCGCCTGGGTGCGCAATTTCGATCTCGACCGCGATCCGCGGAAGGTGATGAAGGGCGCCGGCGGCTTCGACGCCGGCATGGAATATGAGGCCGCGACCTCGACCGATCTCGACGCCTTCAAGGCGAAGGGCGGCAAGATGCTGTTCTATCACGGCACGGCCGACCCGATCTTCTCGGCGCTCGACACGATCGACTATGTCGATCAGCTCAAGACCAGATACGGCCCTGATGCCGACGGCTTCGCGCGGCTGTTCCTGGTTCCCGGCATGAACCATTGCGGCGGCGGACCCGCCACCGATCAGTTCGACTTGCTGACCGCGCTGGACCGATGGGTGGAGGGCACGGCCGCGGCGCCCGAGGCGATCCGGGCCACCGCGCGGCGCGCGCCCGATGTGCCATGGCCCGGGCGCACACGCGATCTCTGCGCGTTCCCGAAGGTGCTGACCTACAAGGGCAGCGGCAGCCTCGAGGATGCGGCGAATTTCGAGTGCCGCTGAACCGGTCGTGCATGTCGTCTGCGCGGTGCACGATCACTTGATGAGCGGTTGACCCGGGACGGGGACGAGCCGATCTATCCGCCAGCGCCGGCCTGTCTCCGCAGCGTTGCGGCTCCCATCAGCCCTCAGACCGTTCAATCATGGTTGCCGTCAAGACGCGAGCCTTCACCATTCTGTGCGAGTTCGAGCGCGCCCAGATCGAGCTGATCGGGAAATGCGTGGCCCTGAGCGACGGCAAGGCGGGAACCGTCGAGCAGGTGTATCTCGACGAACTGCATGGGTTGCGCATCACCCTCAGCGGTCATGACGGGCGCTGGCCGGTGTCGACCATCAAGTTCACGCAATCCTGAGCGGCGGCGTTGGTCTCGGATCTGGAGCGCTCAAGCGATCGAGCGGCTTGATCAACGCTGCTTGGCGTGCCCGCTGGCAAAGCTCTCGATGAGGCGCCGCAGCTTGGCCCGGTGCACGCGACGTGCGGCTTCCGCGGCGGGCAGCCAGGCCAGCTTCCGCTGCCCGCGTTCGGGATAGCGTCCGTGCTGCTTGGTCACCTTCAGCGGGTAGAGCTTGACCTCGCACGGGATCTTCCGCTTGCCCTTGCGCTTGCTGTGCTTGAAACGGCCAAGCGGCTGGCGGCCGATCTTGCCGCGCAAGCCTGCCTCTTCATACGCCTCGATCGCCGCGACCCGATGCGGACCCTTGCGAAGGATCGGCGAGCCCTTCGGCACCGACCAGCGCTGCTTGCGCCGGGTGGTGATCAGCAGGATGCTGAGCTGCGCGGCCTCGATACGAAAGGGCAGGGCGGCGAATTGCTTGTTCTTCATGAGACCCCCTTTCGTCGAATGCCTTGAACCATACACCGGCTCGATTGGTTCCTGAGAGAGCCGCCGGAAAACCTGGGCCACCGCATATCAAATGATCCGAGAGCGGGCCGGCACCGCGGCTACCGTCGATGCTCCCGGCGCGGCCGGCCGCTGCTGGTCTGCCGTCCGGGACGACGTTGGTCACGGCCGATTCACCTATGTTGATGCGCGCGGCATCGCCTGATCTAGAGTTGTCGATGCGCATCAATGAAACTGGATGCAATCCCGCATGGAAGTAGAAGGTCAAAAGAAGCGGCGCCGGCGTGTCAAGCAGACGATGTCGCTGGGTGAGCGGTTGCTGGAGATGGCGCGCGAGGCGCGAGACAGGGCGAAACGTCTGCCCCCGGGCATCGAACAGGCCAGGCAGCTGCGGCGCGCCCGCGAGGCCGAAGCGATCGTCGAGCTCGATCGCTTCCTGACGGCCCCAGCACGCAGCACGCCGCCGCGGTCGCGTTGACGCCGTCTCGCGCCGGCCTCGGACGACGTGGCGCGACGCCGCGGAGGTCACCACGCAGCAGGTCACCAAGCAGCAATGTCGACCGAGCAACGAATGTTGACCGAGCAACAATGCCGCGGCTGCTTTTGCGGCATGCGGACCCGAATTGATGCAGGCATCGCTGCAGCGACGCGCTCGACAGGATCGACGTCCTGAGCGACCGCAACGACCATGCGTTGCGCAAGGCAGTCCAGAGACGCGAGCACGATCACACCATTTCCAAGGCCGCGCGGATTGAAGCATGTTTGGCTGGTGGCGAGGGCGCCCTCGGCTTCACGGCCGACGGGCGTTTTTTTGGGACGCGGGACGGACGACGTGTCGCGTTGGGGGTGCTCTCGACCGGCTCCGTCCGGCGTCGTCGCGCGCATCGCTGATCTGGCTGCGGCCGCGAAGGCGAGAGCGCCGGGCTGGTGGTATTTCCGGAGCTTGCGGCAATAGGGCTGACCGAATCCGGCCGAGACGGCGAGCCAATTCCCGGCCGCGTCACCGCCAGGCTTTGCGGATATCGCCGATCCGTATCACCGGCGTCACTTCGGTGTTCGCGGTGGCGAGAGCAATGCCAGTTCGCATTCGCGAATGTGTGCGACGCCGCGAATTTCGATCCCGGGCTCAGCGGCGTGTTCGGTGCGGAACCATTGGCGTTTCCGCGTCCGCGCCGCGATCGTCGCAGGCGGGGAGGGGATCGCGACCGTCGAAATCGACACCCGCAATCTCAGCGTCTGTTCGACCAACCTTGTCCGCCGGAAGGATGTCGTCCTGCATGCCCATGCCGCGCTCGTATCGTGCGCCGGTGCAACCGAAGGCGGGCAATTCCTGACGCTGCGCGCGCCCACCGTTCCAAAATGGAACGGAAACCGCGTGTGAGGGGTTCGAGCGTGGGGGCGACAGCGCTATCCACATTTCTGCACAGCCGTCGCAAAAAGTTCTTGCGCGGGATGCGGCATCGCACTATCTCACCACCACGCCAGCCGGACATCACTGATGACTGAGGCACCCGACTTTCGGGACCGACGTTGCTTTTCGTCTGACTGGCTCCTGAGTTTTTCTTCAAGAAATGCTCTTGACGGTCTCTGAAAATCGGCTATGTGAAGCGCCCCGGACATCGGGACTTCTTCGGCGAAACAGACGATCGAAGATGATGCACTAAGTAGTTCGAGCGAACTAACAAGTGCGGGCTGTTTGACAAGTAAAGATGAAGAAAGAGAAACGTGGACGGCGGAGTCCTTGCGGGTCTCGGGATTGAGAGCTTCGGCTTTTGGTTCTGGGATCGGACGAGAAGACTTCGGCGGACAATGTTTCAAAGGTAACACCATGGTCTTTGCGCTGTGAAGCGCGGGATCGATTGGTGGGACCTCGTCAAACGTTGTGATCAGCCGGTTCAAAGCTTCAAGTTCAACTTGAGAGTTTGATCCT
>NZ_JBNPUD010000024.1:0-47202 GCF_051167995.1 Bradyrhizobium sp. HKCCYLRH3073
CCAGCGACGGGCGGTTGGTCAGAACCGCCCGTTCGCACATTCTGGCAGGTTTCGAACACACAAGAGCACGTATAAGCCGTCAAACCGTTGCGCAGGGAAGGCCGGAATGTCCGGCTGAGCCTGTGGTTCCTGCCCCGTGCACTTCTTCACGCACGGGGGCCGCGGGTATCAGCGGATACCCGGTCTTCCCTGCGCCCTCTCCTCTCGAGAGGGACATCGTTCTGATATCACCCGGGCGCGCAACGCGCCGCGGGATCGCGATCGCATATCCGGCTGTTTGACATTCACATCAGAACAATCCGTTCAGCGAGATGGGCGCGAGCTCTCACTTGCCATCGTCGAGATGGACCAGCACCGCCGCATTGGCGATGATGATGGCGTCGCTGCCGGCCTCGGCCGGAGTCTCCAGCCCGCCCTTCACGGCGGTGACGGTGACCGTGCCATAGGGCAGCTCCTTGGCGACGGCCGCGGTGTCCACCGCCTCGGGGTTCGGCACGCCGATGGTGACGTCGACGAACATGTCCTGCGGCGTCTTGCCGACCATGCGGAAGAAGCCCAGGCTGGAATGACGGATCGCATCGGACACCGCCCGCCTGGCCGCCTTGGTGGCGTCGCGGCCGTGGACGTCGACGCCCATTCCCATCTCGGTGATACAGCGGATGCGCGCCATGACGTGTTCCCTCGTCTCGCTTTGCCGGCTTGGCACGACCATAGCCAACGACGCAGCCGGCGCAAGCCGGTGCAGATCGACGACGATCTCCGCATCAAAACGGTCATCCATTGCGGGCGTATATCGTACATGATGACGCTCAGAACTGACGCTGAGAAAGCCCGTGAGATGGTCTCGGGCCGCGGGAATCGGGCTTGCGCGCCTGCCGCAACTGCCGCCGCCGAGATGACCCGTCATGATGCCGGCGAACCGCGCAACGTCACACCGCGCAGTAGCGATCCTGGATGTCCTTGTCGGCCAGCAGCGCCGCGGCGCTGCTCTCATGCACGACCTCGCCCTGGTCAATGATGACGGCGCGATCGGCGAGCCGCAGCGCCCATTCGACATTCTGCTCCACCAGCAGCAAGGTCTTGCCCTGGTCGCGCAGCCGGCGAAACAGCACGCCCATCTCCTCGACGAGCACCGGCATGATGCCTTCGGAGGGCTCGTCGAGCAGCACCATGCGCGGCCGCGCGATCAAGGCGCGCGCGATCGCCAGCATCTGCTGCTCGCCGCCCGACAGCGTGACGCCCTCCTGGTCCAGCCGCTCGTTCAATCGCGGAAAGGTCTCGGCGATCTCGGCGAATGCCACGCGCTCGTCGATGTCGGCCTTGGCGGCGACCAGCCCAAGCCGCAGATTCTCGCGCACGGACAGGCCCGGCACGATGCGACGCTCCTCCGGCACATAGGCGAGGCCGAGATGGAAGCGCTTGTGCGCGGCCAGCGGCAGCAGGCCCTGGCCGGCGAAGCGCACGCTGCCCGAGGCCTTCGGCATCAGTCCCATGACGGTACGCAAGGTCGTGGTCTTGCCGGCGCCGTTGCGGCCGACCAGCGCCACCACCTCACCCTCGTTCACGCGCAGCGAGATGCCGTGCAGCACGTGGCTGGCGCCGTACCAGGCCTGGACATTGTCGAGCTCGAGCAACGCGGTCTCAGCCATAGCCCTCACTCTGTCCCAGATAGACCCGGCGCACGTCCGGATTGGATCGGATGTCCTCAGGACGACCATCGGCGAGCAGCCGGCCGTGATGCAGCACCAGCACCCGCTGGCTCAAGCCGAGCACCATCTTCATCTTGTGCTCGACCAGCAGCACCGTGCGCTTCTCCGCGAGCCGCTCCAGCAGCGCCACCATCTCCTTGGTCTCTTCCGGCCCCATGCCCGCGGTCGGCTCGTCGAGCAGCAGAAGCTCCGGCTCGGAGACCAGCGCAATCGCGATCTCCAGCGCGCGCTGCTGGCCATGGGCGAGATACTTGGCGAGCTCGCAGCGCCGGCCGATCAGGCCGACCGCCATCAAGGCTGCATCGGCGCGTTCGCCGAGCTCGGCAAGATCGGCGCGCTTGCGCCAGATGTCGTAGCTCACGCGCATGGCCTGCGCGGCGACCCGGACATTCTCGTGGACCGACAAATCGGGAAAGATGTTGGTGATCTGGTACGAGCGCGAGATGCCCTGATGCACGAAGCGATGCTGCGGCAGGCCGTTCAGCTCGCGGCCCTTGAACCGCAACGTGCCGCTGCTCGGCGACAGCGTGCCGGAGAGAATGTTGAAGAAGGTGCTCTTGCCGGCCCCGTTCGGGCCGATGATCGAGGTCAGCTCGCCGGCCGCGAACGCGACCGAGATGCCTTCCAGCGCGACGAAGGCGCCGAAACGACGGCCGATCCCGTCGGCGCGCAGCAGCTCGGTGCTCATCGGCGTTGCCTCGCGATCGGCAGCACATCGAGGAACGTGCCCCAGATGCCCTTGGGCAGGAACAGCACGAACACGACGAAGATGGCGCCGACGACGATCTGCCAATGCGGCGTCCACAGCGAGACGACGTCCTCCAGGATCAGGAAGGTGGCGGCGCCGACGAACGGCCCGAAGAAGCTGCGTGCGCCACCGAGCAGCACCATCATCACGATCATGCCGGAGGTCTGGTAGTGCAGGATGTCGAGCGGAACGATGGACAGATGCAGCGCCGACATGCAGCCGCCGACGGCGGAGATCGCGCCCGACAGCATGAACACGATCAGCTTGCAGCGCTCGACGTCGTAGCCGCAGGCCCGCGCACGCTGCTCGTTCTCCCTGATCGCTTCGATCACGGCGCCGAACGGCGAGTTGAGGATCCGCGACTGCACCCAGATCGCGATCGCCGCGAGCACCATCAGCACGTAATATTTGTTCACGGGGTCGAGGAAATTGATCTGCGCGCCGAACAGACCGATGTGCTCGATCGTGAAGCCGCGCAGCCCGTTCTCGCCGCCGGTGAAGGAGGAGGCCTGCAGCGCGACGTAGTAGACGAGTTGCGCCAGCGCGAGCGTGACCATGGAGAAATAGATGCCGCGGGTGCGCGTCGAGATCGTGCCGATCAACGCGGCGAGCAAGGTGCTCGCGGCGATCGCCAGCGGCACCGCGACGAACCAGGGCAGGCCCCAGCGGCCGATGGCGATGCCGGTCAGATACGCGCCGGTGCCGAAGAAGGCGGCGTGGCCGAACGACAGCAGCCCGGTGTAGCCGAACAGCAGATTGTAGCCCATCACCACGACGCCGTAGATCAGGACGTTCACGGCGAGCGCCTTCGACGGCAGCAGCCAGGGCAGCAGCGCCAGCGCAATGAGCGAAACCAGCACGCGGTGATCCGCGAGAACCGCGACGAGACGCTGCGCCTGAGGAAGCGGCGGTGCTTCGCCGGTCGACTGCACCGTCATCACGCTCTCCCCTTGAGGCCGAACAGACCCTGCGGCCGCACCAGCAGCACGGCCGCCATCAGCGCGAACATCACGATCGTCGCCATCTCGGGCGCGAACAGCGCGACCATGCTGATGCAGATCCCCACCATCAGCCCGGCGACGACAGCACCGACGATCGAGCCAAGGCCGCCGATCACGGTGACGACGAAGGCTTCCGCCAGCACCAGCGTTCCCATCTCCGGATTGACGCTGCGCATGGGTCCCGCCAGCACGCCGCCGAGCGCGGCGAGACCGACGCCAAGGCCGAAGATCGCGAGCCACACCTTGCCGATGTCGACCCCGAGCACCCGCATGATCAGCGGATCACGCGCGCCGGCCCGGACGATCAGACCGACCCGGGTCTTCTCCAGCATCAGCCAGAGCACCAGCAGCACGACGGCCACCAGCGCGATCACGAACAGACGATATTTGGGAAAGAAGCCGACACCGAGATCGACGACGCCGACCAACTGCGACGGGGTCGGGAACGGAATGCCATCGCTGCCGAATACGATGCGCACGCCCTCGACCAGGATGTAGCTGAGACCGAAAGTGAGCAGCAGGGGATCATCGATCGAGCGGCCATACAGGCGACGGACCAGGACGTATTCGATCAGCATGCCGAATGCGCCGACCAGAATTGGCGCGAGCAGCAAGCCCCACCAGAAGCTGCCGGTCAGCGACGCCACATACAGGCCGGCATAGGCCCCGATCATGAACAACGCGCCGTGGGCGAAATTGACGACACCCAGCATGCCGAACACGATGGTGAGACCGAGCGCAGTGATAACCAGCACCGCCCCAAGGGCGATGCCGGAAAACAGCTGCATGATGATCAGCGAGAGGTTCATGCGATCGGGATCAGGTGGGATGACCCAGTTCGCTGCAGCTTCGCAGCATCTCGTCCGCCCCGGGATCGCTGGCTACGATCGCGAACAGGTCGTTCTCGTTGGCCATCGCCGACTTCTTCTTGGACTCCAGCACCAGCACCGACTGCACCGACTGGTGGTCGCATTTGCGGTAGTGCTGCGGGCCCTTGGTCAGGTCGTATCGCAGTCCTTCCAGTGCCGCGACGACCTTGTCGGTGTCGGTGCCGCCGGCGGCCTGCATCGCCTGCAGCAGCGAGCCGACGCCCGAGTAGCCATAGGCGCCGTAATCGGTCGGGATCGCGCCGCCATTGGCGGCCCGGAACGCCTTGTTGAACTCGGCCGCGGTCTTGTTCTGGGTCTCGAGACCCCAATAATAGTTGGCGCCTCCGACGACGCCCTCGAACACGTCGGGCCCGACGGCGAGGCGCTGGTTGTGCAGGATCACCGGCACCACGATCTTCATCTGCTGCTTGATGCCGAAGTCGACCGCCTGCTTGATCGCGTTGGCCTGGTCGCGGCCGAAATTGCTGATGCACAGCACGTTCGGGCGCAGCGACATCAGCCGCGGCATGAAGGTCGAATAGTCGGCCGCACCGAACGGATGCAGGATCTCGCCGACGCTCTCGGCGCCAACAGCGGCCTGCGCCCGCTTGAAGCCGCGCAGCATCTCATGGCCGTAGGCATAGTCGGCCACGAGATGCGCGACCTTCATGCCCTTCTTGATGGTCTGGCGGGCCACGGCCGCCGTGGTCATGTGCGGGTTCAGCGCCTCATGGAAGGTGTACTTGCTGAAATCCTTGGCCTCGTTGATGGTGTCGGACTGGCTGATCGACACGTAGATCACGCCGCGGGCGCGCGTCACCTCGTTGACGGCGAGCTGGACGGCGCTGGAGAGCGCGCCGACGACGGCGTGCACCTTGTCCTTCTCGATCAGCTCCAGCGTCCGCGTCGCGGCCTCGCCGGCGTTGAGCTTGTCATCGCGCACCAGGAGCTCGACCTTGCGGCCGGCGATGCCCCCCTTGTCGTTGACCAGCTTCACGGCGAGCTCGGCGCACTTGACCTGGTCACGGGCCTCGGCGGCGAACGGGCCGGTCAGCGGCGTCGGAAAGCCGATGCGGATGGTGTCATCGGCGGCGCGTCCCAGGCGCGGCATCGCGAGCGTGGCGACACCGGCCGACATTCCCATCAACGCCGTCCGGCGGGACATTCCCGGGCGTCGCAGCCTCGTCTGGTAGCTTGGCATGATCTCCTCCCTCATTCGTTTTTCTTAGAATCGGTTGAGCGCCTTGAGCACGCGCGCAGGCGTGATCGGGATGGTGTCGATGGAAGCGCCGAAGGGCATCAGCGCATCATTGACCGCATTCAGCACGCAGGCCGAGGCAGCCGCGGTGCCGGCCTCGCCGCAGCCCTTTGCGCCGAGAATGGTGTCCGCCGTCGGCGTCTCGACGTGATCGATGGCAATGTCTGGCATCTCCATCGCCATCGGCACCAGATAGTCGGCCAGCGATCCGTTGAGCAACTGGCCGGTCTCACCGTAACGGCACTCCTCGAACAGCGCGGCGCCAAGACCCTGCACGACACCGCCGCGCAACTGCTCGTCGACCAGCATCGGGTTGATGATGCGGCCGCAATCCTCGACGACATAGTGCTTCAGCAGCCTGATGAAGCCGGTCTCGACATCGATTTCGAGGTAGCTGCCCTGGATGCCATTGGTGAAGGCGAAGGGGTAGCCCTGCGGAGCGAAATGATGGCTGACGGTCAGTTGCGCCTGAGTGCCGGGCGGCAAGGTGTCGGAGCGGAAATAGGCGATGCGCGCGAGCTCGGCGACCGCCAGACGCGGCTGCGCCGTTGCGACATTGACGATCTGGCCGTCGACGACGTCGAGCGCGGCGGGCTGCTCCTGCAGCACCAGCGCGGCAATCTCCAGAATGTTCGCCTTGAGCTTCCGCGCGGCCTGCAGCGCCGTCTCGCCACCGATGCCCGCACCGCGGCAGGCCCAGGTCGCGCCGCCATGCGGCGTTGTTTCGGTATCGCCGGTGATGATCTTGACGTGCTCCTGGGCAAGGCCGAGCTGCTCGGCGACGATCTGGCTGATGATCGCCTCGGTGCCCTGCCCCTGCTCCGTCACGGAGATCGCGCAGCGCACCTCGCCCGACGGCGTCAGGCTGACGGTCGCGCCATCCTGCGACGAGATGCGCGCGCCGCCGACGCCGTAGAAGGCCGGACTGGGGTTCGTAATCTCGACGAAGGTCGCGATGCCGATGCCGCGATGGATACCGCGCCGGCGCAGCTCGGCCTGCTCGGCCCGTAGCGCGTCATAGTCCATGATCTCGCGCAGCCGCCGCAGGCAGACTTCGTGCGACAGCGCCTCGAACTTGTAGCCGGTCGGCGAAGCCGTTGGATAGGCATTGTCGGCAATCACGTTCCTGGCGCGCATCGCGAATGGATCGAGCCCGACGCGGGCAGCGGCGAGATCCACCATGCGCTCGGTGACCGCGCAGGCGATGGGATGTCCGACCGCGCGATACTGGCTGGTCTGCACCTTGTTCTGGAATACGACCTCGAGCGCGGCGCGATAGGACTTGAAATCATAGGGCGCACCGATCAGGCGGATGACCTGGTTGCCTTCGACGACGCTGGTGCGCGGATAGGTCGAGAACGCGCCGATCGCCGTGGCATCGTGGACATCCATGGCGAGGATCTTGCCGTCGGTACCAACGGCCATGCGCGCGTGGACATGGTGATCGCGGGCATGAATATCCGAGACGAAGGACTCGATGCGATCGGCGACGTATTTGACCGGGCGCCCGAGCAGGATCGACAATCCGACGACCGCCATGTCCTCGTGATAGACATGCAGCTTCATGCCGAACGAGCCGCCGATATCCGGCGCGATCACGCGCACGCTGGCTTCCGGGATGCCGTAATGGCGGGAGTACAGATCCTGGAACTGATAAGGCGTCTGCGTCGCATGGTGCACCGTCAGCGCACCGCCCTCGGGATCATAATCCGCGACGATGGCGCGCGGCTCGAGCGTCACCGGCGTATGACGGCCGAAGCTGAATTCCTGCTCGATCACGTGCGCGGCTGCCGCGAAGGCCTCGTCGACGCCGCCGCTGTCGAGCTGCGTGCGGAAGCAGACGTTGGACGCGGAAGCCGGATTGACCCGCGGTGTCCCCGGCTGGCGCGCGGCGTCGAGATCGACCACCGCCGGCAGCTCCTCGTAACCGACCGAGATCAGCTCCAGCGCATCCTCCGCGATCGCCCTGCTCTCGGCAACCACGGCAATCACGGCCTGGCCGGCCCAGACGACGCGATCGAGCGGCAACGGCAGCTGCGGCTCGGACGTCATGCCCTTGAAATGATCGAGTGTTCCGGTCCATGGCGTACAGATCTTCGCCAGATCAGCGCCGGTCGCGACCAGATGAACGCCCGCAAGCGCCCGCGCCGCATCGACCTCGATGCCGGTGATGCGTGCATGAGCATAAGGGCTGCGCAGGAAGGCAGCGTACAGCATGCGCGGCAGGCGAATGTCGGTGACATAGTGCCCGCGTCCGGCGAGCAGCCGCTTCGCATTCGGACGCGGCACGGAGCGGCCGATATAGGAATTCGGACGGTCGAGCGAGGTCAGCGGCGCGGTCATGGCGACGAGCCCTCCGCGCCCTGCGATGCCGTTGCCGCCCGTGCCTCGGCGACCGCGGCAATGGCGTCAACGATCGCTTCATATCCGGTGCAGCGGCAGAAATTGCCCGAAAGCGCGTCGCGGATGCTCTCGCGACTCGGCTGTGCCGAATGGGTCAACAGCTCATGAGCGGTGATCAGCATGCCCGGCGTGCAGAACCCGCATTGCAGCGCATTGCGCCGATGAAACTCGGCTTGCAGGTCGGCGATCACGCCGCTCTCCGAGAGCCCCTCGATGGTCTCGATGCGCGCACCATCGGCCTGCACGGCAAACATCAGGCAACCATGCACGGCAGCGCCGTCGAGCTGAACCAGACAGGCGCCGCAGGCGCCCATCTCGCAACCGGCATGCGTGCCGGTCAATTCGAGCTGCTGGCGAAGACAATCCACCAGCGTGTCGCGGGGCGCGACGTCACACGCGACCTTGCGCCCGTTGACGATGAGGCGAATGCGGACCTGCTCCTCGGTCTCGACGTCGACCGGCGCGCTCATGCGGCTTCTCCGATCCGTCCCAGCAGACGGCCGAGCAGAACGCGCGCCAGATGCAGGCGCATCGCCGCCGGAACATCGTCGCTGTCAGCAGGCGCGAGATCGTCGTCGAGCGCGGCCTGCGCGGCCGCAATCCGTGCCGCATCGATCCGGCTGCCCGTGAGGACTGCCTCCGCTCGTCTCGCACGGGTCGGGATATTGCCGACCGAGAAGAACGCGATGCGGAGGCGCTCGATCAGATCGCCCTGGCAGGTCGCGAGCAAACCGCAACCGACCAGTGCATAGTCGCCGCGCCGGCGGGCCAGCTCATCGAACGCGATGCGCTGACCGGCTTTGAAGAGAGGAACATGAACCGCAACGAGGAGCTCGCCGGGCGCGATCGCAGTCTCAAAAAGGTCGGTGAAGAAGTCGTCGGCCTTGACGCGGCGCAGGCCGGACGCGCCGGCAATCTCGATCTCGGCGTCGAGCGCCAGCACCATCGCCGGAAATTCGGAGGCCGGGTCGGCCAGCGCGACGCTGCCGCCAAAGGTCCCGCGATTGCGGATGGCAGGATGCGCGACGAACGGCGCCGCGGCACGCAACAGCGGGGCAAACTCGGCAATCAAGGGATCGGTCAGCATCTCGCAGTGCCGGGTCAAGGCGCCGATCCGCAACCATTCGCCGTCCCGCGTGATGCCGCGCAGCTCTGCAATGTGGTTGATATCGATCAGAGTTCGCGGGGCCTGGAGACGCAACGCCAGCGCCGGAACCAGGCTCTGGCCACCGGCAATGAATCGCGCATCGTCGCCGGCGCTCGCATGAGCTTCGAGCGCCTCGCCGATCGTGTGTGCACGAAAATAGCTGAAAGCCCTCGCTTTCATCCGTTTCCTCGCCGCCAGGGCTCGCCAGCCCGAAATTCCAGATTTGTAACCATCTGGTCTCAAAAGAATTGCACGCGGCGGCAGTGCGGTCAACCAGAAACGAACGATTGGTCACAAATCTGCTTTCGGGTATCAGACAGGCTTGTCGCCACAATCGATTGAGACCATGGCCAGGACTCCGAAGACAGCGAGCGTTGAGACGAAGGGCCGCATTGGTGGACGCCCGCGCAAAACCGACGGCCGCCCACAGGCGAGGCGCCGCAACATGCGCGCTGCCGACCGCGAGCGCCTGATCGTGGATGAAGCGATCCGCTTTTTCGCCGAGCGCGGCTTCGAAGGCCAGACGCGGGAGCTCGCCAAGCGCATGGGCATCGCGCATTCGGTGATCTACCGGCACTTCCCCAGCAAGGAAGCCCTCATCGAACGCGTCTATCAGGAGGTCTATCTGAGCCGCTGGTCGCAGGACTGGGGCCCGCTGATCCGCGATCGCAGCCATCCGCTCAAGGCGCGACTGACCGGCTTCTATCTCGACTACGTGGCGCGCGTGTTCGAATACAACTGGGTGCGGATCTTCGTGTTCTCCGGCATGAAGTCGTTCGGCATCACCGGCCGCTATCTCGACCTCGTCCGGCGCGAGATCATCGAGCCTGCCGCGATCGAGCTGCGGCATGAACTGCAGCTTCCGGACACCGCGACCCACCCCCTCGGCAGCCGCGAGGCGGAGATGTTCTGGGGACTGCACGGACGCATCTTCTATCTCGCGATCCGAAAGTTCATCTACGAAACACCCGTTCCATCCGATCTCGAGCAGACCGTCCGTGATGCGATCGACCTCTTCATGGACGGCGCCAGACTGGCACTCCCGCGACTGCTGCACGACGATCAGGCCGGACCATTACGATGATCCGGCCCGTCGTCGATGACCGTCACGCCGTCCGGCCGCGCCCGCCCTTGATCTTCGCGGCGACGAGATACGATAGCGGCATGGCGACGACGAATCCGACCAGCGCCGCCAACGGCAGGTCTTTCATCGGACTCGCGACCAGCCCCTGCACCGTCAACAATGCCGTCACCGCGCTGCCTGCCAGCACCGTGCCCAGCATGACCCAGATGAGAATTGCGACCTTGAACATCTGTCCTTCTCCGCCAGTAGGAAAGCTTTCGATCCCTTGACGCGAGAATGCTCTGCCTGCGGCCTCCAGGCGGCATTGATTTGGAACAACCGGACTCAGCAATCGAGGGAGGAGCGACCGCTCCTCCCTCGATCAGTCCCGATGAGCCGACGGACTGTCGGCGATGCCTCGCGGTCGGCGATCGAACGACACTGCTCTATCGTGTCGCTGGAACGAAGTGATCGCGTTTGCTGACCGACGTCCCGGTCGCCGGATCCGTGATCTTGATCTCGATGTCCACCGGCGCGGAGGGAAGGTCGGCCCCCTTGGCCTCGATCGACATGCGGATCTCGCGGGTCTGATCCTGGCCCACATCGATCACCATGCGACCGTCCTGCTCGCGCGTCTCGCCGGCCACCGTCACCTTGGCGTTCGGAAGCCCCACGACGTCCAGCACGAAGTCGCGCGGCCCGCGCTTGTTGAGCAGGCGGACCGTGTAGTCGTTACGGACGCCGCCATCCGACAACTGCACGAACAGCGGGTTACGTTCATGCAGCACGTTGATGCCCATCGTGCCGCGCGTCGCCAGCGAGTACAGCATGATTCCGCCGACGATCGCGATGAAGCTCGCATAGATGATCGTGCGCGGCCGGATGATCCGGTAGATCTCGGGCTTGCCTTCCTTGCGGCGCTGGACGTTGATGTCGGTGTCGTAGCCGATCAGGCCGGTCGGACGGCCGATCTGGGTCATCACGCTGTCGCAGGCATCGATGCACAGGCTGCACTGGATGCAGCCGAGCTGGATGCCGTGGCGGATGTCGACGCCGGTCGGGCAGACATTGACGCATTGGTGGCAGTCGATGCAGTCCCCGGCGGGTGCGCCCTGCAGCCGAGCGGCTTCCGCCTTCTTGACCGACATGCGCGGTTCGCCGCGGTCGCCCTTGTAGGTGACGTTGAGCGCCCATTCGTCGGTCAGCGCCGCCTGGATGCGCGGCCACGGGCACATATAGATGCAGACCTGCTCGCGGGCGTGACCGGCGAACACATAGGTCGTCGCCGTCAGGATGCCGATCCAGAGATAGGCGGTGAACGGCGCCTGGAAGGTGGCAAGGTCCTTCACCAGGGTCGGCGCATCGTCGAAATACAGCACCCAGGCGCCGCCGGTCCACCAGCCGATCATGATCCAGAGGAAGTGCTTGAGCGCGGCCTGGCGGATATGGGTGAAGGTCCAGCCGCGCTTGTCGCTGAGCATGCGCTCACGGCGGTCGCCCTCGGCCCAGCGCTCGACGGCGTAGAACAGGTCGGTCCACACCGTCTGCGGACAGAGATAGCCGCACCACAGCCGGCCGGCGACCGCGTTCATCAGGAACAGGGCGACCGCCGCAATGATGAGCAGGCCGGTGAAGTAGTAGACCTCCTGCGGCCACAGCTCGATGAAGAAGAAGTAGAACCGGCGATGCGGAAAATCGACCAGCACCGCCTGGTTCGGCATGCCGGGTCCGCGATCCCAGCGGACGAAGGGCAGCAGGTAGTAGATGCCGAGCGTGATGCACAGGATCGTCCACTTGATGCGCCGGAAGCGGCCGTGCACGGCCGCCGGATAGACCTTGTCGCGCGCCTTGTAGAGCGGCCCGACGATATAGGTGTCGTCCGAGTCAGCCATGATATCCCCGCTTCATCTTGCCGTCCTTCCGACCGATTCAGGAGAACGCGTTGCCGCTCTTGAGCCCCAGCTTCTTGAAGACGATCGCTGCCGGGCAGAAGCCCGTGAACGAGGCCTGGATCATGTTCACGCCAGCAAAGGCCGCCAGCAAGAACCAGTAGGGACTGACGTACCAACCCAGCGCCAGACTGAGCAGGACGACGATCCCTGCGAAGGTGAGAACCGCTTTGTCGACGTTCATGACATATTCCTTCATGGTTGCATTTGAGCGTAATCAAGCAAGTGACTGCCCGGCGGTACGGCTATTGCCGCAGGCCGGACAGCGCCCAGGCGACGATTCGTTGCGAGTCCATCGCACCCGAGATCCGCGCCAGCTCCCGCCCCTGCTGCAACAGCAGCATGGTCGGAATTCCGGAGATGCCGAACCGTGCCGACACCTCCGGCGCCTCGTCCGAGTTCAGCTTCAAGAGTTGCACACGCGGCTCCAGCTCCTGGGCCGCGCGCGCGAACATCGGCGCCATCGCACGGCATGGACCGCACCACGGCGCCCAGACGTCGACGAGCAGCGGCAAACTGCTATGCGCGACATGACGTTCGAACGCGGCCTGGTCGACCTCGATCGGATGGCCGCCGAACAGCGGCGTATGACACTTGCCGCATTTCCCCTGCGTCGGCGCCCGGTCCGCGGGCAGACGGTTGATCTGCCCGCAATGACCGCACACGATCTGCAAACCGTTGCTCATGTCCCGGTCCTGACCTCCTTGATCTTGGCGATGTTGAGCCGGTCGAGCAGGAACTTCTCGTAGAACGGCTCGGGCGTCCCGCGCCTCATCTTGCGCAGGAAGTACTTCTCGAAGGCGACCTTGGCGTAATGCACCCACTCTCCCTTCGACGACCAGTTGACGTTGCGCGGCGGGATCTGCGGCTGGGCCAGAAAGGCGACGCCGGAATCACCGAAATCGGCAAGACAGATCGCGTTCCAGGTCGGCTCGGCTTTTGGCTCCTGGCCGCGCAGCAGCGCCCCGATGTTCAAGGCCGTCGCCGTCACCATCGATTCGATCATGAAGCCGGTCTTGGGCACGCCGACCGGCACCGGCGTCGGCCCGATCGGCGGGATCGCAACGCAGACGCCGATGGCAAACACGTTGGGGAAGGTCGGATTACGCTGATGCTTGTCGACGACGACGAAGCCGCGGGGATTGGTGAGCTTGTCGATGCCGCGGACGGCTCCCACGCCGCGAAAGGCGGGCAGCATCATCGAATAGGCAAACGGCAGCTCGTGCGTCTTACGGACGGTGCCGTCGTCGGCGACCTCCTCCACGAACATGCGGCCATCCTCGACCTTGGTGACGCGCGCGCTGGTAATCCACTTGATGTGCTTTTCGCGCATCTCGCTTTCCAGCAGGCCCTTGGTGTCGCCGACGCCGTCGAGGCCGAGATGGCCGATATAGGGCTCGGAGGTCACGAAGGTCATCGGCACCTGGTCGCGCATCTTGCGCCGGCGCAGCTCGGTTTCCAGGATGAAGAGGAATTCGTAAGCGGGGCCGAAGCAGGAGGCGCCCTGTACCGCACCGACAATCACCGGCCCGGGCTTCTCGGCGAGCCTGTCGAAGGCGGCCTTGGCATGAGCGGCGTGGTCGACATGGCACACGGATTGCGTATGCCCATCGGGTCCAAGTCCCGGGATTTCGTCGAAGGCGAGTTCGGGACCGGTGGCGACGACGAGATAATCGTATGCCACCATGCCGCCATCCGTCAGCTCGACCTGGTTCTCGGCTGGATGCACGCGCTTGGCGCCCTGCGTCAGCAGCCGGATGCCCTTGCGCTGCATGACGTCGACCAGATCGATCTCGATCTCGTCGCGCTTGCGCCAGCCCACGGCCACCCATGGGTTGGATGGCACGAAATGATAGGAAGACCCCTGCGAGACAACGGTCACGCGATCCTCCCTCCTCAGTTGCGGCAACATTTCATAAGCCATCAGCGAGCCGCTCAGCCCCGCCCCGATCACCACGATTTCCGCCATTGGGATCCTCCATCCGCACTTGATTCATTCTTGCTTCATGTCACCGCGGCGCCGCCGCCGGCCTTGACTATATATTCGAATATCTGTATATACGCAACTATGAAAATTGATGCTGACATCATGGAAGCGGCGGCGGACCAGGCCAGCGACCTCCTGAAGGCGCTGTCGAACCGCCATCGCCTCCTGATCATCTGCCAGCTGGTCGACGACGAGCGGTCGGTTGGAGAACTGGCCGAGTTCCTCGGCCTGCGCGATTCGACCGTGTCGCAGCACCTGGCGCTCCTGCGCAAGGACGGCCTGGTCACCGCCAGGCGCGAGGGGCAGACGATCTACTATTCGATCACAAGCGATCCGGCCCGCGAGGTCCTCAAGACGCTCTATCAGGTGTACTGCGGGCCGAGACCGCGACCGAGACTATGAGGATGCCGGACCGGCATCTTGACCAATATCAAACGGGAACCCCCATCCAGGTGAGATGTCTGCAGCCGACCGCGGACGGCTCGCCCAATCTCACAATTCGAATCAAACCAGACAGGAATAGGCTGATGCGCAGATTATCGGTCCTGAGCTTGATCGCCGCGATGGCGTGGCAGGCAGCGCCGGCCCTTGCGGAGACGCTGACGGTGGCGCCGCGGCAGGTCGCCGACGAGAAGGCGGTGTTCGCGACGGTGGAGAGCATCAGCGTGGTCCCTGCCCGCGGCCGCATCGGCGGCACCATCGTGCAGCTTTCGGTGCGCGAAGGCGACCCGGTCAAGCGCGGCCAGCCCATCGCCTTGATCGGCGACGACAAACTGGCCCTGCAGATCAAATCGCTCGACGCCCAGATCGAAGCGCTGCAGGCCCAGGCCAATCAGGCGCAGATCGACTTCACCCGCACCGAGGGGCTCGTCGAGCGCGGCACCCTGCCCCGGGTCAAGCTCGACGAGACGCGCACCGCGCTGAACGTCGCCGAGAATTCGCTGCGGGCCAAGACCGCCGAGCGCGCGGTGGTCAATCAGCAGATGAGCGAAGGCCAGGTGCTGGCGCCCGATGACGGCCGCGTTTTGAAGAAGCTGGTTGCCGTCGGATCGGTGGTGCTGCCCGGCGATCCAGTGGTCACGGTGGCGCAGCAGAACTTCAAGCTGCGACTGCGCGTGCCCGAGCGCCACGCTCTCTTTCTCAAGGCCGGCGACAAGGTCCGGGTCGACGGCGCCGAGTTCGGCGACAGCTCCGACAAATGGGGCGTGATCGACCTCGTCTATCCGCAGATCGAGGAAGGCCGGGTCGTGGCGGACGCGATCGTCTCGGGTCTCGGCCAGTATTTCGTCGGCGACCGGCTGCGGGTCTGGATCTCCGGCGGCCAGCGCGACGCCTTCGTGATTCCGTCCCGCTACGTCACGACCCGGTTCGGCATCGACTATGTCCAGCTGCAGCAAGGGACGCAGAAGGTGAGCGTTCCGGTGCAGCGCGGACGCGCTCTGCCGAGCGCCGATCTCCCCGATGGACTTGAAATCCTGTCCGGCCTGCGCGCCGGCGACCAGTTGGTGCAGCCGTGAAACTCGGACTCTCAGGCAAGCTTACCCAGGCGACCATCGCCTCGCCGCTGACGCCGCTGTTTCTGCTCGCGGCGCTCGTGGTCGGCCTCATCGCCGTCGTCGTGATTCCGCGCGAGGAAGAGCCGCAGATCAGCGTGCCGATGGTCGACATCCGTGTCAACGCCGACGGCCTGCGTGCGCCCGACGGCGTCGAGCTCGTGACCAAGCCGCTGGAGACCATCGTCAAGGCGATCGACGGCGTCGAACACGTCTACAGCCAGACCGAGGACGACCGTGTCATGGTCACCGCGCGGTTCCTGGTGGGGACCAAGTTCGAGGACGCGATCCTGCGCGTCCACGAGAAGCTGCGCGCCAACCTCGACCGCATCCCCGTCGGCATTCCCGAGCCGCTGATCGTCGGCCGCGGCATCAACGACGTCGCCGTCACCGTGCTGACGCTGTCGCCGAAGCCGGAGGCCGCCGGGCGCTGGTCCGACAAGGACCTCTACGAGCTCGCCGACAAGCTGCGGGCGGAGCTGACCAAGGTCGACAATATCGGCCTGACCTATATCTCCGGCGGCGGCGCCCAGCAGATCCGGGTCGAGCCCGATCCGGAAAAGCTGTCGCTGTTCGGCGTGACCCTGCAGCAGCTCGTCGCCAAGGTGAAGGACGCGAACCGCTCGTTCCTGGCCGGAGACGTTCGCGACGGCGGCATCGTGCGCAATGTCGCCGCGGGCCAGACGCTCACGGGCATCCCGGATATCGGCCTGCTGCTGATCTCGACGCGCGACGGTCGTCCCGTCTATGTGCGCGACGTCGCCACCGTGGTCATCGGCCCCAATCTCGCCGAGCACCGCGTCTGGGACGACGCCCGCAACGACAAGGGCGACTGGCACCGGGTGCCGGCGGTAAGTCTTGCGCTCGCCAAGCGCGCCGGCGCCAATGCCGTGGTGGTGTCGCACGACATCGCGCAGCGCCTCGAAGGGCTGAAGGCCAGTCTCATTCCGAGCGACGTCGCCGTCACGGTGACGCGCGACTACGGCGAGACCGCCAATGAGAAGGCCAACGAGCTGCTGTTCCATCTTGGCCTCGCCACGATCTCGATCGTCGTGCTGATTGCGGTCGCCATCGGCTGGCGCGAGGCCCTCGTCACTTTCGTGGTGATTCCGACCACGATCCTGCTGACGATGTTCGCCGCCAATCTGATGGGCTACACGATCAACCGGGTCAGCCTGTTTGCGCTGATCTTCTCGATCGGCATCCTGGTCGACGACGCCATCGTCGTGGTCGAGAACATCGCCCGCCATTGGGGCATGCATGACGGCCGGCCGCGCCTGCAGGCCACCATCGAGGCCGTCGCCGAAGTCGGCAATCCGACCGTTGTCGCGACCCTGACCGTGGTCGCCGCCCTGCTGCCGATGCTGTTCGTGTCGGGACTGATGGGTCCCTACATGGCGCCGATCCCGGCCAACGCCTCGGCGGCGATGCTGTTCTCGTTCTTCGTCGCCATGGTGGTGGCGCCGTGGCTGATGCTGCGGCTGGCGCCGAGGTCGACCAGCGCCTCTGCGGACTCTCATGACGCGCATGGCGAAGGCCGTCTCGGACGCATCTATCGCAGCGTCGCGCGCCCGATCGTCGCCAGCAAGCGCTCCGCCTGGATCTTCCTGCTCGGCGTCGGCATCGCCACCCTGCTGTCGATGACCCTGTTCGCGACCAAGTCCGTCACCGTCAAGCTGCTGCCGTTCGACAACAAGTCGGAGATCGCGGTGATGGTCGATCTGCCCGAAGGCGCGAGCCTGGAGGATACCGAGCGCACGCTGTTCGCGGCCGCCGACATCGCGCATGGGCTGCCGGAGATCACGACCGTGCAGAGCTATGCCGGCACGGCAGCGCCGTTCAACTTCAACGGTCTCGTGAGGCACTACTATCTGCGGGAGCGGCCCGAGCTCGGCGAGCTACAGGTCAATCTCGCCGCGCGCGGCGACCGCAAGCGCGCGAGCCACGACATCGCGCTCGAGTTGCGGCAGCGGCTGAAGAGCATCCCTGTGCCTGCCGGCACCAGCATCAAGGTGGTCGAAGTGCCGCCCGGGCCGCCGGTGCTCGCGACCCTGCTCGCCGAGATCTACGGTCCGGACGCGGCGACCCGGCGCGCCGTCACCACCGAACTCAAGAAGGTCTTCGCCGACGTTCCCTTCATCGTCGATATCGACGATTCCATCGGCCAGCGCCGGCCGCGGCTGCGGCTGTCGATCGACCAGGACAGTCTCGAGTTCTTCGGTGTCGAGCAGCGAGACGTCTACGACACGATCCAGACGCTGTTCGGCGGCGTCTCGGTCGGCTACTCGCATCGCGGCGAAGACCGCAATCCGATCGAGATCGCCGTGCGTCTGCCGAAGCACGACAAGAGCTGGAGTCAGGCCCTGGCATCGACGCCGGTGCCCGCCAACACGTTGCCCGGCAGCAAGACTGTCGTCGAACTCGGCCAGGTGGTGAAGGCCACCATGGAAGAGGGGTCGCCGATGATCTTCCGCCGCGACGGCCGCTTTGCCGACATGGTGATGGCAGAACTCGCCGGCCGCTTCGAGGCGCCGCTCTACGGAATGCTCGCGGTCGCCGACCGGATCGACGCCCATGACTGGGGCAAGCTGCCGAAGCCGGTGATCGGCTTCCACGGCCAGCCGGCGGACGAGTCCCGTCCGACGCTGCTGTGGGATGGCGAATGGGAGATCACCTACGTGACCTTCCGCGACATGGGCGCCGCATTCGGCGCGGCCATCCTCGGCATCTACGTTCTGGTCGTGGCGCAGTTCAAGAGCTTCCGGCTCCCGCTGGTGATCCTGACGCCGATCCCGCTGACACTGATCGGCATCCTGCTCGGCCACTGGTTGCTGGGCGCGCCGTTCACCGCGACGTCGATGATCGGCTTCATTGCGCTGGCCGGCATCATCGTCCGCAACTCGATCCTGCTGGTCGACTTCATCCGCCACAGCGGCGGCGAGGGCAAGACCCTGCGCGACGTCGTGTTGGAGGCCGGCGCCGTGCGCTTCAAGCCGATCCTGCTGACGGCGCTGGCGGCGATGATCGGTGCTGCGACGATCCTGCTCGATCCGATCTTCCAGGGTCTGGCGATCTCGCTGCTGTTCGGTCTGGCCTCCTCCACCCTGCTCACCGTGCTCGTGATCCCCGCGATCTACATCGCGCTGCGCGAGCCCGGCAAACCCACCACGAAGATGTCGTAGGAGCTATCATGACCAAACTGTACAGCGAGATCTGCAAGGACATCTCGGGTAACCTGAAGACGCTGCGCAAGGACATTCCGGACGTGATGCAGGGCTTCTCTGCATTGGCGAGGGCCGCCGCCGCTGATGGCGCGCTCGACAAGAAGACCAAGGAGCTGATCGCGCTGGCGATCGGGGTCGCCGTCCGGTGCGACGGCTGCATCGGCTTCCACGCGGAGGCGCTCGTCCGTCTCGGTGCAAGCCGGCAGGAGGTCGAGGAGACGCTCGGCATGGCGATCTACATGGGCGGCGGACCGTCGTTGATGTATGCCGCCGATGCGATTGCGGCGTTCGAGCAATTCCAGCAACAGGCAGCCGCCGCCTGAGCGCAGGTTCAGTCGCAGATATCGAGAATGGCCAGCATGTAGATGCGGATCATGTCGAGATAGTCGGGAATGTCGACGCGCTCGTCCGGCATCGTGTTGTAGCGGCCGCCCGGCCCGCAGACGATGCCCTCCATGCCGCCATACGTATAGAGATGGCCGGCATCGGTGCCGTAGAAGCAGCTCGGCGCCACCGGGCCGGTCGGCTGGGAGGCGCCACGCACGACGCGATAGGCATTGTTGACGGCACGGACGATCGGGCTGTCCGGCGCGACCTCGAACGGCGGCATGGTCGGCACGCCGGCGCGGTCCTCCGACATCAGATGGGCCTTCAGGCCGGGAAAACGCCCCTCCAGCGCATCGAGCTCGCGCCGCATGTCCGCGAGCGCGCCCTGCTCGGTCTGCCCTGGAGCGTAACGGCCGGAGCCCTTGATGCGGACGAAATCCGCGACCTGCGGCGTGCGCCATTCGTGCAACTCACGACCGAGCGCGCCGTGCACGACGCCGACATGGACGCGGTTGATGGCCTCATGTGCCGGCGAACGCGCGCCGGAGAACCGCATCGCGTTGAGACGCGGAATGAGATCGCAGGCGGCGGTGATCGCGTCCACCGCCTCCTCGCGCTTCGACAGATGCCGCGTGTTGCCGACGAGCTCGATGATGAACATGAAGGCCGCGGCATGCATCGTCATCGCCTTGAGGTCGGTCGGCTCCGAATTGATGAAATAGTCGGCGCGCAGCCCCTGCTCCAGCAGCGAATAGGTGCCGACTCCACCCTGCAGCTCGCCGACCACATAGGTCAGGATGACATCGCCCCGCAGCTTCACGCCGGCCTCGATCAGCGTCTTGACCGCGCAGAAATAGGCGGCATCGCCGGCCTTCATATTTGACACGCCGATGCCGTAGATGAAGTCGTCGTCGACCTTCCCCGCCCAGGGATCGACGGTCCAGCCCTCGGTCACCGGATTTGTATCGACATGGCCGTTGAAGAGCAGGCTCTTGCCGCCGCCGGTGCCGTGCCAGCGGCCGACCGCGTTGACCCGGCCCTCGGCCCCGAACGGAGCGAGGCCGGCATCCAGGCCGATCGCGCTCATCTGTTCGGCCATGAAGGCCGCGAGCTGCTTCTCGCCCTCGGTCTTCGAATAGCTCTTGTGCTGTACCATGCGCGACAGCAGCGCGAGCGAGGCTGGAATGTCGATGCGGGCGAGCAGGTCGTTGCGGTCCATCGGGTCAATCCTTGCGGTCAGCCAACCGGCGCTGGCGAGGCCGCCATCAGCTCGCGGGTGTAAGGGTGAACGTCTTCGGCGCCGAAGGCATCAACGGCGCGGCTGTCGACGAGCTGGCCATGACGCATCACGACGATGCGGTGCGCGATCTGCCGGATCAGATTGAGGTCGTGGGTAATGAACAGATAGGCCGCGCCGGTCTCGGCGCGCAACGCCAGCAGCAGCTCGATGATCCGGGCCTGGACGGAGACGTCGAGCGGCGCCGTGATCTCGTCGCAGATCACGAGCCGCGGCCGTGCCGCAAACGCGCGCGCGATCGCGACGCGCTGCTTCTCGCCACCGGAGAGCTGGTGCGGCCAGCGCATCGCATAGGAGGCCGGTAGTCGCACCTGCTCCAGGAGCCGCGGCACGGCGGCGACGTCGCCGCCATAGAGTTTCAGGGGACGCGACAGGATCTCACCGATCCGATGGCGCGGATTGAGCGAGGAATCCGGGTGCTGGAACACGATCTGAACATCGCGACGATAGGCCCGGTTCATGTCGCCAGCCCCGCGCAGCGTCCGGCCGTCGAAGCTGATCGTGCCGTCGAAGCGGGCGAGCCCGGTGAGGGCGCGAGCGACTGACGACTTTCCCGAACCGGATTCACCGACGAGGCCGACGATTTCGCCGGCGCGGACGCGGACGTCGACGGCCTTGGTCGCCGGCGGCGGCGCCGCACGGAACAGCCCGCCTCGGCCGTAGTGAACCTCAATGCCGCGTGCGTCGAGCACCAGGGCCGCGCCCGGCTGATCGTTCACGAGCCGCCGTTCCGGACGCGGCACCGCGGCGATGAGCGCCTTGGTGTAGTCGTGCCGCGGCGTGCGGAAGATATCGGACGCGGGCGCCTGCTCGACGATGCGGCCGTGTTGGATGACTGCGACGCGATCGGCGACGCGGGTCATCATCGCGAGATCGTGCGAGATGTAGAGCGCAGCGACACCGGTCTCCGCCCGCAACCGCGCAAACAGCTCGATGATGCGGGCGCCGGTGATGACGTCGAGCGCCGTCGTGGGCTCATCGAACAGGATGACATCGGGCCGGCAGCCGAAGGCCGTCGCGATGATCACACGCTGCTTCTCTCCGCCCGAGATCTCGTGCGGATAGCGCCGCAGCACCGCCGCGGGATTGCGGAGCTCGACATGGCCGAGCAGATCGATCGCGAGATCCCTGGCGGCCCGCGCATTCAAATCGCGATGACGCATCAGCGCCTCGGTGATCTGACGGCCGATGGTCAAGGTCGGATTGAGCGCTGTCGACGGGTCTTGGAACACCATGCCGATGCGGCGGCCACGGACCGCGGTCAGTCGCTTCGGGCTGAGGGACCGCAGGTCGAGGTCGCCCAGACGCAGCGAACCCGAGACTTCCAGGGCATTGGCCGGCAGATGCCGCATCAACGCCCAGGCCAGCGAGCTCTTGCCGGAGCCGGATTCGCCGACGAGGCCGAGCACCTCGCCGGGCGCGATCTCGAGTGACACGTCGCGCAGCACCTCGACGGCGCCCGCCGAGGTGACATAGTCCAGCCCGTAATTGGTGATGGCGAGCGCCGGCTTCATCGATCGTCCCGCGGATTCAGCGCGTCGCGCAGGGCATCGCCGACGAGATTGAAGGCGATCGCCGACAGCGCGATCGCGGCCGAGGGCGCGATCAGGAGCCATGGCGCCCGGTGCATGTATTGGCGCGCATCGGCGACCATGAGCCCCCATTCCGACGCCGGCGGCTGCGCACCCAGGCCAAGGAAGCTGAGCGTCGCGAACAGCATCACCGCGAATGACACGCGGATGGTGGCCTCGATGATGATCGGGCCCATCACGTTCGGAAGCATCTCGCGGAAGATGATCTGCGAGGCCGCCTCGCCGCGCGCGATGGCAGCCTTGACGTAGTCCTGATTGCGTACCGCAAGCGCCACGGAGCGCGTGACCCGCGCCATGCCCGGCGCAAACGCAAAGGCAATCGCGATCACCGCGTTGATAGCCCCATTGCCCAGCGTGCTGACCAGCAGCAGCGCCATCAGAAGACCCGGAATGGCCATCACCGCATCGTTGGTGCGCATGATGAATTCGTCGGCCTTGCCGCCGAGATAGGCCGATGCGACGCCGATCACGGCGCCCATCGCGCTGCCGGCGAGCGTCGCCGCCAGCGCCATCGGAACGGTGGCGCGCGCTCCGGACAACAGGCGGCTCAGCACGTCGCGGCCGAACTGGTCGGCCCCCAGCCAGTTCTGCCATCCGGGGGCGCGGAAGCGGCCGAGAAAATCCATCTTCTCCGCCCCATAGGGCGCGAGCCACGGGCCGAGGATGCAGACGATCGCGAGCGCAACGAGCAGCGTCACGCTGATCGCGCCCTGCGGCTTGCGGATCATGCGGCCGAGCAGCTCAATCATAGCTGATCCGCCTGTCGAGCAGCGCGTAGACGACGTCCGCCAGCGTGTTGGTGATGGCATAGGTGACCGCCATGATCATCGCGCCGGCCTGGATCGACGGCAGATCGCGGGTGGTGATGGCGATCATCAATGCGCGGCCGATGCCGGGAATGGCGAAGATCTCCTCGATGACGATGATGCCGCCTAGGAGATAGCCGACGTCGAGCGCGACGATGGTGATGACCGGCAGCAGCGCGTTGCGCATCACGTGCCGCACCAGCACCGTCCGCTCGGGCAGGCCTTTCAGCCGCGCCGCGCGGACGTAGTCGGACTGCAGCACGTCCAGCGTCTCCGACCGCATCATGCGCATCACATGCGCGACGAGAATGACCGACACCGTCAGGACCGGAAGGATCAGGTGGCGGAGCGCCAGCCCGGTATCCTCCAGCGGCGACACGTAGCCGGTCGCCGGCAGCCATGGCAGGATGTCGGTCAGCAGCAGCGCGAGCACGGTTGCGGTGACGAACTCCGGCAGGGAGACCCCGAGATAGGCGACCACGCTGGCGGCCGTATCCGCCGGCCGCCCCCTGCGGAGCGCCGCGAAGATTCCGAGCGGGACCGCGATCAGAAGGGTGACGACGAGTGCGCCGGCTGCCAGCAGCAGCGAGCGAGACAGCGCCGTCAGCATCTCCGGCGCGACCGGCAGGCCGGTGCGCATGGAGACGCCGAAATTGCCGATGGCCGCGTGCGCGACCCAATGCGCGAATTGCAGCCAGACCGGGTCGTCGAGCCCGAGCCGGCCGCGAACGGCGGCCAGCGCCTCCGGCGAGGCGTTCTCGCCAAGCAGCGTCTGCGCGGCATCAGCCGGCAGCGCCTGCGTGATGGCGAACACCAGCACGCTGACGATGACGACCGTGTAGGCCATCAGGAGCAGCCGCCGCAGCAGCCAGGCGAATGACACCGCTCGGATCCCGCCTCAGCTGCGCTTGGGCGCGCCTGCGCCGAGCGAGACGAGATCGAGCCGGAACACCGACCCGCGCGGATGCAGCTGGTATCCTTCCACATAGGCGCGCTGCGCCGCCAGGATGTCGAAGAAGACCGGAATCACCGACGGCACCTCCTCGCTCATCATCGTCTGGGCCCGCGCATAGAGCGCGGCGCGATTGGCATCGTCGGTCTCGCTGCGCGCCGCGTTGACGATCTCGTCGAAGCGCGCATTGTTCCAGCGCGTCTCATTCCAGGCCGCATCCGAAGTGTAGAGCAGCTTGAAGATCGCGTCGGCGGTCGACTGCATGTTGTAGAAGCCGACGTAGAAATTGCCCTTCTTCCAGACCTGGTCGAGATAAGTTGCGTGCGGCATCGTCTGAACGTTGATACGGAAGCCCGCGGGCGCCGCCATCTCACGGATCGCAACACCGAGCTGCGTGCGCGTGTCCGGCTTGTCGGACGCCACCATCGTCAGGTCGATCCCGGAGGGATAGCCGGCATCGGCGAGCAGTTGCTTGGCCTTGGCGATATCGGGCTTCTTCAGTTTGCTGTCCTGATAGAAGCGGTAGGCGGGGCTCAGCGGCGTATCGTTGCCGGGCGTGCCATAGCCGCCGGCCACGAAGCCGGCCATGGCCTCGCGATCGATGGTCAGCGCCAGCGCCTGGCGCACGCGAACGTCGTTGAACGGCTTCTGATCGCAGCCCATGTTGACGTTCAGAAACTGCCCCGAGGGGATCCGCACCGCCTTGATGCCACTGGCCTTGCCGAGCCGGTCATATTCGCCGGGCGTGGTCGACAACATGAGATCGATGTCGCCCGAAATCAGAGCCGATGCCTCGGCCGTGCGGTCGGGATAGACGAGGATCTCGACGCGATCGAGTAAAGGCCGCGCGGGATCGTAATAGGCCGGGTTGCGCTCGACGACGATCTTGCGGTCCGGCTCGTAGGACACGAGCTTGAACGGCCCCGACCCATTCGGCTTGGTGGCAAGGCTGGCAAGATCAGCGGCAACGACCTTCGCAGGCACGATGCGCGCATTGTTGTAGGCGAGCGCGACCGGAAAATCGGCGAAGGCCACCGACAACGTGAACCGCACGGTCGACGGATCGACGGCGACGACGTCCTTGATCGGGCCGACATTGGTGCGCGCCGGTGACGCGGTCTTCGGATCGAGGATTGCCTTGAAGGTCGAAACGACATCCTCCGCCGTCAGCGGCGAGCCGTCGTGGAAGCTGAGATTGGGCCGCAGCTTGAACGTCCACTCGGTGAGCCCCGCGCCGGCCTGCCAGGACAAGGCGAGGTCCGGCTCGACCGACATGTCCGGCTTCAACCGGGTCAGGTTGGAATAGAGCAGCTCGGTGATGAGGTATTCCGGATTGACACGCGCGAGCAGCGGATGAATGACCGCCGCGCCCTGATCGACCGAGATCCGCAACACGCCGCCGCGCTTCGGCGCCTCGGCGGAGAGAGAGACTTGCGGCAGAGCACCAAGCACGAGCGCGGAGCCGGCAAGAAAATGGCGACGGGTCACGGACGGCATCAGGCGAAGTCCTTTTCAGGCGTGATGGCTTCGGGAGAGAGCTCGGGACGGAACTCGGCTGCAAGATAGGCGAGCACCGACTTTGCCAATGCGACGATGTCGGCGAGCGTCGTGGATTCGCCCGGCGCATGAATGCGGCTATCGGGCTTTCCCAGGCCCGTGAGCAGCACCTCCTGCACGCCCGTGGCCTGCTGCACCCAGCCGAAATCGGAGCAACCGGACGCCCCCCAGCGCGCGAAGTCTTCCGCCGCGTAGCCGAAGCCGGCCGACAGCGCCTGCTGCCAGCGCGGCCAATGCGGCCCGCCGGGATCGGATGTCGGCATCAGATGGCCGGTGAGGATGATCTCGACGTCGAGGACATCGGCGGCCCGCCGGATCGCCGCCTCGATCTCGCGGCGTGCGGTGGCGAAGTCCTCCTCGGGCGCATAGCGGCGGCATACGAGAATCTCGAGCAGCGAAGGGATCTGTCCACCGCATTGGCCACCATGAATGGCCGAGATGTCCAGGCTCCCCGCGAGAGGTCCGGCTGCCTGCGGCGGTGGCGGCAATGCCGACGTCCGCTGCGCGATGACCGGTTTGAGGGCCGCGAGCGCATTGAGGATCGGCAGCGCCGCCTCGATCGCGTTGGCGCCGGCGCGGCGCTGCTCGCCGGCATGCGCCGGCTTGCCGTGAACCCGCACCGTGAGCGTGAACAGGCCGAAGCAGCCGGCCCAGATCCGCGGCATCGCGCTGCCGTTGAAGTTGAGGATGTGACCTTCGAGACGGCCCTGCTCGGCAAGGTAACGCACGCCGGGATAAAGCCCTGCCTCCTCGTCGGTGCACAGCAACAACATCGGATCATAGGCCAGCGGCAATCCGGTCTGCTGCGCGCCGCGGAGCGCGAGCAGCGCCGCCGCGATCGATCCCTTCATGTCGGCTGCGCCGAGTCCGATCAGACGATCACCGTCACGGCCCAGTTGCAGCGGATCGGTGGCCCAGCCCGGCGCAGGCGGCACCGTATCGACGTGGAAATAGAGCCCGAGCACCGGTTTGCTGGAGCCTCGCCGTGCGATCAGGTTGGTGCGCAATCCGTGCGCACCCGGCGCGCGCCACAGCTCCTCTGGAACGATCACCCGCTCGCAATCCAGCGCCAGCGGGACGACAAGCTGCTCCATCACATCGGCGAAGGCATCGTAGCCGGCCCCCGGCGGAAAGCTGGTGTCGACCGCCACCATCCTCCGCAGGTCCTCGACCGCCGTCTCGGCCATGGCGTCGATCGCGGCGAAAGCGCTGGCCAGACTGCACGCGCCCCGGTCCGCTGGAATGCCCTCAGAAATCATTTGCGGTCGGCCTAATCCTATATTCTATATAGAAATAGAATTCACGACGCGGCATTTGTCAATTCCATGAAGAAGGCAGCTGTGGCCAGCAAAGCGGCAGACGGGGTCGGCGCCGGTCCGGGCGCGCTGCCGGTGCCGCTCTATGAGCATGTCAAGCGGCAGATCGCCGAGGCGATCCTGATCGGCGACATGCCGCCCGGCACGGTGCTGCCCGGCGAGGTCGCGCTCGCTGATCAATATGGCGTCGCCGTCGGCACCATCCGCCGCGCGCTGGCCGATCTCACCGCGGGCGGCATGCTGATGCGCCGGCGCAAGACCGGCACGGTGGTGACGGGCCGCGCGTCGCAGCATGGGCTCAGCTTCTTCTTCCAGTACTTCCGCCTGCTCGGCGCGGACGGCAGCCTGCTGCACTCGGAGGCCGAGGTGCTGTCGGTGACGACGGGCGCCGCCGAAGGGGGCGATGCGGCGCTGTTCGCGGTGGCCAATGGCGAGCCGCTGCTGCATCTTCATCGCATCCGCCGCGTCGCCGGCGCACCGGTGCTGCATTCGCGGATCTCGATGGTCGGGAGCCGCGTGCCGGGATTTGCGCGCGAGCCGAAGAAGGTCCCTGCCCTGATCTACCGCCATCTGCTCGAGGCCTATGGCATCCGGATCGCCGCGGTGCGCGAGAAGGTGACGGCCGAGGTCGCCACCAAGGAGGACCGCAAGCTGCTCGGCCTACCCTCTCCGAGCGCCGTGCTCGTGATCGACGAGGAAGCCTACGACCAGACCGGCGCGCTGGCGATCCTCAGTCAGCACCGCGCCACGACGGCGCAGCACTACTACTCGAACGAGATCCGCTGAGCACGCATCGCGTCAGCAGCCCCAGCGCAGCGCCGCGGTGTGCACCGGCGCGTCCCACAGCGCCAGCGACGCATCATCGAGCGCGGTCACGGTGAGCGAGCAGCCGGCCATGTCGAGCGACGTGACGTAGGAACCGACCAGCCCGCGCGCGATGGCGAGCCCGCGCCCTTCCAGGATGCGCCGCGCCGCATGGGCCATCACGTACAACTCCATCGCCGGCGTGGCCCCGAAGCCGTTGACCAGCAGCAGGCACGGCGTTCCCGGCTTCGCTGCGAGATCGGTTAGGATCGCGCCCATCATCTCCTCGGCGATGGCGTCCGCGGAGGCCAGCTTGACCCGGCGGCGGCCGGGCTCGCCATGGATGCCGACGCCCATCTCCATCTCGTCCTCGCCGAGCGTGAAGGTCGGCCTGCCGGCGGCCGGCACCGTGCAGGACGTCAGCGCCACGCCCATCGATCGGGTGCGCCTGTTGACGTCGTCACCGAGCGCCTTCAGCGCGTCGAGATGGCGGCCCTGCTCGGCCGCGGCGCCGAGCATCTTCTCCACGACCAGCGTACCGGCAACGCCGCGGCGGCCGGTCGAATAGGTCGAGGTCTCGACCGCGACGTCGTCGTCGGTGATCACGGTCGCGACCTTGCCCTCCATCATCTCCGCGGCCATCGCGAAATTCATCACGTCGCCTTCGTAGTTCTTGACGATGAACAGCGCGCCCGCGCCGGTGTCCACGGCCTGCGCGGCCGCGAGCATCTGGTCCGGTGTCGGCGAGGTGAAGACCTGGCCTGGACAGGCGGCATCGAGCATGCCCGGCCCGACGAAGCCGGCATGCAGCGGCTCGTGGCCGGAGCCGCCGCCGGAGATCAATGCAACCTTGCCCGGCTTGAGGCTCTTGCGGCGTACGAACTTGTTTTCCTCACCAAGCGTGACGATGTCGCCATGCACCGCGGCAAATCCCTGCAGGCTCTCGGTCAGCACGTCGTCGACGGCGTTGATCAGCTTCTTCATGGCTTCCCTCCCGGCTCGGATTCGTCCTGGTTTTCGTTGGCTGAGATCAGCGCGGTGATGCCGCGCGCGACGCCGGTGATGATGCGGTCGGCATGGGCGTTGAGCGCGGGGTCGCCAAAGTCCGGCAGCTCGACCACCAGACGCCGCATCGGCCGCTGCGCCTCGGCCTCGTCCAGCCGGCCCGGATGCGCGGCGCGGTAGGCGGTCAGAAACGCCTGCTGCTCATGCGGCGAGAAGTGACAGATGTGGAAGATGGTCTCGAGATGCTGCAGCGGGATCGGCGTCGCATAGGCCGGATTGACGATCTGCGAGATGAAGCTGCGGTTCTTGCCGATTGCCTCCGCCAGCCGCTGCCGCGTGCCGGAGGGACGGCTGTCGATGACCGCGCGCAGGATCGCCTTGTACTCGGCAAGCGGGCTTGCGGCCCCCGATGCATCCGGCTCGCTCATGCGCCCTCTACTGACTTGGCGAGATCGAGTTCGCGGATCGCGGCCTTCACCAGCGGCAGCAGGCCAGGCGATACCGACAGCGCGCGGATACCGACCTCGAGCAAGGCGGGAATCGCTCTGACATCACCGGCGGCGTCGCCGCAGATCGAGACGTCCACGCCCCGTGCGCGACCAGCGCGCGCGACATGGGCGATCATCGCCAGCACCCCGGGATGCAGCACGTCGGCATAGTCGGCGACCTCGGCGCCGTCGCGCGAGGCAGCGGTCGCATATTGGGTCAGGTCATTGGTGCCGATCGAGAAGAAGTCCGCAGCGAAGTCGTGCGCTGCCAGCGCAGCGGCCGGGACCTCGACCATCATTCCGAAGGCCGGCGCGGCGAACGCAACGTTGCCGCCGGCCAATTCGGCGAGCACGGCGCGGAGATGGTCACGGGCCACGTCCAGTTCCGCTGCATTGGTCACCATCGGCAACATCACCTTGAGCGGTCCGAGCGCAGCGGCGCGGGCCAGCGCGCGCAATTGGACGCGGAAGATCTCGGGACGACGCAAGGACAGGCGGAGGCCACGCAGACCAAGAAACGGGTTGCTTTCGCCATCGATCGTGTAGCCCGGAATCGGCTTGTCGCCGCCGGCATCGAGCGTGCGGATCGTGACCGGCCGGCCTTCGGCCCAGCGCACGAGCTCGGCATAGGCGTGATATTGCGCCTCCTCGTCGTGAAGCAGGTTGCCGGTGAGAAACTCGGTGCGTGCCAGACCGATGCCGTCGCAGGCTGCCGCCGGAAGCAGCGTCATGTCGGCGGGGCCGGAGATGTTGACGAGGACGGAGACGCGGGTGCCGTCGCGCGTCAGTGCCGGTTCGTGCTGCCGCGCCCTTGCCTCCGCCCTGCGGCGCGAGACCGTCTCGTCCTCCGCCCGCGCGGCGGCGACAATGTGCGCGCCGGGATCGACGATGACGACACCGCGACCGCCATCGACCAGCAGATCCCCTGCCAGCGTCTCCCAATCGCCGCCGAGCCCGACCACCATCGGCACGCCGCGGCCGCGCGCCAGCATCGCGACGTGACTGGTCGGGCTGCCATCGCCGAGCGCGACGCCGCCGCCCCCGGTCCAGTCGATGGCGAGAAACGCCGATGGCGCCAGATCATGCGCGACGACGATCGCTCCTTTCGGCACTTCGCCGTTCTGCGGCAGGCCAAACAAGTGCCGCAGCACGCGGTCCCGGATGTCGCCGAGGTCGCTGGCGCGAGCACGAAAATACTCGTCGTCAGCGGACTCGTAGCCCGCGATCTCCTCCGCCATCGCCGCGCGCCAGGCCTCATCCGCAGCGACACCGCCCTCGATCTGAACGTAAGCCGCCTCCGTCAGCGCATCGTCTTCGAGCAGCGCGAGCTGAAAGCCGATTAGCTCGGCCGCGTCTCCCTCGAGCCTGCCGATCAGCTCGGCCACGGCCTCGCGTGCATGCGCGACCGCTGTGGCGAGCGCTGCATGCTCCTCGGCGATCGCCCCTTTCCTCCGGCTCGCACCCTCCAGCGCACGCAGGATCGCGGCCGGCCCAATGGCCAACCCGTCCGATGCCCCACGCCCGAAAACGCGCCGCTCCATCATCACTCCTCGTCGAACTTGCGGTCGACCAGATCAACGAGCGCCGCGATGGCCGCCTCGGCATCGGTTCCGTTGGCGCGAAGGAACAGCGTCTCACCCTTGGCCGCCTTGACGCGCATGATCTTCACCGGGCTCTTGGCATCGGTCCAGGGCCCGTCGGCGGCGATCGCGACCTCGATGCTCGACGCAAAGCGCTTCGCGAGCTGGGTCAGTTTGACCGAGGGCCGCGCATGCAGCCCGACCTCGTTGGTCAGCAGCGCATGCGCCTTCGCTTCCTGCATGCCGATCTCTCCACCGTCAGCCATCGTCGTTCCTGCTCATCCGCCCATCAGCTCTTCGGCGGTCGCGCGCACCGCATCGAGCGGCGAGCCGCCGGAGGCCTCCGTCGCCGCCATCACGGCGCCTTCGACCAGCGGCGCATTGCAGATCACGATGCGCTCGCGCCGCTCCTCCGGCATCATCTCCACCGCCATCTCGCTGTTGGTCTCGGCGCCGCCAAGATCGACCAGGATCGCAACGCCCGACTCCGACCACGCCCTGTCGATCGCGCCCATGATGGCGCCGACATCGGTGCCGAGCCCGCCATCGGCATTGCCGCCGACCGCTGCGAGCGGCACGCTGTCGCCGACCATCTGCCGGACCATGTCGGCCGCGCCCTCCGCCACCTTGGCGGAATGCGACACGATGACGATGCCGACATTCTTCTGCTCATTCATGCTCGGGCCTCATTGAAGACGCTGCAGATCGCCTGCACCAGCAGGCTGGACGAGCGCGCGCCGGGATCCATGTGCCCGATCGAACGCTCGCCGAGAAACGAGGCGCGGCCGCGGATCGCCAGCATCGGCACCGTCGCATCGGCAGCTTCAGCGGCGATCGCGGGCAGCCGGGAACCGAGATCGTCGCCACCGGCCGCAAAAGCCGCCTGCACGGGGATCAAGACGTCGAGCATGGTCTTCTGACCTGCTTCCGACTTGCCCCGTGCCTTGACGTCCGCGATGGCGCGACCGAGCGCCGCCGCCGCGTCGGCGGCAGAGGGCTCTGATGGCAGCGCCTTGCCAAGTCCCATCGCCAGCGTGCCGTAGAGCGGACCGGACGCGCCGCCGACCTTCATCACCAGCGCCATGCCGACCGCCTTCAGGGCCTCCGGAAGGGGCTTGGCGGAAATGTTGTCCGCATCGGCGAGCACGGCCTCGAAGCCACGCTTCATATTGAGGCCGTGATCGCCGTCGCCGATCGCCGAATCCAGCGCGGTCAGCTCCTCGGCATGGGCGATCATGGCATCCGCCATCGCCACGATCAGCTTACGCTTGAACGCCTGGTCCATTGTCTATCTCACCCGCTGGCCCGCCCGGTCGAACAGCAGCGGCCGGGTGAACTCGATAGCGACGGAGTCGCCGACTTTCAATTCCGTATCGGGCTCCACCAGGCTGACGATGGTCTGGTCCTGCAGCGTGATATGCAGATGATTCTGATCGCCGAGATGCTCGATCCATTTCACCCGCGCGTCTGCACGGGTCTCGGCGCGCCGGACCGTCATGTGCTCGGTGCGCGCGCCGATCGTCGCGACGTCGCCCGGCATTGCGAGATCCGGGAACAGCCGACGCGGCAGAAGATTGATGCCGGGGCTGCCGAGCCGGGTCGCCACATAGGTATTGTCCGGATCCTCATAGACCTCCCGCGGGCTGCCGACCTGCACCAGACGGCCCTGGTCGATCACGCCGATGCGGTTGGCGAGCGTCATCGCCTCGATCTGGTCGTGGGTGACGTAGAGCATGGTGGCGCCGAGATCCTGCTGGATGCGCTTGAGCTCGATACGCAGCTCCGAACGCAGCTTGGCGTCGAGCGAGGACAGCGGCTCGTCGAGCAATGCAATCGCAGGCCGGCGCACCAGGGCACGGCCGATCGCCACGCGCTGCATCTGGCCGCCCGAGAGCTGAGTGGCGCGATTGCCGAACTTGTCCTCGATCCGCAGCATCCCCGCGACGTCACGGACGATGCGCTTGATCTCGGCCTCCGCAATCTTGCGCACCGGCGAGCGCAGTGGAAAAGCCAGATTGTCGTACACCGACAGATGCGGATAGAGCGAATATTGCTGGAACACGAAGGTGACGTCGCGCGCGGCCGGCGTCGCCTTGGTCTGGTCGACGCCACCGATGGTGATGCTGCCGCGATCCGGCTGCTCGAGGCCCGCTACCAGGCGCAGCGTCGTGGTCTTGCCGGCACCGGTCGGCCCGAGCAGCACCACGAGCTCGCCATCACGGATGGTCAGCGACAAATCCCGCACCGCCGGCTTTGGGCCGAACGACTTGCTGACGACGTTGAGCCGCGTCTCAGCCATGATGTCGTCCTCCTCTCACCGGCTGTTCATACAGCGCCGTGCGGACCGCACGGCCCGTGGCGGCGTCGAACAGCGACAGCCGGTCGGCGCGGAAGCTGAGCCCGACCGGCTCCGCACGCGCCACGCGGAGCGCCGCGGGCGCGCGTGCCTTGACGGTGCCGTGCGCCGTCGTGACGGTGATGATCTGGGTGGTGCCGAGATATTCGGTGCCAAACACCTCGCCGCGCAGCCCGCCTTCGGCGCTGAGCGTCACCTGCTCCGGCCGCACGCCGAGAACCAGCTCGTCGCTCCCGGCATCCTCGCGCAGCTCGGGCACGCCGATCTCGGCACCGTCGATGCGCACGCAGTTCGTGCCGGCGCCAAGTCGGCCCGCGAAGCGGATGAAGTTCATCGCCGGCGAGCCGATAAAGTCCGCAACGAACATGGTGGCGGGACGGTCATAGATCTCCTGCGGCGTTCCGAGCTGCTCCACGACGCCGCGATTCATCACGGCGATCTTGTCGGCCATCGACATCGCCTCGAGCTGGTCGTGCGTGACGAACACGGTGGTGGCCTTGAGCCGGTCGTGCAAGGCGCGCAGCTCGCCGCACATGATGTGCCGGAACTCCGCATCGAGCGCGCCGAGCGGCTCGTCCATCAGGAACGCCTTGGGCTCGCGGACGATGGCGCGGCCGAGCGCGACGCGCTGGCGATCGCCGCTCGACAACCCGCTGACCGGACGGTCGATCAGATGGTCGATGCGCAGGATGCGCGCGGCTTCCTCGACCCGCCGCCGGATCTCCGCCTTGGGCACGCCCATCGAGACCAAGGGAAAGGCGATGTTGCTGCGCACGTTCATATGCGGGTAGAGCGCGAACAGCTGGAACACCATGGCGATGTCGCGTTCACGCGCACGGCGGAAGGTGACGTCCTCGCCGCCAAGCCTGATCGTGCCCGAGGTCGGCAGCTCCAGGCCTGCGATCATGCGCAAGGTGGTGGTCTTGCCGCAGCCAGACGGACCGAGCAGGCAGAAGAACTCACCATCGGCGATCGTGAAGCTGGTGCCACGCACGGCGGCGAAGCCGCCGAACTCCTTGAACAGATTCTCGATCCGGATCTCGGCCATGGCGTCAGTCCGGAAACTTGGAGACGATGGTGAACATCACAACACCGGCGAGCGTGGTGATGAAGGAATAGGTGTAGAGCACCAACGCGAACGGCTGCAGCAGCATCAACACGCCGGCGGCAATCAGGATCGTTGCCAACGTCTCCATCGGGCCGCGCCGCAGCGCCCGTGGCCAGCGCGTAGCCGCGACATCGGCAGGCCTATTTCGTATCGACCGGCTCATTTGCGCACCGCTCCGAAGGTGATGCCGCGCAACAGGTGCTTCCTCAGCAGCACCGTGAACACGACGATCGGGATCAGGAACAGCGTGGTGCCGGCAGCGACCGCCGGCCAGTCCTGGCCGCCCTCGCCGATGATGATCGGAATGAAGGGCGGCGCGGTCTGCGCCGTGCCCGAGGTCAGAAGCACCGCGAAGGCATATTCGTTCCAGGCGAAGATCAGGCAGAAGATCGCGGTGGCGACGATGCCGGTGGTGGCCTGCGGCAGCACGACCTTGAAGAAGGCCTGCAGGCGGGTGTAGCCGTCGACCATCGCCGCCTCCTCGTATTCGCGCGGGATCTCGTCCATGAATCCCTTGAGCAGCCAGACCGCGAGCGAGATGTTGACGGACGTATAGAGCAGGATCATGCCGAGCCGCGTGTCGGACAGGCCGAGCTCGCGATACATCAGGTAGATCGGGATCGCGACCGCGATCGGCGGCATCATCCGGGTCGACAGGATGAAGAACAGGAGATCATCCTTCAGCGGCACCTTGAAGCGCGAGAACGCATAGGCCGCGAGCGTGCCGAGCACGACCGACAGCGCGGTCGAGCCGAATGCGATCACCAGCGAGTTCACGTAGCGCGGGATGTAGTTCGATGGACCCGCGACCACCATGTTGCGGCCGCGCGAGATGCGGTCGCACAGATTGGCGGCCGGCGGCAGCTTGGCCATGTATTCCGGGGTCTGCCGCGTCCGGGTCGTGAACAGGTTGCAATAGCCCTCCAGGCTCGGCTCGGCGACGAGCTTCGGCGGATAGGCGATCGCATCGGACGGCGACTTGAATCCGGTCATGAAGATCCACAGCAGCGGCACCAGGGTGATCAGCGCATAGGCGATCACCACGGTCGCCGCGATCCGCTTGGTCAGCGGCGAGGGATCGACAACGGAATGGGCGGTTGCGAGACCGGTCATCGGCTTTTCACCCGGTTGAGCGCCTTGACGTAGATGTTGGCGAGGCCGAACACGGTGACGAACAGGATGATCGCGAAGGCCGAGGAATAGCCGGTGCGCCACTTCTCGAAGGCCTCCCGCTTGAGCGTGATCGAGGCGACCTCGGTGGTCGAGCCGGGTCCGCCGCCGGTCAGGAGGTTGACCATGTCGAACATCTTGAAGTTCTCGATGCCGCGGAACAGCACCGCCAGCATGATGAAGGGCAGCGCCATCGGCAGGGTGATCGACCAGAACTGCCGCCACGGCGAGGCGCGGTCGACCTCGGCTGCTTCGTAGATGTAGTCGGGAATCGAGCGCAGACCGGCAAGGCAGATCAGCATCACGTAGGGCGTCCACATCCAGGTGTCGACGATGACGATGGCCCACGGCGTGAGCGGCACTTGCGCCAGCATCTGGAAAGACGATGCCGGCGCGCCGGTCGCGGCAGCGATGACGTAGTTGAAGAGCCCGATCTGCGGCTGGTACAGGAACGTCCAGAAATTGCCGACCACGGCCGGCGACAGCATCATCGGCAGCAGAATCAAGGTGGTCCACAGGCCGTGGCCACGGAACTTCTTGTCGATCAGCCAAGCCAGCGTGAAACCGAGCACGGTCTGGATCAGGATGGTCCAGAACACGAAGCGCGCGGTCACCGTCATCGCCGCCCAGACGTCCGGATCGGTCAGGATCGACTGGTAGTTGGCGAGCCCGACATCGAGCACCGTCGCATTGGGCCGGTTGGCGCGATAGTTGGTGAACGACAGCCGGACGGTCCAGATCAGCGGGAAGATGTTGATCGCGAGCAGCAGCAGCATGGTCGGCGTGATGAACAGCCAGGCGATGGCACGCTCGGAGAGGCCACGCACGCGCCCCGCCACGGCGGGCGGCGTCACCAGGGCGGCGCGGTCGACGAGGCTGCTCAGTCCGGTCTGGTCGGTCATGCGAGGGGCTGCTTCACTGGCTGCTTCTGGCTGGCGGTGAGACTGGCTGGTCCGCCCGGCAAGCCGAAGCTCGCCGGAGGGATCGTCGTGACGCGTCCCGCTTGCACGCGAGATGCTGCTTCCATCAGAGCTTGCCGTCCTCCTTGAACACCTTGGTCCAGTCGGCGATCAGCCCGTCGAGCGCGCCCTTGGCGGTGCCCTGGTCGGCGACGACATAGTCATGGACGCGCTTCTGCATCGCGAGCAGGAGCTGGGCGTAGGACGGCTCGGCCCAGAAATCGACCACCTGGTCCATCGCCACCAGGAAGTCGGCGGCGAACGGCGCGGTGTTCTTGAAGTTGGGATCGTTGAGCACGCCCTTGTGGCAGCTGTAGCCGCCGAGCGCCCACCACTTCTTCTGGGTGTCGAGCGAGGCGAACCACTTGATGTAGGCCAACGCCTCGGCGCGGTTCGGCGAATAGGCCACCACCGAGATGCCCTGCCCGCCGAGCTGCGAGCCCTTCTCCTTCTGCGCGGGGTTGACGAAGAAACCGATCTTGTCGCCGCCGACATTGGGGTCCTTGTAGAGGCCCGGGAAGAAGGCAAACCAGTTCATCTGCAGCGCGACCTGGCCGGACTTGAAGGCATCCAGGCCCTCCTGCATGTAGCCGTTGGAATAGCCGGGCGGCGTGCAGCACTTGTACAGCGCCTTGTAGAATTCGAGGCCCTTCACCGCGTCGTCGGAATTGACGAAGCCCTGCATGTCATAGGGCTTCTTCGGGTTCTGATACTTGAAGCCGAACGGATAGAGCGCGTTGGTGACGCCCATGGTGATGCCTTCCGAGCCGCGCTCGGTGAAGATCGCCGCGCCGTAGACGGTCTTGCCGTCGATCACCCGCTTCTGGAAGAACTCGGCGATGTCCTTCAGCTCTTCCTGCGTCTTCGGCACATCGAGCTCGCGACCGAACTTCTTCTTGAACTCCTCGCGGATCTCCGGCCGTGCGAACCAGTCCTTGCGGTAGGTCCAGCCGTTGGCGTCGCCCATCGCCGGCAGCGCCCAGTAGTTCGGCGAGCCCTTCGGCCATTCGGCGTAGCCGGCGACGGTGGCGGGCATGAAGTCGGAGATCTTGATGCCTTCCTTGTCGAAGAACTCGTTGAGCTTGACGTATTGGCCGTTCTCGGCGGCGCCGCCGATCCACTGGGAATCGCCGATCATCAGATCGCACAGCTTGCCCTTGGAATTGAGCTCGTTGAGCATGCGGTCGGCGAAGTTCGGCCACGGCACGAACTCGAACTTCATGTTGACGCCGGTCTTGGCGGTAAAGTCCTTGGACAGTTCGACCAGCGCGTTGGCCGGATCCCAGGCGGCCCAGCACAAGGTGATCGTCTTTCCCTCGGCGCGTGCCGGCGCGGACGCGCCGAGCACTGTCGCGGCGGCGACCGTCGCCGTCAGTGCAAATGTCTGCAGCAACTTCATCTGGCACTCCCTCCCTGTTGGCGCCGCCCTGCCTCTGCGCTGATGACGGCGGTGTGTGGCCCGCGGCGAGAGGCGCCGTCACAACGACAGCGCGAGCCGCAAGCGTTTCCTCATGGTCCCGGATCGATTGTCCGAGTTAAGTATTTTGTTTAGTAGATTGCGAACGACTAAACATGTCAAGCGCATTTCCTCGCAATTCGCAGCGCATCATGTTTAGCGACTGCGGTAAGCAGCTCATCCGATGAAGATTTCCTGAGATCGCGCCCCCACAGCTTTCCGGCGCGGCGGCAACGACAACGGCCCACCCCAACCCCAGGCTGCGTTCGCGCCATCAGGCCTGCGCGAGCGTCACGCCGCAGCTCACCCGGCCGTCAGCGATAAAGAAGCGTCCGGCGAGACGAGCAACGGCGGCCGGCCAGTCCTCTTTCATGACACGCGCCTCGAACGTGCCCGCCGGCCATGCGATCGCGAGCTCGACCTCCTGGAAATCCAGGAAGCCGCGCGTGAGCGGGTACTGGCATTTGTAGTAGGCTTCCTTGGCGCTGAAGATCACGATCGGCAGCATCGGCTGCAGCGCATCGGGCTGGGCGCGAAGCCATCGCCGCTCGGCCGGCGTGAGCACAAGATCGCGCATCGACGGATCGAGCTCGCGCAGGTCCTCGACATCCAGTCCAAGCGACGGGACATCCCTGCTTCGGGCCACGGCAACAGCGCAGTAGTCGGCGCAATGCGAGATGCTTCCCGCATAGCCCGGCGGCCACACGGGCGCGCGATCCGGCGTCGGAACGAGCGCGACCGGCGAAGCTCCGAGCGACGCCAGCGCCCTGCGCGCCAGGATCCGCGCGGTCGCGAACTCGGCGCGCCGCTTGGCGACCGCGGCCTGGATATGCGCGCGCTCTTCGGGAAACAGCTCATCCTCCGCCAGCAAGAGGCTCGATGCCGCAACCACGACCGGACCGTCAAACAGCTCTGCAATCGCCTTCATCGCCAACTCTGCACGCGCGCTGCCTCTCTTGCGGACCGGCCCTGACCAACACGGATCGGCTGGCCGCCACTCTACACGACGCGGCTGCTCCGAAACCGATCTCGAACGATTCCACATGACATCGCGATCTCGCGGCGTGTTTCGCCCGAGCTTTGCTTCCGTTCGTCCTCCTCTCCAGCGAGAAGAGGCGCAAGGAAGGCCGGGAGCCTGCCGCCCCCATGGCCCCCGTGCGGAAAGAATGCACGGGGCAGGAACCACAGGTTCGGCTGGGACATCCCGGCCTTCCCTGCGCGATGGTTTGACGGCTTATACGTGATCTCCCCGGGGACCGGCTTGATTGCCCCCGTCGCCGACGGATCATCATGACCGCCGACTTGGCGCCAGCTTCGGGGCGCCAGGACCACACGATTTCGCCGTCGCATCGTTCCGTTCGTCCGCGCAATCGAGATCACGCTGCGGACCGACACGCCCATCGCATCCCCGGCTCGACGTTCGTGACGATCGCGAAACGTCCCTCTTCAGCGAGCCGGGATGCGCGGAAATGTGGAGGTGATTTGCCCGACGGTGCAAGTGATAAGTGCGCGACAAACTGGCACGACGGGCAGTTTGGACATGACACGCATGCGGCAACTGCCCGTCGGGTGCAGGACCTTGATCGCCGAGGCAGCGGCGCGCCGCGCGGGCCCAACTCGGATCAGGCCGGCCGCCGGCCGCCGCCCAGCAGGAACAGCGCCGGCAGCATCAGCACGGGGCTGAGAATGGCCGACAGAAACACGCAGCCCCAGAAGCCCATGCGGGAGTCGCGGCCGAAATAGCCACTCAACAGGCACAGCAGCACATAGATGATGATGACGAAGGCAGACATCAGGCGATGCTCCTCATGCTGGCGAAAACGGGGGGCGGCGCGGAGCTAGCGGGCATTCTGCACCGGAGCCGCCGGAATGGGGGATCCCTGCCGTACCGGCGCCGGCGGCGACCCGAGGGGAGTCATGCGGGCCTGTCCTGGCAGATCGACGCCGCTCGGATTCTCCAGGACGTCCCGCGGCGGCTGCTGGATCTTGGGGAAGCTGAGCTTGGTGCTGTCGAAGTCCATGATCGAGGGGTTCGGCGCTGTGGCGCTGCCTGACGAGATATCCGAGCCCAGGATGAGCGGCATCTGATTGGCGCCGCCGCCGACCACGACGACCTTGCTGTTGTTGGAGCGGGCGAGGTCCAGCGTTGCCTGGATACCGGTCCAGGTCAGCACATCCTTCGACAGCGACCGCGACACCGTCGCATAGTAGTTCTCCAGGCCGATGGCCTCGATGCGCTGGCGCTCGGCCTCCGAGCGGGCGCGCGCGAGGATGAACTCATAGGACGCGGCGTATTGCTCCTGCGTCAGCTTGTCCTCGATCGCCTTTCGCATCCCGTCGGGAAGCATCACCCGGGTCACGACCATGTCGTCATAGAGCAGGATCGTGCTCTTGGGCTCGCCGCGCAGGGCATCCAGCATCTGGCCGGTCAGGAGCTCGCTGTCGAGCGTGTAGAGGCGATGGCTGTCGAACTTGCCGATCACGCGCCTGATGACGCCGAGTGCCACCGGCATGACCAGGCGATTGACGTAGTCGGTGCCGACCTCCTTCAGGAGCCGCGGCGCGGAGTTGGCATCGACGTGGAAGATGAGGTTGGCCTTGACGTCGACGCGCAGGCCTTCGAGGCTGAGCGCCTCGACGTCCAGCGCCAGCGACTGGACGCGCGTCTCGAACAGATACATCCTGTTCCAGGGCAGCTTGAGCGCCAGCCCCTCGCGATAGACGTCGTTGATGACGGTGCCGCCGCCGAGCAGGCTGTAGAGCACACCGACATGGCCTGCGGGAACCACGACGATCACGGTCCGCCACAGCAACAGGACCAGCAGGCCGGCGAAGGCGATGGTGCCGACGACATAGGCTTCGATGCGATCGCGCAGTCTGCCGCGCGTCGGCCTGAGCGGAGACGGCGAGTTGCGAAGGCTGCGATCGGGATAGGCCACGCTCATGTCAAAGCCTCGGCTTGCTCGAGCCGGCCGTCCCGCATCGTGAGAACGCGATCGCCCATCGAGAAATAGCGATCATCGTGGCTGATGACGATAACGGCCTTGCCGCGAGCCCGCAAGTCGGGAAGGATTTCGGTATAGAAGCGGTGCCGGAACGACGGATCCTGATCGGCGCCGACCTCGTCCAGGAGGTAGATCGGCCGGTCCTCGAGCAAGGCAACGATCAGCGCCAGCCGCTTGCGCTGTCCGGTCGACAGATCGAGCTGGGTGAAGCCGCCGTCGCGAAACGCCGTCTTCTCGGCCAGTCCGAAGTCGGCCACCATGGCATTCACCTTGGCCGGATCGATCGTGCGCGCGCCGTAGAAGCGATCGAACAAATGGAAGTCGGCGAAGACACAGGAGAACAACTGGCGATATTTGCCGCGCAGGGCATGGTCCACCGGCTCGCCGTCCCACAGGATGACACCGCCCGCGGGGTCATAGAGGCCGGTGAGCAGGCGCATCAGGGTCGACTTGCCGCTGCCATTGCCGCCGATCAGGTAGGTGATCTGCCCGGGTCGAACGACGAGGTCGCACGGCCCGAGCGTGAAGCTGGGCTTGCCGTCGCGGCCGGTGTGCGAATAGGTGATCGCGCGCAGCTCGACCCGCTCGAACACCTGATGCGCCGCATCGGGTGACGGCTCGGGCTCGCGCGCGGCGGCCAGCAGCCGCTTCTCCATGTCGAGCAGATGCTCCATCGACAGGTTGGCGCGTGCCAGCACCGCGGCCGAGCGCAGGACGTTGTCGAGCGACGACAGCATGAACAGCACGGTATAGAGCACCTGGAGCACCGTGCGGTGCTCCTTGATGTAGCCCGGCAGGATGAAGACCACCGCGGCGAGCAGGCTGTAGAAGCCGATATAGGAGATGCTCATGCCGGAGGCGATGTGGTCCATCGCGACCGTGTTCTTGACGTCGATCTGCTCCGAGGCCGGCAGCAGATGATCCTGCTCCAGGTCGTAACCGCGCGCGGCGTTCTGACGCACCTCTTTGAAGCCGTGCAGCAGATGGCCCATCAGGTCGAGGAACCGCGTCTCCTGCGCGCTCGCGGCGACCAGGGCCGCCCGCGAGCCACGCTGGCTGTAGCGGTAGAAATACACGGTCACGACGAAGGCGAACACCAGCAGCGTGATCGCGAACAGCGACAGGTAGGCGATGTAGGCGCCGAGCAGCAGGAACGTCATCGCCGAGATGATCCCGGTGACGATCTGCGGCGCGGCGTCGGAGATCAGGATGGTCTCGCGCGCGACCACGTCATAGATCCGGTCGACGCCGGTGTGCTCCAGCGCCTCGAGCTCGATCCGCCGGACCAGCAGCACGTAGTTGTCACGGATCTGGCGCAGGATGGCCTCGCTGAGGGCCGTGACCATGCGCATGGAGTAGCGGTGCGAGCCGATCACGAGCGCCGCCAGGACCAGGAACAGCAGCACCATCTCCAGCGCCGGCCCGTCGCTCGACTCCGGCGCGGTGGCCGTGTTGGTGACGACCATCAGCGCGCCCATGGCGAAGCTGGTCAGCACCATGCCTGCGATCAGGCGAAAGCGGATGGGACCCGCGGATGCGAGGACGAAGCGTATCAGGTCCAAGGTTCAAACCGCCTTCTGTCCACGCTGAAATCCCTCAAGGCCCCGATGCCGACGGCGGGCGCAGCACTCCGCCACAAAACAGCGCCGGCGATCACGACGAAGCTCGTCCGGCACATCGGGCAACATCGAATCCTGCTGCAACGTGTTTGATCACAACCAGCGTCCAGGGCAAAGAGGGCACGGCAAGGCTGACAAATAAACCAATCGGACAATACGCAACCTGACAGAATGGTACGTCGGCGCCTCAGGACGGCGCGGCGACGAAGCGGTCGGCCAGCAGCTCCGACAGCACCGCCTCAGGACGATCGGACAAATAGAAGTGCCCGCCCGGAAAATCGCAGCGGCGAACCGGCCGGAGTGAGACACGATCCCATCCTGCGATCCGCTCATCCGCCGTCTGCGGGTCATCGCGTCCGCGCATGACGGTGAGATCGATGTCGAGCGGATCGGGCGATGGAATGCGATAGCCGAGCACGGACGCGAAATCGGCGCGCAGCGCCGGCGCGATCAGCTCGCGCAATTCCGCGACCTCCATCACGGCCGGCGGAATGCCGCCGTAGCGGCGATCGACGGCGATCAGAAACTCATCATCGGCCAGCGTCATGAAACCGGTATCTTGCATTGCAAGATCGGGGGATTCCCGGCCGGAGACCGCCAGACGGAGCTCGGGCGCATATTCCGCACGGCGAAGTCCCCGAGCCGCTTCGAGCGCCAGCAGCGCGCCCATGCTGTGGCCGAACAGCACGGTCGGCAGATCCGGCCTGGCGAGCAGCGCGCGGACGACTTCCTCGGCGGACTCCACGATGTCGCGACGCGGCTCCTCGCCAAGGCGCGTCTCCCGACCTGGAAGCTGGACCGCCAGCACCTCGACATCGGGCGGCGCCAGATCGGGCCAACGCCGATAGAATGACGCGCCGCCTCCTGCCGGCCCGAAGCAGACCAGCCGGCGGCGGGCCGCAGGTCTCGGCTTGAAACAAAGAAGCCACTCATCAGCAAACGAATGCTGCCAGCGATCAGGCATCGATCAACCCACTTCAAATTTGTCGCATATTATCATGACAGGCCGATGCTGCCGCACCTCCAGATGCGGCCGCGCCGACGATGCTCACAGGACAATCGAGGGGATTCCCATGAATCCGCACCTCATTGTGCATTGCCCGCACCTCTCAGCCCCCTGCGGCGTTGCTACGTCCTGATAAGTCTAAGCTTCTTTTGATCGGTCTCTCGACATCCGTATCAATCACCTGGGCATTATCTGGTGACAGTCCGCGAGAAGCGAGCGGACGGCCCTTCCAAGGGAGGTGGAAGGATGGTACCTTTCAACTAATAATTGGGAATCAATCATCATGACAAATTTGGCTGCTAGCGACCAAGCTGTTTCCCCCGCCCCCGTGTCCCCCGAGCATCACAAGCAGGCGCTGGCGATCGTCAAGCGCAACGCCGGTTTTGGTGCCATCACCGGACTCATCCCTTTGCCTTTGCTCGATGTTTTCGCGCTGACAGGTATTCAGATCAAGATGATCAGCGAGCTCGCCGAGGTCTATGAAATTCCGTTCAACGAGAACGCCGTGAAGTCGTACGTGGCCGCCTTGATTGGCGGCATCGTGCCGGTCAGCCCGCTGTCCGGCGTCGCGATCCGCGCGGCCCGCTACGTTCCGTTCATCGGTCCACTGCTCGGCATCGCCGTCGTGCCGGCATTCGCCTCGGCGCTCACCTGGGCCATCGGCCGGGTCTTCGTCAATCATTTCGAAAAGGGCGGAGATCTGTTGTCGGTCGATCTCGAGACGATGAAGGAGCAGGTCAAGCGCGGATTGACCCGCAAGGGTACGACCGCCGAGACGGCGACCGCTTAAGCCGCTTGCACACGGCCGCCTGCTGCGGCCGCTGATCTGCATCACCCGTACCGCGCGGTTCAGGGAACGCCGTTCTATGCCCTTGGTGTCGACATGGTGAATGTATTCGACGACGAGAACACCGTCTTCGTCGTGCTGGTCAACGACGAGGAGCAGTATTCGCTCTGGCCGCAATTCAAGGACATCCCGACTGGATGGCGGCAGACCGGACCGACGGGCGGCAAAGCGGAATGCCTCGCGTTCATCGAGGGTGCCTGGACCGACATGCGGCCGCTCAGTCTCCGCCGCCAGCGAGATGCCGCCGACCCGTCTGCAGCGTGACGCATCGTGAACGATCGATGGGATCCATCCCGCGCAGAATCGGAGCGCCTGCCGGCTGAGGACAGCCCGATCGAGACTCCGGTCGCCGGCAACGGCGACGAACTCCAGCGCAAGCGGCAACTCGCGGCCGAGCTGTTGCGCCGACGCGGGACCGAGGCGGCTCATCATCCCCTGTCGTATGGGCAGCAGGCGCTGTGGTTCCTGCATCAGCTGGATGCCACCAGCACCGCCTATCACGTCGCATTTCCCATCCGGCTTCGCGGTGCGGTCGATGTCGCAGCGCTGCGGCAGGCCATGCAGGATGTGATCGAGCGCCACCCTGCCCTGCGCGCCACCTTCGCCTGGCGTGGCGGGACGCCGATCCAGACCGTCTCGCCGCGCGCGGCCGAGCTGCGCCACGTGCAGGTCGCAGACGCGGCCGCCCTCGATCGGGCGGTGCAGGACGCCTACGAAGAACCGTTCGACTTCGAGCGCGGCCCGCTGTTCCGGGCGGTGCTCATCAGCCGCGGACACGAGGATCACGTCCTGCTGCCGCTGGCTCATCACATCGTCATCGATGGCCAGTCGATCGTCATCCTGCTCGACGAAATCGGACGCAGCTATCAGGCACGGGCCCGCGGCGAGGTCCCTCAGCTCCCTCGCGTGGAGCGCAGCTATGCGGATTTCGTGCGCTGGCAGCGCACGATGCTCAGCGGGGCGCGCGGCGAGCAGCTGTGGTCTTACTGGCAGTGGCTGCTGTCCGGCGAGCTTCCCGTGCTCGACCTGCCGCTCGATCATCCGCGGCCGGCGCAGCGCCGCCAGCGCGGCGAGCAGATCGACCTCGCCATCGCGCCGGAGCTGCTTGTACGGCTCAAGGCGCTGGCGCGACGCCACGAGACCACGCTGTCCGTCGTGCTGCTCGCCGCCTACAGCCTGCTGCTGCACCGGTTGAGCGGGCAGGACGACATTCTGCTGGGCTCGGTGGTGGCCGGGCGCACCCAGCCGGCCTTCGATCCGACGGTGGGCTATTTCGTCAACACGGTCGTGCATCGCACCCGCCTGGTGAACGGCCAGAGCCTCGCCGCCTTTCTCGACGCCACGCGGCGGGCGGCCGCCGAAGCGGCGGAGCATCAGGACTACCCATTCGCGGTGCTCGCTCAGCGGCTGCAGACGCAGCGCGATCCGGCGCGGACCCCTGTCTACGAGGCTTGCTTCAACTTCCTGCAGTTGCGCGGACAGCATGCCGTCCAAGGGCTCATCGCGCCGCTGGCGGATGACGGCTGGAGCACGTGGGGCGGGCTGGCAGCGCGCGTCTACCAGTTTCCGCAGCAGCTCGGGCAGTTCGATTTCGTGCTCGAGCTGTATGAGGCGAACGAGGCGCTGTTCGGCAATTTCAAGTTCAATCCGGATCTGTTTGCCCGGACGACGGTTGCGCATTGGGCCGGCGCGTTCGAGATGCTGCTGCGCGGGCTCGCCGATGACCCCGCAATCCCGGCGGCACGGCTGGCGCTGGCCGCCCCCGATCTGGCGCGGGCCGATGGTCCCGGCGCGCCCCCCTGTCTCACGGCGGTCGCGCCGCGCGAAACGCTTGCCACGCGGTTCGCGGCCGAGGTCCGCCGCGTCCCCGACGCGATTGCCATTCGCACCGACGACCATACGCTCACCTATCGCGATCTCGACCGCCGCGCCAACGCGCTCGCGCACGACCTGATCGCGGCCGGGGTCCGGCCGCAGGACCCGATCGCGCTGCTGTTCGCCTGCTCATCCGAATTCGTCATTGTCGTGCTGGCGGTGCTGAAGGCCGGCGCGACCTATGTTCCGCTGGAGCCGGGCCAGCCGAGGGATCGGCGCGATTTCATCCTGCGCGAGACCGGCGCCCGCTTTGCCCTGGCCGCGCCCGCGCTCGTGGCCGAGCTTGCCGGCCATGGCGGCCTCGGCATTCTTTCACCTCGTCCCGACGCCTTCGATGATCGGGATCCCGGCGTCGCCGGCGCGGCCGATGATCTTGCCTATGTCATGTTCACGTCGGGCTCGACCGGCCATCCCAAAGGCGTCGGCATCAGCCATCGCAACATCCTCTCGCTCGCGGACGACCCGGTCTGGCACGACGACGGACCGCAGACGATCCTGCTGCATTCCAATCCCGCCTTCGATGCCAGCACCTTCGAGCTGTTCGTGCCGCTGCTCCACGGCCACACGATCGCGATCGGACCAACCGGCGCATTCGACGCGCGCCGGCTGGCCACGGCCATCCGTCAGCATGGCGTCACGCGCCTGTTCCTGACCTATCAACTGTTCGCAGCGATCGCGGAGGAGCATCCCGACTGCTTCGACGGGGCGAGTGAGGTGCTGACGGGTGGCGAGACCGTGTCGCCGGATGTGGTGCGCCGCGTGCTCGAATACAGCCGCACGGTGGTCTCCAACGCGTATGGTCCGACGGAGACCACGACCTTCGTCACGCGGCATGCTCTGTCTGACGTGGCCGCGATCACGTCACCCCTTCCGCTCGGGCGCACTCTTGCCAATCGCTCCGTCGTCATTCTCGATGACGCCCTCAATCCGCTGCCGCCGGGCGTCGTGGGCGAAGTCTATGTCGCGGGCGCGGGCTTGGCACGGGGCTACATCAATCGTCCCGGATTGACGGCGGAGCGCTTCATCGCCGGTCCATTCGGACCGCCGGGCACCCGGCTGTACCGCACCGGCGATCGCGCCCGCTGGCGCGCCGACGGCACGCTGGAGTTCCTGGGACGCGCCGACCATCAGGTCAAGATCCGCGGCTTCCGCATCGAGCCCGGCGA
>NZ_JBNPUD010000025.1:0-45013 GCF_051167995.1 Bradyrhizobium sp. HKCCYLRH3073
GAAAGCGATTCGTCAGTCACTCGACCGAGGAATCATCCATTTCCGGCAGCAAAATGGTAAGTTAGCGCCAATGGGGGTTGTCTCGGCATATTCAGACGGTCGTGGCTCGCGGAGACAACCCCTCACCCGAGTTTGCCTGGGACTCACAGCGGTGCTGCCCTCTCCCACAAGGGGAGAGGGCGCATCAATCGGCACCGTCTCTTTGCGATCATCAAGCGTAGGGCAAGTCGTCTCTACGCGAAAAACTCCTGCGCCTTCCTCAGCGCGCGCACGAGGACATCGACCTCTTCCCGCGTGTTGTACATCGCGAACGAGGCACGGCAGGTCGCCGTCACGCCGAAGCGTTCCAGCAGCGGCATGGCGCAATGGGTGCCGGCGCGGACCGCGACGCCGGAGCGGTCGATGACGGTGGCGAAGTCGTGGGCGTGGGCGCCCTGCATCTCGAACGAGACGATCGCGCCCTTGTCGGCGGCATTGCCGATGATGCGCAGCGAGTTGATCTCGCGCAGCTGCTCGGTGGCATAGGCGACGAGATCATGCTCGTGCGCCGCGATGCGCTGCTTGCCGATCGAGGCGACGTAATCGATCGCCGCGCCGAGCCCAGCCGCTTCAACGATCGGCGGCGTGCCGGCCTCGAAGCGATGCGGCGGGTCGCCATAGGTGACAAAGTCCCGCGATACCTCGCGGATCATCTCGCCGCCGCCGTTGAACGGCGGCATCGATGCCAGCAGCTCGCGCTTGCCGTAGAGCGCGCCAATGCCGGTCGGACCATAGATCTTGTGCCCGGTGATGCAGTAGAAGTCGGCGTCGAGATCGCGGACGTCGACCTCCATGTGCACGGCGGCCTGCGAGCCGTCGACCAGCACGGGAATGCCGCGGGCGTGCGCGATGCGGATGACCTCCTTGACCGGAACGACGGTCCCGAGCACGTTCGACATCTGCGTCATCGCCACCATCCTGGTGCGCGGACTCAGCAGCTTCTCGAATTCGTCGAGCAGGAAGTTGCCGTCGTCGTCGACATCAGCCCATTTGATCACAGCGCCCTGGCGCTCCCGCAGGAAATGCCAGGGGATGATGTTGGCGTGGTGCTCCATGATCGAGAGCACGATCTCGTCACCGGGCCCGATCCGCTCGCGCCCGAAGGTCTGCGCCACCAGATTCACCGCCTCGGTCGCACCGCGCGTGAAAATGATCTGCTCCGGGCTCTCGGCATTGAGGAACGCCGCGACCTTGGCGCGGGCGCCCTCATAGGCCTCGGTGGCGGCGTTGGCGAGATGATGCAGGCCGCGATGCACGTTGGCATATTCGGACGTATAGACCTGGTTCATCCGGTCGAGCACCGCCTGCGGCTTCTGCGCCGAGGCGGCGTTGTCGAGATAGACCAGCGGCTTGCCGTGCACCTGCATGCCGAGAATGGGAAAATCCGCCCGGATGCGGCCGACGTCGTAGCCGCTTCCCTGCACCGCTGCATGCATCATCTACTCCCGTCGTCCGAGCCAGCCCAGCATCGCCTCGGTCAGCGCCGCCCGCACGCTCTCATTGGCCGCGCCTTCGATGATCTCGCCGATGAAGGCCTGGATCAGCAGCGCCTTGGCCTCCTTGGGCGGAATGCCGCGCGCCATCAAGTAGAACAACAGCTCATCGTCGATGGCGCCGGTGGTCGTGCCGTGACCACACTGCACGTCGTCGGCGAAGATCTCGAGCTCCGGCTTGCTGTCGGCCTCGGCCTCGTCGGACAACAGCAGCGCCCGCGACATCATCTTGGCGTCGGTCTTCTGCGCGCCGGGGCTGACGGTGATCTTGCCCTGGAACACCGCGCGCGCGGTATCGCCGACGACGGCCTTGAAGGTCTCGCGGCTCTGGCCGTTCTCGGCGGCGTGCTCAATAGCGAGCGTGGCATCGGCATGCTGCGTGCCCGACAGCAGCGCGCCGCCGCGGATATCGGCGACGGTGCCCTCACCCGCAAGGCGGACGAACAGCTGATTGCGCACCAGGCCGCCGCCGGCAACGAAGCCGAGCTGGTTGAAGGTCGCGCGCGCGCCGATATTGGCGAGCAGCGAGCCGATATGCAGCGCGCTGTTGCCCTCGCTGACGACCTTGGCGTGATCGATCCGCGCCTCGTCGCCGACGACGAGTTGCATTGCGGCGTTCACCTGGTACTCGCTGCCGTCGGGTCCCTGATGCGTCTCGACTATGGTGGCGCTGGCGCCGGCACCGATATTGACCAGCGACCGCGTGAACATCGAGGTCGCGACCCAGTTGGTCGTGACGAAGGCGACATGGATCGGCCGGCTCAGCACGGTGCCCGGTGCGACCAGGATCACGACCCCATTGGCGGCCAGCGCGGTGTTGAGCGCCAGCGCCGGATCGTCGTCCGGCACCATCGGGCCGAGACGCTGCGACAGCAGCGGCTTGTCGGCGGCGAGCGCGTCGGCCATCGGCTGGATGGTGAGGCCAGTCTCGAGATCGGCGAGGTCCGACAGCTCGGGCACGAAGGCGCCGTCGACGACCATCAGCTTGCGAAAGCCGGCGCCGGCGAACAAGTCGCGCGCCTCGCGCGCCTTGGCCTTCGCAGCATCGTCCGGAAGCGAAGCGAGACGCTTCGCCTCCTTCATCTGCGTGCGAAGATCGGTGTAGCGCCAGGCTTCGACGCGCCGATGCGGCAGGCCGACCGCGTTGAAGCGGTCGAATGCGGCGGCGCGCACCGCCGTGATCTCCTCGCCACCCGGCAGATAGCGGCGGGCGCCCTGATACAGATCGGCCAGTCCGAGCTCGGCCTTGGTCTTGCGGATCGCGACGCCCATGCTCGTGCTCCTCGCGCTCTTACGCCGCTTCGCTCTGATACTGGGCGTAACCGGTCGCCTCGAGCTCGCGCGCGAGGTCCGCGGTCCCGGTGCGGACGATGCGCCCTGCCGCGAACACGTGGACGATGTCGGGCACGATGTAGTCGAGCAGCCGCTGATAATGGGTGATCACGATCATGCCGCGCTCGGCGGAGCGTAGCGCATTGACACCATTGGCGACGACCTTCAGCGCATCGATGTCGAGGCCCGAATCCGTCTCGTCGAGCACGCAGAGCGAGGGCTGCAGCAGCGCCATCTGCAGGGTCTCGTTGCGCTTCTTCTCGCCGCCGGAGAAGCCGACATTGAGCGGCCGCTTCAGCATGTCGGCGTCGATGTTCAGGGTCTTGGCGATCTCGCGCACGCGCTTGATCAGGTCGGGCGACGACAGCTCCTCCTCGCCGCGCGCCTTGCGCTGGGCATTGAAGGCGGCGCGCAGGAACGTGAGCGTCGCGACGCCGGGGATCTCCAGCGGGTATTGGAAGGCGAGAAACACGCCCTTGGCGGCGCGCTCGTCGGCCTCCATTGCCAAGAGATCCTCGCCGTTGAGATAGACCTCGCCGGCGGTGACCTCGTAGCCGGGCTTGCCGGCGAGCACGTAGGACAGCGTCGACTTGCCGGCACCGTTCGGCCCCATGATGGCGTGGATCTCGCCCTTGTTCACGGTCAGGTCCAGGCCCTGGATGATCTTCCGTCCGCCGGCGATCTCGGCGTGGAGTCCCTTGATTTCGAGCAGGGCCGTCATCGAACACTCCTTCTGATGTTGTCGCCGCGCGACGCCGTCATCCAACCGAACCTTCGAGCGAGATCGAGATCAGCTTCTGCGCCTCGACGGCGAATTCCATCGGCAATTGCTGCAGCACGTCCTTGACGAAGCCGTTGACGACGAGGCCGACCGCTTCCTCTTGGCTAAGACCGCGCTGGATGCAGTAGAACAGCACGTCCTCGGATATCTTGGACGTGGTTGCCTCGTGCTCGAACACCGCCGAGGAATTCTTCGCCTCGATGTAGGGCACGGTGTGTGCGCCGCATTTGTCGCCGATCAAGAGCGAGTCGCAGGCGGTGAAGTTGCGCGCCCCCGACGCCTTGCGATGCGCGCTGACCAGGCCGCGATAGGTGTTCTGCGACTTTCCGGCGGCGATGCCCTTGGAGATGATCCGGCTCGACGTGTTCTTGCCGAGATGGATCATCTTGGTGCCGCTGTCGACCTGCTGGAAGCCGTTGGAGATCGCGATCGAGTAGAACTCGCCGCTGGAATTGTCGCCACGCAGGATGCAGCTCGGATATTTCCAGGTGATCGCCGATCCCGTCTCGACCTGGGTCCAGGAGATCTTGGAATTGGTGCCGCGGCAGTCGCCACGCTTGGTGACGAAATTGTAGATGCCGCCGACCCCTTCCGAATTGCCGGGGTACCAGTTCTGCACCGTCGAATATTTGATCTCGGCATCATCGAGCGCGACCAGCTCGACCACGGCGGCATGGAGCTGGTTCTCGTCGCGCTGCGGCGCGGTGCAGCCTTCGAGATAGGAGACGTAGGCGCCCTTGTCGGCGATGATCAGGGTGCGCTCGAACTGGCCGGTGTTGCGCTCGTTGATGCGGAAATAGGTCGACAGCTCCATCGGACAGCGCACGCCCGGCGGGATGTAGACGAACGAACCGTCGGAGAAGACCGCCGAATTGAGCGTGGCGAAATAATTGTCGGTGGTCGGCACCACCGTGCCGAGATATTTCTGCACGAGGTCCGGGTGCTCGCGCAGCGCCTCGGAGATCGGCATGAAGATCACGCCGGCCTTTTTCAGCTCCTCCTTGAAGGTCGTCGCCACCGACACCGAGTCGAACACGGCATCGACCGCGATCCTGCTGCGCGGCGCCGCCGCCTCGCCGTCGACATTGGTTTCCGCCGCCGCAGGCCGCTCGACGCCCTCGAGAATTTCGACCTCGCGCAGGGGAATGCCGAGCTTTTCGTAGGTCTTCAGGATCTCCGGATCGATCTCGTCGAGCGAGGCCACCTTCTTCTTCGGCTTCGGCGCGGCGTAATAATAGAGATCCTGATAGTCGATCCTGGGATAGCCGACCCGCGCCCAGGTCGGCTCGGTCATGGTCAGCCAGCGGCGATAGGCCTCCAGCCGCCATTCCAGCATCCAGGCCGGCTCGTTCTTCTTGGCCGAGATGAAGCGGATGGTGCCTTCCGACAGCCCCTTCGGAGCCTTCTCGGATTCGATGACGGTCTCGAACCCGTAGCGATATTGATCGACGTCAATGCCCTTGACCCGATCAATGGTCTCCTGAACTGCTGCCATCGCTCACTCCGCTTGCAATGTTTCCGCCGCGGCCCGCGTCAGGCAGGGACGCAGGTGTCCGGCACCGGACAGACGGCAGCGCATTGCGGCGCGTCGAAATGGCCTTCGCACTCCGTGCACTTCTTCGGATCGATGATGTACATGTCGTTCTTGAGCCGAATGGCTGCGTTCGGGCACTCGAATTCGCATGCCCCGCAGACCGTGCATTGTGAGGCGATGATCTTGTAGGTCATGTGCAGCTCCCGCGATTCCTGCGACATCGAGCGATGTCATTCGCGCGTTATCTTTCAAGCGCCGTGCCAGAGAGCATTTGGTTGATTTCTAAGGAGGATTCTAAAGTTCGCCGGTCACGGCGAGCTGTCGCTCTCCCGACAGCATGTCGCAAGTGCGACAGGACGCGAGGTAAGCGGTAGTCTCCGAAATCGGACTGCCAACCGCGACGACGGTGCGCTCCCCTCCCCCTTGCGGGGAGGGGTCGGGGGTGTGGGTCCACGCGCACGCGGCATGTGATGCGCGCTAATGCTCTGTCGAGGACACCGGCCATCGTTGATACATCGAACCGCTGAGCAACCGAGCGTAAGCCGCGGCAAGACCTGCATAACGATCGAATGCACTCACAACGATTTGCGTTCGGAGACCCCCCAACCCCTCCCCGCAAGGGGGAGGGGAGCCGACCACCACCGTGGTTGAAAGCTCGACTCTCACGATGACTGCAGCGGTCGACCGCAGCATGCGCCCAAACAAAAGGGCGCGCCAGCCGCGCGCCCTTCAAAGAGCCGAAGCCAGGCCGCTCAGAACCGCTTGACCTCGATGTTGTGCTTCTTCAGCGCGTAGCCGATCTGGCGCGGCGTGAGGCCGAGCAGGCGGGCGGCCTTGGCCTGGACCCAGCCGGACCGCTCCATCGCCTGCACGATGCGGTCGCGCTCCGGCACAGCGCCGCCCTCCATGCTATCGGAATACTCGCCGTCATCGGCATCGATCGCCGGCAGCTCGACGGGAGCCTCGACCGGCGCCGACGTCCGCGGCAGGATCGGCAGCGGCACCATCGGCTGGCCGCGCGGCGGCGGAGGCGTCACCGTATTGCCCTTCCACAGGATCGCCGACATGCACTCGTTGCGACTGCAGGCGAAGTCGTCCATGCCGATCGCCGAGCCCGTCGCCATGGTCGCGGTCCGCTGCACGCAGTTCTCCAGCTCGCGCACATTGCCAGGAAAGCCGCAATGCATCAGCACCTCGATGGCGCTGACGTCGAAGGTGAGATCGCGCTCGTTCTCGCAATTGAAGCGGCGCAGGAACTCGCGCGCCAACTGCGGGATGTCGCTGCGCCGCTCGCGCAGCGGCGGCAATTTGATCGGCACCACGCTGATGCGGTAGTAGAGGTCGGCGCGGAACTCGTTGCGCGACACCGCCTCCTCGAGATTGCGGTTGGTGGCGGTGACGATGCGGACATCGACCTTGATGGTCTGGTTGCCGCCGACGCGCTCGAACTCCTGCTCCTGCAGCACGCGCAGCAGCTTGGCCTGGAACGCCGGGGAGATCTCGCCGATCTCGTCGAGGAACAATGTGCCCTTGTCGGCCAGTTCGAAGCGGCCCTTGCGAGCGTTGATCGCGCCCGTGAAGGCGCCCTTCTCGTGGCCGAACAGCTCCGACTCCAGCACCGTCTCCGGCAATGCGGCGCAGTTGATCTTGATGAACGGCCGCTTCGCGCGATTGGACAGTTCATGGATCGCCTTCGCCACCAGCTCCTTGCCGGTGCCGGATTCCCCGCGCAGCAGCACCGGCGCATTCGACTTGGCGACGACGTTGATCTTCTCCAGCAGCGCGCGCAGCGCCGGGCTGTCGCCGACGATGCCGTCGACCAGCACCCTCTTGCGATCCTTCGGCACCGGCTTCAGTTCCGAGAGCTCCTTCTGCAGCCGGTGGCTTTCCGCCATCAACCGCTCGCGGTCGCGCGCCACGACGCGATGCAGCTTGATGGTCTGGCCGATCAGATTGGCGACCATGGTCAGGAAGCGCACATCGGAATCCAGCCGGAAGACGGCGCGGCCGTCCCAGACCCGGTCGATCGTCAGGGTGCCGACGACGCGCTGGTCGATGCGGATGGGAACACCGAGGAAGGACACACGGGTGTCGGCGCCGGCGCCGAGCGTGGCCGCATCCGCATCGCTGAAGGCGGGATGATCGGCGACGTTCTCGGCGATCAGCGGCACGGCGGTGGCGACGATCTGGTCAATGGCCTTCTGCGGCAGGCGCTCGCGATAACGCTGGTCGCTGCCTTCGCTCCACCCGGCCCCGACTGCGAGATCGGGAATGCCGTCATCGGCGAGCAGCGACACCACGCCGTGGCGCATCTGCATGAAGGACTGCAACAGGTTGACGACATTGGCGAGGGTGATCTCCAGCCGCGTCGGCGCGGCGAGAATTTTCGAGATTTCGAAAATTCCGGTCAGCGCGATCTCGCTGAGCGGGATCGGCGCGGCGTTGGACCTGACGTCCTGAGCTTCGACCTGCCGTGTTTCCGTTTGGACCATCGTCGCTTCTCTGATCGTCACGAACGCCTTGGTGAAGCCGCCCGTGATTGTAGGTGTTCTAACATCCTCCCTTAACCGCAGATGATTGTCGTGCCTAACTTTGCTGCATTGCCGCAGAAGTAGTGTGCAACGGACAGATCAGAAAAGCTGCAGGCTTTCATGATGTTAACAAATTAGTTTGCACCCGTGACGATGCGTGCATTGCACGTCCGCCCGGGCGGCAAAGACGATGCGCCTGACGATTTCGCGTTGTCTTCTCGACATCTAGTATTCGCGTATCCGCCGGCATGTTTGCGACCGGATCGCAACGGACAACACCTGAACACCAACTTTCCACGTCCGGCCCGCCGCTCGTCTCCTTCGGCTGCCAGCCGCGGCATGACGCGTTCACATCCGCGTGTCGGCCGCGCGCGGCTGTGATCAACCTAGAGGTGCTGCCCCCCGTTGATCTGAATCTCCTCGCCGGTCACGTAGCTCGCCGCATCCGAGCACAAAAAGAACAGCACCTTGGCGACCTCTTCCGGCGCGCCGATCCGGCGCATCGGAATCAGCGGCGAGAACCGCGCCTCGGTCTCCGGCGACACCATCTCGGTCTTGATCTCGCCCGGCGCGATGGCGTTGACGCGGATGCCATGCGGCGCGAAGTCGTGCGCCATCTCACGGGTGAGGCAGGCGAGCGCCGCCTTCGAGGTCGCATAGGCTGTGCCCGCAAACGGATGGACGCGGGTGCCGACGATCGAGGTCACGTTGACGACCGCGCCCTGCCCGCGCTTCAGCTCCTCGAACAGCCCGCGCGCCAGCAGGATCGGTCCGAGAAAATTGACGTGAAAGACGGTCATCCAGGCTTCGACCGAGGTCGACAGCGAATCCAGCCGGCCGCCGTCGCCGGCCTTCGGAGAGATCGCGGCATTGTTGATCAAGGCATGCAGCGGCGCGCCGTCGAGCCGCTGCTTGATGTCGGCAATCGCACGCGGGATCGCCTTGCGATCGCTGAGATCGACCTGGACGTGATTGTCGGGACCGGCGTCCCACGGACAGCGGCCGCCATCGAAAGGCTGGCGCGAGCAGGTGATGATGCGCCAGCCGGCGTCGGAGAACAGCTTTGCGGTCGCATGACCGATGCCGCGCGAGCCGCCGGTCAGCACGAGCGTTTTCTGCTCGGTGCGCGCGGGCCGCTCGGCGGCGGCCATGTCTCGATGGAACGGGCACGCCGTGATGGTCCCGGCCGCCTCGATGACGGGTTCGCGGACGTCCTGGTCGAGATCGAGGCTCACCTCATCCGTCCTGATCCTGCGCCGCAACGCCACCAGGACGCCGGCTACCGAGCTTCGGCTGCTGCCTTTGCCTCAGACGTGGTCTGGGCGCGGGCTCCGCGACGATCGGAAATACCAGTGGTATCGCCATGCTCCGGCTGTGCAGATTCCGGGCCAGCGAAAACAGCGGGCAAAGCAGCCTTTTCCTGTCGGGTTCGCGACAGATTGGCGGGTTCTGGACACATCCCGCGTCGGCTTTGGAACGCGTCCTTCGCAAGACCGTCAAAGCGCGATCGTTTTCAGAACGATGGCCGATGGTCCAACTCTTGCTCGACGGAACCGATCATTCGAACTGGAAGACCGCTGGTCAGTCGAACGACGGACAGCCACGAGACGCCAACAGCGTATGGACCAGGACATGGGGACGAATGCAGTGCGCTTCGCCGTGGTCCTCGGGACCAACGACGTCGCGTCGGCGATCGGCGTGCATCTGCATCGTGCCGGCTTCTGCGTGGTGCTGTCGCATGATCCCAATCCGCCGGTCATGCGCCGCAAGATGGCGTTTCACGACGCCCTGTTCGGCGACACGGTCCGCGTCGAGAACGTGACCGGCGAGCGCATCGAGAGCACGATGGAGGTGTTCAAGGCGCTCGGCAATCCCCGGCACGTCCTCGTCACCCCACTTGGATTGCTCGATCTCCTGCCGGTCCGTACCATCGACGTCCTGATCGACGCGCGGATGCAGAGGCGCGAAGTGACCCCGGACCTGCGCGGCATGACGCGGCTCTCGATCGGCATCGGTCCGGGTTTCTCGCCGTCGGCCAATTGCGATATCGCGATCGAGACCCGGCCGGACCGGGTCGGCCAGATCGTACGCCAGGGCTGGACGCTGGCAACGGATGATGTCGGCGCGCTCGTCGGCGTCGAGTGCCTGGTGCATTCGCCGCATGAGGGCCGATGGCATACTCCGATCGAGATCGGCACGCGCATCTACAAGGGCTTCGTGATCGGCCATCTCTCCGGCGCGCCGGTCACGGCCCCCCATGACGGCATCCTGCGCGGCATCGTCCGCGACGGCAGCGACCTGCCGGCCGGCATCGCGCTCGCCGAGATCGATCCACGCGGCCGTCATGCGCAGTGGACCGGGATCGATGCGCAGGGACAGGCACTCGCCCAGGCGACGCTGGCCGCCATGCGGCTGCATGTCGCGCACTGCATCAGGACGAGCGCGAGCCTGCCCGCGGATCAGATCGTTTCGAACGATTCTGATTAGCCCGCGCCCTGCGCGCCGGCCTTGGCATCCCGGTTGCTTATCGTTTGCAGGAGCGAGCAACAGCCATGATCATCTGTTCCTGCAACGTCATCAGCGACACGGCCATTCGCGACGTCGTCACGGCGGCCGACATCACCTTCGGCTCGCCGGCGCAAGTGTATGATTGTCTCGGCTGCACGGTCCAATGCGGCCTCTGCTCGCGCTCGGTGAAACGGATTCTCGACGAGCGGCAGGCTGACACGGCCGTCGCGGCGGTGTGGCCGGTGCAGCCCGAGCCGGCGCCGTGCGCGATGATGTCCGCCGCGTAGCTCCGACACGGATTTGTCGGATGTCGGACAAAGGCGACAACGCCGAGCTGCACACGTCTATCCGCATCGCAGTCCGTCACCTCAATGCGTGTTGCTCTCGCTCCACGTCTCCAGGTCCTTGGCCGCCTCCGAGCGCTGCTCCTTCTCCGGCTTCTCGGCCCAGGGCTTGTCGGTCTGCTTCATCGAGCCCCAGTCGCTTTTCTGGCGCGGATCGTCCTTCGGCGTTTCCTTGCTCATCAGCTCGCTCCTTGTCCGCTCGCGCTCACCCGGCGGGATCCTCGGTGGCACGCCTCGACGGTGTGACCTGCGTGGCAATCATCGGGACGAGACGAAGTTCCAAGGCATGCTCGCCATAGGCGATCTGCCGCGGAGCTGCCGCCGCGTGCTCCGCGCTGCAAAATTGCGAATAGCCGGTCGGATGGTTCGTTGCGGCCGGACTCACGCCGCGTCGGCCGGCACCATCGCCTCGATCGTGACGCCGGCGCCGGTGGAGGCCACCGTCAGGGTGCCCCCCAGCGCCAGCAGCCGCTCGCGCATGCCGGTGAGGCCGAAGCCGAGCTTGTGCTCCGGGCTGAACCCGCGGCCGTCGTCGCGGACGCGCACCCGCGTATAGCTGCGGCGATGGCCGGCCGTCGTCTGCTGCAGCGGCTCGATGGTGACGTCGACCGCGGTGGCCTCGGCGTGGCGGAACACGTTGGTCAGCGCCTCCTGCACCACCCGGTAGATCGTCAGCTCCGCCGTCTCGTTGCTGCGCACGACCGTGTCGGTGAAGCTGGTCTCGATCGCGACCTCCGGGCGCGACTCCCGCCACAGCCGCACCAATGCGCCGAGCGCCTCGCGCAAGCCAAGCTCGGCGAGGCCGACGGGCCGCAGCCGCTCCAGGATGCGGCGGTTGAACTGCTGCACGGCGTTGACCTGATCGAGGATCGCCTGGCCGTGCCGACGCATCGCGGCGACGTCGAGCGTCGCAGCCTCCGGCAATCGCATCAGCGCGCTGGCATGGGCGCGCAGCGCGAACAAATGCGGCCCGAACTCGTCATGCAGCTCGCGCGCGATTTCCTTGCGCTCGTGGTCCTGCAGCGACACCGTGCGCTCGGCGAGGCGGCGCTTCTCCTCCACCGCCTCGCCGAGCGCGCCGGCGAGATGGTTGAGCTTGGCGCAGAGCGCCGCGAGCTCGGGCGCGCCGCCCGGCTTGACGCGGGTATCGTAGGCGCCGGCCTCGATCCGGCTCATCGCGTCCGACAGATCCGAAAGCGGCGCCAGCGCGCGGCCGACCACGAGCATGGTGATCGCGAACAACGCCAGCCCGACCAGCGAGCCGACGACGAGCTGGGTGACGATGCCGTCCCAGATCTCCGCGATCTCGTCGTCGGGATGCGAGGTGATCACCAGCGAGTCACTTTGGCCGGCGACGATGACCGGCATGCTGACCGAGGTCTTGTCGGGATGCACCAGTGCGATGAACCACGCCGGTGCCGCGCGGCCGACGCCGGGAGAGGGCGGAGTCTGCGCCGGCATTCCCTGCCGTCTCACGCTGACGTGACGAAGCTGTCGGAGATCGCCGACGATCCGGTCCAGCCGCGCGTTCGGATCCGGCGCGTCGTTGACCTCGTCCATGATGGTCTCGACGAAGGCCCGCGTCAGGCGGATGACGCTCTGGTCCTCCGCCAGCACGCGCGGCGCCGCCTCCAGCACGAGACGGCCGATGTTGATGGCGAGGCCCAGCGTCAGCAGCAGCGCCAGCAGCACGTTGATGCGGGTCCGCAACGACCAATTCTGCCACATTCTCTCCGCCTCACCGCCACCGGGTTTCATGCGCACTCACATTGACAGACAAATCCGCCGGCGATCTAATTGCAACATCATGCAATACCGCGCAGCATGCATTAATGATGCATCGCAACAATGACGCGAGTTGGAAGTCCGGGACCCCAAGGCCATGCGCGTACTGATCGTCGATGACCATCCCATTGTGGCATCAGGCTGCCGGGCCCTGCTCTCGACCGATCCGGAGCTCGAGCTGATCGAAGCCGCGGACGCCGAGAGCGGCGAAGCCGGCTTCATCGCGCGCCGGCCGGACGTCTGCGTCGTCGACATCAACCTGCCGACAGTCTCCGGCTTCGAGCTGGCGCGGCGCATCCTCGCCCACGACGGCAATGCCCGGCTGATCATGTTCAGCATGAACGACGATCCGGTGTTCGCGGCGCGCGCCATCGACATCGGCGCCAAGGGCTACGTCTCCAAGAGCGGCGATCCGAACGATCTCGCCGAGGCGATCCGCGAGGTCGCCCGCGGCGGCAGCTATCTGCCGCCGGCGATCGCGCGCAGCATCGCGTTCGCGGGCGCGGCGGTCGCGCAGAGTCCGCTGGCGAAGCTGACCTCGCGCGAGCTTGAGATCCTCCGCCTGCTCAGCGCCGGCAAGAGCCTGTCGGAGATTGCCTGGCTGATCCACTCGTCCTACAAGACCGTCGCCAACACCTCCTCGATCATCCGCCAGAAGCTCGGCGTGCGAACATCCGGCGAGCTGGTGCGTTTGGCGATCGAGAACGGCGTTGCTTGACTCGTCCCGATTGAACGACGCAGCCTGACACGCGTTGGCGACAGCCACGCCAACAGCCCGACATCATTGCCGAACAGGTGATCCCATGACGCTCACGACCGTCTCCCAGAACAAATCCCATGGCGGCGTCCAGGGTGTCTACCGCCACGCCAGCCAGGAGACCAAGACCGAGATGACGTTCTCGGTGTTCGTGCCGCCGCGTGCCGACGGCGCGAAGCTGCCGGTCGTCTGGTATCTCTCCGGCCTGACCTGCACCCACGCCAACGTCACCGAGAAGGGCGAGTTTCGCGCCGCCTGCGCCGAGCTCGGCCTCGTCTTTGTGGCGCCCGACACTTCGCCGCGCGGCGACGGCGTCCCCGGCGATCCCAACAACGCCTATGATTTCGGCCTCGGCGCCGGCTTCTATGTCGATGCGACCGAGGCACCGTTCGCGAAGAACTACCGGATGTGGAGCTACGTCACCGAGGAGCTGCCGAGCGTGGTCGCGGCGAACTTCCCGGTCGATCCGCGCCGGCAGTCGGTGATGGGCCACTCGATGGGCGGCCATGGCGCGCTCACGGTGGCGTTGCGCAACCCGGACCGCTACCGCGCCGCCAGCGCATTCTCGCCGATCGTCGCGCCCTCGCAGGTGCCGTGGGGCGAGAAGGCCCTGTCTGGCTATCTCGGCGCCGACAAGGCAGCGTGGCGCAAGCACGATGCCGTGGCGCTGATCGAGGACGGCGCCCGCGTCTCCGACCTGCTGGTCGATGTCGGCACCGCCGATCAGTTCCTGGCCCAGCAGTTGCGGCCGGAGCTGCTCAAGGCCGCCTGCGACAAGGCCAACATCCCGCTGCTGCTGCGCAAGCAGGAGGGCTACGACCACAGCTACTACTTCATCTCCACCTACATGGCCGATCATCTGCGCTGGCACGCGGCGCGGCTCGGGCGCTGATATCAGCCGCGGACCTGATTTGCCCGACGGGCGCGACGACGCGCCCGTCGAGGCGATTCTGTCGTGCCCAACGCCCGGATTCCCCGTGCGCGACGAGGGGGATTTCGCTCGGCGCCACAAGGCGATCCCAGTGTCCAGTCCGGCGGCGAGAAAAATTTCACTTTCGTTTTTCCGGAAATCGTGATTGTTTAGCCCCATCCCGCCTCGTCGAGAGGGCGTATCGCGGTCGTCACGAACGTGGAGGTGGGATGCGGTGGACGCAGCGGCGCGCAGCATGCTCGCGAGAGCGTGCGGACGAACGCGCCGCGGCGTACGGCCAAGTCGCGTGGTCCTGGCATCCCGATGCCGATGCCCCCGCGGCGGCGCGCGAAAGCGCGTCGTCGCGCACGGTGACCAGAAAGCCCGGCGCACCGGGGAGAACGCGAAGCAACCGTTAAGACCATCCGCGCAGGGAGGGCCGGGATGTCCCAGCCGAACCTGTGGTACCTGCCGCCTGCATTTTCTTCTGCAGGCGGGCCATGGGGGCGGCAGGCTCCCGGCCTTTCCTGCGCCTCTTGTTTTAAGGGGCGACCGGCACGCAGAGCTCGGGCGTCATCCGCCGCGAGAACGTACCGTCATATCTCGCCGGCTATTGCGCCTGCGGCGCGCCGTAGTTCGGCGCCAGCAGGCGGTTGCGGATCAGCCAGGCCATGGTGCGGGTCCAGGATTCGTCGGTGTTGCCGCGCATGTCGGCGGTAACAGCCGCGACCGGCTTCCCGGTATGCGCGTCGCGCAGATAGATGTTCATGTTGAGGATGAGATTGGAGACCTTCTGCACCGTCCCGGTGATGGCGAGATCGGCACCGATGTCGCCCGCGAGCTTGACGTCGCAGCCGCCGCAGGCCTGCAGATTGCTGTGGTGCGCCGCATCGTTGACGGGGGCGATGTCGAGGACGCGAAAACGTCCGGAATCCTGCAGCGCCGATCGCAACTGCTCGGCGGCGTGCGCCAGCCTGGTCTGCTCGTCCTGGCGCGGGCCCTGCACCTCGCCCTGCAGGCTGGTGTCGATCAGCTCGAAGTCGAACACCGCCACCTTGGTCGGCTCGGCATGCACTGATGTCGCAGACATCAGGATCAGGAACGCGAAGAGAACGGCAGGTTTCAAGGTCGTGATCCGAAATGACGCGACAGCGGCCAAAAGTGGGGTTGAAAGCTAGGCCAATTCGTTCATCTTGCAAGACGAAACCTCGCCGGAAAAGGACGAGGGAACAGTGGGAGGACATGTGGTCCTGGGAATTCTGGCCCGATCTCTGATCGGCGCGATCGGCCTCATCGCCGCCGCAACCGCCGCCGTCGCGGCGGAGCCGGTCGACATCGCGATCGGTTATCTCGGCCGTAGCGGCGTGCCGCAGACGTTGTCGCCGCTCGACCAGCCGGCGGCCGATGATGGCGTGGCCGGCGCGAAGCTCGCGATCGAGGACAACAACACCACCGGCAAGTTCCTCAACCAGCGCTTCACTTTGATCGAGCGCCGCATCAAGGACGAAGAGGACGCGGCGCAGGCCGCCAATGAGCTCGCGGGAAAGGCCGGCTTCATTCTCGCCGACCTTCCGGCGGATGCGCTGCTGAAGGTCGCAGACGCCCTGCGCGGACGTGGCACCACCCTGCTCAATGTCGGCGCCACGGACGACCGCCTGCGCGAGCAGGACTGCCGCGCCAACGTCATCCATGTCGCCCCGACACGCTCGATGCTGGCCGATGGGCTTGGGCAGTATCTGGTATGGAAGCAGTGGAAGCGCTGGTTGCTGGTCACCGGCTCGCACGACAACGACAAGCTGTTCGCCGACGCGCTGCGTCGCGCCGCCACCCGTTTCGGCGCTAGAATCGTCGAGGAGCGCACCTTCGAGGACACCGGCGGCGCGCGGCGCACTGACTCTGGCGTGACCCTGATCCAGCGCCAGATGCCGGTGTTCACGCAGAAGGCGCCGGCCTATGACGTGCTGGTCGCCGCCGACGAGAGCGAGGTGTTCGCCAACTACCTGCCCTATCGCACCTGGGATCCGCGCCCCGTCGCGGGCTCCGCCGGCCTGCGTCCGACCAGCTGGGATCCGGCGCAGGACCAGTGGGGCGCGACGCAATTGCAGAACCGCTTCATGAAGCTGGCATCACGCCGCATGGACGCGTTGGACATGCAGGCCTGGATGGCCGTGCGCATGATCGGCGAGGCCGCCTCGCGCACCAACTCCGGCGACGCGAAGACGTTGACCGACTATCTCAAGGGCCCGAACTTCACCATCGCCGCCTTCAAGGGCACGAGGCTCTCGCTGCGCGACTGGAACCTGCAACTGCGCCAGCCGATCCTGCTGGCCGACGGCCGCATGATCGTCTCGGTCTCGCCGCAGGAGGGTTTCCTGCATCAAGTCTCCGAGCTCGACACCCTCGGCGTCGACCGCCCCGAAACCAAGTGCAAGCTGCAATGATGTCGGATTGGAAGATGTTGATGACGATGCGCAGTCCGACAACCAATGTGGCTATCGGTCTGGGGCCTCATGGTTCGAGACGCGCCCAAGACGGCACTCCTCACCATGAGGGTCAAGAGCCGAGGGCGGCACTGCACACCGACCATGAACACGCCGAGAGGCGTGTTCATGGAGAGGGGCGAGATCACGGGGAGGTTCGGCAGCAAGGTCTCGAGCGCGCATGGCTTGGATCTAACCGCGCACACCGGCCTCGTCCTGAGGAGCCCGCCGGAGGCGGGCGTCTCGAAGGACGGCCACGGCTTCGCAGGTATGTCGGCATGGCAGCCAGCCTGCTCACCGCCGCGCTGTGGCTGGCCCACGCGTCGCCCGCCTCCGCCTACGTCGCCTTCGTCTCCAACGAAAAAGGCAACACCGTCTCCGTCATCGATACCGACACATGGACGGTCACCAAGACCATCAAGGTCGGCCAGCGGCCGCGCGGCATCGCGTTCACGCGCGACGGCAAGTTCGTGATGGTCGCCGTCGGCGATGACGACACCATCCAGGTGATCGACGCCAGGAAGATGGAGGTGGTGGACACCCTGCCCTCCGGCCCGGATCCCGAGCTGTTCGCGCAGGACGCCGCCGGCAAGACGCTCTATGTCGCCAACGAGAATGACAACACCGTCACCGTGCTCGACCTCGAAAAGCGCGTGCGCATCGGCGATGTCCAGGTCGGCGTCGAGCCCGAGGGCATGATGCTCAGCCCGGACGGCAAGATCCTGATCTGCACCTCCGAGACCACCAACATGGCGCATTTCATCGACACGTCGACGCGCCAGATCGTCGCCAACGTGCTGGTCGATGCGCGGCCACGCTATGCCGAGTTCAAGACCGACGGCTCGGAACTGTGGGTGTCGGCGGAGATCGGCGGCACGGTGTCGATCATCGATCCCGCCAAGCGCGAGGTCACCGGCAAGATCAAGTTCGCCGTGCCCGGGTTGCGCAGCGAGGCCATCCAGCCGGTCGGCATCGCCCTGACCAAGGATGGCAAGACCGGCTTCGTCGCACTCGGCCCCGCCAACCGCGTCGCGGTCGTCGACGGCACCACCCACGAGGTGAAGAAGTATCTCCTGGTCGGCCAGCGCGTCTGGCACATGGAGTTTACGCCCGACGAGAAATATCTTCTGGTCACCAACGGCGTCTCCAACGACGTCTCGGTGATCGACGTCGCGGCGCAGAAGGTGATCAAGACCATCCAGGTCGGCGAGCTGCCCTGGGGCATCACGATCGCACAGCCATGACGACGCAGAACGCACCCGCTCTCGACGCGACAGGCGCCACGCCGCAAACGGCTCCCGACCAGGTGCCGGCACTGTCGGTCGCCGGCGTCAGCCATTCCTATGGCGCACGCAAGGCGCTCAACGACGTAAGCTTCGCCGTGAGGCCTGCGAGCTTCACCGCCCTGCTCGGCCTCAACGGCGCCGGCAAGAGCACCTTGTTCTCGCTGATCACGCGGCTGTTCGCGGTGCAGACCGGCCGGATCGGCATTTTCGGCCATGACATCGGCCGCACGCCGGGCGAGGCGCTGCGGCTGCTCGGCGTCGTGTTCCAGCCGCGCACGCTCGATCTCGATCTGTCGCTGACTCAGAACCTGCTCTATCACGCCGCCCTGCACGGCATCTCGCGCCGCGAGGCCCGCGCCCGCAGCGAGGAGCTGCTGACACGGATCGGCCTCGCCGACCGCGCCGGCAACAAGGTGCGTGACCTCTCCGGCGGCCAGATGCGCCGCCTTGAAATCGCCCGTGCCCTGCTGCACCGGCCGCGCCTCCTGCTGCTCGACGAGGCCACCGTCGGTCTCGACGTCAAGGCTCGCGCCGACATCGTCGGTCATGTCCGTCAGCTCGTCACCGAGCAGGGCATCGGCGTGCTCTGGGCCACGCATCTGTTCGACGAGATCGCGCCGACCGACGATCTCGTGGTGCTGCATCAAGGCCGCGTGCTGGCGCGCGGGCCGGTGCCGCAGGTGATCACCGAGGCCGGCGCGTCCGACGTCAACGCCGCGTTCGCGCGGCTGACGACGCAGGCCAGCCCGGCGCGGAGTGCAGAGTCATGACCGTCACGACCGTCCACTCACCCGCCCCCACACGCAGCGGCTTCTCGGCCGGCGAATACATCACCTGCCTCACCGGCATCGTCTGGCGCGAGGGGCTGCGCTTCCTGCACCAGCGCGAGCGCTTCGTCTCGGCGCTGGTGCGGCCGCTGGTCTGGCTGTTCATCTTCGCCGCCGGCTTCCGCCAGGTGCTGGGCATCTCGATCATCCCGCCCTACGAGACCTACATCCCCTACGAGGTCTATATCGCGCCCGGCCTGATGGCGATGATCCAGCTGTTCAACGGCATGCAGTCGTCGCTGTCGATGGTCTACGACCGCGAGATGGGCAACATGCGCACCTTGCTGGTGAGCCCGCTGCCGCGCGGCTATCTCCTGTTCTGCAAGCTGCTCGCCGGCACCGCCGTCTCGGTGCTGCAGGTCTACGCGTTTCTCGCCATCGCCTGGTTCTGGGACATCACCCCGCCGCCGATGGGCTATCTCACCGTGCTGCCGGCGCTGGTCCTGTCCGGGCTGATGCTCGGCGCGCTGGGCATGCTGATCTCCTCCGGCATCAAGCAGCTCGAGAACTTTGCCGGCGTCATGAACTTCGTGATCTTCCCGATGTTCTTCGCCTCGTCGGCGCTCTACCCGCTGTGGCGCGTCGAGGAAGGCAGCCCATGGCTCGCTTATCTCTGCGAGGCCAACCCCTTCACCCACGCGGTCGAGCTCATCCGCTTCGCGCTCTATGGCAAGCTGAACTGGGTTTCGCTCGCGGTGGTCGGCGGCTGTACCGCCGTGTTCATGATCGGCGCGATCCTGGCCTACGATCCGTCGCGGGGTCTTGTCAGGCGTGGTCCCGGAGGCGAGGCATGAGGTTGAGAACGATCCTGGCGGCCGTCGCCATCGCAGCGTCAGCAGGCGCTGCGATGGCCGCCGATCCGCGCTATCCGGATTGGCCCTGCCCGCAGGCCAAGGTGCCGGAAATCTCCATCGCGGCCGTGTGGTCCGGCCCTGCGATCGACGATGTCGGCGCGAGCTGGAAGGACGACGCCAAGATCGCGGAGCTGGTCGCCAGGCTGGCGGCGCGCCGCATCCCGCTGGAGCAGGCGCAGAAGGACGTCGCCGATTTCCTGACCGGTACGCCCGAGGAGAAGACCCGCAAGGGCAAGCTGCTGTTTGCCGGCCTTTTCGATACGCTGAACGCCCAGCGGACGTCGGTCATGAACGGCCTCGAGCGCGTCATGCGCAAGCAGCGCGAAGCGGTCGAGAAGGTGCGCGGCGACACCATCGCGTTGCAGGAGATGCACAGCGGGCCCAACCCGGATCAGGCCAAGGTCGAGGAGATGACCAACCAGTTGAACTGGGAGACGCGCATCTTCGAGGACCGGCGTCGCGTGATGAAGTTCGTCTGCGAGGTGCCGACCGCGATCGACCAGCGCCTGTTCGCCCTGGCGCGCGAGATCCAGCAGGACATGGAGTAGCTGATTTGATGCGCTCTCGCCGCCCTCTCCGCTCACTCCTCAGGCCGCGGCTCGGGCTGCGTCTGCTGCAGCGGCAGGTCGGCGCGGCTCCAGCCGTCGGTCCCGTCGGGGTACCAGGCGATGTTGCGATAGCCGTAAGTCAGCGCGCGCCGCGCGGCATTCCACGACATCCAGCAATCTTCGAGGCAATAGAACACGAGCAGACGACCGAAATCGCCACCCGATGCATGGGCGAGGCCACGCTTCAGATAGTCCTCAGTCTGGGGGGCCAGCACGCCGTAGCCGGTATCCGGCAGCCAGATGCTGCCAGGAATGTCCAGGCGCGGCTGCTCGCGCCACACCGTCCCGGCCGGCAGGTTCTTCGGCTTGGGCGGCCGCGGCAGCACATCGACGAAGGCGGCCGATCTTGCGCGCCAGATCGCCTCGGTCTCCCGCGTCGACAGCACGCGCGCTCCGCTCAGGTTCGTCGGCACCGGCGCGCGATAGTTCTCGGTGCGATAGCTGTCCGGCTCCGGCACGAGATCATCGGCCCGCACCGCCACGGCGATCAGCAGCACGCCTGCCAATGCCGCAGCGGTGAGCCGACCGATCATGGCTTCGCTGCAGCCTCGGCGGTGATCAGATGATTGCTCTCGTCCAGCAGCGGCACCCCGAAGTCCAGCAGGATCTTGTTGATCTCACCCTGGTTCTCCTGGATCAGCTTGTTGAGCTGGCGACGCCAGTTCTGGTCCGCGCCACGGACGCCCATGGCGATGCGGTAGATCAGCTTCGGCCCGCTGGTCTCTTTCACCAGCGGCGTGACGTGCAGTTGAGGGCTCGCCTGCTTGGCATAGTAGCCGGCCATCGGCCCCCACAGCACGCCGGCATCGATCTCGCCGGACTTCAGATCGTTGATCATCGCCTCCGCCGAGGAATCGACGCGGGTGTCGATCATCAGCGGATAGGGCTTTGCGGTCGGCATCAGCCCGGCCAGCGCCATGTTGGTCGCCGGCGGCGTGCCCGCCACGATGCCGATGTGCTTGCCCTTCAGCTTGGCGTCCTCCAGCGTCGTCACATCGGCGAGATCGGAGCCCGGCTTGGTCACGATCGCGTAGGCCGTCCGGTAATAGGGACTGGTGCTCTGCACCAGGTCGTCCCCTTGCGGAAAGCCCATGATCACGTCGCAACGGTGCGAGCCGAGCGTCATGCGCACGAATCCGGTGGCCTGCGGGAAGAACGTGTAGTCCACCTTCTTCTGCAGCTTGGCGGCAAAGAGCTCGGCCAGCTTGTTCTCGAAGCCGTCGCCCTTCTCGTTCGAGAACGGCAGGTTGCGCGGATCGGCGCAGACCCTGAGCACCTTGGGATCGACCAGCTCGATCGACAGGTCCAGGCCGTCGTTGCTCTGCGCGAAAGCGGCGGCCGGTCCGAGCAGAGTGAACCCCGCGGCAACAGCCAGCGAGCAAGCAAGTTTGTGACGCTTCGTCATCCGTATTTCCATCCCTATCGAACGCATCGCGGTATTTTTGAAAATGCTAGGCCGCCGGCCGCGCGGGTGCAACAGTCGCCGTCATCGCGAAGAGTTGACCCGGTGCTGCGCCGCAGCGTCCATGGCCTGATGCACAGGTCCCACGCGAGCAAGGCAAGCCGATGGTGAGGCATCCGATCATTGCGATCATCGCCTGGTGTGCGCTGGCGCTCGGCGGCGCCGCTCTTGCCATGCCCCCGGAACTCGAGGTGAGCGAGATCGCGCCCGGCGTGTTCGTTCACATCGGCCAGACCGCGCTGATGAACGCGGCGAACGAAGGCGCCATCGCCAATGTCGGTTTCATCGTCGGCGGTGACGCGGTCGCAGTGATCGACACCGGCGGCAGCGTCCGCGAAGGCCGCGCGCTGCTGGCCGCGATCCGCGCCCGTACCGACAAGCCCGTGCGCTACGTCGTCAACACCCATGCTCATCCCGACCATCTGTTCGGCAATGCCGCCTTCGAGGCGGACGGCACCCGCTTCGTCGGCGCCAAGAACCTGCCCCGGGCGCTCGCCCTGCGCGGGCCGCACTACATCGAGGCGTTCCGGCGCCTGATGGGCGCCGAACTGATCGACGAGGTCCGCCTCGTCGCTCCGTCGATCCTCGTCGATGACGAGATGGCGCTCGACCTGGGCGGCCGCACCCTCACGCTGAAGGCCTGGAGCACCGCGCATAGCGACTGCGACCTGTCCGTCTATGATGACCGGAGCCGGACCTTGTTCGCCGGCGATCTCGTATTCCTGCGTCACATCCCAGTGATGGATGGCAGCCTGCGCGGCTGGATCGCCGACATGGCCGCACTCGCGGCCATTCCGGCCGAGCGCGTCGTCCCGGGCCATGGACCTGTCAGCCCCTGGCCACTGGCGCTCAGTGACGAGCGTCGCTACCTCGACACATTGGCCCACGACGTTCGCGGGCTGATCAAGGCGGGCAGGCCGATCGCCGACGCCGCTGGGGCCGCTGGATCGGAGCGCGGCAAATGGGAGCTGTTCGACGACTACAATGCCCGCAACGCAACTGCAGCATTCTCGGAAATGGAATGGGAATGAGGCGGGTGACGCGCTATGATCGTTAATCCACCAGACTGCCTTGGGAGGACTGCGCCATGATCGGGCTCCGCTTGCCGTCCACATTGCTTCTCGGGGTATGCCTCGCGTTTGCCTTCGCACCTGCGAAAGCCGCTGATGGTTATGATCCATGGCCGGGACTCGTCCAGGACATCTTCAACAACAAGGCGATGCAGGACGGCACCAATGTGCTGTCGATCGAGATGCCGACGCGCGCCGAGGATGCCTCGGTGGTCCCGGTCACCCTGCGTAGCAAGCTGTCGCCCGCCGACGAGCGCCGCATCAAGACCATCACGCTGGTGATCGACCAGAATCCTGCGCCGATGGCCGCCAAGTTCACGCTCGGCGCGGACGCCAATGTGACTGCGATCTCGACGCGGGTGCGCGTCAACAACTACACGGACGTGCATGCCGTGGCCGAGCTGACGGATGGTCAGCTCTATGTGGTCAAGACCTTCGTCAAGGCGTCCGGAGGCTGCTCGGCGCCGGCGGCGAAGAATCCGGACGAGGCCAAGGCGCGCATCGGCCAGATGCGCTATCGGCAGTTCACGCAAAGCAGCGACGGCGCCACGAGCGGCATCCGCGAAGCGCAGGTCATGATCGGGCATCCCAACAATTCCGGGCTCCAGATGGACCAGGTGACGCAGCTCTACATCCCGGCCTTCTTCATCGACCGGCTGACGCTGTCGCAGGATGGCAGCCTGGTGCTGTCGGTCGAAGGCGGCATCTCGATCTCGGAGGATCCCAATATCCGCTTCACCTACGTGTCGAACGGCGCCAAGCAATTCCATGCGGAAGCGAAGGATACGCAGGGCCACGTGTTCGAGCACGATTGGCCGGCCGACGGTTCAGGAACCTGATGCGGCAGAGCGGCAGCGCTTCAGAAGCATCTCACTTCGGCTTCGGCCTGCGCCCGGCGAAGATCGTTCAGCGCGTTGGCGGCCTGCTCGGACGTGCGGAACTGGGTGCCGAGATTGCTGTGCACCTGGGACATGCTGAGGACGGTCTCGGCCGTGACGTAGCGCTCATAGGGGATGATCGAGGCGATCACGTCGATCGAGCAGGAGCATTGCGCGATCGCCTCACGGGTCTCGCCATTCGCCTTCATGCAGCCGAACACATATTCGGCCCGCGCCGAGGTCGGATAGTCGTTGAGCTCCTCGGCACGAGCCGGCCCGGCGACCGCGATCATGGCAACGAGGGCGGCGACAATCGGTCCTACCGGAACAGCACTACGCATCACAGTCCTCCACGGCATCGCAGCCGAAGCTATGCTAAGGGAATGAGGCTGAAAAGAACACATCTCGAGGAATTGCAGACGGGCTCATGACGCAGATCGGTCGTTTGTTGATGGCGATTGTCGCCTGCGCCCTGCTGCCGGTCACGGCATGCTGCGCCGCCGAGACCGTCAAGGTTGCGGTGCAGAAGACCGGGACCTTCGCCTGGGAGCTGGGGGTGATCCGCGCCCACCAGCTCGACAAGCAGGCGGATATCGCGATCGATGCGGTCGAGCTGGCGAGCCCGGAGGCCGGCAAGATCGCGCTGCGTGCCGGCAACGCCGACATCATGGTATCGGATTGGCTCTGGGTGTCGCGCGAGCGTGCGCTCGGCGCCAAGCTGACCTTCTATCCCTATTCGAGCGCGCTCGGCGCCGTGATGGTGCCGGCGGCCTCGCCGATCAAGACGCTTGCCGATCTGAAGGGACGCAAGCTGGCGGTGGCCGGCGGCCCGCTCGACAAGAGCTGGTTGCTGCTGCAGGCCACGCTCAAGCGCGACGGCGTCGACCTGAAATCGCAGGCGACCATTACCTACGGCGCGCCGCCGCTGCTGGCCGCCAAGCTGGCCGACGGCGAGATGGATGCGGGCTTGAACTACTGGAATTTCTGCGCGGCGCTGGAGGCCAAGGGCTTCCGCCGGCTCGCCGGGGTCGAGGACCTGCTGCCGCCGTTCGGTGCCAAGGGCCGCACCGCGATGATCGGCTACGTCTTCGACGAGGACTGGGCCGCCAAGCACCGCGATCTCGTGGCACGCTTCCTGTCCGTCACGGCCAAGGCCAAGGAGATCCTGGCGACATCCGACGCCGACTGGCAGACGATCGCCCCGCTGACCGGCGCGCAGGACGACGCTACCTTGCGCGCCTATCGCGACCGCTATCGCGAGGGCATTCCGCGCCGGCCGATCGCCGAGGAAGAGGCCGACGCGCGCATCCTCTACGGCGTGCTCGCTTCGATCGGCGGCCGCGATCTGGTCGGCCCGTCTCCGGAGCTCAGTCCCGGCACCTATTACAGGGCGGATGCGAGGGATTAGTGCTGCGCTTGTTGTCCTTTGCGCTCCTGCTGGCCACGTGGTGGATTGCCGCGGCTGTCGCCGGCAGCGCCAAGCTGCCATTGCCATCGGCCGTGCTTGCGGTTGCGGTGGCGGAAGCGCGGTCCGGCGCGCTGTTTCTGCATCTCGGCGCCACGCTCGCCCGCGTCGCCCTCGCTTTCACGCTGTCGATGGCACTCGGCTCGGCGATCGGCTTTTTGATGGGGCGCAGCCAGCTCGCCAACCGCCTGGGCGATCCCTGGCTGATCCTGCTGCTCAATCTGCCCGCGCTGGTGGTGATCGTGCTCGCCTATATCTGGGCCGGTCTCACCGAGGTCGCAGCGATCGCGGCGATCGCGATCAACAAGCTGCCGACCGCCGTCGTCACCTTGCGCGAAGGCGCCCGCGCGCTCGATCCATCGCTCGACGAGATGGCCAAGGTGTTCGCCTTCCCGCGCGGACGCATCCTCCGCCATGTCCTGCTGCCGCAACTTGCGCCTTATATTGCGGCGGCCGCGCGCTCCGGCCTGTCATTGGTCTGGAAGATCGTGCTGGTCGCCGAGCTGCTCGGGAGGCCCAACGGCATCGGCTTCGAGATCGGCGTCGCCTTCCAGCTGTTCGACATTCCGCTGCTGCTCGCCTACTCGCTCAGCTTTGCCGCCGTGGTGCTGGTGATCGAGGCCGTCATCGTCCAGCCGTTCGAGCTGCGCGCATCGAGGTGGCGGCTCCGTGCGGCTTGAGGTCGATATCAGGTCCAAGAGCTACACCAGCGCCAATGGCAAGCGCCAGGAGGTGATTGCGGGCATTGCCTTTGCGCTGCAGCGGGGCGAGGTCGGCGTCGTCGTCGGTCCCTCGGGCTGCGGCAAGAGCACGATGCTGCGGATCCTCGCCGGTCTGGACAACGACTATGAGGGCCACGTCGCACAACCCGCCGGCGCCCGGCTGGCGATGGTGTTCCAGGAGCCGCGGCTGCTGCCGTGGCGCTCCGTCGAGGACAATGTCCGGCTGGCAGCGCCCGGTGTCGCCGAGGACAGGCTGGCCGCCATCTTCGGCGTGCTCGAGCTCGAGGGACATCGCAGCCATTTTCCCGGCGAGCTGTCGCTCGGCCTCGCCCGCCGCGTCGCGCTGGCGCGGGCGTTTGCAGTGGAGCCGGACTTCCTGATTCTCGACGAGCCGCTGGCTTCGCTCGACGACGCGCTCGCCGCGCGGCTGCGCGAGGAGATCGCGACGCTCGTGGCCTCGCGCCCCATGATCACGCTTCTGGTCACGCACAGCATGGACGACGCGGCACGGCTCGGCGACCGGATCTTCCTGCTGTCCTCGCGCCCCGCCCGTCTGCTTCATTCAGTCCCGATCGACCTGCCGCGCGCGCAGCGCAACAACGACGCGATCGCGGCAATCAAGGCCGATGTGGCGCGACTGGATTTTTCCGTGTCATAGTCACGGCAAAGGACATCGGACTCCAGGGAAAACGCCATGAGACGCGCATTCGCCGTGACGGCGATCATTCTGTTCGGCATCCCGCTCGCGACCGCCGCACAAAGCAAGGGCATCCGGCTCTGGAATCTGACCACCGCAACGATGACCGGCTTTCAGCTCTCTCCGGCCGGCCAGAACAACTGGGGACCGAATCAGACGCTGAACGACAAGGACAAGGAGCTCGATCACGACGAACGGCTGAAGCTGACCGGAGTCGAGCCTGGGCGCTACGACGCCAAGGTGAGCTATGCCGGCGAGCGCCAATGCGTCGTTCGCGACCTCGACATCACGGCCGACGCCGTGGTCTCGGTGGCGGACAAGGACCTCAAGGAATGCACGAAATAGGCGGCTGACACGCCTGCGGCAAAGCCGGCCTCAGGCCTTGTCGTTGCTGTGCGGATATTCGCAGCGCCATCGCACTGCAGTCCATTTCGGGTGCTCGCCGATCCACTGGGCGATGTAGGGCGGCGCCTTCATCGCGCATTGCTGCAGCGAGGCGCCGCCATCGGCGAAAACGAGATGCTGCTCCTCGCAGGTGGCCGGAGACAGGACTGCGCAGACGGTGATGACGAGATCGATGGAGCTCATGGCTCGTTGTCCTTCGATAAGCCTGAAACAGCTTATCTGAAACTACGACATCCGGCTGCATCAGTTTCTCCGCCCGCAACAAATTATGCAGCGGAACCGAGGCTGGAGCGACGATCCCTGGGCGAAGCCGCCCTGACGCTTGATCCGAACCGGCAGATCGGCTGCAATGGAATCGGTCGATCGACCTCAAAAAGAGCGAATGCGGAGGAAGCAGATGCCCAAGGTTCTCGTACTCTACAAGACCCCCAAGAGCGCCGAGGCGTTCGACAAACACTATATGAACGTCCATGTGCCGCTGGCGAAGAAGATTCCCGGTCTGAAGAGCTACGATATCAGCCGCGGTCCGGTGAATGGGCCGGGGGGGCCCACCAACCTCCACCTCGTCGCCACCCTGGTATTCGATTCGATGTCGGCACTGCAGGCAGGGATGAGCTCTGCCGAAGGCAAGGCGGCGGCGGGCGATCTGCCCAACTTCGCCGATGGCGGCGTCGATCTGTATATCTTCGACACGCAGGACGTCTGACCCTTGGACGGTCCTCAGGCCGTCACCAACGTTCGGCGGCGTGCCCGTCATATCCGATCGGCCGACAGGCCGGTCGCCGGGACGATCTCGCGGATCGTCCATCGAATGGATCCGCCAAGCCAGTCAGAAGCGAATGGCGCACCTCGTGGCTTGGCAGATCGCTACGCGTTACTTGCGCGCCGCACAGGCGTACATGTTGATTTCCATGCCAACCGGCACTTCGACGATCTTCGGTGTCTTCCAGGCCATTTCAAGCTCCCAAGTTCGACTATCATTGACTGGCGCATTGCTCGCGCCAAGGCCGAAGCTAGGATCGCGTTCGGAAGAACGCAAGGCTCGACCGTCGCCGCCGGATCCCTATGCAGATGTCGCGTAGTTGACCCGACAACGTTCCGCCGCAATCGCCGCCCACCCGTCTCCGGCTGCTCGACGCAGGCATCATCCGCCGAGGACGAGCGCCCGCAGCATCCGCTCACGCACCGCCCGGCTGCACATAGCAGAACACATACCGATTGCGGCTCAGGAAAATGATGCCGTGCCCCGTCGGATTTCCCTTATCCCACTTCAGCTTGTGATCCGGGACCTCGATTTCCGTGCCGACATCGACATGCGGACGGCCACGCGGCTCATCGGGACGGTCGTCGGTGATGATCGCATAGGTCTTGCCGTCGCGAACATGGATCTCATCGGCAAAGTAGGCGTCGGCCTCGCCGCAGCACGATGCCGTCGGCACGTCAGGCTGCATCAGCGCCTCGTACCATTGGCGCAACGCCGGATCGACCGCTCCCCACTGACCGAGATCACGCGCACTCGCACTCACCCAAAGGCAACAAAGCATGCCGAGCCAAAGGATGGTTCGTCTCATCCGCCTACTCCTCTGTTATCCCGGCATGATGCAGTGAAGCAATGTTCGTGCCGCAATGCAGCATGACGGCGGTGCCATTTTGCCGATCCCGATCAATGAGCGGCGCTACGGCTTGGCGCTATGCCCGAATCGAACGAGGACGGCTTCCCGATGCGCCGAGGGCGGTTGCCAGCTTTTCGTATTGACGGTTCCCGATTTCGAGCGGAGTGTTGCTCCCGCAGCGTCAGGATAGGCGCGCATAAAAATCTCGGAGGAAATGAATGAAGCGGATCGCGCTGGCCGCAGGCCTCGCCATTTTTGCATCACATGGTGCAAGCGCGCAGAGCGCCGATCAGTTGGTCAAGGGTGCAACTGATACGGCGAACGTTCTCAACTACGGCATGGGCTACAATCTGCAGCGGTTCAGCCCGCTCAACCAGATCAACAAGGACAACGCCAAGAACCTGGTTCCGGTCTGGAACTACAGTTTCGCCGATGACCGCAGCGAGGAGTCGCAGCCGCTGGTTTACCAGGGCGTGCTCTACGTCACGACCCACAATGCGACGATGGCCGTCGACGCCAAGACCGGCAAGCAGATCTGGAAAAGCAAGATCGACTATCCTGCCGAGACGCCGCGCGTGGTCTGCTGCGGCATCATCAATCGCGGCGCCGCGCTGTACGACGGCAAGCTGTTCCGCACGACGCTCGATGCCAACGTCATTGCGCTCGATGCCAAGACCGGCAAGGAGCTGTGGCGCCAGAAGGCTGCCGACATCAAGGAAGGCTACTCGATGACGGTGGCGCCGCTGGTCGCCGACGGCGTCGTGCTGACCGGCATCTCCGGCGCCGAGTTCGGCACACGCGGCTTCATCGATGGCTGGGACCCGGCGACCGGCAAGCATTTGTGGCGCACGCACACGGTGCCAACCCCGGATGAACCCGGCGGCGACACGTGGAAGGGCGACACCTGGAAGCTCGGCGGCGGCTCGACCTGGATCACAGGATCGTACGATCCCGAGCAGAACACCGTGTTCTGGGGCGTCGGCAATCCCGGACCGTTCAACGCGGCGGTGCGCCCGGGCGACAACCTCTACACCTGCTCGGTGCTCGCGCTCGATCCGAAGACCGGCAAGATGAAGTGGCACTTCCAGTTCTCGCCGAACAATCCGTTCGACTACGACGCGGTCGCGGAGATGGTGCTCGCCGACATGAACGTCGAGGGCAAGCAGACCAAGGTGCTGATGAACGCCAACCGCAATGGCTTCTTCTATGTGCTCGATCGCACCAATGGGAAGCTGCTCGCGGCCAACCCCTATGTGAAGGTGAACTGGGCCTCCAGCATCGACCTGAAGACGGGCAAGCCGGTCGAGACCGATGTCACGCGTGATGCGCGCGAGGGCAAGAAGGTCACGGTCTATCCGTCGATTCTCGGCGGCAAGAACTGGGAGCCGATGTCGTTCAATCCGCAAACCGGATTGGCCTACGCCAACACGCTCGTATTCGGCGGCCACTACAAGACCGAGCCTGCGACCTACAAGGCCGGCGAGTGGTACCTCGGCATGGATCTGACGGATCTGTGGGATTGGCCGGAAGGGCCGCGTGGTCAGCTCAAGGCCATCGATCCGATGACCGGCAAGACCAAGTGGGAGCAGCCGAGCGACATCCCGCGCTTCTCCGGCGTGCTGTCCACGGCAGGCGGCGTGGTGTTTTCGGGCAAGCTGACTGGCGAGTTCGAGGCTTTCGACGCCGACAGCGGCAAGAAGCTGTGGCAGTTCCAGACCGGCTCCGGCATCGAGGGCCAGCCCGTCACCTGGCAGCAGGATGGCGTCCAGTATGTCGCTGTCACCTCCGGCTACGGCGGCGTCTACTCGCTGTTCTCCGGTGACGAGCGCCTCGCCAACGTTCCGGCAGGCGGCTCGTTGTGGGTCTTCGCGGTCAAGAATTGAGTGCGGATCGCCCGTGAGACAGAATACGTTCATGAAAGCGGCGGCGGCCTTCGCCGCCGTCGTGGCGACGTTGGCCGTCCTGTCGACAGCCGCCCTCGCCCAACAACAAGATGACAGCGCGGCACACAGCCAGGTGGACCTCGGCAAGACGACGTTCGCCCAGAAATGCTCGCACTGCCACGGGCCCAACATGGTGAACTCCGGGACTATAACGCCAGACCTGCGCCGGTTTCCCGATGATCAGCCTCGTTTCGTCACCACGGTGAAGCAGGGCAAGAACGGCCGTATGCCGCCCTGGGGCGACATTCTCAGCGATGACGAGATCACCGCACTGTGGGCCTACGTCTCGAGCCGGAGAGCGCAGTGATGCGTCATCTCTGCTGTTGGCTGGCTGCCTTGATAATGTCGGCAATCTCGTCGGCGGCCTTAGCCGCTGACGACGTGCTGCGCATCTGTCTCGACGAAAATCTTCCGCCGCTCTCGGTCCATCATCGCGGCAAGCCCGGCGGCGGCTTCGATGTCCTGCTGGGTCAGGCGATCGCCGACCGCCTTGGCAGGAAGCTCGAGATCCAGTGGTACGAAAGCAAATTGGACGAAGATTCCAGTCCGGCGCTGGAGGCGAATGCGCTGCTATCGGACGGACGCTGCTCGCTGCTCGGCAGCTACGCGTTCACCCAGGACGGACTGGTCGCGCCTGGCGTCAAGACGGCCAAGCTGCCGGACTTCGATGGCGCCACGCGCGACGACCGCCGCCGCCGTGTTGCCCTCGGCACGCTGACGCCGAGCAAGCCCTACATGTTTTCGACCCTGACCGTCGTTCTCGGACCTTCCGCGAAACAGCGCCCGATTACCGACATCGGCGATCTGGCCGGGCTGCGGCTGGCAATCGAGAGCGGCACGTTGGCAGATGCAATCCTGATGACGTTCGACAAGGGGCGGCTGATCGACGACATCACGCATTTGATTCCGGCGCGGGATGATCTGCTCGGGGCGCTCGAACAGGGCAAGTTCGACGCGACCCTGCTCGATGGCAGACGTTTCGATGCGTATCGGGCCGCTCATCCCGACACCAAGCTGAGCGCGTCGGGGTACAGCTATCCGATCGGTGCAAATCGAGGTTATGTCGGGCTGGCCAGCTCTGCCGAGCTCATCGCATCGGTCGACAAGGCCTTGACGGAGCTCGAGGCCTCAGGGACTCTTGCGACTCTCGGCCGATCCGCCGGACTGACCTACCTTCCGCCGCGTCAGCCGGTGATTCTGGGCGACGCGTTCCAGAGGATCATCCGGAGCGGCACACGCTAGCGCGGCCGCTGCAGGAGCGCTCAGCGCGCCGCCGTCTTGTGAACCGACGACGGCACGACGCCGAAATATTTGCGGAAGACGCGGCTGAAGTGCGACGAGCTCGAAAAGCCCCACGAGAACGCGACATCGGTGATGGTCTTGCCGCTCTGCGTCTCCAGCTCCTGCCGGCAATGCTGAAGCCGAGCCCGCCAGATGTAGTCGCTGACCGTCATGCCGCGATCGCTGAACACCATGTGAAGGTAGCGCTTGGTGCACCCGAGCGCCGCCGAAATCTGATCGATGCAAAGATCTGGATCGCGCAGATGCTCGCGGATGAAGGCTTGAGCGCGGATATAGACCGCCTCGGGTCCCGCGCGGTCCAGCATGCGATCGGCCTCACGCAGCGGCAGGAGCAACAGATCGATCAGCGATTCGGCGACGCTGACCGCCGAGTTGGGCGACAGCCGGGTCGCCTCGTCGAACGCGGCATGGGTGACGTCATGCGCAATCCGGCCTGTCCCGCTCCGCGCCGACAGCTTGTAGGCGGGCATCTTTTCCGACCGGAAGCCGCGCTCCTGCAGTAGCTCCTTCGGCACGATCACGACGTCATGGCGGGTCAGCGCGGGGCTGATGATCGTGTGCGGTGACGAGACGTCATAGGCGAGGCAATCGCCCGGGCCGATCTCGATCTGGCGGCCATCCTGCTCGAAATAGGACGTTCCATAGGTCTGAAACAAGATCTTGATGTAAGGATGTGCCGCCTTTTGCGCACGCGCATAGGTATGCGCAATGCGATGCTGGCTGGCCTCGATCTGGCAGAGCTTCAGGCGCGACACCGTCGTGAAATTGATGCGCCCCTCGAATGAGGCCCCCTCCAGCGGATCGACATCGAAACGTCCGCACAGGTCGGTCAGTGCATCTGACCAACGCTGGATCTGGCTCTTCGGTGAGAATCCCGAAGTATTAAGCGAGCGGATCGTGTCGGACATGTTTCATCCACCGATTCATGATCGAAACGCAACGGGTCCGCCGCAGGACGGCGAACGAGACTGCAGCAAGATTGCTCCCATTTTAAGGCCGCGGCTTTCGCGGCGCACTTCGTTCCATAACGCGCCCCGCGTGATCCTCCGCCTTCGTCTCTGTAAGGTCAAGGGAAACGTCAACCTTCGGTGGAACCATGGTGTCGCAAATTGATGCTGCGCAGCAAGAATGGCGCTCATGTTGCGGACCAGCAAAGCAAAATCTCCTTCAAAAACTTCTATTCGCTTCACTCTTGAGCAAGCTCTTTTCTCTTTTGGGCAAGTTTCCCGGTTGGGAAGTGGATATTCAATGATGCCGAAAACGAATACTGGGCCGCGTGCTGCGGAACCTCAGTTGAACCCGGGAGGAAAGACGATGCGAAGAGTGCTACTCGCAACATGTCTGACGTCAGTCGCGGCGCTTGCCGCGGGTGGCGCATGGGCCAGCGATGAGCTGGCCAAGATGTCGGCCAACCCGAAGGACTGGGTGATGCCGGCGGGAGACTACGCCAATACGCGTTACTCCAAGCTCAACCAGATCAACGCCCAGAATGTCGGCAAGCTGCAGGTCGCGTGGACCTTCTCCACCGGCGTGCTGCGCGGCCACGAAGGCGGACCGCTCATCATCGGCAACATGATGTATGTGCACACGCCGTTCCCGAACAAGGTCTATGCGCTCGATCTCGCGCAGGACAACAAGATCGTCTGGAAGTACGAGCCCAAGCAGGATCCGAACGTCATTCCGGTGATGTGCTGCGACACTGTCAACCGCGGCGTCGCCTATGGTGACGGCAAGATCTTCCTGCATCAGGCCGACGACAAGCTGGTGGCGATCGACGCCAAGACCGGCCAGCACGTCTGGACCGCCGTCAATGGCGATCCGACCAAGGGACAGACCGGAACCTCGGCTCCGCTCGTAGTGAAGGACAAGGTGCTGGTCGGCACGTCCGGCGGCGAGTTCGGCGTCCAGTGCAGCATGACCGCTTACGACATCAAGAGCGGCAAGCAGGTCTGGAAGGCATACTCCGAAGGTCCGGATGACCAGATCCTGTTCGACGCCAACACCACCGCGCTCGGCAAGCCGGTCGGCAAGGACTCGAGCTTGAAAACCTGGCAAGGCGATCAGTGGAAGACCGGCGGCGGCTGCACCTGGGGCTGGATTTCCTACGACCCGCAGCTCGACATGGTCTATTACGGGTCGGGCAATCCCTCGACCTGGAATCCGAAGCAGCGTCCCGGCGACAACAAGTGGTCGATGACGATCTTCGCCCGCCATGCCGACACCGGCGTCGCGAAGTGGGTCTATCAGATGACGCCCCACGACGAGTGGGACTATGACGGCGTCAACGAGATGATCCTGTCCGACCAGTCCATCAACGGCCAGCCGCGCAAGCTGCTCACGCACTTCGATCGTAACGGCCTCGGCTACACGCTTGATCGTGCCACCGGCGAGCTGCTGGTTGCCGAGAAGTACGACCCGAAGGTGAACTGGACCACCGGCGTCGACATGGACAAGAACTCTGCGACCTACGGCCGTCCGAAGGTTGTCGATCAATACTCGACCGACAAGCAGGGTGAGGACGTCAACACCAAGGGCATCTGCCCGGCGGCGCTCGGCACCAAGGACGAACAGCCTGCCGCCTACTCGCCGGACACGCAGTTGTTCTACGTGCCGACCAACCATGTCTGCATGGACTACGAGCCCTTCAAGGTGAGCTACACCGCAGGTCAACCCTATGTCGGCGCGACCCTGTCGATGTATCCGCCGGCGGGTGACACCCATATGGGCAACTTCATCGCCTGGGACGGCAAGACCGGCAAGATCGCCTGGTCGAACAAGGAGCCGTTCTCGGTGTGGTCCGGTGCGCTCGCGACGGCCGGCGGCGTGGTGTTCTACGGAACGCTCGAAGGCTACCTCAAGGCGGTCGATGCCAAGACGGGCAAGGAGCTCTACAAGTTCAAGACCCCGTCCGGCATCATCGGCAACGTCACGACCTACGAGTCCAACGGCAAGCAGTACGTCGCCGTGCTCTCGGGTGTCGGTGGCTGGGCCGGCATTGGTCTCGCGGCGGGTCTGACCGATCCGACCGCCGGCCTTGGTGCCGTCGGCGGCTACGCCGCGCTGAGCAACTACACCGCTCTCGGTGGTGCGCTCACCGTGTTCTCACTGCCGCAGTAAGCCAGGTACCTGCCTCCGGCGCATGGATCTCGTCCATGCGCCGGTTCGCCTGTTCCAAAAAATTATGGGAAAACGCCCTTGCGTAGAATCTGGTTTGCGGTCGCCACGGCTCTGAGCCTGGCAACCGGCGGGATGACTGTCGCCGAAAATGCCTGGGCCGAAGGTCCCGGCGATGCCAAGGCCGTCAAATCCGAGGACGGGAAGTACTTCGATAAGGATGGCATTCCGACCTACAAGGTGGCCGCCGACGGAACGGTCGACTGGTACACCTACTCCGGATACCGCCGCTATCATTCCGAATGCCACGTCTGCCATGGCCCCGACGGCATGGGATCGACTTACGCGCCGGCGCTCAAGGACTCGGTCAAGAACATGAGCTACGGCGACTTCATCGGGACCATCGCCAGCGGCCGCAAGAATGTCAGCACGTCCCAGGAGAACGTCATGCCGGCCTTCGGCGACAATCCGAACGTGGCCTGCTACATGGACGATCTCTACGTCTACCTGCGCGCCCGCGGCGATGATGCGGTGGGCCGCGTTCGCCCCGCCAAGCATGAGGACAAGCCGCCAGCCTATACGGAAGCGGAGAACTCCTGCATGGGCAAGAAATGACTGACGACGAGGACCGCGCCTGGACAGTTTCCCTGGACAGGGTCGCGGGCCTGACAGACTGAAACAGGAGTTTGAGACATGAAGACGCGCGCCGCGGTCGCTTTCGAAGCCAAGAAGCCGCTGGAGATCGTCGAGGTTGACCTCGAAGGGCCGAAGGCCGGCGAGGTGCTGGTCGAGATCAAGGCTACCGGCATCTGCCACACCGATGCCTATACGCTCGACGGTCTCGACAGCGAGGGCATCTTCCCCTCGATCCTCGGCCATGAGGGCGCCGGCATCGTGCGCGAAGTCGGCCCTGGCGTGACCTCGGTCAAGCCCGGCGACCACGTCATTCCGCTCTACACACCGGAATGCCGCCAGTGCAAGAGCTGCCTCAGCCGCAAGACCAATCTCTGCACCGCGATCCGCGCCACGCAGGGCAAGGGCCTGATGCCCGACGGCACGTCGCGCTTCAGCTACAAGGGCCAGGCCATCTATCACTACATGGGCTGCTCGACCTTCTCCAACTTCACCGTGCTGCCGGAGATCGCGGTCGCGAAGATTCGCGAGGACGCGCCCTTCGACAAGAGCTGCTATATCGGCTGCGGCGTCACCACCGGCGTCGGCGCGGTCGTCAACACGGCGAAGGTCACGCCCGGCGCGAACGTCGTGGTGTTCGGCCTTGGCGGCATCGGCCTCAACGTCATTCAGGGCGCCAGGATGGCCGGGGCCGACAAGATCATCGGCGTCGACCTCAATGACGGCAAGGAGGAGTGGGGGCGCCGCTTCGGCATGACCCATTTCGTCAACCCGAAGAAGGTGACGGGAGACATCGTCCAGCACCTGGTCGCGCTCACCGACGGCGGTGCCGACTACACCTTCGACTGCACCGGAAATACCACGGTGATGCGCCAGGCGCTGGAAGCCTGCCATCGCGGCTGGGGCGAGTCGATCATCATCGGTGTCGCCGAGGCCGGCAAGGAGATCGCGACCCGCCCGTTCCAACTCGTCACCGGACGCGTCTGGAAGGGCACGGCGTTCGGCGGCGCGCGCGGGCGCACCGACGTTCCCAAGATCGTCGACTGGTACATGAACGGGAAGATCGAAATCGACCCGATGATCACCCACACGCTCAAGCTCGAAGACATCAACAAGGGCTTCGACCTGATGCATGAGGGCAAATCGATCCGTTCCGTCGTCGTGTTCTGACCCCAAGCACGCAAAACTGAGGAGGATTGCGCCATGACTGTCCACATCCATCCGTCCGTCGATAACGGCGTCAAACAGGGAAGCGGCCATTTCGCCGGCGGCACGCTGGTCTGCAAATGCCACGACCGGCCGGTCAAGGTCGGCATCAAGGGCGATGTCGCGCATAACCACGCGTGCGGCTGCACCAAATGCTGGAAGCCCTCCGGCGCGACCTTCTCGGTCGTTGCAGTGGTGCCGCGGCAGAACGTCACGGTGCTGGAGAACGGCGACAAGCTCAAGATCGTCGATCCCTCCGCCGTCATCCAGCGCTACGCCTGCACCGGCTGCGGCACGCATATGTATGGCCGCATCGAGAACACGGGTCACCCGTTCTACGGCCTCGACTTCATTCACCCCGAGCTGTTCCAAGAGCAGGGTTCGGCCGCGCCGGGCTTTGCGGCCTTCGTCTCCTCGGTGATCGAGTCGGGCGTGAAGCCGGAACAGATGGGCGAGATTCGGGCGCGATTGAAGGAGCTGGGGCTCGAGCCCTATGACTGCCTGTCGCCGGCCCTGATGGATGCGATTGCCACCCACGTGGCGAAAGCAAAGGCGGCCTGACGGCCGCAACCTACCAAGCGTACAACTGAAGCGTTCCTTCCTGAAGACTTGGTGCCTCGCCTGCCCCACGCTGGCGAGGCATTCTTTTTTGCCGTCGTTTCTTTTTTGCCGTCGTTTTGATCTGGCGGCCGCCATTGTCGCCGGCGCATCGTCCTTGTTCCGCGTTTGCATTGCAGCGGGCCGCGCACGGCGTGCACCTGCTCTGCCAACACACGCGCCTGTGTAGACCGATGCCTGTCCCGGTCTGCTATCGTGAATCGTTTTCCGACAACTCCCAATTGATCCGGCGCGTGTACTCAGGACATGTGGTCCCGCGCGCGTCCACCAACGATCAGAACCAACGACCATTGGTCCGACAGAACGAGGGCGAGCATGATCAAGGTGAAAATCAACGGACAGGAGCAGAGCTGGGATGGCGATCCGAGCCTGCCGCTGCTGTGGTACCTGCGCGATGAGCTGGGCCTGACCGGCTCGAAATATGGTTGCGGCGCGGCGTTGTGCGGCGCCTGCACCGTGATGGTCGACAAGGAGGCCGCGCGCTCCTGCATCACGGCGATTTCGGATGTCGCGGGCCGCGAGGTCACCACCATCGAGGGCCTGCATCCGACCGGCGATCATCCGGTGCAGAAGGCTTGGCGCCAGGTCAACGTGCCGCAATGCGGCTTCTGCCAGGCCGGACAGATCATGCAGGCGGCGGCGCTGCTCAACCAGAATCCCAAGCCGTCGCATGACCAGATCCGGGACGCGATGTCCGGCAATATCTGCCGCTGCGGTTGCTATCAGCGCATCGAGAATGCGGTCCATCTGGCCTCGACGGGGGTGTGATCATGAGCATCATCGCAAATCCCGACATCGCGAAGTCCTCCTCGCGCCGCGGCTTCGAGCGGCATCTCAAGGTCGAGAACGTCTCGCGCCGCGCCATCCTGCAGACGCTGGGCCTTGCCGGCGGGTTCGTCCTCGCGGCTCCCTTGCTGTCGCGCCCGGCGTTTGCCGCCTATGAGACCGGCGCCGGCAAGATGCCGCACGGCACCGTGGTCGATCCCAAGATCTTCGTTTCGATCGCGCCCGACGGCATCGTCTCCATCGTTGCACATCGCTCCGAGATGGGCACGGGCGTCCGCACCAGCCTGCCGCTGATCGTCGCGGAGGAGATGGAAGCCGACTGGTCGCGCGTGCGCGTCGTGCAGGCCCCCGGCGACGAGGTGAAGTTCGGCAACCAGGATACTGACGGCTCGCGCAGCACGCGGCACTATCTGCTGCCGATGCGCCAGATCGGCGCACTGGCGCGGGCGATGCTCGAAGCCGCGGCGGCCAAGCGCCTCGGCGTGCCGCCGAGCGAAGTGAAAGCCGTCAATCATGAGGTCGTGCACAGCGCCAGCGGCCGCCGCCTCGGTTTCGGCGAGCTCGCAGCCGATGCCGCCGGTCTGCCGGTGCCTGCGGTCGACACCATCAAGCTGAAGTCGCCTGGGGATTTCCGCTATCTCGGCAAGGGGCAGGTCAGCATCGTCGATCTGCACGACATCACCGTCGGCAAGGCGCGCTACGGCGCCGACGTCCGCCTGCCCGGCATGAAATACGCGGTCATCGCCCGGCCGCCGGTGACCGGCGGCAAGGTCAAGTCGTTCGATCCGGCCGAGGCACTGAAGGTGCCCGGCGTCGAGCAGGTGATCGAGGTCAAGGGCTGGCCGTGGCCGTCGAAGTTCCAGCCGCTCGGCGGCGTCGCCGTGATCGCACGCAACACCGGTGCCGCGATCAAGGGCCGCGACGTGCTCAAGGTCGAGTGGGACGACGGCGCCAATGCGAGCTACGACTCTGTCGCCTATCGGGCCGAGCTCGAGGCCGCCGCGCGCCAGCCGGGCCTCGTCGTGCGACAGGAAGGCGACGTCGAGGCCGCGCTGAAGTCGGCCGACAAGGTTGTCATCGGTGAGTACTACCTGCCGCACGTCGCTCATGCCAGCATGGAGCCGCCGGTCGCGGTCGCCGACGTCAAGGGCGACAAGGCCGAGATCTGGGCGCCGGTGCAGAGCCCCGGCGGCACGCACGAGGATGTCGCCAAGACGCTGCAGATTCCGCCGGAGAACGTGACCGTCAACGTCACCCTGCTCGGCGGCGGGTTCGGGCGGAAGTCCAAATGCGACTTCGCGCTCGAGGCCGCCCTGCTGTCGAAGACGGTGGGCGCGCCGGTCAAGGTGCAGTGGACGCGTGATGACGACATCCATCACGATTTCCTGCACACGGTGTCGGTGGAACGCATCGAGGCCGGCCTCGACAAGAGCGGCAAGGTGGTGGCGTGGCGTCACCGCAGCGTCGCGCCGACCATCCTGTCGACCTTCGCCGCCGGCGCCGACCATGCCGCGCCGTTCGAGCTCGGCATGGGCCTCGTCGACATGCCGTTCGAGATCGCCAACATCCAATGCGAGAATCCGGCCGCCAAGGCGATGACCCGCATCGGCTGGTTCCGGTCGGTCTCGAACATCCCGCGCGCCTTCGCCGTGCAGTCGATGGTCGGCGAGATCGCGCACGCCACCGGCCGCGACCAGAAGGACACGCTGCTCGATCTGATCGGCAGCCCGCGCGTGCTCAAGCTCACCTCGGTGAAGGACCTCTGGAACTACGGCGAGCCCTACGAGAGCTACCCGATCGATACCGGACGGCTGCGCCGCGTCGTCGAGTTCGTCGCCGAGAAAGGCAATTGGGGCCGGTCGGTGCCCAAGGGCCACGGCCTCGGCATCGCCGCGCATCGCAGCTTCGTCAGCTACATCGCCACCATCGTGGAGGTGTCGGTCGACGACAAGGGCAAGCTTGTGGTGCACCAGGTCGACACCGCGATCGACTGCGGCACCTTCGTCAACCCCGAGCGTATCGCCTCGCAGCTCGAAGGTGCCGCGATCATGGGGCTGAGCCTCGCCAAATATGGCGAGGTGAGCTTCAAGAACGGCCGGGTACAGCAGCGCAACTTCGACGACCATCCGGTGGTCCGGATCGACGAGGCACCGCTGGTCACCAACGTGCACATTGTCCCTGCCGATGCCGATACGCCGCCGAGCGGCGTCGGCGAACCGGGCGTGCCACCATTCGCGCCGGCGCTCGCCAACGCGATCTTTGCCGCCACCGGCAAGCGCCTGCGCGCGCTGCCGATCGGCAATCAGCTCGCGACGTAAGCTTGCAGCAATCAGCAGATCATCGGCCGGAGCGATCCGGCCGATGATCCTACCGGAAGACGCAGGATCAGTCAGCGCCCATAGCGCACCGAGGCATAGCGGCCAATGACGGCGCCACGTCCCTGCCCCGGCGCGCCGGCCACGCCGTGAGGCGTGCTGCCGCAGTCCTGGCGCTGCGGCACCGGCGCAGCCTTGATAGCCGTGTTTGCATTCGGCTGCCCCTCGACGAGCTTCGTCACCAGCGAGCGCAGCCGCTGATTCTCGATCTCCAGCTCTTTCAGATGACGCAGAGCAGGACTGCTGAGACCGCCATAGCGCTGACGCCAACGATAGAAGGTGCGCAGCGACACGCCGGCCGTGCTGCAAATTTCGGCAATCGGAACGCCCGACTCCGCCTCGCCAAGCAGAACCAGAATTTCGTGCTCGGTGTGCAGGGAACGTCGCATGATCAGGTACCCCTACGCGGCCAACGCGGTCAATCTCGCATGAATTCCATGAGCCTGGTAGTGCGGCAACGCATGGGTCCCGCAACCGCGCTCCGCGTGGGCGCACCGCGATCGAGGTCAAGCGCGGCGATGCGGGCTCATCGCGGGCCGCCGGCGCCTCGCCGCCAATTGGCAAAATTGACGCGCGTCGCCAGACACGTCGCCCGCTGCCGGTCGTGTGAGCAAGGCTGAACAGTTTTTGGCGTTGCCGACCGCGACATCCTGCCTTGATATCAGCTGCAAAGACCGAGACCCGAGGAGCCCTGCCATGTCCAAACGCCACGAGATTCCCGCGACGCATGAGAGCATGGTCTGGGGCTATCTCGACAGCACGACGCCGCCGGTGCTCGAGGTCGCCTCCGGCGACACCGTGACGCTGCATTCCTTTCCGGCCGGCGGTAAGGAGACCTTGCCCGAGGACCGTAGGATCGTTCCCGCCAACTACCTCACTGCGCTCGACACCATGATCCAGGGGCCCGGACCGCATTTCATCACCGGCCCGGTCTATGTGAAGGGCGCGCAGCCCGGCGACACGCTCCAGGTCGACATCCTCAACGTCAAGGTCAGCCAGGACTGGGGCTTCGTCTCGATCCTGCCGCTGCTCGGCACCCTGCCAGACGAGTTCACGGACTACGAGACCATCCACCCCAAGGTCGACCACGACCGCCAGGTCTGCATCATGCCCTGGGGCACCGAGATCGCGCTCGATCCGTTCTTCGGCATCATCGCCACTGCGCCGCCGCCGGCCTGGGGGCGGTGCGGCTCGCCGGTGCCGCGCAGTTTTGGCGGCAACATGGACAACAAGGAGCTGCGGCCCGGCACCACGCTGTATCTGCCCGTCTTCAACGAGGGTGCGCTGTTCTTTGCCGGCGACGGCCATGGCGTGCAGGGCGACGGCGAGGTCTGCATCACCGCGCTCGAGACCGGCGTCACCGGCAGCTTCCGCCTCACCGTGCGCAAGGACATGGACATCACCTGGCCGTTCGCCGAGAACGCCACCCACCTGATGTCGATCGGCCTCGACGAGGATCTCGACGATGCCGCCAAGCAGGCGGTGCGCGAGATGGTCAAGCATGTCTGCGCCCGCACCAATTTGTCGCGCAACCAGGCCTACATGCTGTGCTCGCTGGCCGGCAATCTGCGCGTCACCCAGCTGGTCGACGGCAACAAGGGCATCCACATGCTGCTGCCGAAGGCGTATCTCTGAGCCTCCTCTACCGATTGACGAAGCGGTCGTGCGCGGTCAGCACGACCTGCCCGCTCGGATCGACCGCCTCAAAGGTGACGTCGGCATCCTCGGGCTCTGGCATGGTCAGCGTCACCCGCAGCGTTTCCGAGCCGTCGGGCTCGACCTCGATCGCATCCGCCGCCGCATGGCCGACGATGGCGAGCGCCGCGTCGACGCCGCTGATCCCGAGCTTGAAGCTCTGCACGGCCGAGGACTTGTTGAGCAGCTTGACGGTGTAGGCGTTGCGCACCGAACCATCCGACAGCCGCACGGCAAGGGGATCACGATCGTGCTGCACCGACAGCACGGCCGTGGTCTTGGTCACGAACGACACCGCGATGACGCCGGCCAGCGCGACGCAGGCCAGCGCGAGTCCGATCGTCTTCGGCCGCACCAGCCGCGACACACGCGGCTCGCCGACGCGGCCGCGCTCGATGTTGCGCCAGCTCTCGTAGTCGATGAGGCCGCGCGGACGATCGAGCTTGGCCATCACTCCGTCGCAGGCGTCGACGCAGAGGCCGCAATTGATGCAGGCGAAGCTCGGACCCTGCCGGATGTCGATGCCGATCGGGCAGACAGCGACGCAGGCGCCGCAATCCACGCAATCGCCGGCCGGCAGCCCCTGCGACCTCGCCTCGGCGGCCTTCTTGGCGGACATCCGGGTCTCGCCGCGATAGTCACGGTAGTTGACGGTGAAGGCTTCGGGATCCCAGATCGCGCCCTGCAGCCGCGGCCACGGACACATGAAGGTGCAGACCTGCTCGCGCGCGAAGCCGGCGAGGCCGTAGGTCGTGCCCGCGAACACCAGCGTCCAGGTCAGCGCCGTCGCCGACATCTCGCCATGGATGACATCGCGCACCAGCTCCGGCGCGTCGGTGAAGTAGAAGATCAGGGTGCCGCCGGTGCCGAGCGCGATCGCCATCCAAAGTGCGTGCTTGGTCGCGATCTGCGCGATGCGTTTCGCCGTCAGCGGCGCGCCGATGTTCTTCAGCCGCTGCCGCCGGTCGCCCTCGACCAGGCGCTCGACCAGCAGGAACAGGTCGGTCCACACCGTCTGCGGACAGGCGAAGCCGCACCAGAGACGGCCGGCCAGCGCATTGACCAGAACCAGGATCAAGGTCGCCAGCAGCATCGCCGCGGTGATGAGGTAGAGGTCCTGCGGCCAGATCTCGGCCGGGCCGAGATAGAGCTTTCCGTGGGCGAAATCGAGCAGCACGGCCTGGCCGGGCGCATTCGGCCCGCGGTTCCAGCGCACGAACGGCGTGATGTAGTAGACGGCGAGCGTCAGAACGAGAATCAGCCATTTCAGCCGCCGGATTGGCCCCTTGACGCCCTGCGGAACCACGGGGCCGCCAGCACTGCGCAACGACCGTGCCGGGCCGCGGGCCTGACCCTGGCCCTTGCTTGGGTCTTGGCCCTCCGCCATGCGCCGCGTCTTGGCGTGATCGATTTCGATGGTGATGGCCACGGCTGCCCTCGTTCGCTCGGCTGATGCAGGGCAACGATAGGCGGCGGTGCGCGGCGGCTCTTTGTCGGGCCACAAACTTGCGAACGGGTGGCAGCGCCTGTTTGCGCGGGGAACAACGATGGTTCCCGTCCGGCAGGCGATGAGAGGCGCGGCGCCGCGAGCGCCACGGTGGCAGTCGCAGCATCCGGAGGGATGGCTGCGGCTGCCGCGCTTGTTGGATAGCGCGCGTAGCGACGCTCGCTGCTCGCCTCTCCCCGCGCGCGGGGAGAAGGCGCGTACCGGCATTGCGGCGGCGACTTCCGGTCCGATCGGCAGCGTCAACGTGCTGCACAAAACGTGTGGTCCAGCCCCTCTCTCAAACGATCTTGATCGACATGTCCGGCAGGCCCTCGAGCTTGCACAGCAGCACGTCGCCCTTCACCACGGGGCCGACATTCTCCGGCGTGCCGGAATAGATGATGTCGCCGGCCTTGAGCTCGAACGCCTCGGACAGTTTCGCGATCTGCTCGGCGACGCTCCAGATCATCTTGTTGAGATCGGAGTTCTGCCGGACCGTGCCGTTGACCGCAAGCGAGATCGCGCCCTTGGTGAAGTGGCCGACCTTCGAGACCGGATGGATCGGGCCGAGCACGGCGGCATGATCAAAGCTCTTGCCGATCTCCCATGGCTTCTTCTCGGCGGCCATGCCGTTCTGCAGGTCACGGCGAGTCATGTCGAGGCCGAGCGCGTAGCCATAGACATGATCGAGCGCGGACTCGGCGGGAATGTTGGTGCCGCCGGATTTCAGCGCCGCCACCAGCTCGACCTCGTGATGATAGTTCTTGGTCAGCGACGGATAGGGATGATCGGCGACCTCGCCGATCGCGACGTTCTGGATCGCGTCGGTCGGTTTCTGGAAGAAGAACGGCGGCTCGCGGTTCGGATCGGAGCCGCGCTCGATCGCATGCGCTGCGTAGTTGCGGCCGATGCAATAGATGCGGCGGACCGGAAACACGCCCTGCTCGCCGGCGATCGGAATCGTGGTCGCCGGCACGGCGAAGATCGGCTTCGGTCCGGCCTGAGCCGCAGCCGGATGAGTATCCGTCATGATCGCGGCCGCTGCAGCGGCGCTGCCGGCAACGAGAAGATTGCGGCGTGAGGTGTCTGCCATTGGGGTCCTCCTGGGGTCAGCCGTCGCGACTGGCGGCCTGTTGTTCTTGAGCGCTATCGGCGCCCCAACTGATAAGCATATCCAGTATGCCAGCGCCACCATGCGCGCACGCGCGGTCGCTCTCGCGACGCAACACGCGCCCGAAGCGATGCTCGAGACCCTCGCCGGAAGCGCGAGGGCGCAGGGAAGGCCGGACCTCGACTGAGGCCCGTGGCCCGCCTGCGAAAAAAATGCAGGCGGCAGGAACCACAGGTTCAGCCGGACAGACCCGGCCTTCCCTGCGCGGTGGGTTGAACGTCTGCTCCGCGCTCTTGTGTGTTCGAAACCTGCCAGAATGTGCGAACGGGCGGTTCTGACCAACCGCCCGTCGCTGGATCTGAG
>NZ_JBNPUD010000026.1:0-42210 GCF_051167995.1 Bradyrhizobium sp. HKCCYLRH3073
AGCGCTTGCATTCGGCCCTCGGCTATCGATCTCCCCTTGAGTTCGAAGCCGCGTTCAAGCAAAACACGATGCGATGACTTTACCCATTGTCACTGAGATTATCGTGTCTCACTTGAGGGGTGCAGTCCAGCAGAGGTGACGCCGATCCACGACCCAGGCGAAGAGATCAGCAGGAAGGAGGGATTGCCGGACAGCGAAAAGCTGGTCAAGCGCACCTGCCCCGACACCAGGGCAATCACTCCGTCCCGGGAGTCGCTCGCGGAATAGATCAGGGAGTTGTCCGCGTTTCGAACGCGACCCAGACGAAGAATGTTGTCCGCCAATGACGGAGAAAGGCCAGCAAACCACTTGTTCCTGCGCAGAACAGCCTTGAGGACCGCTTTGTTCATTCGTCGCCACACATGAAGACGGGATGGTCGCTGTCGCGACATCTGTCATCCCATATCAGTGTAGCGGAGATCAATCGAGGTGGCCGGGCTCCCGGCGGTGTAGGCCCACCCCAGCGCGAGTCGGCCCGCCAGCGCTAGAACGATTTTTCCTCGGCCTCATAGATGGTCATGACGGGCGGTCTCGCGCACAGCTTGGCGACCTCCTGCACGAACGCCCGTGACCCGGGTCGGGCGAAATGCGCCTCGAGCGCGATGGCGTCACGCCAGCGCTCGAAGAAGCGCAGACGGAGCGAGTTTTCACAATCGACCTGCACGGTGTGCTCCACGCAGCCGTCTTCCATACGCGAACGATGCACATGCTCCAGGCTGACCTTCATCAGACGATCAAAGTTTTCGCCAAGCCCGTCCACAGACCCCACAACGATGATCATCGGCTCACATCCTCACTCTTGTGTTCCTCAGAAGGCGCCGGATGGCTGTCCTCGGCGAATGGCATGAGCGGGATCGTGCGGACGTCGAGACCTCGGCGCCTGGGATGGACGCCAGAACATTGGTTGCCTCGGTTGTCATGCTGACCGTCGTTTCCCCGCGAAGTTGATTTTCTTGCACGCGGCGACCTGCGTCCCGGCGCCCTCGCCCGCTCAAGCTAAGGTGATTTAGTGCATCGATTGTCGCGATTGCGACAGTCTCGGCCATGATCTGTGCTTGTCTCTTGGCGGCGTCACGACGCGGCACGGCCGGAGGCGCAACGGGCAACCATGTCGAAACGAGAAGACCCGATGTTGCTGACGGCCGAACGCCTCTTCTCAGTCGAGGGCTTGGTCACCATCGTGACCGGCGCGGCGAGCGGACTTGGCCTGGCCATTTCCCGGACCATGGCAGCCAATGGTGCCGATTTGATCCTGGTTGACAGGAACGAGACCGAACTGAGGCGGATCGGCGAGGAGATCATCCCGGGGGCAGAGAACGCGACGGTCGATGTCGCAGATCCAGACGCCATCCGGCGGACGGTCGATGACGTCATCGCGCGCAAGGGCCGGCTCGACGTCATGTTCGCGAACGCCGGCATCAGCGGGGGAGCCGGAATTCGATTGCCGCAGGGCCACATCGAGAACGTCGATTTCGCAGCCTGGAATGACGTTATTGCCATCAACCAGACCGGCGCGTTCGCGACCATCCAGGCTGCGGCCCGTCACATGAAGGCGCAGCGCGGCGGTCGGATCGTGGTCACGGCGTCGGTCGGAGGATTAAGAGGCTCGGCAGCGACCGCCTATGCGTATGCGGCCGCCAAGGCCGCGGTGGTGAACCTGGTCAGGCAGGCCGCGCTCGAGCTCGCCACGTTCGACGTCAAGGTCAATGCCATCGCACCCGGCTTTTTCCGGACAGGGCTTGGCGGTGGCCGCCTGCTGGACGAGGCCCATACGGCGCCGCTCGAGGCCATGGTTCCCATGCGCCGGCTTGGGCTGCCCCACGAGATCGCCGGCGTCAGCCTGCTGCTGGCCTCACCCGCCGCGAGCTACATCACCGGATCGGTCTTCACCGTCGACGGCGGGATCACGGCGGCATGAAGCAGCTGGAGGGCAAGGTCGCGGTGATCACAGGGGCTGCGAGCGGCATTGGCCGCGAGCTGGCTGCGGCCTGTGCCGCGCAGGGAATGAAGCTGGTTCTCGCCGACGTCGATGTCGACGGGCTTTCCGCCACGAAGGAGCTGATGCCGAGCGGCATCGCCGTGCGCACCGCGCAGTGCGACGTGTCCAGCGTCAAGGCCGTTCAGCGCCTTGCTGACCTCGCGTTTAACGAGTTCGGCAACGTTCACCTGCTCTTCAACAATGCCGGCGTCGCAGCGCTTGGCCCGGTCTGGTCGGCCACCCCCGAGGACTGGACATGGGTGCTTGGAGTGAATCTCCTCGGCGTTGCCAACGGCATTCACAGCTTCGTGCCGCGCATGATGGCTGCGGGCGACGAGGGACACATCGTCAACGCGGCCTCGGCCGCGGGCTTGAGCACCGTTGCGGGCTCCGGCGTCTACTGCGCCAGCAAGCACGCGGTCGTCGCCCTGTCCGAGTGCCTTGCGAAGGACCTTCAGCTTGCCGGATCTGATCTCAAGGTCAACGTGCTGTGCCCCTCGCTGGTCAGGACGGCCATTGTCGATTCCAGCCGACATCGGCCGGTCCATCTGGCCGCGACCAATCCGGACAGCGCCCCCTTTGATCAGCGCGTCAGAGCGGGAATGGAGGCATCCGAGGTCAGCGCCGCCGATGTGGCCAGCATGACGATCCAGGCCATCCACGACGACGAATTCTACATCCTTCCGCATCCCTCGGTGCGGCTCCGGGTCGAGGAGCGGCTCCGCAACATCATCGGTGATCAACATCACCACCAGCCAGACGGCCTCCTTGCGTCGACGGATGAACCATGAGCAATTCAAACGAGACCGCCGACCTCAGAGCCAGGATCGAGGCGCTCGAGAAACGCGTTGCCGAGCATGACGATCGCGAGGCGATCCGGACACTGCGCTGCACATACCACGAATACGTCAACCAGGAGCGCGTCGCCGAACTGGCCGATCTCTTTGCGGAGAACGCCACCGTCTCCTATGGCGGTCGGCCGTCGGTGACTGGCCGCGAGGCGATCCGCGACTTCTTCCTCAACTTCCCGATCAAATGGGCGCGTCAATTCATCCACGCGCACGTCGTCGAAATCGATGGCGACCACGGCAGAGGCTACAGCCATCTCGACGGGCGCCCCGTTCTCAACGGCAAGAGCCTCATGGTCGGCGGCCGGTTCGACGATGAATATGTCAGGGAAAACGGCCGTTGGCTGTTTTCGAAAGTCGTGTTGACGACCTGGTACATGGTCCCGGTCGAGCCCAGCTGGGAAGCCGCGGCAGCGACCAGGCCGGCCCAGACCTGAGCTGCACGAACTCAGGCCTGTTGATTTGACGGCCGAGCTCCGTCAGACGTGATAGCGGCGCCGACAAGGACGGCGTCATGCACGATCTTTCACGGGCCATGCCCCGGTCCGCCCGGACTGGCGCCAACGCTGGGCACGCGTCGCTGCGGGGTCACTTGCCCTGGCAACGTCACTGCGGCGGAGTCGGGGCGCCCGGCGCGACGGGTTCCATCAGACGTCATCAAGCTGATCTGAACCTGCCGGCAACTTCTGAATAAAATAATCCTGTTGCTTTTTTTCAGAAACTATGTTTGTGTATCGCCATCCTGGACCCGCCGAGAGGGGCGCTTCGCGATCGTCACGAGACGTGGGGTCTGGGGATGCGGTGGCCGCAGGCGTGCTGCAGCGGGCTCACGGGCCCGCCGACGAACGGCAGGTTTGCGGACGTGAAGACGCGTGGTCCTGGCGCCCCGATGCTGGCGCCAAGTCGTCGGGCGATGATCCCGAGGGCGACGGTGGCTAAAAAGCCGGACACCGGGGAGATCGCGACATAAGCGTGAAAACCATCGCGCGGGGAATGCCGGGATGTCTCGGCTGAACCTGTGGTTCCTGCCGCCTGCATTTTTTTCGCAGGCGGGCCATGGGTGCGGCCAGCGCCCGGCATTCCCCGCGCCCTCTCATTCTCGAGGGCGGAACGACCGGCACAACTCGGACGCCATCGCGCCGCGGGACCGCAGCCCATCGCCCGAACCAAAGGCGCGAGGCCGGAACAAACCGCAAACAGATTTGAAGTCTGGGGAGAGAGGGATGGTGCGCTCGGAGGGACTCGAACCCCCACGGTGTTACCCACTGCCACCTCAAGGCAGCGCGTCTACCAATTCCGCCACGAGCGCGAAGAAGAAGCCGGGGCCAGAGGAAGGACGGCACCGGATCAGTGGCGCCCGTGTATCAAATCGATGTCAGGGGGACAAGGCCCGCCCTGCCCTAAAATACCGGATTGTGGACGGTTTTGGCGTGGGCCGTGGCGCGCTATCGCGACGTCGGCGTCGGCGAGCGCGGCAGCATCTGCTTGACCTCGACCGCGATGCGGTTGCGGTCGACCAGCACCACCCCATTTGCGATCGGCAGATTGTTGGCGAGCACCTTGACGTCGTCGGCCTCGGTGGCATCCAGCTCGATGATGGCGCCGCGGGACAGGCGCAGAACCTGGTGGATGGGCATGGAGCAGGTGCCGAGAACGACCATCAGGTCGACTGTCACTTTATCGAGGGTTGACACTGCAGGACCACCGAAGTCACGACTGGATTTTGATTGCCCAGACATCACCATGTTGTGGTTAGCCAATGGTTAACAGCCGCGAAACACTCGACCTGACCACCTTTGCGGGCCCTCCCGGCAACGCCGTGGATTGGCGCATCTCCGATTCGCCGGTCGACTACGCCCGGGCGACCGAATTCATGGAGGCGCGGGCGGCCGCGATCGCCGCCCATGAGGCCGCGGAGATGGTCTGGCTGCTGGAGCATCCGCCGGTCTACACCGCCGGCACGTCGGGCAAGGCCGAAGACCTGCGCGATCCGCGCTTTCCGCTGGTGCCGACCGGCCGCGGCGGCCAGGTCACCTATCATGGCCCCGGCCAGCGCGTGGCCTATGTCATGCTCGACCTCAAGCGGCGGCGCCCCGACGTGCGCGCCTATGTCGCCGCGCTCGAGGAGACCATCATCCGCACCCTCGACGCCTTCAACGTGCGCGGCGAGCGGCGCGAGGATCGCGTCGGCGTCTGGGTCAAGCGGCCCGACAAGGGCGAGGGCCACGAGGACAAGATCGCCGCCATCGGCGTGCGGCTGAAGCGCTGGGTGACCTTCCACGGCATCGCCATCAATGTCGAGCCGGACCTGTCGCACTTCCAGGCTATCGTGCCCTGCGGCGTGACCGATCCGCGCTACGGCGTCACCAGCCTGGTCGATCTCGGCCTGCCGGTGACGCTCGCCGATGTCGACGTCGCGTTCCGACAGGCGTTCGAGAGCGTGTTCGGCGCCGTCAGCGTCGCGCAGCCGGAGACGGCATGAGCTCACGCGGCGCCCTGCTGCGGCGGGACGTCGAGCTTCGCCGCAACATAGCGGCGCTCCTGGCTCAGGCCGCCGAAGCCGTAGGCATCCGCCTTGACCTCGTCGACATGCAGATAGGTCTCGTGATGCAGCGGGCCGATCAGCTCGGCCATGCGCGCGAACACCGCGGCGAGATAGGCGGCCTTCTCGTCCTTGGTGTTGGTGCCTTCGCTGACGTGAACGTCGATCCAGTAGCTGGCGAGCCCTTGCTCCGCCAGCGAGGCGCCGCCGGCGAACCAGTCCGCGGCGTCCGCTTCCGAGACGATGACGGCGGTGACCTTGGGATCCTTGCGCAGGATGCGCGCGGTCAGTTCGGTGACGGCCTCCGCGATGTCTTTCTTCAGCCCGGGCGAGCGGCGCTGGCTGGCATAGACGATGTTGATCAACGGCATGGTTGGCTCCCGGTATCCAGCGCGTGACTGCGCTTCGGGAGCAAAGCTAGCCGCGCGCCGCTCATTTTGGTATCTTATCGATATGGATATCAATGATAACGAGTTCATATGACCGCCACGCTCGACATCGCGACCGTCCGCGCCTTTCTGCTGGTGAGCGACCTGCACAGCTTCACCCGGGCGGCCGAGACGCTCGGCACCACCCAGGCCGCGGTCAGTCTCAAGCTGCAGCGGCTCGAAGCGCTGCTCGGAAAGCGGCTGGTCGAGCGTTCGCCGCGCGCGGTCCGGCTCACCGCCGACGGCGCGGCCTTCGCCGAGAACGCCCGCGCGCTGGTTGCCGCGCATGACCTCGCGCTCACCGGGGCCCCCCGCATCCGGCCGCTGCTGTCGCTGGGCATCAGTGATCACGTCGCCGGCCCCGAGCTGGTGCCGATGCTCGAGCAGTTGCATGCTGCCATGGCGGACCTCGTCCTGTCGGTCAGCATCGGCTTCTCGCGCGACCTGCTCGACCGCTACGATGCCGGCAAGCTCGACGCCGTGATCGTCCGCCAGGAGGCGAGCCGCCGCGGTGGCGAGGCGTTGATCACGGACGAGTTCGGCTGGTTCGCAGCGCCCAGATTTCGTCTGCCGGCCGGCGGCACGCTGCCGCTCGCCACGCTCGCACCGCCCTGTGGCGTGCGCAGCATCGCGGTCCGCGCGCTCGAGCGCGCGCGAATCAGCTTCAGCGAGACGTTCGTCGGCGGCGGGGTGACGGCCGTTGCGGCCGCCGCGCGCGCCGGTCTTGCGATTGCGCCGCTGGCCCGCCGGATCGCACCCAGCGGACTGATCGATATCGGAACGGATCTCGGCCTGCCCAAGCTTGGCCGCTCCAAGGTGATGCTGCATGCAAAGGCGGGAGATGCGGCCAAGCGCGCGGCCTTGCGCACGCTGGCCGCGGCATTCCGAAGCGCCGCGATGTCGAAGTAATTGACGCCGACAGGACCTGATGTAGCATGGGTTAATAATCGGAGTTCAGGAGCAGCGGCTTGAACCGTCTCTTGACCGCAGCTGACATCGTCAGCGCCCCAGCAAAGCCGAGCCCGGCCTCGACCGGCGCGACCGGCCTCGAACCATTGCATCGCCACGCGCTGATCCGGACCTCGAACGCCGACGTGCTGCGCGACCTCGCGGGGCGCCGGCTCGGCGCCGAGCGCGTCGACTTCAGGAACGCCGAGCGCTTCGAGGCGATCGTCAACCTGATCGAACTCGAGACCATCGGTCTCGCCTTCGGCACCACGACCTGCGACATGGTCTGCGACCATCGCGCCGCCGACTTCACCAGAGTGCAGATCGCCCTGAAGGGACGCGCGGTCAGTTGCACTCCCGGCGAGGCGACCGACGTCAATGAGCATCAGTTCGCGGTCGCGCCGGCCGGCGTGCCATGGCAGATGGCATGCCAGGGCGGCCATCGGCGACTGACCCTGCGGCTCGATCCGCAGGCGCTGCGACGGCGCCTCACGGCGCTGGTCGGCGTGCAGCCGCGCACCGACTTCGTGATCGACCCTGCCATTCCGGCCGCCGATCCGCAGGCCCGCAGCCTGATGCGGCTGCTGGACTTCCTGACGACCCAGCTCAACGAGCAGGATACGGCGTTCCCCGCCGCAGTCTATCGCGAGCTGGAGGATGCGGTACATGTCGCCTTCCTCTGCGCCAGCCGTCATCGTTTCCGCGACACGCTCCTGGATCCCTCTCCGATGCCGGATTTCGGCCTGGTCAAGCGGCTAGAGGACTATATCGAGGCCAACTGGCGCGAGCCGATCACGATCGAGCGGCTGGCGCGCGAGGCCGGCGTCAGCGTCCGGTCGATCTTCCGCCTGTTCGAGCGTGTGCGCGGCTATTCGCCGATGGCCTTTGCCAAATCGGTGCGCCTACGGCGCGCCCACGAGATGCTGCGCTCCGGCGATCCCGCCATCACGGTGGCGGCGGCCGCCGCCGCCTGCAACTTCGCCAATGCCGGACACTTCGCCCGCTACTATCGCGCCACGTTCGGCGAGCTGCCATCGGCGACGATGGCGCGGGGCGAGCGGTCGTGACGCATTCGGCCGCTCACAGGATGGATTCGAGCGCGCTGCGCAGGCTCTGATGCCGGAACACGAAGCCGCTCGACAGCGCCTTGTTCGGCACCACGCGCTGGCCGCCGAGCAAGAGCTCCTCGGCGAAGTCGCCGCCGATCCGGCGCAAGAGGCCGGCGGGAACACGCAGCAGCGCCGGACGCCGCAGGCAGCGCGCGAGCTCGGCGGTGAAGGCGAGATTGCGCACCGGCAGCGGCGCCGTCGCATTGACCGGCCCGGTGATGTCATCGGTCGCGATCACATGCGCGATCAGCCGAACGAGATCGTCGCGCTCGATCCAGGACATCCATTGCAGGCCGGAGCCGAACGGCCCGCCCAGGCCGAACTCGAACGGCGTCAGCATCCGCGCCAGGAAGCCGCCGTCGCGGCCGACGACGAGCCCGATCCGCAGCAATGCGACGCGGACACCGTGCGCTTCGGCACCGCGCGCCGCCTGTTCCCAGGCGTCGCAGAGGTCATGGCTGAAGCAGGCATGCGACTTGGCCGATTCGGTCAGAGGCTGGTCCTGCCACAGGCCGTACCAGCCGATCGCCGAACCGTTGACCAACACCTTCGGCTTGCGGTCGAGCCGCGCGATCAGGGATACGACCGCTTCCGTCGTAGCAAGCCGGGACTGCAGGATCGTCGCGCGCCTGGCCGCGGTCCACGGCGCGTTGCCGATCGGCTCGCCGGCCAGGTTGACGATCGCGTCGATACGGGTGCCGGAGGCGAGCTGATCGAGGCTGGTGATCAAGGTCAGCGGCGCCGGCAGCACTGCGGCCTTGGCCGGGTCGCGGACCAGGGCGACGACGTGATGGCCGGCCGCGGCGAGACCGGCCGCCAGCCGCGCGCCGATGAAACCGGTCGCACCCGTGATCAGGATGGTCTGCGCTGGCGGCAGCGCCGCGACCAGCCCGGCCGCATCCGGCTGCGACATCCGCGCAAGGCGCCGGGCCGCGGCGAAGTCGCGCAGGCCGCACAGCGCGGCGCCAACCGCGGCAGCAGCAGCAATCCAGCTCAGCACGCCGGCATAGGCCGGCACGATCACCGAAGGCCGCATCGCCCAGCCGATCAGCAGCGGCACCAGCAGCATGAGGATCGCGCCGTAGTTGATGGCGAGCAGTGTGTGATTGACGCGTTCGCTCGGCGGCAGCTTGCGCGTCAGATCCTCCTCGACGAAATCGGTGAGGGTGATAGCGATCTCGGCCAGAAGCACCGCGAGCACGAGGATCGCGAACAATCCATGCACCTCGCACCAGCCGAGGACGGCGAACAGCAGCGCATAGAGCCCATTGCGGACGCCGTGCAGCTTGAGCTCGCCCCGCTGTGACGGGCGCCAGGCCAGGCGCTCGGTGTACTCATGGTGATAGAAGGTGTCGAACACGCCCATCACGATCTGAAGCGCGATCAGGGACCAGAGCAGCGGCGTCATGGTGCGGACTCCCGGAACACGGCGCTCTGGCGCATGATGCGCCCGAAGCGCGGATGGACGATCTCGAGCGAGAAGCGAAAGACGCCGCTGCCGAGATCGGAATGGGTGACGGTGAGGTCGCCGGGCGTGAGCCATGCCGGCAGCACCCAGCGCCGGCCGGCGAAGTCGAACGTGTAGCCGGCGCTATGGAAATGAAGCGCGCCATCGGCGACGCCGACGCGCAGGCTCATGCTGAGGCCCCAGCCGAGATATTCCTCGAGCCCCGTCGGACCGGCGAAGCGCTTGGCGGAATGGATCACCTGCGGGAAGCCATGCGGGCGCCCGCAGATGCGCGTCCAGATCTGGCCGCCACTCGCCGCGTCCTCGGTCACCGCGACGATCATCGGCACGCCGATGTTCGCGCGCGTCGGCAGCGGCCCGCCGATCAGCCGCGCCAGATGCGCGAACCAGAAGCCGGCACGGCTGATCTCGGCCTGATCGACCTCGCCGACATAGACGACGGTGGCGCCATCGGCGAGGCGCTTGGAGAAGCGGCGCCAGATCGACACCGGCAGCCGTCCCCAATCCTCGGCCGACAGCAGCGCACGAAACCTGTGATCATCATGAAGCCTGGCGCTGGCGGGCGTTGAAAGTCCGGGATGTCGCATGGTCACCATGACGCCCTCCACTCTCTTCAAACGCTGCCGGACCTGGACCTTCCCGACGGCAGCAGGTTGACGATCTTCTCGCCGAGCTTGATCAGCGTGACGAGGCGCGGCCGCGGCACCTTCAGCATCTGCACGTACCAACGGTCGACCAGCTCGGTGAACGCCAGCATGTCCTTCAGCCGCTTGGCTGCGACCGCGCTGATCGCGGGATCGCCGGTCGCCTCCGCGACGCAGGCGCGCAGCGCCGCGATGGCGGGATCGATCTCGCGTTCCTTGCGGCCGGCCGCGATCCGCTGCGCCACCTCCCAGATGTCGGTCTCGGCCTCGAAATGATCGCGGCGGTCGCCGAGGATCGGCACGCGCCGGATCAAGCCCCAGGCGAGCAGCTCCTTCAGCGAGTTCGAGACGTTGGAGCGGGCCATGCCGAGCGTGTCGGCGATGTCCTCCGCCGTCATCGGCTTCTCGGCGAGGTACAGCAGCCCGTGGATCTGGCTCACCGAGCGGTTCACGCCCCACTGGTCGCCCATGTCGCCCCAGTTGAGGATGAAGCGCTCGACGGCGGGAGGAAGTTTTCGATGACCTGCAATTTCTGTCATAACAGAAATATCTGACTTAAGAGAGTGAATGTCAAGAGGCGCGGCTTTGAACCGGACTGGCGGCCGGCCAGACGGATGTTACGGCGCACATTTTGCGCCTGCCGACCGCCCGGTTCCCCGCCTGCCCCCCTCTGCAACAGGAGCAAGCCATGACGGCATCCGACAAGGCGTTCACTGGATCGATCCCGCAGATCTACGATCAACTGATGGTTCCCTTGATCTTCGCGCCCTACGCGCTGGACCTCGCGCGGCGCATCGCGGCGTACCTGCCGCGCGACGTACTGGAGACGGCGGCAGGCACCGGCGTGGTGACGCGGGCCCTGCACGCTCAACTGCCGCCGGAGGTCCGGATCACCGCCACCGATCTCAACGAGCCGATGCTCGCGCAGGCGAGGACCCATCTCGCCGCTGCGGACCGCATCGCATTTCATCAAGCCGATGCGCTGGCCCTGCCCTTTGCCGATGCGAGCTTCGATGCCGTCGCCTGTCAGTTCGGCGCGATGTTCTTCCCCGATCGCGTCAAGGGCTATGCGGAGGCCCGCCGCGTGCTCCGGCCCGGCGGACGTTTCGTCTTCAACGTCTGGGACCGGATCGAGGAGAATGAAATTCCTCACGTCGTTCACGAGACGTTGCAACAGGTCTTCCCCGAAAGCCCGCCGCAGTTCTTCACCCGGACTCCGCACGGCTATTTCGATGCCGGGCGGATCGAGGCCGATCTGACCGCAGCGGGCTTCACGGACATCGCGATCGAGACGGTGACGCATCGCAGCCGCGCGGCTTCGCCTCAGGACCCGGCCATGGCATTTTGCCAGGGCACGCCGATGCGCGGCGAGATCGAAGCGCGCGGCAGGCCCGGCCTCGCCGCCGTGACGCAGGCGACCGCGGAAGCGCTGGCGCGCCGCTTTGGCGAGGGTGCCATCGAAGGCCGGATACAGGCGCTGGTGATCTCAGCGGAGTGAGCGACGGGCTCGCGCGCCGTGTCGTTAGAGCGTCGGCAACACGGAGAACGCCTCGCCCGGCCGGCGCGGTTTGAGCTGATCGGCCGTCGCCGGGTTTTCCATCACGGCATCGACACGCGCTGCTGGCGGTCCCTCGCGGCAGGCTGCCAACACGGCGGCGACGTCGTCCGAGGGACCCGCGAACAACGCCTCGACACTGCCATCGCTGCGATTGCGCACCCAGCCTTCGAGGCCGTTGAGGATGGCCTGGTCCTCGACCCATGCGCGGTAGCCGACGCCCTGGACGCGGCCGCGAACCATGACGTGGACGATGGCGCGATCGGTCATGATCCGAGCCCCAGAAAATCGCGCAGGCGCTTCTTCACATCGGCGTCGCGCATCAAGCGTGCCGTCAGTTCGGCCGACGGCAGCCCCTTGAGCTGCTTCGGCGAGACGCCGTCACGCAGCGCCTTCAGCGTCTCATACACCGCCTGCGTCGCGGCGGCGATCGGCGCATGGCCCTGCAGCGCGACGCGGACACGGCGCGAGGCGAGATAGCCGAGATCGGACATCTCCTCCGGCGCACCGCCGAGCACGATCGGCAGCGTGGTGGCGGCCGCGATCGCGTCGAGCTGATCGCGCGAGGTGATGCCGGTGAAGAACAGCCCGTCGACGCCGCAGGCCTCATACGCCCTGGCTCGCGCGATCGCGTCGTCGAGCGAGGTGATGGAGACCGCGCCCGTCCGTCCCAGGATGACCAGCGCGGGATCGCCGCGGCCGTCGAGCGCGGCCTTCACCTTGCCGACCCCTTCGGCCAGCGAGATCAGTTGCGGCTTCGCTTCGCCGAAAGCCTGCGGCAGCAGCGTATCCTCGATGGTGAGACCCGCGGCACCGGCCGCTTCCAGCTCCTGCACCGTGCGGCGCACGTTCATCGCATTGCCGTAGCCGTGATCGGCATCGACCAGCACCGGCAGCGCTGCCGCGCGCGACATCCGCCGCATCTGCTCGGCGAGCTCGGTCAAGGTGATCAAGGCAATGTCGGGATCGCCGAGGACGGCGAGCGAAGCCGCCGAGCCGCCGAACATGCCGAGTTCGAAGCCGAGGTCCTCGGCAACGCGGATCGAAATCGCGTCGTAAACGGAGCCGGGATGGACGCAGCGATCGCTGGCGAGGATTGTGCGCAACGCTTCTCGGCGAGTACGGAACGTCATCACGCCCTACCTCTCTCCGTCATTGCGAGGAGCGAAGCGACGAAGCAATCCAGAGTCTCTTGCTGGGCCCTGGATTGCTTCGCTTCGCTCGCAATGACGGCGGTTAGACTTACTACGCAAACTCCAGGATCAGCGCGTCCACCGCGAGCGTCGCGCCGGCGGTCGCGTGGATCTTCTTCACCGTGCCGTCCTGCTCGGCGCGCAGCACGTTCTGCATCTTCATGGCTTCGACCACGGCCAGCGTCTCGCCGGCCTTGACCTCCTGCCCTTCGGTCACGGCGATCGAGACCACGAGGCCGGGCATCGGGCACAGCAGCTTCTTGCCGCTATCACCCGCGGTGACGACCGGCATCAGCCGCGCCGCGGTCGCCTCGGTTTCCGTGTAGACGTAGACCGGTGCTTCGACGCCCTGATGCGCGAGCCGCACACCGTTCGCAATCAGGCGCGTCTGCACGGCGATGGCAGCGCCATCGATGGTGCCGTGCCAGACCGCATCGCCCGGTTTCCAATCCGACACCAGCTGATGCGCCGGGCCGACCTTGCCGTCGCCCCCGACGAAGCGGACCGTGATCGCGCCGTTCTCCCTGGTGATGTCGAGCAGGATCTCGTCGCGCCCGAGCCACACCGCGCGGCGGCCCTGTCGCTTCACAGGCCGGCCGATCATCTGCTGCGAAATCTGCCGCTTGCGCTCGCCGAGCACGTGGTCGATCGCAGCACCCACCGCCGCCAGCCGGCGCGCGATCTCGCCTTCCGGCGCACGCGCGGCAAAGCCCTTGGGAAACTCCTCGGCGATGAACCCGGTCGACAGCCGGCCCTCGCGCCAGCGCGGATGGTTCATCAGCGCCGACAGGAACGGGATGTTGTGGCGGATGCCGTCGACATAGAACGCATCGAGCGCGGTCGACTGCGCCTCGATCGCGGCAGCCCGCGACTCCGCATGGGTGACGAGCTTGGCGATCATCGGATCGTAATAGATCGAGATCTCGCCGCCCTCCTGCACGCCGGTGTCGTTGCGCACGGTGATGCCGTCAGCCTTGCTCTCCGCCGGCGGGCGATACTTCACGAGGCGGCCGATCGACGGCAGGAAGCTGCGGAACGGATCTTCCGCATAGACGCGGGATTCCACTGCCCAGCCGGTCATCGTCACATCCTTCTGCGCAAGCGAAAGCTTCTCGCCGGCGGCGACGCGGATCATCTGCTCGACGAGATCGATGCCGGTGACGAGCTCGGTCACGGGATGCTCGACCTGGAGGCGCGTGTTCATCTCGAGGAAGTAGAAGCTCTTGTCCTGGCCGGCGACGAACTCGACGGTGCCGGCTGAGTCGTAGTTCACCGCCTTGGCGAGCGCCACGGCCTGCTCGCCCATCTTGCGCCGCGTCTCCTCGTCGAGCAGCGGCGACGGCGCCTCCTCGATGACCTTCTGGTTGCGGCGCTGGATCGAGCATTCGCGCTCGCCGAGATAGATCACGTTGCCATGCTTGTCGCCGAGCACCTGGATCTCGATGTGGCGCGGATCTGTGATGAACTTCTCGATGAAGACGCGATCGTCGCCGAACGAGGCCTTGGCCTCGGCCTTGGCGAGATTGAAGCCCTCGGCGACCTCGGCGGTCGAATGCGCGATGCGCATGCCCTTGCCGCCGCCGCCGGCGGAGGCCTTGATCATCACGGGGTAGCCGATCTCGTCGGCGATGCGCACCGCGTGCTTGTCGTCCTCGATGACGCCGAGGAAGCCGGGCACGGTCGAGACCTTGGCCTTGGCGGCCGCCTTCTTCGATTCGATCTTGTCGCCCATCGCGGCGATCGCGCCTGGGTTCGGGCCGATGAAGACGATGCCGGCCTCGGCCAATGCCCGCGGGAAAGCCTCGCGCTCGGACAGGAAGCCGTAGCCCGGATGCACCGCCTCGGCGCCGGTCTTCTTGCAGGCCTCGACGATGCGGTCGATGAGGAGATAGCTCTCGGCGGCGGCGGGCGGGCCGATCAGCACGGCATCATCTGCCATCTCGACATGCAGCGCATCGCGGTCGGCTTCCGAATAGACCGCAACGGTTCGGATTCCCATGCGGCGGGCAGTCTTGATGACCCGGCAGGCGATCTCGCCGCGGTTCGCAATCAGAATGGTTTTGAACATGTTCTTGCTTGATACCTTTGGGCGGGCTCCCCGCTCGTGGCACAGGCGTCACACCGCGAGCTTGATCGGTTCGTCTATACCAAAATCGCCCGCGCGCAACCCGCCTCTCGTTCCGACCGTGCCGTCCGGCGAGGCATGCCAGCCGCAGGCATTGCCGTTACCCGGAATAGCTGTGGAAACGTCCGCGGGCATAGGCGTGGGACACCGCCTTCATGAGCTCACCGACCTCGGTCTCGAGAAAATCGTTCGCAACAATCAGGGCCCGAATGGCCGCGCGCAGGTCGCCCCCGCAGGCGGCAATGGCCTGATCCACTGCGGCCTCCAGCGCGAGGTATTCAGCGTCCGTGGCTTGAGCATCGGTGTTGGATTGCGATCTGGGCTGCATGCGCGATGGCGGTCCTCGCTCCGGTCACGCCGTCATGTTCACTTTATGTTCTCTGGAGTCAAGGCGGATCACGCCGCCCCGATCTCTTGATGCTGCGGCTCGGCCTGCGGCTTTTCGGGCGCCAGGGTGACGGACGTCTCCTGGCCGCCCTGCCGCACCAGGCGGTGGATGAAGCCGAGCTTGCCGATGACCGGCGGCGTCAGGATGAAGGGATACAGATCGCGCGCGCCCATCGCCCGCGCGACGCTGTTCATGGCGAAGGTGAACGGCAGCCAGGCGTTGACGATGGTGTCGAAGTCCTCCGCGACATACGGATCGAAGGTGACGCGCGCTGTCAGTCCGCCGATCTGGTCGGCGGGCGGATCGATCTCGATACCGAACTCGGAGGCCATCTCCAGCGTATCGACGATGTGGAGGTAGTGCGCCCAGGTCTCGGCAAAATCCTCCCACGGATGCGTGGTGGCGTAGGCGGAGACGAAATTGTCCTGCCAGTTCACCGGCGGCCCCTGCTCGTAGTGCCGCTTCAGTGCCTCGCCGTAGTCCTGGGTATCGTCGCCGAACACCGCCCGGCATTCGTCGAGCCGGCCGGCATCGCGCACCAGCACGTCCCAGAAATAGTGCCCGACCTCGTGGCGGAAATGACCGAGCAAGGTCCGGTACGGCTCGCCCATTTCCAGCCGGCGCCGCTCGCGCTCGAAATCGTCGGCCTCGGCCAGCGCGATGGTGATGAGGCCGTTGTCGTGGCCGGTCATGACCTTCTGCTGGCCGGCGGGGTCGTCGGCGAGGAAGTTGAAGATCAGCCCGTGCTCGGGATCCTCGATCCGTGTCTTCACAGGGAGTTTCCAGCGGATCAGCGAGTAGAACAGCCGGTGCTTGGCCACCTCCAGCTCTCGCCATCCGGCGAGTTGCGCGGGATCAGACAGATTGGGAATCGTGCCGTTATGCCGGCAGGCGCGGCAGAAGCCTGCGGTCTCTCCGATCTCGAGCAGCCAGTTGCAGGCGTCGTGCTCGGCATTGGCGCAGAAGAAGCGCCCCGTCCCGTGGTCGGCGAGCGTCCGAAACCCCTCCTCCGCCGGCTCGATCGCCGACTGCGTCTGGCGCTCCGGCATGAAGGCGAGCTGATGGCCGCAGCGACCGCAGCTGCGATTCTCGAAATACAGGATGTTCTTGCAGGCCTGACAGACGAAGAGCTTCACGGTATGGACCTACGTGTTGCGGAGTTCAGGGCCTGACGACGCACGACAGTAACAGTCCGTTCCGGGAGCGCGGAACTTTTTATCTGCCCCGACGTTCACGTCATGCGGTCGTTTGCCCGCCTTAATCTCTGCCCAGTTTGCTTTCCTTGAACCCAATGTCGCCACGCTTCCGAACACCCGCGGTGGAATTCTCGGACGACTGCTCGCCACACCAGTACAGGTCAGCATGAACAGCGCGGATGCGCCCAGAGACGACGTGAGGCCGGAGGCTGCCGCCGACGCGCTGCGCCAGCATATTGAGGAGATCGCCCGCGATCGCGATCAGGCCTACCGGGCGCTGCAGGAGCGCGAGGCGGAGCTCGCGCGCATTCAGCGCATCGCCCGGGTCGGCGGCGTCGAGGTCGATTTGCGCGAGGGCTTCCGCAACCGCCGCTCCCCCGAATACCTGATCATTCACGGCCTGCCGCCGGAGGCCGTCCACGAGACTCACGAAGACTGGGTCAGGCGCGTCCATCCCGACGACCGCGTCAAGGCCGAGCGGGACTTCATCGCCGCGGTGAAGAGCGATCAGGAGGACTACACCACCGAATACCGCATCATCCGTCCCAGCGACGGCGAGATCCGCTGGGTCCGCGTCATCGCCCGCATCGAGCGTGACTGGAACGGCCGTGCGATCCGTCTGGTCGGCGCGCATATCGATGTCACCGACCAGATGCTGGCGCAGGCCAAGCTGCGCGAGAGCGAGGAGCGCTTCCGGCTGATCGCCGACAGCGCGCCGGTGCCGATCTGGGTGACGAAGCTCGACCGCACCCGCTCCTTCGTCAATCGCGCCTATATCGATTTCCTCGGCCTAGCCCCTGACGAGGCGCTGGCCTTCGACTGGCGCAAGGTGCTGCATCCCGAGGACCTTCCGCGCATCCTCGCGCAGCAGCAGTCGGGAGAGTGCTCGCTGAAGCCGTTCTTCCTCGAGGCGCGCTACCGGCGCGCCGACGGGGAATGGCGCTGGCTGCGCTCGGAATCGCAGCCGCGCTGGGATGCGAACGGCAAACATGTCGGGTTCATCGGCGTCGCTCACGACGTCACGGCCGCCAAGCAGGCCGAGATCGAGCTGCGCCGCGTCAACGAGACCCTCGAAGAGCGTATCAGGGAGCGCACCGCCCAACTCGAGGCCAATGAAGCGCGCATGCGCGCGATCTTCGACACCAGCAATCAGTATCAGGCCATCCTCGACGTCGAGGGCCGCGTGATGCATGCCAACCGCATCGCGGTCGCCGGCATGCGCGCCGGTGAAGTGAACGTCATCGGCCAGCCGCTCTGGGATGCGCCCTGGTTCACCCATACGCCGGGCGTGACCGAGATGCTGCGCAAGGCGTTCGCCCGCGTGCTCGCCGGCGAGAGCTTCCGGACCGAGATGCGGCTCGACTTCGCCAGCGGCCAGCGGCATTTCGAGCTGTCGATGCGGCCCCTGTTCGACCAGCATGACGTGGTCACCGGTGCGGTCGCCGAGGCCGTCGACGTCACCGAGCGCATCCAGGGCGAGGAGCTGTTGCGACAGTCGCAGAAGATGGAGGCGGTCGGCCAGCTCACCGGCGGCGTCGCCCACGACTTCAACAACCTGCTCACCATCATCCGCTCGGCCACCGACTTCCTGCGCCGCCGCGATCTGCCCGAGGAGCGGCGCCGGCGCTATGTCGACGCGATCTCGGAGACGGTGGAGCGCGCCTCGAAGCTGACCGCGCAGCTCCTGGCCTTCGCCCGGCGGCAGCCCTTGACGCCGCAGGTGTTCAATGTCGGCGAGCAGGTCGAGAACGTCGTGCAACTGATCCGTCCTCTGGTCGGCAGCCGCATCCAGATCGAGCTCGCGGTCACGGACAGCGGGCTGTTCACTCTCGCCGACGTCGCGCAATTCCAGACCGCGCTGATCAATCTCGCCGTCAATGCGCGCGACGCCATGAACGGTGAAGGACATCTGAAGATCGGCGTGCAGCGGACCGAAAGCATCCCGGCCTTGCGCGGTCATGGCACCCGACCCGGGGCCTTCATCGCGATTTCGGTCGCAGACACCGGGGGTGGCATCGCGCCTCAACATCTCAACGCGATCTTCGAACCCTTCTTCACCACCAAGGAGGTCGGCAAGGGCACGGGTCTCGGCCTCAGCCAGGCGTTCGGCTTCGCCAAGCAGTCCGAAGGCGACATCGCGGTCGAGAGCAGCATCGGCCACGGCGCGACCTTCACGATCTACCTGCCGCAGGCCACAGCCCCGCAATCCGGCGCGGAAGCCGGCGCCGCGCGCATCGAGCCGGCGACCATCGGGCGCGGCTACCGCGTGCTCGTGGTCGAGGACAATGACGAGGTCGGGCAGTTCTCGACCGAGCTGCTCGAGGACCTCGGCTACGTCACGCGCCGGGTCGCCAATGCCACCGATGCGCTGGCAATCCTGGCGAACGACGAATTCGCCGTCGACCTCGTGTTCTCCGACGTCATCATGCCCGGCATCAACGGCCTGGAGCTTGCCGGCATCATCCGCGACCGCTATCCCGGCCTGCCGGTGGTGCTGACATCCGGCTACAGCCACGTGCTCGCCGAGAATGCCCATCACGGCTTCGAGCTGATCAAGAAGCCGTATTCGGTGGAATCGCTGTCGCGCATCCTGCGCAAGGCGATGGCCGAGAAGGCGCCGCTGCCGCGCTGAGCCGGCATCGGGAACCAACATTGCCGATCGGACGTTCTGTTCCGCAGATGTGCCGTGAACCGCGTCCGCGCGTCGCGCCGCACTCGGTCATCCAATGTCATTGCGGACCATTTGATGCGCTCCCTTCGCTCGCGGCTGTCGGCGCTCTGGCTCATGCTGGCAGTTTCTGGCGCGGCGACGGCGTATCTCCTGGTCGAGTCGTTCCAGCAGTCGAACGACGCTCGCGTGGCGCGCGCGCAGGATCTCGTGACGCGCGGCTGCCGCGACATCGCCGACCGCTATCAGTTCTTCGTCTCGGGCTGGCGCGGCGCGCCGGTCGACGACAGCCTGAAGCAGGATCTGATCCCGCTGGTGCAGTCCGCCTTGGCCGCGACCCCCGGTGTCGAAGGCGGCATCTGGCAGACGGAGACCGGATCGCTGGCCTATGCCTATCCGACCTACGAAGGCACCGGACCCAAGACCGACCTGCCGGCCGCCGAGCTCAGCGTCATCAAGCAGATCAACAGCGACGCGCAGCGCAGCGGCCGCCCCTTCACGACAAAGAATGCCGGACGGTCGCAGACCCTGATCGTTCATGCCTGCCCGTTGCGCGGTCCGCTCCAGAACGTCACCGCCTGGACCATGACCCGCGCCGCCGCGGCCGAAGGTCCGGCCTACACGCATCTGCTGATCGGGCTGATCGTGCTGGCGGCGACGCTGCTCGGCTCGGCGATCTGGCTGGCCTGGATCCTGGTGTCGTGGTCACGCCGCATCGCCATGATCGAGACGGCGCTGGGCGAGCCGACGGACAATGCCGACCTGCCGCAACTGCCGCACACCGGCGCCCGCGAGCTCGACCGCCTCGTCGACGCCGTCAACGATGCCGGCCATCGCCTCTCGGCGGAGCGCATGCGCGCCACCGCCGCCGAGCGCCTCGCAGCCGTCGGCCGGCTGTCGGCCACGCTCGCCCACGAGATCCGCAATCCGATCGCGGCGATGCGCCTGAAGGCGGAGAACGCGCTCGCCTCTCCCGACCCTGCGCGCAAGGCCGGCGCGCTCGAAGCGATCCTGCAGCAGGTGGCGCGGCTCGACGCGCTGCTGCGCGATCTCCTGGCGATGACCCAGGCGAGCCAGCCGAAGACCCGTCCCGTCGAGCTCGACGACTTCCTGCAGGCCACGATCGAAGCGCACCGCGATGTTGCCGCGCGCCACGGCCAGTCGCTCCGCGCCGTCGCGCCCTCCTCCGCGCGGTGCTGCTTCGATCCCGCGCAGCTGCAGCGCGCGCTCGACAATCTGATCCTCAATGCGATCCAGAACACCCCCGAGGGCGGCGAGATCGTCGTCGCAGCCGAGATCGCCGATGGACGCCTGCTGTTTCGCGTCACCGACAGCGGCCCGGGCATCGCCCCCGGCATCAGGGATCGCCTGTTCGAGCCGTTCGTCAGCACCCGCGCCGACGGCACCGGGCTTGGACTTGCCATCGTGCGCGAGATCGCGCGCGCCCATCATGGCGATGCGCAACTCGCCCCTGTCAGCACCGGCACCAGCTTCGAGATCTCCCTGCCATGGCAACCATCCTGATCGTCGACGACGATGCGGCGCTACGCGACGGGCTGGCGGAGACGCTGACCGATCTCGGCCACGAGGCGATCACGGCCGCCTCCGGCCGCGAAGCGACCGGCATGGTGTCTCCCGCGACCGATGCCGTGCTGCTCGACCTGCGCATGCCGGGGCTCGACGGCATCGAGACCTTGCGCCGCATCCGCGCCGATGGCGATGCGCCTCCGGTGATCGTGCTGACCGCCTATGCCAGCCCTGAGAACACGATCGAGGCGATGCGGCTCGGCGCGTTCGATCATCTGGTGAAGCCGATCGGCCGCGACGCGCTGCGCGAGCTGATCGCGCGGCTGCCGCCGCGCCGGTCTCAGCAGCAGGACACGGCCTCCGCCGACGACAGCGGACTGATCGGCACCAGCGAGGCGATGCGCCGGGTGCAGAAGACGATCGGCCGCGCAGCCGATGCCGACGCGACGGTGCTGATCCGCGGCGAGACCGGCACCGGCAAGGAGCTGGTCGCGCGCGCGCTTCATGTCCACAGCCGGCGCAGCGCGTCTCCCTTCATTGCCGTCAACTGTGCCGCAATCCCACGCGATCTGCTCGAGAGCGAATTGTTCGGCCACGTCAAAGGATCGTTCACCGGCGCCAGCTCCGACCGCGCCGGCGCCTTCCGCGATGCCGGGTCGGGCACCCTCTTCCTCGACGAGATCGGCGACATGCCGCCGTCGATGCAGGCCAAGATCCTCCGCGCCCTGCAGGAGCGCGTCATCACGCCGGTCGGCGGCAAGCCGGTCAAGGTGTCGGCCCGCGTCGTCGCGGCCACGCATCGCGATCTCGCCAGGCTGGTCGCGAGCGGCGCCTTCCGCGAGGATCTGTACTACCGCCTCAACGTGATCCCGATCGAGCTGCCGCCGCTGCGCGAGCGCGCCCAGGACATCCTGCCGCTGGCCGGCCATTTCCTGGCGCTGGCGTCGGAGGGACGGCCGCGCCCGCAACTGACCGACGCGGCCATCGACAAGCTCGCTCATGCGCCCTGGCCCGGCAATGTCCGCGAGTTGCGCAACGTGATCGAACGCGCCTGCGTGCTGACGCAAGGAGTCCTGATCGACGCCGACGATCTCGACATCACCGACGCGCCGCATGACGAGGAGACGGAGACTTCGACGGACCTGCCGGCGGCGGTGGCCCGGCTGGAAGAGCGCCTGATCCGCCGCGCGCTGGCGGCGTGCGGCGGCAACCGCACCGAAGCGGCGCGACAGCTCAAGATCAACCGGCAACTGCTCTACACCAAGATGCAGCGCTACGGTCTGGGTGACGAGCAGGCGTCAGGAAATCCGACGCGCGCCGTCGGGAAAGACGACGCCTAGCGCCCCCAGCCGTCATGCAACCCATTGATTTGTCGTCGTCCGGCACTTGGCACGGCCGTTGCGAACCATCTTGCGTCACCCCTGCCAAAAGGAGTTCCAGGATGACGCGAAAGATGACGCCGATCATGGCCGCGCTGATGCTCGCCGCAGCGGGCTGCGGCATGACTGCGGCCAGCGCCCAGGCACCACTGTCCCCGCCGGATGCGACGTGGGACGCATCGCAGCTTCCGGAGACACGGGGGATCGTCAAGCAATACACGCTGACGCCGCGCGGCGATGTCGACGGACTGATCCTCAACGACGGCACCGAGGTGAAGCTGCCGCCGCATCTGACGGCTCAGGTCGTGTTCACGATCCGGCCGGGCGACGGCGTCTCGATCCGCGGCCTGCGCGCCCGCGCGCTGCCGCTGGTCGACGCGGCCTCGATCACCAACATCGCGACCGGCAAGACCGTCGTGGACGACGGTCCGCCCGACCGCCCCGGCCGGCACGGCGCCGACCAGACGGTCAGCGGACGGATCGCCACGGTGCTGCACGGCAAGCGCGGCGAGGTCAACGGCGCGGTGCTCGATGACGGCACGTCGCTCCGCCTGCCGCCGCCCGAAGCCGAACGGCTCGCCGACTGGCTGCATCCCGGACAGACGATCTCGGTGCGCGGCGACCTGCTCGAGACCGCCCTCGGCAAGCTCGTCGACGTCAAGGCCATCGGCACCTCGCCGGATCAGATGACGGAGATCGACGGTCCGCGCCCGCCACGCGGCCCGAAAGGCGGCCCCGACCGGCTCGGCCCGCCGCCGCCTCCGCCGCGCGGCTGATTTCTTTCCCTTCGATCACGAACGAACGCAACACAGGAGACGAACATGCATTGGATCGACCCTGAAAGCCTGCCGCTCGTGAACGGCGTGCTCGAACGCTTCGTGCTCAATCCGCATGGCGAGGTCGACGGCTTCGTCATGCGGGCAGGTGACAAGGAAATCCTCGTCCATACGCCGCCGCATATGGCGGCGGAGCTGACGCACCACATCAAGGCGGGCGATACGGTCGGCGCGCGGGGCGTCAAGCCGCGCGGGGCGCAACTGCTCGCGGCGGTCGCCGTGTCGGCTGAAGATGGCCGGCAGATCATCGACCACGGCCCGGACGAGGAGCGCGAGCACCCCAAGCACGACCATCACCGGATGGACGTCGAAGGCAAGGTGCGGCTGTCGCTGTTCGGCCCCAAGGGCGAGCTGCGCGGCGCGCTGCTGACCGACGGCACCGTCGTGCGCATCGGGCCGAAGGAAGCCAAGGAGATTGCCGAGCTGCTCGCGCCGAAAGCGACGCTGGCGGTTCGTGGCGACGGCATCGACACGCGCTTCGGCCGGGTCATCCACGCCCGCGAGGCGGGCCCGGACCTGAAGAGCCTCAAGCCGCTCAAGCATGGCCCCAAGAAGGGCCCTGAGCATGGTCCCAAGAACGGACCGAAGCACGGACCGAAGCACAAGCATGGGCCCAAGCACGATCACGCGCACGCGTGATCGCCTGCACTGACGCAACGAGGGACCGAGGCCTGAGAGCATGTCACAGGATGAGACTACCACGCGCCGGGCGCGCCGCGCGCTCGACGCCGCCAATTTCTTCCTGGCCGACGTGCGCGATGGCCTCGGGCCCTATCTTGCGATCTATCTCCTGACCGAGCAGAAATGGGACGAGGCCTCGATCGGCGTGGTGATGTCGCTGGCGACGATCGCCGGCATCGCCGCGCAGACGCCGGCCGGCGCGCTGGTCGACGCGACCAGGGCGAAACGGCTGGTCATGATCGTTGCCGCGATCATCGTCACGGCGGCGTCCCTGCTGCTGCCGCTGATGACGAGCTTCTGGCCGGTCGCGATCTCGCAGAGCATCGCCAATGCCGCCGGCGTGATCTTCGCCCCGGCGATCGCGGCTGTGTCGCTCGGGATCGTCGGCGCCAAGGCCTTCACGGCGCGCGTCGGCCGCAACGAGACCTTCAACCATGCCGGCAATGCCGTCGGCGCCGTGATCGCCGGGGCCGCCGCCTATGCGCTCGGACCATCGGCGGTGTTCTACCTGATGGCGGTCACGTCGGCCGGCAGCCTCATCAGCGTGCTCGCCATCCCCGAGCGCGCCATCGACCATGACGTCGCGCGCGGGCTGGCGCATCAGGCGGAGGGCAACCGAGCGGGCCAAGGCGAGCAGCCGTCGGGCCTGGACATTCTCCTGACCTGCCGTCCGCTGCTGATCTTCGCGGTCTGCGTCGCGCTGTTTCACCTCGCCAACGCCGCCATGCTGCCGCTGGTCGGCCAGAAGCTGGCGCTGCAGGACAAGAATCTCGGCACCAGCCTGATGTCGGCCTGCATCGCCGCCGCCCAGCTCGTGATGGTGCCGATGGCGCTCCTGGTCGGCGCCCGCGCCGACCGCTGGGGTCACAAGCGCTTCTTCCTGGCGGCGCTGCTGATCCTGCCGTTGCGCGCGGTGCTCTATACGCTGTCCGACGACAAGGCCTGGCTGGTCGGCGTGCAGTTGCTGGACGGCGTCGGCGCCGGCATCTTCGGCGCGATCCTGCCGGTCATCGTCGCCGACCTGATGCGCGGCACCGGCCGCTTCAACGTCGCCCAGGGCGCGGTCATCACGGCGCAGAGCATTGGCGCGGCGCTGTCGACCGCGCTCGCCGGCCAGGTCGTGGTCCATGGCGGCTACAGCGCCGCATTCCTGGCGCTCGGCGCGGCTGCCGCCCTCGCCGTGATCGTGTGCTGGCTGCTGCTCCCCGAGACCGGTGGAGCAGAGGCCGCCCTCCCGAACGCGGCGCCCTCGCCCGCTATCCCCGCCGAATGATTTGCTCTATCGATCCCCGATCATGTCCCTGCACGATACCTGGCTCGCCTACGCCATCATCATTCCCGCCATCGCCGGCGTCATCATCCGCCCCTTTCGGCTGCCCGAGGCCGTGTGGGCCGCCGCCGGCGCGATCCTGCTGGTCGCGCTCGGCCTGCTGCCACCAGCCGATGCGCTCACCGGCATCCGCAAGGGCGTCGACGTCTATCTGTTCCTGATCGGGATGATGCTGATCGCCGAGCTGGCGCGCCGCGAGGGCCTGTTCGACTATCTCGCGGCCTATGCCGTGGAGCATGCGCGCGGCTCGCCGCAGCTGCTGTTCCTGCTGGTCTATGCAGTCGGCACCCTGGTCACGGTGCTGCTCTCCAACGATGCCACGGCGATCGTGCTGACGCCGGCGGTCTATGCCGCGACGCGCGCCGCCGGCGCCTCGCCGCTGCCCTATCTGTACGTCTGCGCCTTCATCGCCAATGCCGCGAGCTTCGTGCTGCCGATCTCCAACCCGGCCAATCTCGTCGTGTTTGGCGAACGCATGCCGCATCTGACCGAATGGCTGCGCCAGTTCACCCTGCCCTCGATGGCCGCGATCGCGCTGACCTACGTCGCGCTGTGGCTGACCCAGCGCCGCGCGTTGCGCGAGGAGACGCTGCGCACCGATGTCGAGAAGCCGCATCTCAGCCGCGAAGGCCGGCTCGCCGCGTTCGGGATCGGCGCCATCGCAGCCGTGCTGCTGACCGCCTCGGCGCTCGACGTTCAACTCGGCCTGCCGACGTTCGTCTGCGGCGTGGTCACCGCGGCCGCGATCCTGCTCATCGGCCGGCAATCGCCATGGCCGGTGATCAAGGGCATCTCGTGGGGCGTGCTGCCGCTGGTCGGCGGCCTGTTCGTGATGGTGGAAGGTCTGAGCCGCGCCGGCGCGATCGGCCAGCTCAGCGCCTGGCTGCACCAGGGCGTGACGTCGTCGCCGCACGGCGCGGCGTGGGCCGCGGGCCTGATCACCGCGGTCGCCGACAACATCGCCAACAATCTCCCGGTCGGCCTGGTCGCAGGCTCCGTCGCCACCAGCGATCACCTGCCGCATGAGGTCATCCGGGCCATCCTGATCGGGGTCGATCTCGGCCCGAACATCTCGGTCACGGGCTCGCTTGCCACCATCCTGTGGCTGACGGCATTGCGGCGTGAGAAGATCGAGGTGACGGCCTGGCAATTCCTGAAGATCGGACTCGTGGCAACGCCGCCCGCGCTGATCGCAGCGCTGGCGGCGGCCATTTGGTAAAGACGACCGGGGCTTAGGCGGCCGCCTCGTAGTTGACCGCGGTCTCAGCGATCTTGGTCAGCGTCTCGTCGGTCTTCCGCTCTTCGTTCAGCGTCTGGTCGAGCAGCTTGGCGGCCTTCGGCAGGTTGAGCTTGAGCGCCCAGGCCTTCAGCGTGCCATAGCGCGACATCTCGTAGTGCTCGACCGCCTGCGCTGCAGCAAGAAGGCCGGCGTCGAGCGCCTGCGTCCCCTTGTACTCGTCCATGATCTCCTTGCCCTCGTCGATGATGCCCTCGATCGCATCGCACTTCTTGCCGCGGGCGGGCTTGCCGATCAGCTCGAAAATCTGCTCGAGCCGCTCGATCTGGCCTTCGGTCTCCTCCTGGTGCTTCTCGAACGCCGCCGCCAGCTTCTCCGACTGCGCCGCCTTGGCCATTTTCGGCAGCGTCTTCAGGATCTGCTTCTCGGCGTAGTAGATGTCCTTGAGGGTATCGAGGAAGAGCTCGTTGAGGTCTTTGTCGGCAGGCATGGTGTGCTCCCTGAATTGTGTGAGCCGACAACCGGAAAGCCACACCCTGGTTCCTGCCGCGGACTACCGCTTCACGAAAATCCTGTCCGGAGCGGTGCCGATCGGGCGCGAGCCCCTTGTAACAAAACTGTCACCCGGCAAAACTAAAGCTCTTCCCTGCGGCGAGACGCCGCGATTCCGCCGATTGCTTTTCAGGAGTTTTCAATGCGCCGCCCGCTCGTGCTGCTGTGCGCCGGACTGACCCTGCTGTCGTCCAGTGCCGCTTTTGCGCAGAACGCCACGCCCCATAACCTGATCCTGTTCATTCCCGACGGCCTGCGCGCGCTGAAGGTGACGCCGGAGACGGCGCCGGCCATGGCCGCCGTTCGCGACAAGGGCGTCAACTTCAAGAATTCGCACTCGCTGTTTCCGACCTTCACCATGGCCAATGGCTCGGCCATGGCGACCGGCCATTATCTCGGCGACACCGGCACGTTCTCCAACACGATCTTCACCGGCTACACCTCCGCACCAGCGGGCGACACCGTCGTACCCTTCATCGAGAACGACGCCGTGCTCGGCGACATCGACGAGCATTTCAACGGTGACTACCTCAACGAGGACACGATCCTGAAGCTCGCGCGCAAGGCCGGCTATTCGACCGCCGCGATCGGCAAGCTCGGCCCGACCTATCTGTTCGACCACACCGGCTGCCCCTGCAAGCCGGGCGCGAGCTCCTCGATCGTGATCGATGACTCCACCGGCAACAAGAACGGCGTGCCGATCACCGACGAGATCAAGGACGCCCTGACCAAGGCCGGCCTGGCGCTGGCAACGCCGTCACGCGGCGACAACGGCAAGGCGGGCGACGCCAAGACGCCGGGCACGACCACAGCCAACGTCGCCCAGCAGGCCTACATGGCCGACGTCGCCACCAAGGTGGTGCTGCCGATGTTCAAGGCCCGCAACAAGCCGTTCGTGCTGGTGTTCTGGTCGCGCGACCCCGACGGCAGCCAGCACAATCACGGCGACAGCCTCAACACCATCACGCCGGGCATCAACGGTCCGACCTCGATGGCCGGCATCAAGAACGCCGACGACAATCTCGCCGCGCTGCGCAAGGCGCTCGACGACCTCGGCCTGGCCGACTCGACCAACATCATGGTCCAGGCTGACCACGGCTTCTCGACCATCTCCAAGGAGAGCAAAACGAGTCCCTCCGCCAAGGTCAGCTATGACGACACGCCGAAGGAGTTCCTGCCGATGGGCTTCCTGGCGCTCGACCTCGCCAAGGCGCTCGACCTGCCGCTGTTCGACCCGAACGACAAGAACGCGGCGGTGCCCGAAGGCAAGCACCCGAAGGCCGGCAATGGCGTGCTCGGCAAGGACCCGGCCAGGCCCGATCTCGTCGTCGCCACCAACGGCGGCTCCGACTTGATCTATTTGCCCAACAACGACAGGAAGCTCGCCCGCCGCACCGTCAAGGCGCTGCTGGCGCAGGACTACGTCTCCGGCATCTTCGTCGACGACAAGCTCGGCGAGATTCCGGGCACCTTGCCGCTGTCGCAGATCAACCTGCAGGGCAAGGCGGTGACGCCGCATCCGGCGATCGTGGTCAACTTCCGTACCTATGTCGCGCCGGGTTGCGACCAGCCGTCCAACTGCCAGGTCGAGGTCGCCGACACCGTGCTGCGCCAGGGCCAGGGCATGCACGGCTCGTTCGGCCGCGGCGATACCTACAACTTCATGGCGGCCATCGGACCCGACTTCAAGGCGGGCTTCGTCGATCCGCTGCCCGTCAGCAACGCCGATGTCGGCGCCACCGCCGCCAGGCTGCTCGACCTCAAGGTCGCTCCGAAGGGCAGACTGATCGGCCGCGTCATGACCGAAGCGATGCCGAACGGCGCGACGCCCAAGGCTGTGTCGGACGTCGTCAAGTCCGATCCGGCCGCCGGCGGCCTGCGCACCGTGCTGAAGCTGCAGCGCGTCGGCACCCAGCGCTATTTCGACGTCGCCGGCTTCCCCGGCCGCACCGTGGGGCTGGATGACGAGGCGCCGAAGCAGAAGGCCGCGGCGAAGTAGTCAGTCGATCGCCAGTACTTCCATGCGATCACCGGAGTGCCCCGCGAAAGCGGGACACTCCTGTTTCGATCAAACGCGATGCCTTAGCCCGGGTGAGCGCAGCGATACACGGGGACACTTTTCCCGCATGTCGCTTCGCTCATGCGGGCTACGGCTATCTCCTCGCCGACGGAGTGTGGTCCACTTACTCACCGCGCGACGTCCAGCGTCACCCGAACCTCGACGGTCTTGCCGCCGCGGAGCACGCGCAGCACCACCCGGTCGCCCGGGTTCTTGTTCTCCAGCGCCCGCGTCATGTCCTCGGGCGACTCCACCGCCTGCCCGTCGACCGCCAGCACGACATCGCCGAGCGCGAAGCCGCCGTCTCGCGTCAGCCTCGCCGGAACGAGCCCCGCCTTCTCGGCCGCCGAATCCTGCTCGACATCGAGCACGAACACGCCGGACAGGCCGAGCCGCGCCGACAGCGCCTCGTTGGCCTTGGGATCGGTGCGGATGCCAAGGCTCGGGGTGACGTAGCGGCCGCTCGCGATCAGGCGCGGCACGACCCGGTTGACCCTGTCGACGGGCACGGCGAAGCCGATGCCGGCCGAGGCGCCCGAGGGACTGTAGATCGCCGTGTTGACGCCGATCAGCCGTCCTGCGCTGTCGAGCAGCGGCCCGCCGGAATTGCCCGGATTGATCGCGGCATCGGTCTGGATCAGTCCGTTCAGGGTGCGGTCCTGCGTGACCTGAAGGTTGCGGTTGAGCGCCGAGACGATGCCGGTGGTGAGCGTGCTGCTGAGACCGAACGGATTGCCGATCGCGAACACCTTCTGCCCGACCTTGAGGTCGGCGCTGGTGCCGAGCGGCAGCGGCTTCGGCCGGTCGACGCCGACGCCGATCACGAGCACCGCCAGATCGTTCTCCGGACTGGCGCCGACCAGCGCGGCGCGGAACGAGCGTCCGTCGGTCAGGCTGACCAGCGCCTCGGTGGCGCCTTCGATGACGTGATAGTTGGTGACGACGTGGCCGAGGTCGTCCCACACGAAGCCCGAGCCGGTGCCGGAGCGCTCCTGCTGCGAATTGCCGGTCCACGGGTTGACCGATTGTTGAACGGTCGTGATGAAGACGACCGAGCCGCTGCGGCTCTCGAACAGCGCGATCGTGCTCTTCTCGTCGGCGGCGAGATCGCCGCGCGGCGTGATCTCGCGGGGCTTGGCGCGCATCCCGAGCAGCTCGGCCTGGATCAGCGGAAAGGTCTGCCAGGCCATCATGAGCAGCAGCGCCGTCGCCGCCACCGCGAACAGACGCGCGGCGAAGCTCCATCGGCTCATCTCGACATTCTCCGTGTTCGGTCGCATCATCGCCGATTGATTCACCGGCCGGGCGGCGCCATCAAGAGCCGTGATGCGATCGCCGCCGGTCAAAAAGACCGGTCAAAACGAAAAGAGCGCGATGAGATCATCGCGCTCGTCGAACTCATGCGGCTGGATGAACGCGACGCGCCTACATCCCGATGTCGATCATCGACGGCAGTTGCGCCAGCGGCAGCACGGTGACGCCGACCAGGGTCGCGACCATCGCCATCAGCGCGCGGTTGCCCTGGCGCTTGCCGCGCATCTGCTTGGCGACCCATTCCAGCGCATCGGTGCGAATGCCCCGCGCATTGATCGGAGCCCAGCTCTCGATCGCGGTCTCCGGCGACAGCGCCACGCTGCGCGGCGGCACCGGCAGGCCGGAGGCGGCCGCGGTGTGATGCGCCACCGCCTTGGCGAGCAGATCCTCGAAACGGCCGTCGTCCTTGCGCTCGGTTGCGGCGGCATCGATCGCGAACAGCGCCTCGGCCTCGGCGCGGCTGACCGGCGCGTCGTTGATCGCGGCAGCGCTCAGAATGCGCGCGCACCAGGCCGCGTCATCGGCATCGAGCACGCGGGAGAAATGCACGCGTCCCGCGGTGGTCGGCCCCTCGCCGGTGATCACGCCGTCGCGCACGATGCCGAGCGCGAGAGCAGCGGTCTCACAGGAGGACGGTTCGAGACCATCGATGCCGATGGTTTTTGGTGCAGAGGTAGCCATGTTCTCTTCTCAGTTGCTGTGTTGACCCACCTTGTCGGCGCCCGTCTGAACGAGTGGTTAACGGTTCGAAACGGTGCTGTGGGTTTTTGTATCGGTTGCCGATTTGCCGCAGTGACCTCGATCACGGTTCAAAGCCGTGGGGCGTCCGGGGGCGGCGTGTTGCGACCAGCAGATGGCGAAATCTGGGCAAGCGGTCGTCTGACGGATGTTTCGCCGTAGCCCGGGAACTCAAAAGAAGTTGTTGGCCTCGTGAGCTTTGGGGCAATTATCTTCTCTTTTCCGTCAGCCGGTTCCCTTTCGCGGCGGTATTTCCTATAGTGTTTGGAAGATTTATTCCCACCACGTGCAATGAATTGAGGACTGCCATGGCTCTCCAGATCGGCTCCACTGCCCCCGACTTCGAGGCAGACACCACCGAAGGCAAGATCAAATTCCACGACTGGATCGGCGACAGCTGGGCGCTCCTGTTCTCGCATCCGAAGGATTTCACCCCGGTGTGCACCACCGAGCTCGGCGCGCTGGCGCGGCTGAAGCCGGAGTTCGACAAGCGCGGCGTCAAGCTGATGGGCCTGTCGGTCGACCCGGTCGACAACCACGCCAAATGGTCGGAGGACATCCGCGAGACGCAGGGCGCGGCGCCGAACTATCCGATGATCGGCGACACCGACTACAACGTCTCCAAGCTCTACGACATGCTGCCGGCGGCGATCTCCGGGGACCCGTCCAAGCGCAGCGCGGCCGACAACCAGACCGTCCGCAACGTCTTCATCATCGGCCCGGACAAGAAGATCAAGCTGATCCTGGTCTACCCGATGACCACCGGGCGCAACTTCCAGGAAATTCTCCGCGTCATCGATTCGCTGCAGCTCACGTCGAAGCACCGCGTCGCCACCCCCGCCGACTGGAAGCAGGGCGAGGACGTCATCATCGCCGGCTCGGTGTCCGACGACGAGGCCAAGACGATCTATCCGAACGGCTGGAAGGCGCCGAAGCCCTATCTGCGCGTGGTGCCGCAGCCGAAGTGAGGTCGGCAACCGACGTTTGACGACGTCATCCCGGGACGCCTCGCAGAGGCGGCCCCGGGATCTCGGTCGACTGGGATTGCACTCCGAGCGCTTCGGGCCGATGCCCCTTCATCCCCGCGGCGTGACCCAGTCCGCGATCAGCAGCCCCGCTGTCGCCGACACCGCCGTGACGAACACGCCCCAGCTGATATCGACCGCCACCACCGTCCAGGTCCACTGCTTGAGCATCGCGAGCGAGGTCAGCTCGAAGGTCGCGTAGCAGAACAGCCCGAACAGCGCGCCATAGAGCAAGGTCGAGCGCCAGGTCGCATCAAGCGGGCCGCTGACGAAGATCAGCACGCCCACGACATAGAGCAGATAGAACAGCACCGCCGGCACGGGACGGATCTCGCCGAGCATCTCGCCGACCTGCGACTGGAAGAAGCCCTTGGCGACGATGCTCAGGAACGGGATGTCGAAGCCGAGCAGCACGGCCAGGGTTGCAAAATACAGGACGGCGTAGCGGCTCAAGGACGGCTCCTCCTTCACGTTTCACGCACTGCCGTCGGCGCGGGATCGGCCGGTGCCGTCAGCCGCGACGCTTGGTCTTGGGCTTCTTTCCACCAGGCGCCTTCGACCGTGGGCTATGAGACGGAAACGCCGGTCCGCCACGGCTGGACTTGTCGCCGTGCTTCTTTTTCTTCGTGAACGCCTGGGCATGGCCGGACTTCGACGGCGGAGCGTCGTGATGCGCCCTGCTCCGCGGCGGAGCTTCCTTGTCCCGGCGAGGCTGATCGCGATGCAGCGGATGGTAGGCGCTTTCCTCTGCCTGGCGCCGTGGCTCGGCCTCGCGCCGCGCCGCCCGCTTCTCCGGACGCGGTTTGTCGGCGGCCCCCTGCCCCGACGGCGCAGCCGCCAGCGGCTCGATGCGGATCGTATCCTCCTTGTCGGGACGGCGGATGTTGGCGGCGAAGGCGTCGGCCACGCGCGCGGCGATCTCGAACTCCGTCGTGGTGTCGGAGATCTTGATGGCGCCGATGTCGTTCTTGTCGATGCCGCCGCGACGGCAGATCATCGGCAGCAGCCAGCGCGCTTCCGCATTCTTCCTGCGCCCGATCGCCGCCCGGAACCAGACGCTCGGCTCGCCCATGCCGTGGCGCGCCGACGGCTTTCCCGACTTGGTCCGCTGCACCGGCGGGCGATCGTCGCCGCGCACCGGCCGAGCGGCATCGCGACCGCGATCATGGCGTGACCGGCCGCGGTCCTCGCCGGGATCCAGAATGTCCTCCGGCGACGGCAGCCGCGCGCGATAGAGCCGCGCCAATGCGGCGGCGATGTCCTCGGCCGACCGCTCCGCCAGCAGCGCTTGCGCGAGCGCCAGATCCTCCGCCGTCGTCTCCTCGGTGAACACCTGGTCGTGCAGCATGCGCTCCTGATCGAGCTTGCGGATCTCATCAGCTTGCGGCGCTGCGCCCCACGCGGCCTCGATGCCGGCGAGGTTCAGCAGCGTTTCCGCCCGCCGCCGCCGCGCCGGCGGCACCAGCAGCACGCTGACGCCCTTGCGGCCGGCGCGGCCGGTGCGACCCGAGCGATGCTGCATCACCTCGGGATCGTTCGGCAGCTCGGCATGGATGACGAGATCGAGATTGGCGAGATCGATGCCGCGCGCCGCGACGTCGGTCGCCACGCACACCCGCGAGCGGCCGTCGCGAAGCGACTGCAGCGCCATCGTGCGCTCGTTCTGCGTCAGCTCACCCGACAGCGCGACGACGGAAAAGCCGCGCTCCAGCAGCGCCGCCTGCAGATGCCGCACCGCCTCGCGCGTGTTGCAGAACACGATTGCGCTCGGCGACTCGTAGAAGCGCAGCACGTTGACGACCGCATGCTCGACATCGTCGGCGGCGATGCGGATGGCGCGGTACTCGATGTCGGCATGCCCGCCTTCATCGCCCTCGACCTCGATCCGGAACGCGTCGTCCTGATACTGCTTCGCCAGCGCCACGATGCCGCGCGGAAAGGTCGCCGAGAACAGCAAGGTCCGGCGCGTCTCCGGCGTGGTCTCGAGAATGAACTCCATGTCCTCGCGAAAGCCGAGATTGAGCATCTCGTCGGCCTCGTCGAGCACCACGGCCTTCAATTCCGAGATGTCGAGACGCCCGCGCCGCAGATGGTCGCACAGCCGCCCGGGCGTGCCGACCACGATATGGGCGCCCGCCTCGAGCTCGCGCTGCTCGCGGCGTGGATCCATGCCGCCGACGCAGGAGACGACGCGCGCACCGGCGTGCTGATAGAGCCAGCCGAGCTCGCGCTGGACCTGCAGCGCCAGCTCGCGCGTCGGCGCCACGATCAGCGCCAGCGGCGCCGCCGCCGGCGCGAACCGTTCGGCGTCACCCAACAGATTCGCCGCCATCGCCAGCCCATAGGCGACGGTCTTGCCAGACCCCGTTTGGGCCGACACCAGGAGGTCGCGATCGACGGCGTCGTCCGCGAGCACCGCGAGCTGGACGGGCGTGGGAGTCTCATAGTTGCGCTCGGCCAGGGCGCGGGCGAGCGGCGGATGGGTCGCGGGAAAGGGCAATTGACGGAAAACCTCGTTTGATTCCGATGGCTTTACGCCATGCGGAGCGAAATCGCCATGCCCGCCCGCACCCAATCAACGCGGCGCTCCCCGGCCCCCCGCTACGCCGCTACTCGTCGCTCCACGGCCAGTGCCAGTGACGCCAGCCCCAGTTGCGGGGCCCGCTGCTGTCCATCGCCGCCTTCTGCTTGTCGTCGAGCGAGTCGTAGAGCGCCTGGAACGCTGGCCGGACGATCTTGATCGCCTGCTGCATCGTGTCGAGGCGCTGCTCCGCCAGCGCGAGGCGGTCGGTCGCCTTGGCCGGCGGCGTCGCCGGGCAGTCCTTCGTGATCAGCTCCGCAGCTTTGGCCGATGCCGCCTTGAGATCATCGAGCCGCGCCCGCTGCGTGTCGTTCGGCTTGATGGCCGCCTCGATCTGCGACATCCGCCATTCGGCAAATCCGGCCATGCGGGGATTGCAGAGGAAGCCGAACCCCCGGCCGCCCATCATCCCCGGCCCCATCATCATGCCCGGCCCCCAACCTGGTCCGCCTGCGCCCGGCTGGGCAAGGCCCGGGGCGGCGGTGACGGTCACGATTGCGGCTGCGAACACCAGCGCGCGTGGATCTAATCGCATGGCAGAACTCCTCGACGTGGCACCAATGAGTTCGCGCAAACTAAGCGCACGGCGAACTTGCCTTTTGAGCAAGATCAACGGACCAATGATGGGCGACGGCCAAATTGAGGAGATGACAACGATACGCAGCTATCGCTGGATATGGACGTCGGCGGTCGCATCGGGCTGCGGGACGTTGGCTCATATAGGCCTGATGGAGCTCAAGAGCGGGCTTCACCTGTTGCCGCAGTTCGATCCCGCCTCGGCGCTGCTCGATACGCTCCAGCCCCTGTTCGCCCGAGCGATGCAGGACGGGGCGCCGCTGTGGCTGCTCTCGCAGCTCAACGGAGCCTTCCTGATCGGCCTGCTGTTCGGGCGCTTCTTCCACCGCCTGCCCGGCGGCAGCGGTGTCGCCAAAGGCTTCCTGCTCGGGCTCGCCGGCTGGCTGCTGCTCGGAATCGTGTTGTTTCCCGCCATCGGCCTTGGACCGTTCGCAACGTCGCTCGGGCTGGGCGCCGGCCCGGCGCTGTTCTCGCTGGCGATGGTCGAGGCGTATAGCGTCGTGCTGGGCGCCGTGTATGCGGCTCTGCAGGGACCGGATCAGAAGATCGAGGTCGGCCGCGGAGACGGCGGTCACGTCTGAGCGCCGCCGGGAGGGACCCCTGGCGTCATTTCGAAAAGACCGAATTTTTTTCTTTCGTTTTCTCGTAACTCATGTATGATCCGCGTCGTCCTGCCCATGCAGAGGGACGTACGCGTCGTCACGAACGTCGGTGCGGGATGCGGTGGCCGCGATTCATGCCGGACGCGCATTTCGCGCAGACGACCGGCATGATTGCGGACGTGAAGTCGCAGCGTCCCGATACCCCGAAGCTGGTATCACGCTCGTGACGATGCTTGCGCATCGCGCGGACAATGGTGGCCAACAAGCCGGCGCACCAGGGAGACTGCGTATAAGCGTGAAGACCACCGCGCAGGGAATGCCGGAGTGTTCGGCTTTGCCTGTGGTACCTGCCGCCTGCATTTTTTTCGCAGGCGGGCCATGGGTGAGGCTTTCACCCGGCATTCCCTGCACCCTCTCGTTTGCGGAGGGTGAGCAAGCAGCAGAAACTCGGGCCCATCGTGCCGCGGGAATGCGAAGTCATGTTTGGCGCGTTCGATCAACACACGGTGTCATTCCGGGGCGCCCGCACGGCGAGCCCCGGAATGACGTTGTGGAGATGATCGTCGGTCTCACGCCAATCGTCGCGCGTGGCGACATGACGGTGTCGCAAACAACAGCAAGCCGATCGGCCAAGTTGATCGCCCATCGCACCGCGACCTCAAGTCCGCACCGCAGCAAACGCAGAGCAGCAAACTGCATCCCCGCTGGCGCAATGGCATGGGACTTGCTCAAATCGCACATCAGTTCGTCGCTTGCGGAGACATGGAATGCTTGAAGGAGCCGAAGTCCGGCTGGCCGTCGATATCGGGGGCACGTTCACCGATATCGTTCTCGACATCGGTACGCAGCGCCGGACGCGCAAGCTGCTGACCACGCCGACGCAGCCGGAGCAGGCCGTGCTGGACGGCACCCGTCTCATTCTCGCCGACGCGAAGGCGCGCATCTGCGACATCGATGTCTTCATTCACGGCACCACGCTCGCGACCAATGCCATCATCGAGCGCCGCGGCGCCAGGACCGCACTGATCGCAACGTCCGGCTTCCGCGATGTTCTGGATATTGGAACCGAGAGCCGCTACGACCAGTACGATCTCTCGATCGACAAACCGAAGCCGCTGGTGCCGCGCTCCCTGCGCTTCACCGTGCCCGAGCGCGTTGATGCCCACGGAGACGTCAGACTGCCGCTCGACGAAGCGGCGGTGCGCGCGCTGGTGCCGCAGTTGCGCGCCCTCGATGTCGCCAGCATCGCCGTCGCCTTCCTGCACGCCTACGCCAATCCCGCGCATGAGCGCCGCGCTGCCGAGATCCTGACCGAGGCGATGCCTGATGTCTCGGTCACTTTGTCCTCGGCGGTCTGTCCCGAAATCCGGGAATACGAACGCACCTCGACCGCGGTCGCCAACGCCTATGTGCAGCCGTTGATGGACAGCTATCTCGCGCGCATGGAGCGGGCGCTGCAAATCGAGCAGTTCCGCGGCGCGATCTATCTCGTCACCTCGGGCGGCGGCGTCACCTCGATCGCCACGGCGCGCCGCTTCCCGGTGCGGCTCGTCGAATCCGGTCCCGCTGGCGGCGCGATCTTCGCCGGCCAGATCGCAGCTACGCTCGGCGAGCGCAAGGTGCTGTCGTTCGACATGGGCGGCACCACCGCCAAGATCTGCCTGATCGAGAATTTCGAGCCGGAGAGCTCGCGTGTGTTCGAGGTCGACCGTGCCGCGCGGTTCCTCAAAGGCTCGGGCCTGCCGGTGCGCATCCCCGTGATCGAGATGGTCGAGATCGGCGCCGGCGGCGGCTCGATCGCGCGCATCGATGCGATGAAGCGCGTCACCGTGGGCCCGGAGAGCGCCTCTTCCGAGCCGGGTCCGGCCTGCTACGGCCGCGGCGGCCAGCGCCCGGCGGTCACCGATTCCGATGTCGCGCTCGGCATGATCGATCCCGACGCGTTTGCCGGCGGCACCATCAGGCTCGATCCCGAACTGTCGAAACAGGCCCTGCTCCGCGACGTCGGCGCCCCGCTCGGCTTGGACGCCGAGACCGCTGCCTACGCGGTGCACGAGGTCGTCTGCGAGAACATGGCGAGCGCGGCGCGCGTCCATGCCGTCGAGCGCGGCGCCATCATCGGCCAGCACACGCTGATCGCCTTCGGCGGCGCAGCGCCACTGCATGCCGCGCGCGTCGCCGAGAAGATCGGCGTCGCCAGGGTGATCGTGCCGTCCAATGCCGGTGTCGGCTCGGCGGTCGGCTTCCTCGCCGCACCGATCGCCTATGAGCTGGTGCGCAGCCGCCATGCGAGGCTCGACGATTTCGACACGGCGCTCGTCTCCACCCTGCTGCAGGAGATGGCCGATGAGGCCCGCGCGCTGGTGGAGCCTGGTGCGGCCGGCGCACCGTTGCGCGAGCGCCGCTCGGCTTTCATGCGCTATGTCGGCCAGGGCCACGAGATCAATGTCGAGTTGCCGAACCGCCCCCTGACGGCGGACGACCTGCCCACCCTGCGTACGACCTTCGAGGCCGGCTATGCCGCGCTGTTCGAGCGCCCGATCCCCGGTGCGGCGATCGAGGTCCTGAGCTGGTCGGTGCTCGCGACGACGGAAGCGCACCAACCGCCCGCCGTCACCGAGGTCCAGCGCAAGCCTGCGGGCAAGGCTGCGGGGCACCGCAGGTTCTTCGACGGCCGCGCCGGACGCTTCGTCGAGATCCCGCTGTATCGCCGCGAGCAGATGGCGCCGGGCGCGGTCATCGCCGGCCCCGCCGTGATCGCCGAGGACGAGACCTCGACTTTCATCTCCAACAGTTTTGACGCGCATATCGATGGTGCCGGCAGCATCGTCATGGAACGGAAGGCGGCCTGACAATGAGTTCATCACAGAGCAGCCTGATCGACTTGCAGATCATGTGGCACCGGCTGATCGCCGTGGTCGAGGAACAGGCCCAGGTGCTGCTGCGCACCGCCTTCAGCCCGATCGTGCGCGAATGCGGCGACCTCTCCGCCGGCGTGTTCGACCTGAACGGCCGCATGCTGGCGCAGGCCGTCACCGGCACGCCGGGCCACGTCAACTCGATGGCGGAGTCGGTGAAGCACTTCATCGCGCATTTTCCGATCCACACGATGAAGCCCGGCGATGCCTACATCACCAACGATCCCTGGATGGGCACCGGGCATCTCAACGATTTCGTCGTCACCACCCCCTGCTTCAAGGACGGCCAGCCGGTCGCCTTGTTCTCCTGCACCAGCCATCTGATGGATATCGGCGGCATCGGCTTCGGCCCCGACGGCACCGACGTATTCATGGAGGGGCTGTACATCCCGATGCTGAAGCTGATCGACCAGGGCGTCGTCAACGAGACGCTGATGGCCATGATCCGCGCCAACACCCGGCTGCCGGTGGACACCGAAGGCGACACCTATTCGCTCGCCGCCTGCAACGATGTCGGCTGCCAGCGCCTGGTCGAGATGATGACCGAGTTCGGCATCGCCTCGCTCGATGCGCTCGGCGACTACATCTGCGACCGCTCGCGCGACGCCGTCCTGGCCGAGATCGCCAAGCTGCCCAAGGGCACCTGGCGCAACGAGATGGTGGTCGACGGCTATGATGCGCCTGTCACCCTGAAAACGGCGCTGACGATCTCGGAGAGCGGCATCCACGTCGACTTCGACGGCACCTCGCCCGCCTCGAAATTCGGTATCAACGTGCCATTGTCCTACACCACGGCCTACACGGTGTTCGGGCTCGGTTGCGTCGTGGCCTCCGCGATCCCCAACAATGCCGGCTCGCTGTCGCCGCTGACCGTGTCGGCGCCATCGGGCGCGATCCTCAATGCGCCGAAGCCGGCGCCGGTCGCCTCGCGTCATGTCATCGGCCAGATGCTGCCCGACGTGGTGTTCGGCTGCCTGCGCCAGATCATCCCCGAGCGCGTGCCCGCCGAAGGCACGTCGTGTCTGTGGAATCTCAACGTCCGCGGCCAGACCCGCTCCGGCGCCGGCGGCAATTACGGGTTCTCGATGGCGGTGACGTCGAACGGCGGCACTGGCGCCCGTTTCGACAAGGACGGGCTGTCGGCCACCGCCTATCCCTCCGGCGTGCGCGGCACGCCGGTCGAGATCGCGGAGACGCAGACGCCGCTGATCTTCTGGCGCAAGGAGCTGCGGCCGGATTCCGGCGGCGCCGGCCGCACCCGCGGCGGCCTCGGCCAGATCATCGAGGTCGGCAGCGGCGTCGATGCGCCGTTCGACATCCTCGCCGCCTTCGACCGCATCGATCACCCGCCGCGCGGCCGCGATGGCGGCCACGATGGCGAGGCCGGCTATGTCGGTCTCGCGTCTGGCAAGAAGCTGCGTGGCAAGGGTTTTCAGACCGTGCCGCCGGACGACCGGCTGGTGGTGCTGACGCCGGGCGGTGCAGGCATCGGCGATCCCCGCGAACGCGCGGCGGAGCTCGTGCAGAGCGATGTCGAGAGCGGGCTGGTGTCGGCGGACAACGCGGCAAAGGTCTACGGGCAGGCGCGGTGAGATCTCATGCCAGTCGAAACATTGGTGGCCTCATGGTTCGAGACGCGTCGCAAGAGCGACGCTCCTCACCATGAGGGTTTAGCACCGCTATCGGTGCTGCACATTGACCATGAGGGGCGTCCTCATGGAGAGGATCAGCATCTGGCCGCGCAACGAGCCCTCATCCTGAGGAGCCCGCCGCAGGCGGGCGTCTCGAAGGATGGCCACGACCCCACGGCTCGCCAAACCTCTTCCATTTCCCTTAGCTCAGCAACGAAGCGGAGACACTGATGATCACGCGACGGACGTTCACGGCAGGTGCAGCGGCGCTGCTCACGGCGAGCCAGGTCTCGACAAGGGCACGCGCGGCGACGACCAACTGGGACATGTCGACGGTCTGGCCCGAGGGCAACTTTCACACCCAGAACGCGATGGCCTTCGCCGAGGAGGTGAAGAAGCAGACCAACGGCGCCGTCAACATCACCGTGAAGGCAGGCGGTCAGCTCGGCTTCAAGGGCCCGGAGCATCTGCGCGCGGTGCGCGACGGTCTCGTCCCGCTCGCGGACGTGCTCAACATCCAGCAGGTCGGCGACGAGCCCTTCATGGGCGTTGAGAGCATCCCGTTCCTCGCCGGCTCGATGGACGAGCTCAAGGTGCTGCACAAATACGTGCGGCCTGAATATGAGAAGATCGCCGCGCGCAATAACCAGAAGATCCTCTACATCGTGCCGTGGCCGACGCAGTATCTGCACCTGAAGGTCAAGACATCAGACGTCGCCGGCCTGAAGAACATCAAGATCCGCGTGCCCGACAAGAACGCGGTCGACATGCTCAACGCCATCGGCATGGCCGCGGTCATGATCCCCTGGGGCGAGACGATCCCGGCACTGGCCTCCGGCGCCGTGGCGGGCGTCTCGACCTCCTCGGTCTCAGGGGTCGACGGCAAGTTCTGGGAATTCCTCAAATACGTCTACCCGACCAATCATGTGTGGTCGTCGCAGATGCTCAACGTGAACCTGGATTCCTGGAAGGCGCTGACGCCCGAGCAGCAGAAGACCGTCAGCGACATCGCCGCCAAGATGGAGCCGACCTTCTGGGCGAATTCGCTCAAGGCCGATGTCGACAGCCTCAACCGGCTCAAGGAAGGCGGCATGGAAGTGGTGCCGGTTTCGGATGCGATGATGACCGAGATCCGGGCCAAGACCGCGCCACAGATGGAAGCCTTCCTCAAGCGCGTGCCCGCTGCCGATCAACCGGTGAAGTCCTATCTTGCCGAGATGAAGCGTGGCTGACGCGATCGTGGAGCCGTCGCCGGGCGAACGGGCGAGCCTCAATGCAGCGGCGCCCGCGCCGCTGCGCATCCTGCTCGATGTCATCGACCGGCTGGGCCGGCTCGACGGCTGGATCGGCGGCGGCTGCCTGCTGACGCTGACGTTGCTGATGCTGGCCGAGGTCACGACGCGGGCGCTGTCGAACGTGCTGCCGTTCTTCCCGCCGACCATCTCGATCGCCTGGGAGTACTCGTCCTATCTGATGGCGGCCTCGTTCACCTTCGGCGCGGCCATGACCTTGCGCGTCGGCGGCCATATCCGCGTGGTGCTGCTGCTCAAGAACGTGCCGGCGCCGCTGCAGCGCGCGCTGGAGGTGCTGGCCGCCGCCGCCGGCTTCGCCTTCATGACGTTCCTGACGTCGGCGATGACCAAGTTCGCCTGGAGCTCCTTCGTCCGCGGCCAGGTCTCGACCTCCAGCGACACCCCGCTGTGGTTTCCGCAGGCCGTCGTCACCTTCGGCATGCTGCTCCTGACCCTGCAATTCCTCGCCCGCGCCATCCAGGCCGCGCTGGGACTGCCGCTGGAGGATCACCGCATGAAGGCGTCGCCGGTCGAATGAGAGAGCGTGCCCACGTCGCGACGATCGGTTCGCCGCGAGCAGCGGCCGCCGAACTACGCAGTTCTTGTCCATCAACTGATAGGCGAACTCTCACCCCGCACGCGGTGCGCCCCCTCTCCCCGTCCTTACGGGGAGAGGGTCGGGGTGAGGGGCAGCCGCGCGGGAAGTGCGTGCGGAGAGACCTGTACCCCCCATTGGCGCTAACTTACCATTTTGCTGCCGGAAATGGATGATTCCTCGGTCGAGTGACTGACGAATCGCTTTC
>NZ_JBNPUD010000027.1:0-42148 GCF_051167995.1 Bradyrhizobium sp. HKCCYLRH3073
GGGGCCACCCCAACTTGCCAAAAACCCACAACAGTTGAGCCTCGCAATATGCGGAAGCTGAACCGGACAGTCGTGGGTCAAGCCCGGCCATGACGACAACTAAAAGCAGGGCCTACTTACGGGCAGGAAGACCAACTATTGGTTCGCCCCCTCGCGCAGCTTGAAGCGCTGGATCTTGCCGGTTGCGGTTTTCGGCAAGGATTCCACCACCTCGATCCAGCGCGGATATTTCCACGGGCCGATCTTCTGCTTGACGTGCTCCTTCAGTGCCTCATGCAGGGTCGAGCGATCGACGCTCGGGCGCAGCACGACATAGGCCTTCGGCTTCAGCAGGCCTTCCTGATCGGCTTCCGGCACCACGGCGGCTTCCAGCACGGAGGGATGCGTAATCAGGGCGCTCTCGACCTCGAACGGCGACACCCAGATGCCGGAGACCTTGAACATGTCGTCGGAGCGGCCGCAGAAGGTGTAGCGTCCATCGGCGTCGCGGACATATTTGTCGCCGGTGCGCGTCCAATAGCCCTCGAACGTCGAGCGGGTCTTGTGGCGCTGATTCCAATAGCCCTCGCCGGCGGACGGCGCATGCACCAGCATCTCGCCGACCTCGCCGTCCGGCACGCCCTCACCGGCCTCGTTGACAAGACGAACCTGATAGCCCGGCACGGGGCGGCCCGATGAGCCGTATTTGATGTCCCCGGGCACGTTGGACAGGAAGATGTGCAGCAGCTCGGTCGAGCCGACGCCATCGAGAATGTCGACGCCGAAACGCGCCTTCCAGGCATTGCCGACCGATTCCGGCAGCGCCTCGCCGGCCGAGGTGCAGATGCGCAGAGCGCTGCCGGCCTTCTCATGGCGCAGCGACTCATCGTGCAGCATCGCGGCGAACAAGGTCGGCACGCCGTAGAAGATGGTCGGATTGTAGCGGTTGAGGAGCTTGAACATCAGCGCCGGCGTCGGACGCTCGGAATTGAGGATCGTGGTGGCACCGACAGAGAGCGGGAAAGTCAGCGCATTGCCGAGGCCATAGGCGAAGAACAGCTTTGCGGCTGACAGACACACATCGCTCTCGCGGATGCCGAGCACCTGGCTGGCATAGGTCTCCGCCGTCGCGGCGAGATTGCCGTGCAGATGGCGCACGCCCTTGGGCATGCCGGTCGAGCCCGACGAATACAGCCAGAACGCCGGCTCGTCCTCGTGGGTGGCGACCGTGTCGAACTGATCGCTCTCGCGCGCGAGCTCCTCGGTGAGCAGCTTGTGGCCGAAGGCATTGGCGCCGGAGACCACGACGCAATCGAGATCCGGCATCCGGCCGACAATGTCCTTCACCACCGGATACAGCGCCTCGGACACGAACAGCACGCGGGCGCGGCAGTCGGCCAGCACATAGGCGTATTGCTCCGAGGTCAGCAGCGTGTTGAGCGGCACCGGGACGATGCCCGCGCGCATGGCGCCAAGAAACACCGCGGGGAAATCCACCGTATCGAGCATGATCATCGCCACGCGCTCCTCGCGGCGGACGCCAAGGCGACGCAGCATGTTGGCGACGCGGCAGGTCTGCTGCTGCAAACCGCGATAGCTCAGCTCGGAGACCGTGTCCGTGTAGGCGAGCTTGTCGCCGCGCCCCGCCTCGACATTGCGGTCAAGCAACCACGATACCGCATTGTACGACTTCACGGCATTCTCCCCGGATTTTTGAATTATAATTCATACAAGGCCACCAACATCGCTTGCTGTCAATCCTCCCCGGCATTATGTTTCCTGCTCAAAAGAGTACCTCAGGGATATGACGCCACACAGCGATGCCCCGCGCGACGACGGCCAGTCCGCGGCCGAGACGGATTTCCTCGACCAGCTGGGCCAGCGGGTGCGGCGGATGCGCGGCCTCGCCGGCATGTCTCGCAAGGTGCTGGCCGAGGTCTCCGGGATTTCCGAGCGCTACATCGCCCAGCTCGAGAGCGGCAAGGGCAATGTCTCGATCGTGCTGCTGCGCCGCATCGCCAACGCGATCAACGCGCCGCTCGACGACATCATCCCCGGCGGCGAGCCATCGCCGGACTGGCCAGTCATTCGCGATCTCCTGAAGAAGGCGAGCCCGAGCCAGATCGCCGAGGTCAAGGAGCTGCTTGCCGGCGGCGCATCGGCGCCCCTGCGGCGTTCGTTCTCGGGCATTGCGCTGATCGGCCTGCGCGGTGCCGGCAAGTCGACGCTCGGCAAGATGCTGGCGGAGCGGATCGGCTGGAGCTTCGTCGAGCTGAACAAGGAGATCGAGCGGCAGAACGGGCTATCGGTCGCCGAGATCATCGCGCTCTACGGCCAGGAAGGCTTCCGCCGCATGGAGCAGGCCGCGCTGGTGCAGCTGCTCGCGCGCAAGGAGCCGATGGTGCTGGCGACCGGCGGCGGCATCGTCTCGGAGCCGGTGACCTTCGACCTGATCCTGACCTCGTTCTACACGATCTGGCTGAAGGCCGAGCCGGAGGAGCACATGGGGCGCGTGCGCAAACAAGGCGACCTCCGCCCGATGGCCGACGACCGCTCGGCGATGGCCGAGCTGCGCAACATCCTCGCCAGCCGCGAGCCGCTGTACGCAAGGGCCAACGCCGTCGTGGATACAGCGGGCCTGTCGGTCGACGCGGCCGCCGCGCGGCTGGGGGAAGCTGTGAAGCCGGTCATCGCCAAAGAGGCCAGGATGTTTGCGCGAGGGTGAACGCGCGCAACGTCAATGCCGGCACATCCCGGCATGCGTTAACCACCGCCGTCATTTTCATACCGCCGATGGTGGCCACACACCCTCCGATTGCTTAATAGATCGTTAAGTGACTGGAGGACGTGTCATGGACAACCGTCGCAACGAGGCCCGCCAACGCGTCTACTATGGCGGCGTTCTGACATTCAACGCCGGCTGCTCGACGCTCGCCTGCGTCGTGCGCAACTTCAACAACCGAGGCATCAAGATCGAGTTGGAAGGGAGCGTGCTGCTGCCCGACCGCGTCGACGTCACGATCGAACGGCGCGGATGGTCGCGGCCGGCCCGCATGGTGTGGCGCGACGGTGCCGGCGCCGGCCTCGCCTTCGACAAGGAGAGCGAGGTCGTCTCGCTGGAATGGGCTCGCACGCTGCGCGACCGCGAACGCACCAACAAGCGGCTCAAATCCCGCCTCGAACAGATTCTGTCGGGGTACTGAGCTGATGTCCGAGGTCTCGCGAGACCGAGACGACCTGCTGCTTGCAGCTCCCGATGCGCCGCAGAGCCCCGCTCGCGCTGCCGAGCGCCGGCCGCGGCTGGCATGGCTGCGGCGCGTCGCCCTCCTGCTCGCCGCTCAATATGTCATCATGCTGCTGATCGGCATCGCAGCGGCGTCCACCGTGCGATCCTATGTGCTGCCGGAGGTCGTCGACCGCTTCGAGGCCCTCGCAGCGGCGCTCAAGCGAACGCCGCTGCGGTAAGCTCATTCCATTTCCCGCAGCTCCGCGTAGGTGAGCGGCTTGAGGCTGGCGCCATCGAAATAGACGAAGCGCAACCGGCGGCGGCGTGAGACGAAGTTCGACGGCAGCGGATCGTAGCGGAAGGTGCCGCCGCCGAGATGCGGCGTCAGGCTGCCGACATCGGTCAGCGCGTCGATCTCGACGCGCAGCAGCTTGAGGCTCGTGCCGTCGCGCAGGATCTCGAACGGAACCCGCGCCAACCGCAGGAAGCTGGTCGGATCCGGCGCGGCGATGAAGCCGTCGACAAAGGCAGCCTCGACCTTGTCGAGATCCGGTTCGGCCGCCGCGGCGGGCTTGGCGCCGTCCGGTTGATGCGGCGTCTGCCACTGTACCGGCGAGCGGCCGCCGTGGGGATGGTTGTGACCGGGACCGTGCGGGGGGTGATCGTGGTCATGGTGGTGATCATGATCATGCGCATGGCCATGATCGTGATGATGATGGCCATGATGGTGGTGATGATGACGCATCGCGAGCCTCAGAAGCTGACCGGCTTGTTGATGATGGACTTGTGGCTGCCGAGCTTGCCGTGGGCGACCATCGAGCCGAGCGCCTCGACGACGACGCGCACGCCGATCAGCGCGGTGATGTCCGAGGTGTCGTAGGGCGGCGAGACCTCGACCACTTCGAGCCCGCACAGGCCCTCGGCGGCGACGAGGCCGAGCAGCTTCAGCGCCTCGCGCGGCAGGAAGCCGCCGGGCTCCGGCCAGCCGGTGCCGGGCACGAAGCCGCAATCGATGGAGTCGACGTCGAACGAGATGTAGACCGCGTCGGCATCCTTCCAGGCCAATTCCAGCGCGATCTCGGCGGTCTTCTCCAGGCCGATCTTCTCGATGTCGGCGATGGTCAGCACGTTGGTGTTGCGCTTGCGCGCGACCTCGACGCCCTCGCGGGGCACTTGCCAGCCGCCGATGCCGAGCTGCACAAGATTGGTCGGCGACACGTTCGGCAGGTTGGTCGCCCAGTACCAGGGCGTGGTGTGCATGCGCTCGTCGAGATCCTTCTCCTGGATGTCGATGTGGCGGTCGAAATGGATGATGCCGATGCGCTTGTCGGTGCACTGCGCGATGCCGCGAACGCAGGGGAAGCCGATCGAATGGTCGCCGCCGAGCATGATCGGCAGCGCCCCGGACGAGAACACATGCGCGACGCCGCGGCTGATCTGGTCAAAGCTCTTTTCCAGATTGGCGGGGATGGTGAAGACGTCGCCGGCATCGCACAGGGTCATCTGCTCGCGCAGGTCGACGCCGAGCTCGTAGTTGTAGGGCGTGTACAGCGCCGAGATGCGGCGGATGCCCTGCGGCCCGAAGCGGGTGCCGGGCCGATAGGTGGTGCCGGAATCGAAGGGGATGCCGATCACCGCGGCGTCGTATTTGCCGACGTCGCGGACGTTCTCGACATACGGCGCCTTCATGAAGGTGTTGATCCCGGCGAAATGCGGCAGCTCGCCGCGCGCAAAGGTCGGGATCTCGCGATCCGTCAGCGTGTCGGCGCCGGGCAAACCCATGTCGAGCGCCCATTGCTTCTCCCTGCGCCAGCCGTTGCTCGGCAGCCTGCCCTCGGCCTCCAGCGCCTGCCAGCCTTGCGTCGCCATCTTGTCGAAGTCCGGATGGTGACGCCGCATGAGCCGGCGCTGCGCGTGCAATCCGGCGCGGTGCGACCGGCGCATGAGTGGGAATGACATGGAGACTCTCCTTCGTTTCTTTCGACGTTTCTTGAACTGACTATTGCGCCGCCTGCAGGCTGGCGCGGATGAATCCGAGCACCGGCACGGCGCTGTCGCGGGTGAGATCGAGGTCGTAGGTGATGCGCGCGCCGAAGCGCTCGGGCGCCTGCGGATCCTTGCGCGGGCGGTCGAGCGCGATCAACCGGGTGGCGAGGCCGAACGCCTCCTTGATATCGTGGGTGACCATCACGATGGTCATGTTGTGCTCGCGCCACAACGGCTTGATCAGCCCATGCATCTGCGCACGGGTGCCGGGATCGAGCGCGCCAAAGGGCTCGTCGAGCAGCAGCACGCGCGGCTGCTTCGCCAGTGCCTGCGCGATCGCCAGCCGCTGCTGCATGCCGCCGGACAGCGCGCTCGGATATTTGTCGCGATGCTCGGCCAGGCCGACGGCCTCGATCAGCGCGCGGCTCTTCTCCATCGCCTCCTTGCGCGCCGACCCGAATAGCCGCGCCGTGAACGGGCTGCCGGCAAGCTCATAGCCGAGCAGCACGTTGCCGAGCACGGTCAGATGCGGGAACACCGAGTAGCGCTGGAACACGATGCCGCGGTCCGGCCCCGGCTCGGCCGGAAACGGCTGTCCATCGAGCAGCACCGCGCCCTGGGTCGGCCTCTCCTGGCCGAGGATCAGGCGCAGGAAGGTGCTCTTGCCTGCACCTGAAGGGCCGACGATCGACAGGAAGGTGCCGGAGGCGATTTCGAGATTGATGCGCTCGAGCACGACCTGGTTGCCATATTCGACCCAGACGTTGCGGAAGGACAGCGTGCTCATCAGCGGCTCCCTCGCGCATAGGCCCAGGGAAAGGCGCGCCGTCCGAACCAGACCAGCGCATAGTCGAAGATGTAGGCGAGCAGCGTGATCCAGACGACGTAAGGCAGGATCACGTCCATCGACAGATAGCGCCGGACCAGGAAGATGCGGTAGCCGAGCCCGACATCGGAGGCGATCGCCTCGGCCGAGATCAGAAACAGAAAGGCCGGACCGATCATCAGCCGCAGTCCCTGGATCAGCCGCGGCATGATCTGCGGCAGCACGACGCGGATCGCGACCTGCCAGGTCGAGGCGCCCAGGGTCTGCGCCTTGATCAGCTGCTCGCGCGGCATGTTCTGCACCTCGAGCGAGAGGTCGCGCACCAGGGTCGGCGTAACGCCGATGATGATCAGCACCACCTTGGACAGCTCGCCGAGGCCGAACACGATGAACAGAACCGGCAGCACCGCCATCGGCGGGATCATCGACAGTACCGCAATCAGCGTGTCGAAGCCGGCGCCGGCGATCGGAAGCAAGCCGATGGCGAGTCCGAGCACGAGGCCGATGACGGCGGCAATGCCGAGCCCGAGCGCGAGCCGCTGCAGGCTCGCGGCCGTGTCCGACCACAGCACGTAGTCGCCGGAGCGACGATCCGGCTCGGTCGCGAGCCGCTTCGAGGTCGCGACCATCTCGGAGACCGGCGGCAGCAGCTTGTCGTCCGGATTGTCCGCACGCCGCTGCGCCGACCCCACCACGTAGATCAGCGCGATCAGCAGGAACGGCAGCAGCGCCAGCAACAGCCGGCTGCCCCGGTTCGGGACGACGTTCATCGCACGCGTCATGGATGGCTCCCTAACTCCTCATGGTGAGGAGGCGCGCAGCGCCGTCTCGAACCATGAGGCCCACCTCGGCCTCACCCTTCGAGACGCTTGCTGACGCAAGCTCCTCAGGGTGAGGGGTGACACGAGTTGCGCAGCGGACAGACGGCTCAGAGCTTCCCGTCGGCGGCCATCTTCATGAAGGTCGGATCGAAGCGCAGCTTGACATTGCCGGCCGCGCCCAGCGTCTTCGTTGGCGTGGAGATGCCGACCGCGTCCTTCGACTTCACGTTCTCGCCAAGCAGGTTGTGATCGAAGCAGAAGGTGCGCACGAGATCCATGATCTTCGGCAATTCCGGTCCGGTCACGAAGGCGAGCGCGTCCTTCGGCTCATAATACATGAACGTGGTCTTGAGCTGGGTCTCGAAACCGGCGAGATCGGTGCCCGACAGCTTGGCCATGGCCTCGCGCGCGGCCTTGCCCTTCTCGCTCTGGTCCTTCATCAGCGCGATGGTCTCGTACCAGATGCCCACCAGCGCCTTGCCGAGCTCGGGATTGTCCTTGAGCGTCGCACTGTTGACGACCATGAGATCCTCGATCTCGCCGGGGATCTTGCTGGAGTCGAACACCAGCGTCGCGCCAGGCTCGGCCTTCACCTCCAGCAGCTGCGGATTCCAGGTGACCACGGCCGTCGTGTCCGGCGACTTCGCGGCGGCGACGATGTCGGCGTCCGAGGTGTTGACCGTCTTGATGTTCTTCTCGGACAGCTTCGCGGTCTCGAGGCCGCGCGCCAGCAGATAATGCGACACCGAGAGCTCGACGAGGTTGACCTTCTGGCCCTTGATGTCGGCCATGGTCTTGCCCTTCTTGAGCACGACGCCGTCATTGCCGTTGGAGTAGTCGCCCATGATGATGGCCGACGTGTCGACGCCGCCGGCAGCGGGGATGGTCAGCGCATCCATGTTGGTGACGGTGACGCCGTCGAACTTGCCGGCGGTATACTGGTTGATCGATTCGACGTAGTCGTTGATCTGCGTGACCTTGATCGTGATGCCGTATTTGTCGGCCCACTTCTTGACGATCCCGGACTCGGCCGCATAGGGCCACGGCATCCAGCCGACATAGATCGTCCAGGCGATGTTGAATTCCTTCTTCTTCTCGGCTGACGCTGGTGACAGCGACGCGGTCGCCAGCGTCGATGCCGCGAGCAGGGCAACAAACAGATTTCGCGCTTTGAACATGTCCAGTCCCTCATCGGTTTTCTGACCGCGGACTGGCATGAAGAACCTCGTGCCTGCCAAGCGCGGCCACTGAGGTCTCCCGGGTTTTTATCCCGCCGTGCACCAGGGCTCTCCCCTGGCGGCTGCTCTCGGACCAGCGTTCTCGACCGAGAACCGGAACCCTAGCTGCCAACTCTAGGCAACGAGGGGAGCAATCCGCGTGCCAGGGAAAAATGCTTGCGATTCAACGGAACCGGCGGCACGCTATGCTCAAAAATCCGGCACTCAGAATTGTTCTTGGGCGAGGTGGCGCATCAGCCGACGCCGGCCATGCAACGACAGCATGAACCGTCCGGCGCACGGGGGCGACATTATCAGGCCGGCACGTCAGTCGCAGTGGTTGGAGTCTCGTTGATATGATCAGGTCTTCCGGGATCGCATTGGCAATCATTCTGGCTCTCAGTTTCGCCGCCGATGCAGCCTTCGCGCAGAGCGCGCCCGCTCCCGATACGCCGACGCAACCGGCTCCCGCCGCGAGCCCTGCCCCCGCAGCCACTCCCGCGCCGGCCGCTTCGACCGAGAAGCCCGGCGACGCCAAGCCCGCCGGCGAGGCGACCGCACCGAAGAAGAAGCGAACGAGGACCAGCACGCGCAAGGAAGTCGAGGACTCCCTGCGCAGCGGCACGGTGCCGTCGCGCTATCGCAGCCGGGTGCCGAAGGAGTACCAGAAGTACATCCCGTTCGCGCGATGAGCGCGGAGGCCTAGAGCGGCGGCGTCATCTTCACGATGACTCCGACGATCAGCATGAAGGCGAGACAAAGCGCCGTCTCGAGGTCGGAATGAGCAGACCAGAAGCTGCGCAGACTGGCCGCGGCCTTTTTCGGTGCTTCGATTCGGAGATGAGGTGCACGCATTTGCTCAACCTCTGGTAAAAAGGCAAAACAAAATACTACCCTGAAGAATAGTCTCGTCCACGCCGTGCCTCAATGCGGAAAAAATCAGCGCATGTCAGCACGCCCATGAAATCTACGCTCCTTGCGCGACGCGATCTTGATTTGAGTCAATCCGCTTCCACGTCGTCATCGCCGGCAGCGCGCCGCCCTCAAATACCGAGATAACGGTGCTGCAGCTCCGGCTCGGCCATCAGTTGGTCCGACGTGCCGTGCCACACGGTGCGGCCACGCTCGATGATGTAGTGGCGGTCGCAGATGCGGGTCAGATGCTCGACATTCTTGTCGATCACCAGGATCGACTGCCCGCGCGATTTCAGCAGCGACAGGCAGTTCCAGATCTCCTCGCGGATCAACGGCGCCAGCCCCTCGGTCGCCTCGTCGAGAATGAGGAGTTTTGGGTTGGTCATCAGCGCCCGGCCGATCGCCAGCATCTGCTGCTCGCCGCCGGAGAGCTGGTTGCCCATGTTGCTGCCGCGTTCGGCGAGCCGCGGAAACAGCGCGTGGATCTTGTCGAGCGTCCAAGGATCGGACGCGCCGAGCCGGTTGGCCGAAGCCGCTACGAGATTCTCGGTGACGGTCAGATTCGGAAAGATCTGCCGTCCCTCCGGCACCAGGCCGATGCCGAGCTGGGCGATCCTGTAGGACGGCAGCTTTCGCGTCTCCTGGCCGCTGAAGCGGATCAGGCCGGCGCGCGCCTGGGTCAGGCCCATGATCGATCGGATCGTGGTGGTCTTGCCCATGCCGTTGCGGCCCATCAGCGAGACCATCTCGCCGGGACGGATCGCCAGCGACAGGCCGAACAAGACCTGACTCAGGCCGTAACAGGTCTCGATGCCGTCGACCTCGAGCAGCATGGCGCTTGTCCCCAGATCAACCATGGCCGACCACCACATGCTGATCGCCGAGATAGGCGCGCTTGACCTCCTCGTTCTGCCGGATCTCGTCCGGCTTGCCCGAGGCGATGATGCGGCCATAGACCAGCACCGAGATGCGGTCGGCGAGCGCGAACACCGCCTCCATGTCGTGCTCGACCAGCACGATCGAGACCTCGTCGCGCAGCTCATTGAGCAGCTTCACCATGCGCTGCGACTCGGTCACCCCCAAGCCGGCCATCGGCTCATCGAGCAGCAGGAGCTGCGGCTTGGTCGCGAGCGCGACCGCGAGCTCCAGCTCGCGCTGCTCGCCATGGCTGAGCTTCGAGACCAGCACGTCGGCGCGATGGCCGAGACCGACGCGCTCCAGCGCGGCGTGCGCGGCGGCGCGCAGCGGCTTGTCCTTGCGCGCGGCTGCGAAGAAACGGAACGAGTGCTTGCCGTCATGGGCTTGCGCCGCCAGCGCGACATTGTCGGCCGCGGTGAAGTCGGTCAGCAGCGAGGTGATCTGGAACGAACGCGCCAGCCCCAGTGCGCTGCGCTTATAGGCGGGGAAATGCGAGATGTCGCGGCCACCTAAGAAAATGCGCCCCGCATGCGGCGCCAGGTGGCCGGTGAGCTGGCTGATCAGCGTGGTCTTGCCGGCGCCGTTCGGCCCGATGATGGCGTGGATCTCGCCCTTGGCAACGTCCAGGCAGACGTGATCGGTGGCGACGATGCCGCCGAACCGGCGCACGAGATTGTCGACGCGAAGCAACGGCTCAGCCACGGTTCAACCTCCCGAGCATGCCCATGATGCCGCCGCGGCCGAACAGCACGATCAGGAGCAGCAGCGGCCCCATGATCAGCGCCCAATATTCGGTGATCTGCGACAGCACCTCTTCCAGCACGAGGAACACCACCGCGCCGACGACCGGCCCCATCAGGGTGCCCATGCCGCCGAGGATGACCATCACCATGAGATCGCCGGAGCGGGTCCAGTACATCACGGCAGGGCTGACGAAATCGGTATTGTTGGCAAGCAGTGCGCCGGACAGGCCGCACAGCATGCCGGCGATGACGAAGCACACCAGCTTGTACCGCTTCGACGGGAAGCCGATCGCCTGCATGCGCTGCTCGTTGGAGCGCAGGCCCTGCAGCACGAGGCCGAAGCGCGAATTGACGATGCGCCAGATCAGCACCACGACGGCAAGCAGGCAGAACAGGCAGAGATAATAGAACTGCACGCGGTTGCCGAGGTTGATCAGGCCACCGAAATCGCTGCGCTTGTAGACGGTGAGCCCATCATCCCCGCCGTAACGGGCGAGGCCGGACGCGACGTAGTAGGCCATCTGCGCGAAAGCCAGCGTGATCATGATGAAATAGACGCCGCGGGTGCGCAGGGAAAGCGCACCGATCACCAGCGCATAGAGCGCCGACACCGCGATCGCCACCGCGAACTGCGCCCAGCCGGAGCCGATGCCTTCCTGCGCCAGGATGCCGACGGCGTAGCCGCCGATGCCGAGATAGGCGGCATGGCCGAAGCTCATCATGCCGCCATAGCCCATGATGAGGTTGAGGCTGACGGCCGCCAGCGCCAGGATCACGATGCGGGTGAACAGCGTGAGGATGAAAATGTTGCCGGAGAGGTTGGAATAGACCGGCAGCAGCACCAGGCCGGCCACGATGAGTGCGGCCACGAGGCTTGAGACGTTGAGCTGTGATTTCATCTGCGGTTGGCCGGAAACAGACCTTCAGGCCGCGCCACCAGCACGATCGCCATCAGGAGATAGATCAGCATCGACGACATCGCCGGTGCCGCCGTGGACGCCGCCGCCGAGTTCAGCACCTGGCGCAACAGGTTTGGCAGGAAGGCGCGGCCCATCGTGTCGATCAGGCCGATCATGATCGCGGCGATGAAGGCGCCGCGGATCGAGCCGATGCCGCCGATCACGATCACGACGAAGGCAAGGATCAGGATGTTCTCGCCCATGCCGATCTGCACGGTCAGGATCGGCGCCTGCATCAGCCCGGCGAGGCCCGCGAGCGCGGCGCCGAGGCCGAACACCAGCGTATAGAGCAGCTTGATGTTGATGCCGAGCGCACCGATCATCTCGCGGTTGGAGGCGCCGGCGCGGATCAGCATGCCGATCCGCGTCCGCATCACCCCGAGATAGAGCAGCAGCGCCACCAGGAGCGCCACGACGATGATGGCGAGCCGATAGGCGGGATATTGGATGCCGGGCAGGATCGTGACCGGGAAGGCGAGCCAGGACGGCAGCGGCAGCGCCAGTCCCGCCGGGCCCCAGATCAGCCGGACGGCCTCGTTGAAGAAGAGGATCAGGCCGAACGTCGCGAGCACATGGTCAAGGTGATCACGCCCATAGAGATGGCGCAGTGCCGTGAATTCGAGCACGATGCCGAGCAGAAGCGTGGCTCCGAGCGCCATGACCGCACCGAGCACGAAGCTGCCGGTCCAGGCCACGAACGTCGCCGCGAAATAGGCGCCCATCATGTAGAGCGAGCCGTGGGCGAGGTTCACGAAGTCCATGATGCCGAACACCAGCGTCAGGCCGGCGGCCAGCAGGAACAGCAGCAGTCCGAACTGCAGCCCGTTCAGGAATTGTTCGACGACGAGAAGCATGCCCCTCACTTCACGCTTAAAAAGACGGCGGCAGAACCCGTTCCAGGCGCTGCCGCCATGTCCGTCCCGATCTTAGGCCGGAGATGTTTTAAGCTTCAAGCAAATTCCAGGCCTGTTTCGGCCGCTGGCTCGGAATTCTTTTCGCTCACTTCATCGGGCACTTGTCGTGGAAGCGGTCCTGGTCGTTCTCGACGATGGTGGCGACCGTCTTCAGCGAGAGCTGGCCGTCGGTGTCCTTGACCACGTCCTGCAGGTAGAAGTTCTGGATCGGGATGTGGTTGTTGCCGAATTTGACGGAGCCGCGCAGCGACTTGAAGTTGGCCTTCTCCATCTCGGCCTTCATCGCGTCCTTCTTGGACGTGTCGCCCTTGACCGCAACCACGGCGCTGTTGATCAGCTGGGCCGCGTCATAGGCCTGGGCGCCGTAATAGGTCGGACGCAGGCCGGTGTATTTCTTGCGGTAGTCGGCGACGAACTTCTTGTTCTGCTCGTTCGGCAGGTCGTTGACCCATTCCTGGGCGCCGGGCACGCCGATCGCATTGTCCTTCTGCAGCGGCAGCGACAATTCGTCGACGGTGAAGGCGGTGTAGAGCGGCATCTTCTCCTTGAGCCCGGCCTGCGCGTATTGATTGAGGAACTGCACGCCGGCCGCACCTGGATAGAACACGAAGATCGACTCGGCGCCGGAGGCGCGCGCCTTGGAGAGCTCGGCGGAGAAGTCGAGCTGGCTCGGCCACACCGTGTATTCCTCGCCGACGACCTGGCCCTTGAAGGTGCTCTTCACGCCGGCCAGCATGTCCTTGCCGGCGGCATAGTTCGGGCCGATCAGGAACACCGACTTGACGCCCTTCTGGTTCATGTAGAGGCCCATCGCGGCGGGCGTCTGGTCGTTCTGCCAGGAGGTCGAGAACACGTAAGGCGAGCACAATTCGCCGGCGAGCTGCGACGGGCCGGCATTGGCCGAGATCAGGAAGGTCTGGGAATCCACCGCGGTCTTCAGCGAGGCCAAGAGCACGTTCGACCAGATGTAGCCGACGATGAAGTCGACCTTGTCGGACTGCACCAGCTTCTCGGTCTTCTGCTTGCCGACGTCAGGCTTCTGCTGGTCGTCCTCGTAGATCACCTCGACCGGCTTGCCGTCGATCTTGCGGCCGAGATGGTCGAGCGCGAGCTCGAACGAGTTGCGCATGTCGTTGCCGATCACGGCGGTCGGACCGCTGAACGTCGAGACGAAGCCGATCTTGATGGTGTCGCCGGCAAAGGCCGTGCTCGAAAACAGCAGTGCCGCGGCGCTCGCCAGCCAGAAGCTCTTCATGGTCTTCCCTCCCCTCAAACAAATTCGTTCTTATCGTTGTTTCGTCGCCGCCACGCAGCAGCACGACCCGCGGCGGCGTTTCGCCGCAGCATCCGTCGCGCGGTGCTCATCCTGCGCGCGATCGGCCCATGCACCATAATTCCCGGAAACGGGCAAAGGCAAGAACTATAGTGCTTGTTAAGGATACTGCAGCACAGCAGAAGCCGGCCGCGTCAGCATGACACGGCCGGCTGGGATGCTCGTCATGGCACCCGCAAAGAGCGTCACTTCACCAGCGCGCAACCACCTTCAGCGATCGGACGAAACGCCTGCTCGGCCGGGATCGTCGAGACCAGACGATAGTAGTCGTACGGATATTTCGACTCCTCCGGCTTCTTCACCTCGAACAGATACATCGGATGCACCACGCGGCCGTCGGCGCGGATCATGGTGTCGCCAAACAGCTTGTCCTTGCCCTTCACCGTCTTCATCTGCGGAACGACGTCCTTGGCATCGTCGCTGCCGGTGGCCGCAACCGCATTGAGGTAGGCAAGCGTCGAGGCATAGACGCCGGCCTGGTTGCCGCTCGGCATCTTGCCGTTCATGCCGGGGCGCGCCGCGAAGCGCTTGGCGAAGGCGCGGGTGTCGTCGTCCATGTCCCAGTAGAACGCTTCGAGCAGTTGCAGGCCCTGCGCCGCCTTCAAGCCCATGCCGTGGATGTCGTTGATGAAGAGCAGGAACGCGACCAGCGACTGACCGCCCTGCTGGATGCCGAACTCGGACGCCTGCTTGACCGCGTTGATGGTGTCGCCGCCAGCGTTCGCCAACCCGATGACTTTCGCCTTGGAGCCCTGCGCCTGCAGCAGGAACGAGGCGAAGTCCGTCGTACCGAGCGGATGCTTCGCCGAGCCCAGCACCTTGCCGCCGTGCTTCTCGATGTAGTTGGTGGCCTCCGCCTCGATGCCCTGGCCGAGCGCGTAGTTGACCGTGATGAAGTACCAGTCCTTGCCGCCACGGCCCATCATCGCGGCCGCCGTGGTGTTGCCGGTCGCCCAGGCGTCGTTGACCCACTGGATGGTGTTGGGCGAGCACGCCTTGCCGGTGAGATCGGAGCTTGCGGTCGACGAGGCCAGGAAAGTCATGCGGCTGTTGCGCAGCAGCTCGTTGACCGTGAGGCCGACGGCCGAGTTGGGCACGTCGACGACGGCATCGACCTTGTCGACATCGAGCCATTTCCGCGTGATCGCCGAGCCGACATCGGCCTTGTTCTGGTGATCGGCATAGACGATCTCGACCTTGATGCCTTTGCCGCCGCCGTTGAAATCCTCCGCCGCCATGCGCGCGGCCTCGACCGAGCCCATGCCGTTGGTGTCCTGGAAGATGCCGGAGATGTCGTTGAGCACGCCCACGCGCACGACGTTGTCTGAGATCTCGCCGGCGGATGCTCCGGCCGAGACGCCCAATGATGCGGCCAGCGCGAGCGCACAGGTCCTGAGTTGCTTCATGTGTTCCTTCCCCATGTGTTGCTTGTTTTGATTGTTGTCGAAGCCGTCAGCTCTGCTTGTCCGGGATACGCACGACCAGACCGGCCAGCGCCGGCTGCACCTTGATCTGGCAGGACAGGCGGCTGTTCGGCAGCCGCTCCGCCGCCGTGCCATCGAGCAGCGCATCCTCGTCGTCGGAGACCGGATCGAGCCTCGCTGTCCAGGCGTCGTCGACATAGACGTGGCAGGTGGCGCAGACGGCATTGCCGCCGCATTCGGCGACGATGCCATCGATGCCGTGGGTCAGCGCCGCGAGCATGACGCTGGCGCCGTCCTCGGCCTCCACGCTTTCGCTGCGGTTGTCGGGGTGAAGGAAAGTGATCGTCGTCATGGCATGACTCAGGCTGGAGTGCAGGCTGGAGTGAACGTCACCGGCAGGCTCTCCAGCCCGCGCAGCGTGTTGTTGTAGCGGCGCTTCGGCTGGCCGCTCATCGTGATGCTCCCGACCTTGCGCGCAAGCGCCGTCAGCACCGCCTCGCCTTCGAGCCGTGCGACGAGCTGGCCGACGCACATGTGGATGCCCGAGCCGAAGCCGACATGGCCGGAGACTTTTCGGGTGACGTCGTAGGCGTCGGGCTGCTCCCAGCGGCGCGGGTCGCGATTGGCGCTACCTAAGAACATCAGCACCTTCTCGCCTTCGGGGATCGTGACGCCGCCGAGTTCGACATCACGCGTGGTGGTGCGGAAGAAGGTCTGCACCGGGCTTTCGAAACGTACGGCCTCCTCGAACGCGTTGCGCGCCAGCGACGGATCGGCGCGCAGCCGCGCCCATTGGTCGGGGAAGCGCGCCAGGCAATACACCGCGGCGCCGATGCCGTAGACGGTGGTGTCGAGGCCGGCCGAGAGCAGCGAGCGCACCAGCAATGGCGCCTCGGCCGGCGTGATCTCGCCGCTGTCACTGAAGGCGTGGATGCAGGAACCGAAGCCGCCGGGCGCGAGATTGTCGCGCTGGCACTGCTCCGTGACATAGGCCTGATGCGGCGCCGAGCGCTCGATCGCCTGCTGGCGCAGCTCATTCGGCGGCCCGAAGGCGTTGAACACCAGGCTCGCATAGGGGATGAGATGCCCGCGCCCCTCCGGCTTCAGCCCGAGCGCATCGGGGAACACCGACAAAGGGTAGGCTTCGGCGAGATCCGGAATCGCGTCGAAGGTGCCGCGCGCCACGAGTTCGTCGATCCTGGCCTCGGCCGCCGCCATGAAGCCGTCGCGCAGCCGCTTCATGACGGCCGGCGACAGCACCTTGCTCAGCACCGCGCGGGTGCGCGTATGCGCTGGCGGATCCGCCTCGAGGATCAGGCTCGGCGGCCGCCACGGCTTTTCCTTGGCGAAGTCGCTCAGGCCCACGCCGCGGCTGGAGCAGAACGTCTGGGGATCGTTGAGGACGGCGTAGACCTCGGCATAGCGGGCGACGCCGTAGACGTTCCATGCGTCCAGATGAACGACGGGGCCGGCCTCGCGCATCTCCTGATGCGCCGGATAGGGATCGTCGAAGAATTCATGCGAGAACGGGTCGATGGCGAGGTGCGGGATCGCCGGCGCCCCGCCGGCAGCGGGGGAAAGACCTGTTGGGTTCATGCGGAGCTCCCGAAGTTTGGCCTTGTCATGCGGCTTTTCCTATCCGTATGAGTGGCGATGCATAGACGCTGGGGATCATGAGCGAGAAATCCGGGACGCCGCGCAAAGCACCGCCGCGCGAGCCTGAGGGGCACGGCCTCACGCTCGATCTCGACCGCTATGTGCCGGCCTTCATCACCTTCATCGCCAACAAGCTGTCGAACAGCGCCACAGCGTTCTATCAGGGCAATTTCGGCGTCAACGTCACCGAATGGCGGATCATGTCGCTGCTGGCGATCGAGCCGGGCATCCCGGCCTCGCGCATCTGCAGCGTGATCGGCTTCGACAAGGGGCCGGTCAGCCGCACCCTGGCGCTGATGAAGGGCCGCGGCCTGATCGCGATCCGCAACGATCCGGAGGACGGCCGCAGCCATTCGATCTCGCTCACCGCCAAGGGCCGCGCGACCCACGACAAGGTCATCATCGCCGCGCTCGAGCGCGAGCGGCGCCTGCTGGCCTGCCTCGGCAAGGACGAGCAGGAAGTGCTGATCACGCTGCTGCGCCGGATCCACGACAACCTCGACGCCGTGACCGGCGCGAGCTGATTCCACGCAACGAGACCGACCGACCGACTGAGCGGTTCGACCAGGCGACCAATTCGCGCGCAGGCGAGCGGCCACGCCTGCGGCGAGCAGGCTGCGCATGACGTTTCCATCCCTGATTTGCGGCGCAGGCATCCCACACCGTAGTTCTTCATGGCCTCGATCGTTTCATAGAATAGTTGCTTTGGCAACCATAAACTTGCCGACGCCGTCCGCCGCTGCGTGATGCCTCAACTTTTAGCCATCCTCGAAGGCGGCCGGAAATCCCGCGCTGCTATGACCTGATCGGGCGGCAGGCGGGAGAGGCGGATGTTGGGATTCATCTTCGGTTTCAATATGCGCCTTGGGCGCCTGCACTATTTCCTCGCCTCGCTCGGTCTCGGCGCTGTCTTCGTCGTTCTGGCGATCGTGATGGCCGTCGGGCTTGCGGCTGTGAGCCCGCAGAGCTCCGCTCTGGCGATCAGCTGGCCGATCATCGCGATGATCGGCTTGTTCCTGACTGCGAATCTGATGCTGCAGGCGATGCGCTTTCGCGACATCGGCTGGGACCCGGTCTGCGTGATCCCGGCCTGGATCGCCGTCATGGTCCTGGACTACGTGGTGGCCGGCCGGTTTCCCGAATACGCGGCGACGTCATCGCATCACGGCACCTGGGTGGGCGCGCTGATCAATCTCGGCCTGAGCGTTGCGCTGCTGTTCTTCCCGAGCGGAGCTGACGACGCACCATCGTCGGGGGCCACCGTGAGCCGACCGCCGCCTGCAACGTTCCGGTCAGCCCGCGGCGCCGGCTCGGCCACGGAGGCACGGCTCGCGCGCATCACCGGCGGGGAGGCCGAACGACGCGGATACTAGGTGGCGGGGGCGCCCAATCTGCTCATCTATTAGGCAAATCGCCTTCGGCTACCGCGTCCGATCGCCCGACGGCTTGTCGGACGTCACACCAACCCACTGACTTTCAAGATTTTTCCTTTATCTGGCCGGCATTCCGGCCGTGTACACAATGGCACATGGCTTGCTACGTTCGCAGCAGGATTGGCGAAGCGGAGCGCAATGGAATGGCAGGCCAGAGTCGGGGCTCGGACGAGACGCGGAGCGCCGCGTGACCGAGACCATTGCCGAGATCGTCGCCGCCCATCGCGCCGGCCTGACAGCGCCAAGCGACACGATCGCGCGCTACTACGCCCGGATTCGCGCGCACAACGACCCCGCCATCTTCATCAGCCTGCGCGGCGAAGAGGACGCGCTCGCGGAGGCCGAAGCCCTCGCCGACAAGGACAGATCGCTGCCGCTCTACGGCGTGCCTGTCGCGGTGAAGGACAACATCGACGTGGCGGGCCTGCCGACCACCGCCGCCTGCCCGGCCTTCGCGTACACGCCATCTCGCGATTCCACCGCGGTGGCGCGGCTGCGCGCGGCCGGCGCGATCATCGTCGGCAAGACCAATCTCGACCAGTTCGCCACCGGCCTCGTCGGCGTGCGCTCGCCCTATGGCATTCCGAAGAACCCGGTGCGCGCCGATCTCGTGCCGGGCGGATCGAGCTCCGGCTCTGCCGTGGCCGTCTCGGCCGGTCTCGTGCCGCTGTCGCTCGGAACGGATACGGCGGGCTCCGGCCGCGTGCCGGCGATGCTCAACAACATCGTCGGGCTGAAGCCGAGTCTGGGCATGATCTCGACCACGGGCCTCGTGCCGGCGTGCCGCACGCTCGACTGCATCTCGGTGTTCTCGCTCACGGTCGACGACGCGGTCGCGGCGCTGTCGGTGATGGCAGCGCCCGATCCGCTCGATCCGTTTTCGCGCGACCGCCCCGTGGCCGCTGTGACGGCCTTTCCGAAGGGCGTGAAGCTCGGCATTCCCCGTTCGGGCCAGTTGATCTTCTTCGGCGACAAGGCCGCCGAAGCAGCCTATGCCGCCGCGGCCGCACGCTTCGCCAAGCTCGGCGCCGAGCTCGTCGAATTCGACCTCGAGCCGTTCTATGAGACCGCGCGGCTGCTTTACGAAGGCCCGTGGGTGGCCGAGCGCTATCTCGTGATCCGCGATCTTCTCGCCTCCGATCCCGACGCGATCCATCCAGTGACGCGCGAGATCACCATCGGCGGCGCGCGCGGCAGCGCGGCCGACACGTTTGCCGCGCTGTATCGTCTGCAGGGGCTGCGGAAGGTGGCGGAGCGCACGTTCGCAGACGTCGACGCGCTGGTGCTGCCGACGGCGCCGACCGCCTACACCACCGCGGACGTGCTCGCCAACCCGATCGAGCTCAACAGCCGGCTCGGCACCTACACCAATTTCGTCAACCTGCTCGATCTTTGCGGGCTCGCCGTGCCTGCCGCCATGCGCAGCGACGGCATTCCGTTCGGCGTCACGCTGCTCGCGCCGGCCGGGCGCGATGCGGCGCTCGCCAGCCTCGGGCGCGCCTTTCATGCCGACACGGCGCTGCCGGTCGGCGCCAAGTCGATCCCGCTGCCGCCGCTCGCGCCTGTGTCACCGTCACTGCATGGCGACGAGATCGCCATCGTCGTCGTCGGCGCGCATCTCTCGGGCATGGCGTTGAACCACGAACTGACCAGCCTCGGCGGGCGTCTGCTCGAGGCGACGACCACCGCGCCGGACTACAAGCTCTATGCGCTGTCGACCACGCCGCCCAAGCCCGGCATGCTGCGCATCGACGATGGCAAGGGCAGCGCCATGGCGGTCGAGATCTGGGCGCTGTCGGCCGCCGGCTTCGGCCAATTCGTCAACCTGATCCCGCCGCCACTGTCGATCGGCACCATCCGGCTGGCGGATGGCCGCACCGCCAAAGGATTCCTCGTCGAGCCCGCCGCGCTCGGTGGTGCGCGCGACATCTCCGAGTTCGGCGGCTGGCGCGCGTATATGGCGCAGAAGGACTGACGGCTCCACGCGCAAAATCGTAGGGTGGGCAAAGGCGCGTTCACACGCTCTCGCCGAGCGAGATAGCAGCGGCGCCGTGCCCACCATGCCGCTGGTGATCAGCTCGCCGTGGGACGGTGGGCACGCTGCCGCCGAACGGCGGCTGCTTTGCCCACCCTACCGCTCGAACGAAAACCTACACCGACACCGCGTAGATCTCGTATTCGCCGCGCACCAGCTCGATATGGGCACGCATCGCGTTCGCCGCGCCGGCCTTGTCGCCGCGCAGGATGGCGACGACAACGCGGTCGTGCTCGGCATGCGACTTGGCAAGGCGGCCGAGATTGCGGAACTGAGCGCGGCGAAACGGCTGCACCCGCACCCGCGTCGCCAGGGTGATCTCGGCGATGTAGGCATTGTGCGCGCCGGCATAGATCGCGTTGTGGAAGCGCTCGTTCACCTCGTGGAAGCGCTCGGGATTGCCGGCGTGGCTGAGATTGCGCAGCTCCTCGTGGATGGCTTCCAGCCGCTGCCGCTCGACCGGCGTCATGCGCTGCGCCGCGAGACCGGCGCACAGGCCCTCGAGCTCGGCCATCGCCTCGAACATGCCGGTGAGGCGGTCGGCCGAGGGCCGCGCCACGACGGCGCCGCGATGCGCACGCGCCTCGATCAGCCCGGACGTCGCCAATTGACGCAGCGCCTCGCGCACCGGCGTGCGCGAGACGTTGAAGCGCTTGGCGATCTCGGTCTCGTCCAGCGGCGCCCCCGGCGCCAGCGCGCCGCGCACGATATCGTCGGCGAGTTGCAGGCGCAGCTCCTCCGCGCGCGTGATCTTCGCGACCGCGGGCGGCGCGCGGTCGATGCGCTTGATCTCGGACTCGCGGGCGGGCCGCTGGCGCGTTCGCGGCGGTAGATCGTCCAGGCTCATCTTCAGCCGCCCTTTGCTTCGTCGATGATGCTGACATGGGCGGCGACGATCTTCCAGCCTTCCGGAAACCGGACCCAGGTCTGCATCTGGCGTCCGACCTTGCCGGGCGCGGTGTCACGATAGAACAGCGTCGAGGCAACCGCAGCGTCACGGCCGTAGGTGGTGATCACGGTGCGCGCGGTCCGCCGCATCAGTCCAGCCGGCGAGCGCGCGGCGCGAAACGCCGCGATCTCGCTGTAGCCGTAGAGGTTCTCGCCGATGCCGTAGCGCAGCGTGCGGGAGTCCTGCTTGAACAGCTCGTCGAGCACGGCGACGTCGTTGCGGACCAGCGCCTGTTCATAGCGCTGGAACTGCGCGGTGACTTCCGCGACGACGTCAGGCAGATCGACTTCCATTCTCCAGAACTCCTCTCGGGGCCGGCGCAGCGGCGACGCCAAGCTGTTGCAAGGCGTGGGCCACACGCAATGCGACATGTTCGCACCAGGGCGCCGCGATGATCTGCACGCCGATGGGCATCGGCTCGAGCGGAATCGGAACGGCGACGACGGGGAGCCCGATGAACGAGATCGGCTGCGTGTGAATGCCGATATTGGCGCGCACCGGCAGCTCGACGCCGTCGAGCACGAAGGTCGCCTGCCCGAGCCTGGGCGCAACGCAGGGCGTTGCGGGCGCGATCAGCACGTCGACAGACTTGAAGAGTTCGAGCACCTTGCCGCGATACCAGCGGCGGAATTTCTGCGCGCGGTCCACCATCGGCGCCGGAATCATCGCACCCGCCATCAGGCGGTCGCGCACCGCCGGATCGAAATCACCCGCGCGCGTGCGCAGCCGGTCGAGATGCAGCGAGGCGCCCTCGGTGGTGCTGATGACATAAGCCGCGGCGCGGGCGCGCGCCGCTTCGGGCACCTCGACCACCTCGGTGACCTCTAGCGCAGCCGCGACACGAGCGACCGCTTCGGCGGCTTCAGGAAACAGATTCGTCTGGAAGTGCCCTCCGGCAAGGGCGATGCGCAGACTGCCGATGCCTTGCGAGAGCTGGCCGGAGACCGGCTCCGGCGCACGCGCGGTGCACGCGGCGTCGTCCGCATCTGGCCCCTGCATCACGTCATAGGCGAGCGCGAGATCCTCGACCGAGCGTGCGAACGGACCGAGATGATCCAGGCTCATGACGAACGGAAACGAGCGCGCCCGCGACAGCCGGCCGTAGGTCGGCTTGAGGCCGAAGATGCCGCAGAACGACGACGGCACGCGGATCGAGCCGTTGGTATCGGAGCCGAGCGCAATCGGCACCAGGCCGCCGCCGACAGCGCTGCCCGAGCCGCCGGACGAACCGCCGCTCATCCGCGTCGGATCGTGCGGATTGCGCGACGGACCGTCATGGACGTTCTCGCCGGTGAAGTCGTAGGCGTATTCGCCCATGTTCAGCGCACCGACCAGGACGGCGCCGGCGGCTTCCATGCGCGCGATCAGCGTCGCATCGCGTGTCGCCGGGGTGCGATCGCGGTTGATCCTGGAGCCGGCGCGGGTCGGCAGCCCCTCGACATCGAACAGGTTCTTCACCGCGAACGGCACGCCGGCGAGCGGACCAACCGGCTTCCCGGCCGCAATGTCGGCATCCACGGCGCGGGCCTTCGCGAGCGCCCGCTCGGCGGTGACGTCGGTAAACGAATTGAGCACACCATCGCGGGCCATGATCCGCGCCAGCGCGGCGTCGGTCGCCTCGACGGCGGTGAGCTTGCCGGCGGCGACCGCGGCGGCGACGGCGCTCGCGGTCATCTCGGGAGAACTAAGCGGTGAAGACACTGGCAGGCTCGGCTTCGTCAGGCAGGGAGAATTCGTCGACCAGCTTCGCCATCCTCAGCGAGACCTCGAGATTGGCCCGGATCGCCGGGCGCCACGCGTCCTCGATCGGCAGGGCCAATGCACGCCCGACTGCGTCGATGTAGTCGTCCAATGGCTCCGCCATCAGCTTTTCCCTTCAAGCTTTCACGCTCAATGCGCCGGCAATGGCGGGTGCGGAATCGCCGTCAGCAGCTCCCGCGTATAGGCATCCTGCGGATCACCTAGCACACGTTCGGAGGTGCCCTCCTCGACGATTCGGCCCGACCGCATCACGATCACACGATCGCACAACAGCCGCACCACATTCAAATCATGGGAGACGAACAGATAGCTCATACCTAGCTGCTGCTTGAGGTCCTGCAGCAGATTGAGCACGACCGCCTGCACGGAGACGTCGAGCGCCGCCGTGGGCTCGTCGAGGATGACGAGCTTCGGGTGCAGTGCGATGGCGCGCGCGATGCCGACGCGGGCCTTTTGGCCGCCGGACAATTGATGCGGGAAGCGGTCGAGCAGGTTGAGCGGCAGACCGACCATGGTCGCGAGCTCCTCGCAGCGCGCACGAAGCGCGTCGCGGCCCCTGATATCGCCGAGCTGCAGGACTGGATCGGCGATGGCGCGCGCTGCGGTGAAGCGCGGGTTGAGGCTATCGGTCGGATCCTGGAACACCATCTGGATCCGGCTGCGCAGCGGCAGCCGGGCAAACGCCTGCGGCAGGATGTTGCCGATCTCCTCACCATCGAAGCTGATGCGGCCCGACGTCTGGTCGAGCAGCCGCATCACCATCATCGACGTGGTCGATTTGCCGCAGCCGGATTCGCCGACCAGGCCAACGCTCTCGCCATGACCGACCGTGAAGCTGATGCCGTCGACCGCGCGGAACACCTCCGGCTCGACCGCCGGCCTCCGTCCGAACAGCTTTGACAGTGTCGCGGTAGCGCCCTGGCGCGGATATTCCTTGACCAGCTTGTCGACGAGCAGGAGCGGCCGAACGCTACCCGCACTCCGCTCGCTCTCCCCACTCCGCTCGTCACCCCCGGGCTTGCCCCGGGGGTCCATCGCCTGGAGCGAGTCCTGCGAAGTGGGATGGATGGCCGGGTCAAGCCCGGCCATGACGGAGAGAGTACTAGGCGCCGCCAGCGCCTCCTCCTCCGGCAGCAGATCCCGCAGCGACACGCCGAGGCGCGGCGTCGCGCGCATCAGCTTGCGCGTGTAGGGATGCTGCGGGTTGGCGAAGATGTCGGCGGCCTTGGCGGTCTCGACCACCCGGCCCTTCTCCATCACCACCACGCGATCGCAATAGGCCGCGGCGAGACCGAGATCATGCGTGATCAGGATCGTCGACATGCCCCGGCTCTTGGTGAGCTCGACGACCAGGTCCATCACCGCCTTCTGCGTGGTGACGTCGAGGCCGGTGGTCGGCTCGTCGGCGATCAGGAGCTGCGGGTTGCAGGCCAGCGCCAGCGCGATGACGACGCGCTGGCACATGCCGCCGGACAATTCGAACGGATAGGCGTGGTAGCGCTCGCGCGGGCGCGCGATCTTGACCTGCTCGAGCGCAGCTATGGCCTTCTCGGCGCGATCGGTTGCGGCCGCCTGGGCGTGCTGTTTCAGCACGTCCTCGATCTGCTGGCCCACCTTGCGGATCGGGTTGAGGGCCGCGCGCGGGTTCTGAAAGATCATCGAGATCTCGCGCCCGCGCAGATCGCGCATCGCGCTTTCCTCGGCCGCCCTGACGTCGACGCCGGAGAACATCACCGATCCCTCGGCAATGCGCCCGGCGCGATCGAGGATGCGCATCACCGCATACGACGTCACCGACTTGCCCGAGCCGGACTCGCCGACGATCGCGAGCGTCTCGCCCTTGGCGACGGAGATATCGACATGCTGCACCGCCTTGACGACGCCGCGCCGGGTGGAGAATTCGACCGTGAGATCACGGACGTCGAGCAGCGGCTGGGCGGTCATGTGTGGCTCCGCGTATTCCCATCGTCATGCGCGGGCTTGACCCGCCTGCGGGGCCGAAGCCCCTTCGGCGCGGCGAAGGCCCGCGCATCCATCAGACCGACGAAGTCTCGCTTGAGGGGATGGATTGCCGGGTCAATCCCGGCAGTGACGGAGTTTTGTTGGGACACCCTCATCCCATTACGTCCTGCGCTGCGGATCGACGATGTCGCGCAGGCCATCGCCGAGCAGATTGAAGCAGAACACCGCGATCATCAGCGCAAGGCCCGGAAACAGCGCGATCCACCATTCGCCCGACACCATGAAGGAGGCGCCCTCGGCAACCATGATGCCCCATTCCGCCGTCGGCGGCCGCACACCAAGGCCGATGAAGGACAGGCCGGCGGCATTGAGGATGGCGTAGCCCATGGTCAGCGACATCTGCACGATCATGATCGGCATGATGTTCGGCAGGATGTGGCCGAGCAGGATGCGCATCTCGCTGTTGCCCGACAGCCGCGCCGCCTGCACGAAGCCGGCGTTGCGGCGGACATTGGCCTCGGCCCGAGCGACGCGCGCATAGAGCGGGAAGTTCACGATCGCGGTGGCGATGATGATGTTCTGCACGGTGTTGCCGAGCGCGGCGACGATGCCCATCGCCAGCACGAACAGCGGGAATGCCATGATGGTATCGGCGATCCGGCCGACGATGCGATCGGTCCAGCCGCCGAAGAAGCCGGCGGCGACGCCGGCAAGTCCGCCCATGAAGAACACCAGCGCCACTGATGCGACCGCGATGAAGGTGTCGAGCCGGGTCGCGACCACGACGCGGCTGAAGATGTCGCGGCCGAGCTGATCGGTGCCGAACCAATGCGCCGCCGATGGCGGCTTCAGCGCCGACGCCGTGTCGCTGGCCAACGGATCATACGGCACGATCCACGGGCCGAAGATCGCAGCAAACAGGATCACGACCAGAAGCCCGAAGGCGAAGCCCGTGACCTTGTTCTCGGCCAGCACATAGCGCGTGTGCCCGATCAGGGCCATGAGACCGGAGGTGCGGGCGGAGACAGCGGGCTCGAGGGTCGGCGCGACGGTGCTCATCCTTCCAGCCTCACACGGGGATCGATGACGCCATAGAGAATGTCGATGACGAGGTTCAGGACGACGTACATCACGGCCATCGTCAATACGAAACCCTGCACCGGCGCGAAGTCGGAGGCGATCAGCGCCTCGACCGCGTAGGAGCCGATGCCGGGCCAGGCGAACACCTTCTCCACGAGTACGTTGGCGCCGAGCAGGAAGGAGAACACCATCGACAGCGTGGTGATGACCGGAAGCATGGCGTTGCGGAACGCGTAGGTCACGGTGACGGTCGAGGGCGACAGCCCCGAGGCGCGCGCCGTGCGCACGAATTCCGACGACAGAACCGAGAGCATCGAGGCGCGCGTCATGCGCGCGATCGGCGCCAGCGAGAAGATCGCCAGCGACGCGGCGGGCAGAATCAACTGGCTCAGCGCCGAGCGGAACGCCTCACCGTCACGCGCGATCAGCGTATCGATGAGGTAGAAGCCGGTCACGGGATCCGGCGCGCTATAAAACACGTCGAGCCGGCCGAGCGGCGCCGGCGACCAGCCGAGCCGGAAATAGAACACATACACCAGCACCAGACCGGTGAAGAACACCGGCAGCGAGACGCCCGCGGTCGTGACAATACGGCAGGTATGGTCGATCCACGACCCCGGCCGCGTCGCCGCGAGCACGCCGAGCGGCAGTGCGATCGCGACCGACACCAACAGGCCGAGCAAAGTCAGCTCGGCCGAAGCCGGCAGGCGGTTGCGGATCTCAGTGGCGACCGGCTGGCCCGTGGTCAGCGAACTACCGAGGTCGCCATGGGCGAGATCGACGGTGTAGCGGAAGAACTGCTCGATCAGCGGCTTGTCGAAGCCGAGCTTCTTGCGGATCTGCTCCACCGCCTCCTTGGTAGCGGCAGGTCCGGCAAAGTACGCGGCGGGATCGCCGGGCAAGGCGCGGGTGAGCAGGAAGGTAACGATCACGACGCCGATCAGCGAGGGGATCGCGAACGCGAGGCGCTTGGCGATGAGCATCAGCATGGCCAAGGCCTCGCCGGATTTTCCACCGCTCCCACGGCAATACGCAGTCTGCTCCCTCCCCCCTTGTGGGGGAGGGCTGGGGTGGGGGGTGAGCCGCGGCGGCGGTGGGTGGGGCTACCCCCCTCCCCGCCCCTCCCCCACAAGGGGGAAGGGAGTGAGAGAGCTCGGCTCACATAACCAAGGCAGCTCACGCAGCTCATCCCTTCACCAGCGCGCGATAATCCAGCCGGCGGTGGAACCAGTACTGATAGCCGGAGATGTTCTTCTGCATCGCGACGTTGACGAACGGCTGATACAGCGGGATGCGCGGCACCTCGGCGAAGGCGAGGTCGACGAAGCCCTTCACATCGGCATCATACGTCGCCTTGTCCCCGGCCGCGGCGGCGTCACGCGCGCCGTCGATGAACTTGTCCATCACCGGCGACTTGTAGCTCATCGTGTTGAACACGGAATTGTTGCCGTGATAGCACCAGTAGAAGAAATACTCGGGGTAATCGAGCCAGCCCGAGAAGATGTTGGTGAAGAGCGGCATCTCCTTCTTGTTCAGCTCGGTGCGCCAGTTGGCGCCCGGCACCTTGTTGATCGTGGTCTTGATGCCGAGCTGGGCGAGGCTCTCCTGCACGAGCACGCACAAGGGCTCATTGACCTGCGCGAAATTGAGGTCGAAGGAGATCGTGGTTTCGAAGCCGTTGGCGTAGCCGGCTTCCGCCAGCAACGCCTTGGCCTTCTCCATGTCGGTGAAGTACTTGGTCGGCTGCGGCCACGCCACCTCGGTCGCCTTGTCGGCTGGCGCACCGAACATCGGATTGGCCAGGCCGAACATCACGGCATCGATGATCTTCTGATAGGGCATTGCATAGGCGAGCGCCTGCCGAACCTTGGGATTATCGAACGGCGGCTTGGTCACGTTCATGCCGATATATTGGATACCGTTGGAGATCGGCAATGAGATCACGGTGTGCTTGCCGTTCGACTTCATCTCCTGGAAGTCCTTGTTCGGCAGCTCATAGGAGATGTCGGCATCCCCGCGCTCGAGCAGCGCGCGCCGGTTGCCGGCCTGCGGCACCATGCGCCAGATCACGCGCTTGATCTTGGGCAACGGACCGCACACCCAGTCGTCGTTGCGCTCCATGATCACTTCGGTACCGGCGGTCCACTTCGTCACCCTGTAGGCGCCGGAGCCCGCGGTCTGCTGCTTGGTGTATTCGAGTCCCCACGGATCCTTGTCGGTGGCGTTCTTCTTCACCAGTTCGGAGTTCACGACGCAGGGCACGATGACGGCGAGATCTGGGATCGTCAGCCGATCCTTCTTCAGGAAATCGACCCGCACCGTGTGGTCGTCGACGATGACGAACTGCTCCGGCTTGGTCAGCGAGCCCGCGCTCATCTGGAAAGTCGGAAAGCCGCCGACGCTGACGGCGCGATCGAGCGACCACTTCACGTCCTTGGCGGTGACCGGCGTGCCGTCGTGGAATTTGGCGTTCTTGCGGAGCTTGAAGGTGGCGGACATGTCGCCGATGGTCATGTCCTCGGCCAGCTCGGGCTTGAACTTGTCGCGGTCGTAATACGGCACGCCGCCCGGGCCGCTCTTCATCTCGTGGCTGATCAGGCGGTCGTAGCAATTCCACGAGACCTCATAGCCGGGCACGTTGGTGCCGACGCCGTGGATGTCGAGGTTGTTGGGACCGCCTTCGGACACGATCAGCAGCGTCTCGGACCGCGCATCGGCCTTGGCGGACGACATGATCGCCGGCGCCATTGGCAGCGCGGCTCCCGCAGCCAGACCGGACACGGATTTCAGAAAATCGCGACGCTTCATCAAATGCTCCCACCAGAATACGACCGGCGGGAACGATGATCGCAAGCTTCGTGCCAAGCCTCACGATCGACTAAGCCGTTGAAATTGCGGGTCTCACGACCTCAAACGTCGCGTCACCTCCATGCAGAATTGCATACATAAGTGCGAATTTGCACAAATTATAGTCTCTCAATATGCCATGCGACCGATTTACGCAGGCGGGACACCGGAACATCAGTCCGGCCAGATCAGGGCCTGCAACTGATCGAAGTTGCGGACCCTGCTGGGCCAATCGGGAATGCAGATGTGCCGGACAGGATCGCTGGCCTGATGCAGCAGCATCAAGACCAGCAGCCGCCGCTTCAGCTGCCAGGTGACGTCGGCCGGCGCAAATCCGTATCCCGCGAACAGCGCGCGCGCGCGGTCCGGATGGCCCGCGGCCATGAAGGCGCTCGGCCCGAGCAGGTCGTATTCACCGAAGCCGGCCATGACGTCGCCGAAATCGAACAGACCGCTGATGCGCCAGTCGTCACCATGGCGAGAGACGAGAAAGTTCTCCGGAATGTATTCGCCGGTCAGGATGACGGGCCGTGGGTCCGGAGGCAGCAGCGCGGCGGCGTCGCGCAGGAGATCATCCAGGCCAGCCAGCAGCGCCTCGGGCAGACCGAGCCGCTGATGGCGGGCGCGGCAGCCTGCGAACTGCCCTTGCAGGAAGTCGGACCAGCGCGGGCCGATCGCGAGCAGTTCGCCAGGGGGCACAAGCTGCACCTCCGCAATCAGCTCTCCGACGTCTCTCAGCAAGGATTGCTTCCCGCGCTCGTCGAGCCCGGGCCAGACCTCAGCGGCCGGAATGCCGTCGAGCCGCGTCATGATCAGATAGGTCCAGCCGTCGCGGTCGCCTTCGTGCAGCAACTCGGGCGTGGCGACCTGCTTCAAGCGTCCGGCGAGCACGCGCAGCGTACTCCGCTCGGACAGAAACTGGCGCCGATGGAACGGAGGAAACAGTTTCAGGATCAGCTCGCCGCCGATTCCCGCGACGAGGTTGGTGCCGGCTGCAAAGGGAGTGAGGCCCGGATGCTCGCAACCGTGACGGCGGACGATATCGCGGGCCACCGGCAGCCATGCTGCGACATCAGCGCGAAGGCCGCGCAGCTCGGCGCCCGCAGTGATGTCCGGCAATCGGCCCATCAGTCGCTCACACGTGCAACGCCGTCATCAGCGATCCGGGCTCGCGCGCTCGAACTGCCGCAGCAGACGGTTGCCGCGCTCGACGGCGGCATCGAGCGCCGCCTGCGCCGGTTTGCGGCCGCTGAAGGCCTGCTCCATCTCGTCCTCGATGGAATCACGGATCAGCACGAATGAGCCGAGCCGCAGGCCGCGCGAATTTTCCGTGGGCGGATTGAGCGTCACCTGCTCGATCGAGATCGCCGCGCCTGGATTGCGGTCGTAGAAGCCCTGCGCGCGTGTCAGATCGAAGGCCGCCCGCGTGATCGGCAGATAGCCCGTATTCTGGTGCCAGGCGGCCTGAACATCGGGCCGCGACAGATAGGCGAAGAACTTGGCCACGCCCTTATACTCGGCCGCCGGACGGTCGCGGAGCACCCACAGCGTCGCGCCGCCGATGATCGAATTCTGCGGCGCGCCCGCAATATCGGGCCAGTACGGCATCATGCCGTAGCCGACCTCGAACTTCGAGTTCGCCTTGATGTCGGCGCGCGTCGCCGAAGAGCCGATGAAGATGCCGCACTCGCCCTTCTGGAAACGCGGCTCGGCGGCCTGACCGCGGCCGCCATAGTCGAAGACCTTGCTCTTCTGCCATTCCGCGAGCTGGGCAATGTGCCGAATCACCTGCGGATTGTTGAACGTCAGCACCGCGTCCAGTCCGGCAAAGCCGTTGGCCCGCGTGGCGATCGGCAGATTGTGGAAGGCGGAGAAATTCTCCACGTTGATCCAGGCCGGCCACGACGTCGTGAAGCCGCAGGCAACGCCATTGTCGCGCAGCCGCCGGGCGGCCTTGCCGAGCTCGGGCCAGGTCTTTGGCGCCGCGCCCGGATCGAGCCCGGCCGCGCGAAACTGATCCTTGTTGTAGTAGAGGATGGGCGTGGAGGCGTTGAACGGAAACGACAGCATGTTGCCGTCGGCGTCGGCATAGGTGCCGGCGATGGCGGGCAGATAGGCCGACGGCGAAAAGCTCTCCTGCTCGTCGCGCATCAGCTCGTAGACCGGGTAGATCGCGCCCTTGGCCGCCGTCATCGTCGCGGTCGCGATCTCGTTGACTTGCACGATGGCCGGCTGGCTGCGCGAGCGGAACGCGAAGATGGCCGCCGTCACGGTCTCCGTATAGCTGCCCTTGTAGCTCGGCACGATGCGATAGTCGGACTGCGAAGCATTGAAGTCGGCGGCCAGCCTGTCGACCTGCCTGCCGAGCTCGCCCGACATCGCATGCCACCACACGACCTCGGTCGCGGCCTGGGCCGTGCTTGCACAAACAACCGTCCAGAGCAGGATTGCAGACGAAACAGAACGCCAGAGGACCGTCACCGGGAGCCAACTCCAATTCCATGGATGAATCTGCCTGGGCTGAGATCGCAATCGGACCGAAAATGGGGCCCAGCAACCCAGAGCTGCAACAAACTATCAACAAACCATTGACGCGTATCGCTTTGACGTCAGAATGGACTTATAGCACCTGTTCGGGAGAGCATTGAACCTTTTCACATCCGGGCCGACCTCATCATCAAGGGGAAAGTGTTGCCTGTGTACCGCGCCCATCTTTCGTCGATCTCGAGAGTGGACGTCACGCCGGTGCTGATGCGCGCTGAGGCGGGCGCGCGGTACCGCTCGTCCCTTTTACGCCTCCCGTACTCCGCGGCGCGGTTAAATGCGCCGCAGCATACAAATCCGGGTGCCCGCGGCGGATCGCGCGCAGGCCGGTTCCGTAAGCCCGGTCCGAGGTAGCGATCGTGGCGCGATCCGAGCAGCGGAAATCCGTCGCGCGGCCGCTCAGCCTGGCGGTCCTGGGGCGGGCACGAATCGTGCGCGCGCTGCGGGCGGTTCCGATCCGCTGGCGCATCCTCTCGATCGCCGCGCTGAACTCGGCGGTCGTCATCGTTCTGGCGGCGCTGATCTGGAATGGCGCGACGGTGCTCGGCACGGCCTGGGACGACGTCCGCCAGGTCCGCGAATCCGACAAGGTCCTGGCCCTGCTCGAAAGCGAGACCAGCCGGCTGCATAACCTCATCCATCGCTACATCAATCAGCCGAGCCCGGAGCTGTTCGCCGAGATCCTGCTGCTGCGCGAGGCCGTGCTCGGGACGCTGACGACGCGCGCCTCGACCGACCCGATGCTGTCGGGGTCGGTCGAGGAGCTGGAGCGCGTCACCGTGCGCTTTCTGGACGGCTTCGGCGAGCTGCGCAGCCTGCAGGCGACCATCTCCAAGACCTATGAGGACGAGGTCCTCGGCCCAGCCCGCGACATCGCCGGGCTGTATTCGGTGATCGAAGGTGCGACCGGCCATCGCGACGCGCAGATCTGGCCCTCGCTCGGCAAATCGCGCGAGGCGTTCACCGCCATGCTGGTCGCGGCCAATTCCTACTATCTGTCGCTCGCGCCCGCCTCCGCCGACGACGCGCGCCGCAACACGGAGACGATCGAGAAGACCATTCCGGTGATGTCGAGCCTTGCGGACAATGATCTGCAGCGCCTGGCGCTGCAGCGGCTGTCGGCCCGGACCGCGGCGCTGCGCGCGGGATTCTCCAAGCTCACCGATCAGCTCACCAACCGCACCGAGCTGCTGCGCAACACCATCGATGCGAGCCAGGCCGAGACCATCGGCGCCATCGACGGCCTGTCGGTGAAGATGCGCCAGCACGAGCAGAAGGCGCAGGCGACGTTCGATCGGACGTTGAAGGACATCTCCCGCCGCGTCCTCTCGATCGCGGTGATCTTCCTGGGAGTCATCCTGTCCGCCGGCGTGCTGATCGCCTTGTCGATCCGGCTGCCGCTGCAGCAGATCATGGCCTCGATGCGCGCGATCATGCTGGGCGACTACGACCGCGAGGTCCAAGGCACCGAGGCGCGCGACGAGGTCGGCGCGATGGCCCGCGCCGTCGAGACCTTCCGCGAGAACGCGATCGCCAAGCGCAAGACCGAGGACGAGCTCCGCGCCGCGAAGGAAGAGGCCGAGAGCGCGCTGCTCGAACTCAGCGCCGCACAGCGCAACCTGATCGATGCCGAGCGGCTGGCGGCGCTGGGCGGGCTCGTCGCCGGCGTCGCCCACGAGGTGAACAATCCGATCGGCATCAGTCTGACGGTGGCCTCCAGCTTCGCGCGCCGGGTCGAGATGTTCGAGGCGGCGCTGCGGTCGCCCGAAGGCGGCCTGCGCCGGTCGCAGCTGGAGGAGTTCGTGCGCACCTCGCGCGATGCGTCCGAGCAGCTGGTGGCCAATCTGCAGCGCGCCGGCGAGTTGATCCAGTCGTTCAAGCAGGTCGCGGTCGACCGCTCCCATGCGGAGCGACGGACCTTCGTCCTGAGCGAGGCGACCGATCAGATCATCACCAGCCTCAAGCCGGTGCTCAAGCGCGCGCCGATCACGCTGGCGGTCGACGTCCCCGAAGGGCTCTTCATCGACGGCTATCCCGGGTTCTACGGTCAGATTCTCACCAACCTGTTCCTCAACGCCGTCAACCATGCCTTTGCCGACGGCCGCGCGGGCACCATCTCGATCACGGCGCGGCCGCGCGGCGCGGATGACATCGAGATCATTTTCGCCGATAACGGGGCCGGCATGACCCCCGACGTGCAGCGCCAGGCCTTCGATCCGTTCTTCACGACACGCCGCAACGAAGGGGGAACGGGGCTCGGGCTGCATATCGTCTACAATCTGGTGACGCAGCAGCTTGGCGGCCGCATGATGCTGGAATCCCGCGAGGGACAAGGCACCACCTTTCGGATTATCATGCCGCGGGTCGCCAAGGGCGGCGCCGAGACAGCAATGGGTGACGGAACGACGCAATGGCCGAACAGGACGATGTCCTCCAACTGATCGAGGATACCGGTTTCGACGAGGACGACCGTTCGGCCCGGAAATGGAAGATCGCCGTCATCGACGACGACCATGCCGTGCACGAAGGCACCCGCTTTGCGCTGTCGGACTACAGCCTGAACGGCCAGGGGCTGGAAATCCTCTCCGCCTATTCGGCGGCCGAGGGCCGCGCCCTGATGCGGGAGCACACCGACGTCGCAGCGGTGCTGCTCGACGTCATCATGGAGACCGACGTCGCCGGGCTCGAGCTCGTCGAATACATCCGCAACGAGATCAAGAACGAGACCGTCCGCATCATCCTGCGGACCGGACAGCCCGGCCAGGCGCCGGAGCGGCGCGTCATCGTCCAGTACGACATCAACGACTACAAGGCCAAGACCGAGCTCACCGCCGACAAGCTGTTCACCTCGCTGACGGCAGCGCTGCGCAGCTACCAGCAGCTCGAGCGCATGGTGCAGACAAGGCGCGGCCTGGAGATCATCATCGACGCCGCCTCGACGCTGTATGATTTCAAGTCGATGCAGCGGCTGGCCGAGGGCGTGCTGACCCAGATCGCGTCGCTGCTCAACGTCGATTGCGCCGGGATCCTGGTGCTGCGCGACGACGGCAGCCAGACCGAGGATTTCTCGGTGCTGGCCGGCTCCGGCTGCTACAGCCGCTTCTCCGGCGCCGTCACCTCGCGCTCGCTCGATCCCGACCTGCGCGACATGGTCGAGGCCGCCTTCAGGCAGCGCAGCAACGAATTCGCCGACCATCGCACCGTGCTCTATGTCCGCACCGGCTCGGGGCGCGAGGTCGTGGTGCTGCTGCAGGCGGAGCGGCCGCTGTCCGAGACCGACCGCTCGCTGGTCGAGATCTTCTCCAGCCGGCTGTCGATCGCCTTCGACAACGTGATCCTCTATCAGCAGCTGCATGAGGCCAACACCCAGCTCGAGGACCGCGTCGCCCAGCGCACCCGCGCGCTGATGCAGGCCAACCGGCGGCTGTCGGCGCAATGGCTGCGGCTGCAGCGCGCCAACGGCTTCAAGAACGAGATTCTCGGCACCGTCGCCCATGACCTGAAGAATCCGCTGGGCGTCATTCTCGGCCGCACGGAAATGCTGACCGAGTTGATCGCAACCGGTGCATCCGCCGAGGGCATCACCAGCCAGGTCGGACATATCCGTGATGCCGCCAAGCGGCTGACCTCGATGGTCGACCATCTGATCTCGGATGCGATGGCCGACGCCTTCGACATCACCATCCGCCGCGAGCCGGTCGACATCACAGCCCTGATCCACGAGGTGGTCGAGGCCAACCAGCCGCTCGCCCTCAACAAGCAACAGGTCATCGAGGTCTCGGCGCCGACGCTGCTGTCGACGATGTGCGACATCGACCGGATCCGCGAAGCGATCGACAATCTCTTGAGCAACGCCATCAAGTACAGCCCGATCGGCGGCAGGATCATCGTGAATGCCTCGGACGATGGCGACAACACCATCATCGGCATCACCGACCAGGGCGCTGGCCTCTCGCCGGAGGATCTCGGCCGGCTGTTCGGCCGGTTCCAGCGGCTGTCGGCCAAACCGACCGCGGGCGAGAGCTCGACCGGGCTCGGCCTGTCGATTGTCAAACGCATCGTCGACATGCATGGTGGCGAGGTGACGGCCAGGAGCGAAGGGCCGGGATCCGGATCGACCTTCACCATCACACTGCCGGCGGCCGAATTGTCATGAGTCAGAGCCAGCACATCATCATCGTCGACGACGAGGCGCCCGCCCGCGAAATGGTGGGTGATTACCTCAAGATGCACGGCTTCACCGTGACCTTGTGCGATGGCGGCAAGAGCCTGCGCAGCGCCATCGAAACCGGCCCGGCCGATCTCGTCGTGCTCGACCTCAACATGCCCGAAGAGGACGGACTGTCGATCATCCGCGATCTCAAGGGCCGCACCAACATCCCCGTGATCATGCTGACGGCCACCGCCAGCCCGATCGACCGCGTGGTCGGGCTCGAGCTCGGGGCCGACGATTACGTCGCCAAGCCGTGCGAATTGCGTGAATTGATGGCCCGGATCCGCTCCGTGCTGCGACGCAGCGGTCCAGCCAAGGCTGCGGCGGCCGTCACGGAGACCGCTCCGGCCCAGGCCAAAAACCCGCAATTGGTGCGGTTCGGCACCAAATGGCTGGATCTCGATGCCCAGGCGCTGCGCGACGACGAAGGCAACGAGCATCCGCTGACGGCTTCCGAGTACGGCCTGCTCAAAGTGTTCGCCGCCAACCCGAAGCGGGTGCTGTCGCGCGAGCGGCTGCTGGAGCTCGCCAATGCCCGCGATGCCGAGGCCTTCGACCGCGCCGTGGACCTGCGAATCATGCGGATCCGCCGCAAGATCGAGCCCGATCCGACCAAACCGGCCGTGATCCGGACCATTCGCGGCGGCGGCTACCTGTTCTCCCCGGCCGGCGACAAGGCCTGAAGCGGGCCAGCCGGCGGCAGCCGTAGCGACCTGTTCGCCCGCATTTCGTTCCGCAAATTGGAATAAGGCACAATTCCGCCACGACTGTTTCGCGATGTGCGGCGCGACGAAACATTTCCGCAGGCGCACGAAACCATTTTCCTGTTTTCGTGCAGACGTCCCGAAACGGGCGCTCCTTAACAATCCATCCCGTCGAAACGCCGCAAGGGGGCGGCGGAACGGGAGAGTGCCATGCAGAACGTCGTTGCCATCAATTCCGCAGCCAGCCAGGGCATCATCGCAGCCCAGGCGACCACGGACGACATGCTCCTGGAGAGCATTGCCGATGGCGATCGCACCGCGATGCACACGCTTTATGCGCGCCACAATGTGCGGGTCTATCGCTTCATCCTGCGCATCGTGCGCGACACCACGATCGCCGAGGACCTCGTCAGCCAGGTGTTCCTGGACGTCTGGCGCACCGCCAAGCAGTTCGAGGGCCGCTCGCAGGTGTCGACCTGGCTGCTCTCGATCGCCCGCTTCAAGGCGCTGACCGCACTGCGCCAGCGCCGCTTCGAGGACATCGACCAGGACGAGGTGCGCGAGATCGCCGACGACTCCGACACCCCGGAAACGTCGCTCGAGCGTTCGACGACCAGCGCCATCCTGCGCGCCTGCGTCGCCAAGCTGTCGCCGGCGCATCGCGAGATCATCACCCTGATCTACTACCACGAGAAGTCCGTGGAGGAGGTCGGCCAGATCATCGGCATCCCGCAGAGCACGGTGAAGACCCGCATGTTCTACGCCCGCAAGCACCTCGCCGAACTGCTGCGCGGCGCCGGCGTGCACAGCCTCGCCGCCTGATTCACCTTCATTCTCGTCGGGACCAAGGTCCCGGCGGGTTCCCGTGACGACGACATCGAGAAAATTGCCGAACGAAACAATTGAAACAATCGGCGAAATCACCTGGAAAATTTCGGCCGCTAGAACGTTATCCATCAGCCGAGCCTCAGTCCCCCAGCTGATCTCGGTTTGGAGCGAGCAAATTCAAGGTTACCTCCACCTTCCAAGGTTGCTCCGAAGACCCGGCGGATGCCCCTGCCGGGTCTTCGTCGTTTGGGATCGCTCACGCCGCCAATAGGGCGATTTGACCATTTGATATCGTGCGTTGCCGGTGCAATCTTCCGTCATGGGGCGATGCTACAAGCCCCGTGGCAATGACGGACGGTGCTGATGTTCGGTTTGGATGCGGTTGAGCTGGCGCGCGCGCAGTTCGCCTTCACGGTCACCTTCCACATCATCTTCCCCGCCTTCTCGATCGGGCTCGCGTCCTACCTCGCCGTGCTCGAGGCGCTGTGGCTGTGGACCGGACGCGACGTCTATCTCAACGTCTTCAATTACTGGCTCAAGATCTTCGCCATCGCGTTTGCCATGGGTGTCGTCTCCGGCATCGTGATGTCCTACCAGTTCGGCACCAACTGGTCGGTGTATTCCGACAAGGTCGGCCCGGTGATCGGCCCGCTGATGGCCTATGAGGTGCTGACCGCCTTCTTCCTCGAGGCCGGCTTCCTCGGCGTCATGCTGTTCGGCCTGAAGCGCGTCGGCCCGAAGCTGCATTTCCTCGCCACCCTGATGGTCGCAGTGGGCACGCTGATCTCGGCATTCTGGATCCTCTCGGCCAACTCCTGGATGCAGACGCCGGCCGGCTATGCCGTCAACGCCGACGGCCAGTTCGTCTCGGTCGACTGGCTCGCAGTCATCTTCAACCCGTCCTTCCCCTATCGCCTCGTGCACATGGTGCTCGCGGCCTATCTGACCACCTCGCTCGTGGTCGGCGCCGTCGGCGCCTGGCATCTGCTGCGCAATCCGCACCTGCCGGGCCCGCGCGTGATGTTCTCGATGGCGATGTGGATGGCCGCCCTGGTGGCGCCGCTGCAGATCCTGGTCGGCGATCAGCATGGGCTCAACACGCTCGAGCACCAGCCGGTGAAGATCATGGCCATGGAAGGCCATTTCGAGAGCCACAAGGACGGCGCGCCGCTGTACCTGTTCGGCTGGCCCGACCAGGCCAAGGGCGAGCTGAAATGGGCGCTCGGCATCCCCAAGTTCGGCTCGCTGATCCTCAAGCACCAGATCGACGCTCCGATGGCCGGGCTCGACACCGTGCCGCGGCAGGACTGGCCGCCGGTGCCGATCACGTTCTGGTCGTTCCGCATCATGGTCGGCCTGGGCCTGCTGATGTTGGCGCTCGGCGGGTTCAGCCTGTGGGAGCGCTGGCGCGGCCGGCTGTACATCAACCGCGGCCTGCACCGCTTCGCGATTGCGATGGGACCGGCGGGGTTCATTGCCGTCATGGCCGGCTGGATCACCACCGAGACCGGCCGCCAGCCGTTCACGGTGTACGGGCTGCTGCGCACCGCGGATTCCGTGTCGCCGCTCGCCGCCCCGGCCGTCGGCACGTCGCTGCTCGCCTTCATCGTCGTGTATTTCATCATCTTTGCCGCCGGCGTGATGTACATCCTGCGCCTGATGGCTGAGCCGCCGCATCCCGGCGAGCCGGGCCCGAGCAGCGAGCAGCCGGTCCGCACCGCCGGCATCACGCCGGCCGCCGGTGTCGTGCAGGGAGCCGTCGGATCATGAGCGTCACCGTCGATCTCGCCACCCTCTGGGCGTTCATCATCGCGCTCGCCGTGTTCATCTACGTCGTGATGGACGGCTTCGATCTCGGCTTGGGCATCCTGTTCCCGCTGTTTCCCGGCAGGCAGGACCGCGACGTCATCACCAACACCGTGGCGCCGGTGTGGGACGGCAACGAGACCTGGCTGGTGCTCGGCGGCGGTGGCCTGATGGCCGCGTTCCCGCTCGCTTATGCGATCCTGATGCCCGCGCTGTATGCGCCGCTGATCGCGATGCTGGTCGGCCTGATCTTCCGCGGCGTCGCCTTCGAATTCCGCTGGCGCACCCGCGCCCAGCGCAATCTGTGGGACATCGCCTTTGCCGGCGGCTCCTGGGTCGCGACACTGGCGCAGGGCATCGCGCTCGGCGCCATCCTGCAGGGCGTGCATGTCGAGGGGCGTAACTATGCCGGCGGCTGGTGGGACTGGCTGACGCCGTTCAGCCTGCTCACCGGCGTCTCGCTCGTGATCGGCTATGCGCTGCTCGGCGCCACCTGGCTGATCCTCAAGACCGAGGGCGACCTGCGCGACAAGGCCTACCGCATCAGCTGGGTCCTGCTGTTCGCGATGCTGCTCGCCATTGCCGCCGTCAGCCTGTGGACGCCGCTGCTCACCATTCAATATTCGGACCGCTGGTTCAGGTGGCCGGCGATCATTCTCACCGCGCCGGTGCCGCTCGCCGTCATTGGCGTCACCGTGCTGATGATGAAGAACCTCGCCCAGAAGCGCGATGGCTGGCCGTTCTTTCTCGCGCTCGCGCTGTTCTTGCTGTCCTACGCCGGCCTCGGCATCAGCATGTATCCCTACGTCGTGCCGCAGAGCATCACGATCTGGCAGGCGGCAGCACCCGAACGCAGCCAATTGATCATGCTGCCGGGCGTGCTGGTGCTGGTGCCGCTGATCCTCGGCTACACCGGCTGGGCCTATTGGGTGTTTCGCGGCAAGGTCGGGCACGACAGCGGCTATCATTGATGCCCTCCGAGCAGCCTGCCCCACTCGCGAAGCGCCTCGCCTGGTTCGTTGCGCTGTGGCTCGCCGGCGTGGCGACCGTCGGCGCGGTGGCCTTCCTGCTGCGGCTCTGGATGAAGCTCGGATGACAGCGGGTGCGCCCTGCGCTCACCTTGACTTTGCTGCGAATATGCTCCTGAAATTTGGCGGGTGGATTTGATCGGGCAAGCTTCGCAGGGGTCCGTCGAGGAGAGCTTTGAATGCCGAGTTTCCGTCGCCTGCTGTGTGCGGCCAGCGCCATCATTGCGCTGGCACTGTCCACATCGCATAGTTTTGCCCAGTCCGAGGACCCCGGCGATCAGCCCGGCCTCGTCGCCGATGACGGCTACGAGCTCGATCCCGAATGGCGCAAGCAGGTGGTCTATTTCCGCACCACCGAGCCGCCGGGCACCATCATCGTGTCCACCGCCGAACGCCACCTCTATCTCGTGCAGCCGGGCGGACGTGCCATCCGCTACGGCATCGGCGTCGGCCGTGACGGCTTCCAGTGGCAGGGGCTGCTGTCGATCACCAAGAAGGCCGAGTGGCCGGATTGGACGCCGCCGCCGGAGATGATCCAGCGCCAGCCCTATCTGCCGCGCTTCATGGCCGGCGGCCCCGGCAACCCCTTGGGCGCGCGCGCGATGTATCTGGGCACCACCGTGTACCGCATCCACGGCACCAACCAGCCCTGGACGATCGGCAGCAAGATTTCCTCGGGCTGCTTCCGCCTGGTGAATGCCGATGTCGCCGACCTGTTCGACCGCGTGCCGGTCGGCACCAAGGTCGTGGTGCGGCAGAAGCCGGAACTGTGACGGCGGCGCCCGCCGCCCGACATTCAGCCATCGCTTCGTCCTGACATTTTTTGAAAGAGATTGACCATGCGCACTTTCCGAGGCGGCCTGCTGATCGGGCTCGCCGTCGCCGTCCTCGTCGCGGCGCTCGCCGTCACCTATGAGATGTACGACACCCGCACGCTGAAGCGGACCATCCGCCGCGGCGAGGTGCTGTGCGGCGTCAATGCCGGCCTGCCCGGCTTCTCGATTCCCGATGACAAGGGCAATTGGAGCGGCTTCGACGTCGACTTCTGCCGCGCCGTGGCCGCCGCGATCTTCGACGATCCGAAGAAGGCGAAGTTCGTGCCGCTCGACGCCAGTGAGCGCTTCAAGGAGCTGCAGAGCCGCAAGGTCGACATCCTCTCGCGCAACACCACCTGGTCGATGGCGCGCGAGCAGAACTACGACCTGTATTTCCCCGCAGTCGCCTATTACGACGGCCAGGGCTTCATGGTGCCGCGGTCGCGCAAGCTGGAGACGGCGCTCGACCTCAACGGCAGCAAGGTCTGCGTGCAGGATTCCACCACCAACGCGCTCAACCTCGGCGACTATTTCCGCACCAACAACATGAAGTATGAGGAGGTGAAGTTTTCGAAGCTCGACGACGTCATCAAGGCGTATGACAGCGGCAAGTGCGACACCTTCACCGCCGACGTCTCGCAGCTCTACGCGCTGCGACTGACGCTGTCGAAGCCCGGCGATCACGACATCCTGCCCGACCTGATCTCCAAGGAGCCGCTCGCGCCCGTGGTGCGCCAGCGCGACGACGACTGGATGATGATCGTCAAGTGGACGCTGTACGCGATGATCAATGCCGAGGAGCTCGGCGTCACCTCCAAGAACATCGACGAGGCGCTGAAGTCGAAGAAGCCGGACGTGATGCGGCTGGTCGGCAACGAGGGCAGCTACGGCGGGGACCTCGGGCTGACGAAGGATTGGGCGGCGCGCGTGATCCGTCACGTCGGCAATTACGGCGAGGTCTATGAGCGCAATGTCGGCAGCGAGTCCAAGCTGAAGATCCCGCGCGGCATGAACCAGCTCTGGAACGCCGGCGGCGTCCAGTACGCGCCGCCGATCAGGTAGGAGTTTCCGCCCCCCTCGCCGTCATCGCGAGGAGCAACGCGACGAAGCGATCCAGGATCGTCAGAGAGACTCTGGATTGCTTCGCTTGTGTTTAGCCCGGAGACATAGCTTACACCTGTTCGGGGACATGGTTGACACTTTTGGGGTCACGCAAATCGATCGCT
>NZ_JBNPUD010000028.1:0-26369 GCF_051167995.1 Bradyrhizobium sp. HKCCYLRH3073
TGCAGCACCTGCACGCCGTTGCCGATGCCGTCGAGCAGATTGGAGATGTCGGAAGCGCGGTTGTCGAGACCCTGGGCAGTGAAGAAGTTGGTCGGATTGTCGAGAGCCGAGTTGACCTTCTTGCCCGTGGAGAGGTTGTTCTGCGTGGTCGCGAGGAGCTGAGCCGTCGACTGGAGCGAGAGCAGGTTCTGGCGAACCGACGCAGAGAGTACGATACCTGACATTGTCATTCCCTTCTGGATGAACATGAGTAGACATCGCCGCACCGTTCTGTCGGCGATGGCGCAGACTGATCCGCGGAATCCTACCCGTTCGTTAAATTGACTTCGGAACGGCCCCTCGGGGCGTCCGCTGCCGCCGTTAATGCTAATTGGCCGCTAATCAGCTCGATCAAATGCGCGCAGATCGCCGGAATTCGCGGTAAAATGGCGTGCAAACGCAGGCCTTGCGGCCGGCCCACGCCAATGCGCGGTGCGACCGTTAAGGCAGCGCTAACCAAGAGCTTGGGGAAGGGTGGCAGGTCAGGAGGGGGCGCGGTCGGCGCACGGGAGGACGATCTCGACGCTGGCGGCCGGGCCGTGCGGCTCCTTCAGCTCCAGTCGCCCATTCGAGCGCCTGACGAAGTCCTCGACCAGCCGGATCTCCGAGAATACCGCATCGGCTGGAGCCGCGTCCGCCGCGCCCGCTGACGCCGTCAACACGATCTGCACGTCGGAGGAGTTGCCGCCGGCGCCCGAGCCGTCGACCCTCATGCGCCTGGCCTGGATATCGATGCGGCCGCCATGCTCCAGTCGATGCCGCGCACCGATCGCAAGACACAGCAGTGCCGCCATCAGCTGACCCGGATCGGCGAAGACGGCCGGCACGTCCGCGCTCACCGATGTCGTCACCTCGACCCCGGTGCCCAATGTCGGACGAAGCAGGCGAGCGACGTCGACCAGGAGCTCGTTCAACTCCACCGCACATGGCTGCGGCGGCCGGCCCCTTGCGAACGACAGAAGCTGCGACGTCAATCGAGCGCCCCGGGTCGCAGCCTCGTCGATCAGACGCGCGACGGCCGCCAGTTCGGGCTTGTCCTCGACCGCCTCGGCGAGGATGTCGATGGTCCCCGTGATCACGGTGAGAATGTTGTTGAAGTCGTGCAGCAGGCCACCGGCAACCTGACCGACGATGGCCATCCCTGGATGGATGTCGGGCGTCGCTGCAGCCGGAATGTCTGCGCCCGGGCTCGGCAGCGACTGATTGGACCGCTGGTAGGTGGAAGAAGCCATGAATCCTGCAATACCTGTTTGGGGGGGAGGACGGCGGGGCTATCGGAACGCAAATGAACGGACGCCGCTGCAATGTTCAGCTTCGTCTTGACGCTCAGCCTTGGCGCTCAGTCTCATCGCTGACCATCGATCGCGCCCCGGCTGGATGCAGCATCAGTCGGACTCCTGCTCCTGCCATGACGACAACCTCGTCACCGCCAGTCGCAGGACACCGGCCGATGCCTCCACTCGCGACGAGAGTTGCATCCGACAGAAAAAGATCCGTCAACGAATCAGCGCGCTTATTAGCGATTTTGGCTTCAAGATGTCCGCTGTCAATTGCGGCGCTTGCTACGTGGTGCCGTGCCCGGCGGAGCTGCGGCGCCCGGAGCAACGAGACATTCGCCGCAAGCGTGCTGCGCTGCCTTCACGAGCCGAGGCGGGGGCCGATGCGTGCCGACTGTATACAACCGCGCGCGGTCAGACCAGCACATCGCACACACGTTGATGGCTTGGATCCGCAACGCGCATTCGCGCCCGTCTGCACGACAACGCACACAGCAGGAGCGAATGGTCTTTACTGGGAATATTACCCGCGATTCTTCTTGTCAGCGGATGGGACGCAGTTCTATGGAACCATGAGGGCATTGAGATCTGCGAGGCTTCGTTACTGCAATGCAGGAGATGGCTTTGGACCCCAGCTTGCGTTCTCCGAACGGCTTCCTGTCGTCGCTGTCCGACGATGATTTCGAGCTGATCCGACCCTATCTGCGGACCGTGGATCTGGTGCAAGACTCCGTTCTCGCCGAGGTCGGCGAAAAGCTGACACGCATCTACTTCCCCCATCGCGGTGTCATCTCGCTGGTCGTGAACCTCGCGCGCGGAGAGCGCGTTCAGGTGGCCATGATCGGTCGCGATAGTCTCTTCGGAAGCATGTCCCTGCTCGCAGGCAGCGATCCGGTGGTGCTGAACAGCGCGGCGGTCCTCGTTCCCGGTGCTGCATCGGTCGTCGACATCGACAGGGTCCGGGCAGCCGCCGAACAGAGCCCCTCGTTTCGCGCGCTGATGTTGCGCCACGCACTCGCCATCTACGTGCAGTGTCAGCAGACCGCCGGTTGCAACGCCGCCCACACCGTCGAGTCGCGTCTCGCCCGTTGCCTGCTGCAGACGCATGACCTTTCAGGCGGCAACAAGCTCTACATCACCCAGGAGTCCCTGGCGCAGATGATCGGTGCCCGTCGCAACAGCGTCTCGCTGGTGGCGAGCACGCTGCAGCAGGCCGACTTCATCCACTATAGCCGCGGCCATATCGAGATCATCGATCTGGACGGGCTGAAGAGGACGGCGTGTGAGTGCTACGGCGCCGTGAAGGCTCACTACGAGAATCTGGTCCGGCCGCGCAGCCTGCCGTAGGCAGGCGTCGTTCCGGCCGTCGCGCGCCGGCGCCTCGCCGAACGCCCTTGCCTCCGTACAACTACGGCCCATCGCATGATCCCCATCACCGATGCGGACGGAATTAACGCGCTGTTCAACGGGCGCTGATAATTGTCGACGTGCTGACGAGCGCGAGTTCCAAGAAGCGTCGAATAATCTTCGTGCTGATATATCTCGCCCGTGTTCGGCTTTTGACCAGACGCGCGGAGTAATGACATGGCCTTTGATCTGTCGATGCCGATCCTGGTGGTCGATGACTACGCCACTATGATCCGGATCATCCGCAACCTGCTGAAGCAGCTCGGATTCGAGAACGTCGACGACGCCAGCGACGGATCGGCCGCGCTCTCCAAGATGCAGGCCAAGAAGTATGGCCTCGTGATCTCCGACTGGAACATGGAGCCGATGACCGGCTACGACCTGCTGCGCGAGGTGCGCGCCAGCCCGGAACTGTCGAAGACCCCGTTCATCATGATCACGGCCGAGTCGAAGACCGAGAACGTCATCGCCGCCAAGAAGGCCGGCGTGAGCAACTACATCGTCAAGCCGTTCAATGCTGCGACGCTCAAGACCAAGATGGAAGCCGTGTTCGGCCCGGCCGAATAGCCGCCCCCCCTTTGAATGCCCTGCGCGGCGGCCGGACCGGTGTCCGGCCGCTTTCTCTTTGGCGGACGAACTCCGCGCGGTTGACGTCGGCAGGACGCATACATCGCCGCCCCCTCCCCGTAGTCGTACGGAAACCAAAATTTACGAGGGGGTCAGAGCCGGCCGATAGACGTAATCCTGCTTGCCGATGACCATGTCAGGGTGGCAACGGGACAGGGAATTCATGCGCAACGAACTCCTCGTGATCGAAGATGCCGCCGTGCATCTTTCCATCTTGCGAAAGATTGCAGCCCAGGCCGGCCTCGCCGCGACGGGCGTGAGCTCGGTCGACGCCGCCTCGCTCGTCCTGCACAAGAGGGACTTCGACTGCGTCACGCCTTACCCCTGCCTGGGCGACCGCTCCGGCACCGAGGTTCTCGAGCTCGACATAGCTCCCCCCTTCTCGACGCCGATCGACCTGATGCGGTTCCGGCAAGCTCTCAAGCAGATCGCGCAGGAGACCGATCGCCGGCGGCTTTCAGAGCGGCAGGCTGGTAGCAGGCGATGAGCAAAAAGAAGCGCTTTCTGGGAGCGCCTGCAGCGATCGCGCTGATCCTCATCTGCGTCATTGCCGGCAGCAACCTCTTCTTCCTCACCAACCTGCGCGAGAACGCGCTTCAGCACGCCGAGGAAGATCTCAGCCGCCATAGCCTCACGCTGGCGGAGAACGCCGACCGTTCGGTGAAGTCCGTCGACCTCGTGCTCACGAGCGTGCGCGACTACCTCGTGCGCGGCGGCGCTATCGACGCTGCGACGTATCGCAATGTCGCGTCAGACCATCAGACCCACCTCCTGCTCAAGGAGAAAATCGCGGGACTGCCGCAGATCGATGCGGTGACGCTGATCGACGCACAAGGCAGGCTCCTGAACTTCTCGCGCTACTGGCCGATCCCGGACGTCAACATCGCCGACCGCGACTACTTCAAGGCGCTGAAGGCCGACCCTGCGCTGCAGACGTTCCTCAGCACACCGGTTCAGAACCGCGGCGACGGCACCTGGAACATCTATTTTGCCCGCCGGCTCGACGATTCCAATGGCAAGTTCATGGGCATGATGCTCGGCGCCATGTCCGTACCCTATCTGGAGAACTTCTTCGGCTCCACCGCGCAGGGTCTCGATGCCGCGGTATCGCTGGTCCGCGAGGACGGTACGCTGCTCGCGCATTTTCCGCCCACGAGCGAGATCGGCAAGCCGACCTCCGGCTTCGGTCAGCGCGCGCTGTCGGCCGGCGGCGTGCTGCGCGAGCCCTCCGCACGAACCGGCGAGATGCGCCTGCGGGCCGCAAAGATGCTGCCCAACTATCCCGCGATGATCGTGGTGTCGGTATTCGAGCACGACGTCCTGAAGGCCTGGCGTGACATGGCGACGCTTCTGGTCATCGTGTCGCTGGTGAGCGCGATGGCCGTGCTCGCGGCCGCGGTCCTGATCTCCCGCTGGTGGGAACGCCACGAGCACCTGATCGAGGCCGCCGAGGCCGCGAACGCGGCGAAGTCCACCTTCGTCGCCATGATGAGCCACGAGATCCGCACGCCGATGAACGCGGTGCTCGGCCTCGCCACGACGCTGCTGGAAACCAATCTCGATCCCGAGCAGCGCCGCTCGGTGGTGGCGATCCACAATGCCGGCGACAATCTGCTCGAGATCCTCAACGACATTCTCGACTTCTCCAAGCTCGAATCCGGCCAGCTCTCGCTCGAGGACATCGCCTTCTCCGCCGAGGCCCTGGTCCACAACACGCTCAGCATCATCGGGCCGCGGGCTTCCGCCAAGGACCTGAAGCTGAGGAGCGTCGGCGACCCATCCGTGCCGCCGGCGCTGGTCGGCGACGCCGGCCGCATTCGCCAGATCCTGCTCAACCTGGTTTCCAACGCGGTCAAGTTCACCTCGTCCGGCGAAGTGGTCGTCACGACGCGCTGCATCGAGCAGGATGACGAGAAGGCGACCGTGGAATGGACGGTGACCGATACCGGAATCGGCATTGCCGCCGACAAGATCGGCTCGCTGTTCGCGAACTTCGTCCAGGCCGACAATTCGATCAGCCGCCGGTTCGGCGGCTCCGGACTCGGACTAGCGATCTGCAAGCGACTGATCGAGCAGATGGGGGGTGACATCAAGGTCACCTCGACGCTGGGCAGCGGGTCCACGTTCTCGTTCCGCCTGACGCTGCCGATTGCCGAGACCGTCGCGGTGCCAGAGCAGAACGACGACGGCATCTACGCCTCGCTGCAGAACCGGATCGCGGCGTTCGGCCGGCCGCTGCGCGTCCTCGTGGTCGACGACAATCCGACCAACCGCCTGGTCGCGACCAAGATGCTCAAGGATTTCGACATCCAGACCGACACGGCCTGCGACGGCGCCGAGGCCGTCACCGCCGCCAGCCGCTTCAACTACGACCTGATCCTGATGGACGTCCGCATGCCGGAGATGGACGGCTTCCAGGCGACCCGGACCATTCGCGCGCGAGGCGAGCGCCGCTCCAACGTGCCGATCATCGCCTTCACGGCGAACGCCTTCATGGAGGATATCCGAGCCTGCCGGGAAGCCGGGATGAACGACTTCGTCGTCAAGCCGGCCCGCAAGAAAGCGCTCGTGGAGGCGATCCTGCGCGTGCTGCCCCTGCCCGTTCCGGTGCCGGTGCCGGAAACCGCGGCGTCGGACGCCCCGCTGGTGCCGGCTCAGCCGGATGCCGCGGCCGCCGACGTTGCCGCCGACACCGAAATTGCTCCCGAAGCGGCGCTGGACCGCGAAGCCTATGCCGAGCTGGTCGGCGAGATCGGCGACGAGGCAGCACAGGAGATCCGCGACGTGTTCTTCAGCGAAACGGATGCGCGGCTGAAGCAGCTCCGCCGGCTGACGCTCGACGGCGAGCGCATCAAGATCGGCCGCGAGGCGCACTCGCTGAAGAGCGCAGCCGGCACCTTCGGGTACCGCCGGCTCGCAACCTACGCACTCGCGCTCGAGAAGAGCGCGCCGCGCCTGTCCGCCAGGGAGTATGCCGAGCTGCTCGACAACATCGAGGCCGCCTACGCCGCCGCCCGCGCCCAGGAGCTGCAATATTGAAGCGGGGAGGCCGCAGGCCTCCATGGCGCATGCCGATCGGCGCGACGTCCCCGTACGGCGCACCGCGGCGACGAGGACGGGCTCGGACGATCGAGATGGCAAACGAGACGTTCACGACGCGGATTCGCCGAACCTGATCTTCATATTCCCTTACAATGGGTTGACGCCGTACTTCTACGGCTCACGATTTTCACAATCAACTAATCATGAGCTGCCAGACTTGGGGTCACATAGGAGATGTGTCCCATGTTTACTTTTGAAACCGCCGACCAGAAGGAAGTCAGGCGTTTCCGAATTGCGCAGTTCAACGGCCGGACCGCGACCGTGAAATCCGGCGGATCCACGATCACCGGCCACGTCCGTTCAGTCATGGAAAAGGAAGCGAGCGTCCCGCCGCGCTGGACCATTACGATTGTGCCGACGCCGCCCAAAGCCCAAGCGCCGCTGCGACCGACCTCCCGGGTTCGCCCCTTCGCCGAGGATTATTTCTGACAGCACGGACGTCCGCGTCCGCAATCAGCGCGTTCGACCGAGCCGGTCGGACGCCAATTGTCGTTGTCTGCGTTGCGGGAGCACCGCGGGGTGGAAGGCGCGAGCGCGGCATTCGCGCTCGTCCGTCGTCATCCGATCTGGTTGAGGAGTGCTGCGCGGACGAGTTCGGCGGTGTTGCGCGCGCCGACCTTGCGCATGGCTTCGGCGCGATGGCTCTCGAAGGTGCGGGGGCTGATGCCCATGCGCAAGGCGCCCTCCTTGTTCGAATGGCCTTCGCTGATCAGCTTGAGGACCTCGTGTTCGCGCGGGGTCAGCGACTTGCTGGCCCGGCCGGGCGGTCGCGCGGACGCCGCGCCCTGCTCGTGAGCCGGCACCGCCCGCGACAACGGTCCGAACTGCCCGTGCGCGCCGGACATCTGGTTGACCAGGGCGCAGACCCGCTCGGTCTGTAGCAGCGCATTGTCGACGACCACCTGGACATGCCGGCGCTCGCCGGGCGTCCTGGCAATCTCGTCACTGCGCTGCTTGATCTCCTCCATGTAGAGCATCAGCGCGGTCAGCGAACCGTTCAGTTGACGAGCCAAGGCGAGCGTGCCCCGGTCGTCCTGCTGTCCCACCGCAAGCGGGGCCGGGGCGCGCAACCGGGGCGCCGGGAGGCCCGGGTCGTTAACCTCCGGGCCGCCGGGAGCAGGTGCGACGTGATCGTCGGATAGGCTGTTGTTCAGCTGTGCCATGCCTCATTCTGGCGCCACAGCGACTTTAACATGGTTAATTCTACCACCCGTAGCAATACGGGCTTCTCCGGCAACTCGCGCAACCGTCGATACTTTCTCCCGAAAGTTGCAAGCCGAAATAGTTAAGCCGGTGCGCGATGCCGGGCTTCGGAAGACCGTCCCCGGCGTGCGCGGCCGCGCCTGTCCAAGACGCCGCGCATTCCTACGATTGTTTACTGACATTAATTTCGCACCAACTGTTTCGTGCTTCCATGCGTTCCGTGCCCGTCCGTGGAGACGAGCGACCTTGACATGTAGCTGACAGCCTGACGCCAATGGGACCGGTCGACCGGATCTGGGAATTCCTGCAGCGGTTGTCACCGCTGACACGAAGCTGTCTGCTCAGCGAGCTCGAACGGCTGGAGCTGAGCGGCGTCGACATGCCGGGATCCGCCGACCTCCAGGCGCGACTGCGCGCCGAGATCCGCAACAACAACGGCGCCGGCGGCCACCGCACCATCAATCCGTCGCGCTACTTCTTCATGCCGGTCGAGCAGCTTCTCATCGACGGATCGCCGGAGCATGCCAATGAGGGCCGCATTGCCCGCGGCTCCCTCACGCCGATCTGGGAATGGATCTCGCGCGATCTGCTGCCGACCATGGCGCGCGACTACAACGCACAGATGAAGGACCTCATCGCCGCGGACAAGCAGCGCGAGATCCGCCAGACGGCGAGCGCGTTCCAGACCAAGGTGACGAAGTCGCTGGAAGGCACGCTGGCGCGCGCCGAAGGCATCGAGCAGGTCCGCAGCAAGCTGAAGGCCTATACGGCATCGCCGTCGGTGTTCGACGACGTCGTGAAGCTGATGAAGGCGCTGCGCGCCCGTGAGGAACTTGCAAAGTTCGCCGATTCGTTGCCGGACCGGATCGCGGAGTTCGACGATCCGCAGGTGAAGAAGATGGTGCTGCTGCTCGATGCGCTGCGCAAGAAGCAGCCGGAAGCCGTGCCCTTTGCGTTGACGCTCGTCGCCAAGCGTCTGAAGGAGCCGTGGCAGGTGATGCGGCTGGCGACGAAGGCGGCGCGTTCGAAGAACATCGCCGACGTCATCGCGGCACCCTACGCGATGACCGTGCCGATGGTGCTCGACCAGCTGGAGGACAAGCGGCTCGCGCTCCGGATCGCGCTGAAGAACAACCGCGTCGTGACCGCCAAGGAAATCCTGACCAGCATCTATGACATCGAATATGCGATCCAGGTCCGCATCGATCGCATCGAGGACTCGGACTGGGGGACGCGCCTGAACGCCATCATGGCCAATACCGACAAGATGGTACAGGCCGAGGTCAAGCGCTTCCCCGAAGAGGTCGGACACGTGCTCGGCTCGAACAGGCTGCGCAGCCATCGCACGTTCGGCGGCCGCCTCACCTATTTCGCCTGGAAGGGCCGCGATGCGATCAAGACGGTGCTGCGGTCGGCAACCGGTTGACGGCCGCGCGTTCGAAGCGGCCCCTGGACCGATCCTCAGCCCTGCGCCATACGCTCCCGCGCCGACTTGAAGCCCGCCACGAAGCGCGCCAGCGTGTCCGAGGTCTTGCCGCGCGGCAGCGTCACTTCGATCAGCGAGAACCGTCCCCGACGATGCACCGCGCGCTCCAGCGCGGCGACCAGTTCGCCGCGGGTGGCGACGCGCTCGCCCGTGCCGCCGATGGAATTGGCGATGTCGGCATAGTGCCAGTCGTCGAGATCGTTGAACCGCGACTCCGGCTGGAACACGCGCAGCATCTCCCAGCTGCAATTGTTGAACAGCACGACGATCGGATCGAGGCCGTAGCGGCGGCAATTGCCGAGCTCCCATCCGGTCATCTGGAACGCGCCGTCGCCGACCAGGATCAGCGGACGAAGCCCGGTCGCGGCCACGCCGATGCCGGCCGGCACGCCGAAGCCCATCCCGGCGTAGTAGCCCGGCGCTGCCAGCGCCGTGTTGTCGATCTCCATCGCCGTGAACAGGCAGTCGCCGATATCGGAGGTCATCGGCATCCGGCCATGGCGATCGAACATGTCGTTGATCGCGGTCGCGATGTCCGAAGGCGCGATCGGCGCGCCATCGGCAGCCAGGCCACGCGGATACGCCGAGCGCTGCCGCGGCAGACCGGGAGCCGCAGCCTGCGGTGCCGCGCGCTCGTCCAGCGCATCGATCAGATCGCCGAGCGGCATGTCGCGATAGGTGTGATGGCCGATCTGGACCTCGCGGCTGGCGGCCAGGATCATGCGGCGCGGGTCCGGCGCCCGGTTCGACAGCGCGAAATTGGTGTCCGAGAGGATGACGCCGAGCATAAGCACAAGATCGGCATTCTCGACCAGCTCCGTGATCGCCGGATTGCCCGCGGCGCCGAGATAGGTGCCGGCGACGACATCGTCGGCCCTGTCGAGCAGGCCGCGACCCATGAAGGTCGTCACGAGCGGCAGGCGGAGCTTGCGCGCCAGCGCGGCGATCCCGTCCTCGACGCCGTAGCGGCGGATTTCGACGTCGACGACGATCACGGGACGCTCTGCCTGCGCGATGCGGGCGAGGATCTCCTCGACGCACTCGTCGAGCGCCTCGCGGCTGGCCCGCCGTGGCGGCAGCGGCGCCACCGGCTCGACCTCGGCATCGACCATGTCGCGCGGAAATTCGAGATACACCGGCAGCGACATCTCCTTGGCGCTGCGCAGCACGCGCGCGATCTGCGCCGGCGCCGTGGCCGGATCGCTCAGCACAGCCTGATCGCAGGTGATCTCCTTGAACACCGCGAGCTGCGTGTCGACGGTGCGGGCCTGATGATGCAGCAGGAAGCCGGAGACGCGCTCACGCGCACCGGGCGCGCCCGCGATCACCACGACCGGCGAGCGTTCGGCATAGGCGCCGGCGACCGCGTTCACGACGTTGAAGGCGCCGGCGCCATAGGTGACGACGGCGACGCCGAGGCCGCCATGATAGCGCGCCGCCGCATCCGCCGCGAAGCCGACCGCCGGCTCATGGCTCAGCGTGACGCTCGGCAGGATGTTGCTCTCCTCGATGACCTTGAACAGCGGCAGCACGAAGTCGCCGGGAATGCCGAAGATCTCGCGGGCGCCGTGGTCCTTCAGGGCGGCAAGCAGCGCATGGGCAAGAGCAGGCATCCGGATCCCCTGAGCGTAGCGTGACGTTCAGCCGGTGCTACACGATGAGGGCCGGACTGCCAACCACCGGCCGCTCGGTCGGCGAGCCATGCCGTCCGGATCGCCCCGTCCAAACTTCATGAGGGAGCGCCAAGGCCCAAGCTCACCCGCGCCGCATCAGTTCGCCGTCAGCAGCAGGGCCTGGGCGGAGGGTGCGCCGCCATGCGGCATGGCAAGCGTAACCGTGAACAGGATGGCGACTGTCATGATCATGCAGAGCTTCATCATGACCGTCCTGCGATCGGTGATCGGCAGGAACAGGAAGAACAGCAGCATCGCCGCCAGCGCGAGTTCGAAAACGTAAGACATGGATGACCTCCTCCGTTGCCAGGAGGATGGCGCATGCCGGAAGCCCAGACTGTGCGTGCCGTCACATCGGTCCCATGGTCCACGCGAGCCAGTATCCCGGCCTCCGCAGCGGGACCGCGCAAACCAATCGATTGCCACCTCTCAGCCGTCGAACAGCGCGGCCTCGGTAAAGGCGAGATCGCCGAGACGCGGCGGATGCGGCCCTTTGGCGTATTTGCGTCCGCGCTTGTCCGAGTACCAGCCGGCCAGCCCTGCGATGGGCGCATTGGCATCGAGCCGCACCAGCAGGCCGCCGCGCCGCAGCAGCAGCCAGCCGATGTTGCCTGCCAGCCGCACGAGGTCGGCGACATCCCGGCAATACAGCAGGCGATACACCGGCAGCGCATTCATCACCCGGTGCTTCTGAAACACGAACGGATACGCCGCATCGGCCGCACGCGCGACGAGACTGAGACATCCCCACTCCGCATGCTGCCGCAACAGCTCGGCCTCGTCGGGAGACAGCCCGTGCAGATTGTCCGCGGAGAATTCATCGACACGGACATCCGGGCGCGGTCGTGACAGCGCCAGCGCGGCATAGACCTGTCCCTTGCAGTAGACCGAAAAGCCCTGAGCCTCGACCTGCGGCCAGGTGTGCGGGGCCGGCGTGATGTTGAAATAGGTCACCGTCTTGTCGCGCGTCGCCGCGCGCACCAGCATCGAGCTGAAGGCACGGAACGCCGGCTCGACATACCAGCTCGAGACATTGGCCCTGACGATCGGCTCACCGCCGATGCGGAGCGCGGAGAACAGCAGCAGGATGACGCCGACGGGGACCCCGCCATGGTCGAGACAATAGCCGAACGCCGGATAGCCGGCCGGCCGCGGGCGCGCCGCGTGGCGTTCGAGTCCGCGCAACCAATAGGCCTCACTGCGAAAGGCGAAGCCGCGCGTCAGCAGTGCGGCCACCGCCGGCAGATCCGCCGCGCCGATCTCCCGGATGCGAACGCCGGTCACGGCCCGCGCGGGCGCCGGCCTGTCGTTTGCAATCTCAGCTTTTTTGATTGGCTGCATTCCAGCATCACCCGAGAGAGGTCCAGCACACCGTCGCGTGGCGGGATCGTCATGGCGGCAATTATCGTAAAAGGCTTTGGCGGCAGTGAACCACGTCTTGCTGGCCTTACTTTTCAGTTAATGGAATGCGCGAGCCATACCCGTCACGCTTCGATCAGCGTCGACATGATCGTCGCGAACGGCGCTGCCGCTCACGGCCGCGGGATGCGAAACATGTAGGTTTCATCGGCATTGAGACCGTCGACGAAGAAGCGGCCGGGCTTCGCCTCGATCCGGCGCCGCAAGCCATCCCAGCCCCAGACCTCAAGGCTGCGCGTCCATGTCGGCAGGTCGAGCTCGACCGCGCGCCCCGGCTGGTCGGTCCAGCCGGCAATGTTCTGCCACACGATCAGATCGGCGTCGGCTCCGCGCAGCGTGTACAGCGCCAGCCGCCGGTCGATGGACACGATCTTCATGTGGCCGGCGAGCTGCAGCACCGTCTTCACCACGAGGCTGCGCGCCTCCGGGGTCCAGGGATCCTTGCCCGTCGCCATCGCATAGGCCAGGCCGTCGACATCGGGCGTGTCGCCAAGATTCCACGGAAACGCCAGCACGGATACCGGCGAGCGGCCGTCCTTGCCGACCACCGCGAGCTGGTCCCAGATCGCATTGAGAAACAATCTCGCCGCGTCCGGCTCGCTGTCCCACGCGCCGGCGCGCGCGACGTTGAACTCGGTGGCGTAGAAGTTGATGTCGCGGCTCAGCCCCATCGCCCGCTTGATGCGGTCGAAGCAGGTCTGCACCGAGAACTCGCGGCCGTGGGTCATCGGATACCATTTGTCATTGTAGTAGGTATGCAGGTCGATGCCGTCGAGACGGCCGTCCTCAAGCAGATCGGCGATCGCCGGACCGTAGCCGCGCAACGTCGCATCGCCATGCGAGTTGCAGGTGGCGAAGCCTCCGGGAACCACCCGCAGCTTGGGGTCGACGCTGTGAACACCGTCGGCAAGTCCGGCCAGCGCGTCGTGATAGTCCTGGCGCGGAATCGTGGCCTGCACATCGGGCTCGTTGATTGCGGTGAAGACCGTAGCACCCCAATCGGGAATACCGTTTTCGCGGCCCCAAGCGCCACCGGGACGGAAACGTCTTGCCATCGCCTGCCCAGCCGCGAACCAGTCCTGATAGGACCCGATCGGCTGCGGTGGATCGAGGCTCTGATAGCTGCCTTCATACTCCAGCAGGATCAGCGGCATGATACCGTTCTTGTGCGCTTCCAGCATGGCGGCATCGAAATCGTGCGGTGTCGGCAGCCGCGCCAGCGTCCGCCAGCCATAGGAGTCCATTCGCCCCATCCTGGCACCAACGCCGTGCAGCGCCTGATAGATCTGCTTGCTCCTGCCGGCCAGATGCGTGACCAGATTGCCGCCGCCGATGCGCTCGTCGATCCGCAGTGCCGAGGCGTTCGTTTCGCCGGCGCGGACAGCGCTCGGCCATGGCGACGTGAAAAACGTTAAAAGGGCTGTGCTAATGACCAGCAGATTGGAACGAAGTCGCAATGTCTGATCCCTTAGATGTCCGTTATGACGTTTGAGATCGTCCAGGTCGTTCAAGAGATAAGCAATGCCGGCGGCGTGGAAACCGTCGCTATCGAGCTGGCGCGCGTTTTCGGCCGGAATGGTTTATCGAACGTCGTGCTCGCGAGCACCGTCGCGGACAATCTCGAGCACACGATCAGGGTCGAGCGCGTCGCGCCATGGCTGGCGCGGATTCCGACGCGCGGACTGTTCCGGCACATCGGCCGCGCCATCGTCGTGCCGCTGTTCACGGTGGCCGCGACACGGGCGCTGGCGCGGCACCCCGACGCCGTCGTCGTCAGCCACGGCGACAGTCTCAAGGGCGACGTGCTGATCGTGCATGCGGTCAATGCGCAGAGCCTGGCCGAGAAGCGCGCCGCCGGCAGCTGGCGCTGGATGCTCAACCCGATGCATCTGTGGGTCGCGCTACGCGATCGGTTCATGATCGGAGGCCTGCGGTATCGGGCGTTCGTGGCGGTGTCCTCCCGCGTCACCGCGGAGCTGCAGCGCTTCTTCCGCGTGCCGGCCGCCCGCATCCACGTCATCTCCAACGGCATTGATCTCGCGCGGTTCAAGCGCGAGACCGCCAGCGGCCAGGCGATCCGGCGTGAGTTCGGCATCCCGGACAATGCGCGCCTGCTGCTGTTCGCCGGCCACGAATTCGACCGCAAGGGACTGGCGCATGCGATCGGCGCGCTCGATCGGCTCGGCGACGACGTCTGGCTGCTGGTCGTCGGCTCGGACAATCCCGCGCCCTACCGCAGGCTGACGCGCAACGCCCAGCAACGACTGATCTTCGCCGGCTCACGCTCGGACATGCCCGCGCTGTACTCGGCGGCCGACGCCTTCGTGCTTCCCACGAGCTATGAGACCTTCTCGCTGGTCTGCATGGAGGCCATGGCCTGCGGAGTGCCAGTGTTCGCAACGCCGGTCGGTGGCATCGAGGATTATCTGCACGACGGCGTCAACGGCTTCCGCATCACGGCCGATGCCGTCGACATCGCGGCCAAGCTCGCCTCCGTCTTCGCCGATCCCGCGCTGATGCGCCGGCTGCAGGACGGCGCCCGGGCGACCGCGCAGACCTATGGCTGGGACCAGATCGGACTGCAATACATCGAACTGCTCAAGCAGATCGATGCCGCCAAGCGACAGCCTGGCCACGCAGCGATGGCGCTGCCGGTGAAGGCCTAGCTAATTCGTCTGCAGCCGCTGTGGGCGGGCGAGGCCGGATGCGGCTCTCGACTGATGCGCCGCACGGCATGCCGTTTCAATCGCCGCCGCGACCGCTTCATAGGTGAAGCGCCGGAGCACGTTCGCGCGGGCCGCCTCACTGCGAACGGCGAGCTCCGCCCGCCGGCCGCTGAGCTCATCGATGAGCCGACACAGGCTGCCGGGGTCCCGCTCCGGCACGATCCAGCCGCCGTCGCCGACGACATCCGGAATCGCTCCGCAGGTCGATCCGATCACCGGGATGGCACAGGCCTGGGCCTCGATGATCACCCGGCCGAACTGCTCGCGCACCGCGTCCGTGGTGCGCGTCAGCAGCAGCAATGCGTCCAGGCCGCGCAGAAAAGCCGCGACCGCAGCGGGTGCAGCCCAGCCCTGGATCGTGACGCGCCCGACCAAGCCAAGTTCGGCGACGCGCCGGCGCAGATGCGGCTCGTGCGGACCTTCGCCCATGATGCTCAGCGTCGCCGCCGACTTGCTGCGCGCCAGCGCTTCGAGCGCATCGTCGAGTCCCTTCTCGACCACCAGCCGGCCGACATAGCCGAGCCGCAGCGGCGAGCCGGCCGTCGCATTCGATCGATCATCCGCCGGCATGAAGGTCGCGAGATCGACGCCATAGCCGATCGGCGTCACCGGACCCGTATAGCCACACGCCCTCACGACCTCAGCCGCATCGGGACTGCGTGACAGGATGTGGGCGGTGCGGCCGAGGACGAACTTGCGGATCGCCTCGAATGGTGGCGGCAGCCGTTTCAGGATGTTCTGGTCGACCTCGAGCACGAGCGCCGCACGGCCACGCAGCATCTGCGCCTGCAGCGCGACGATGCTCCAGGGCTCCTCCCAAAGGTGAATCACGTCGGGATCGAGCTCGCGCAAAAGGCGGCGCAGCGCCGGATAGAAGTGCAGGTACCATTTCATCGGACCCGCATCCGGGAGCCGGATCGGGAGGCGATGGATGGGAAACCCTTCATTGGAGTGAGCCGCAGTGATGGTGCGGCCGAACTCCTTCCACACTTCGGGCACCACGAGATGCAGCTCGACGTCGGGCCGGGACGCGAGATGGCGGTAGCGCAGCCGGCCGGCCTCGCTGCTGGTGGCCGGATGCGCAATCGAGACGATCCGCAAGCGTCCCCTGCTAGACACGGCCCATCACCTTCGCTGCAGTCCCGCTGAAGCCCGTGAGATGCAGCTCCATCGCCGCCAGCGTCCGATGCGCGCCATTCATGGTGTTGCGCGGAATCGAGAACGCATCCTGCCCGGCTTTGACGAGGCCCTTGCGGGTGGTGGCAGCACTGGCAAATCCGGCCTGCCGCGCCAGCGCAAAGTCCCGCGGTCCGCAATCGGCGGCGCGCCCGTAGGGAAACGCGAAGTGCCGGACGTCGATGCCGAGCCGCTCGTTCAATCGCAGCCGCGCGCCGGCCAGCTCGCGCAGGGCGTCTTCGGAAGACAGCGTCGAGATGCGCGCATGCGAGACGGTGTGAGCTCCGATCTCGACCAGGGGGTCGGCTGCCAGCGCCTCGAGCATGTCCCAGGAGATCGCATGTTTCCAATGCATCACCTCGATGTCGATGGCGTTGGCGGCACAGAACGCGGCGTAACGATCCGCGGCCTGCTGGCCATCCCAGCGCGAGGCGACCTGCGCGAACACCGCGCGGCGCTGCTCGTCGCTCGACAGCGCGATCCTCTCATCGTCGACCGTGACATGGCCCCTGTGCCGCAGCGCATCCTCCAGGCCAGCGGCCCACAGCGGCAAGGTGCCGTCGGGAATCCCGGTCGTCACGAACAGCGTCACCGGCACCTTGTGCCTGCGGAACACCGGCACCAGCAGCTCGCACGTATCGCGGTAGCAGTCGTCGATCGAGAAGTTGACGTAGCGGCCGGACGGCTCGGCGCTTGCCGTCCGGCGCAGCGCCTCACTGATCGTCACGACATCCCAACCCTGGTCGAGGACATAGCCGAGGAAGCGATCGAGAAAGTCGACATCGACGTAGAAGTCGCGATTGGGCAGACGCTCCCACTGCTCTGCCGGCGCGGTGCGATGGAACGTCAAACAGCAGCCGCGCGGGCCGAGCACACGATCGACGGCCTTGGCGACAGGAAGGACGAAGGCACCGGATGCCATCATCGCCTTGGCGGCAGCGAGGGCCAGCAGGGTCAACTCAGCTCTCCCTTCATCTTGAACGTACGACGAACATGACGGAGCGCCGTGCCCACCACGGCCGGCAGCAGGATGCCGATCGCGAGGGCCAGGCAGAGCAGATACGCCAATCCGCCGGCGAACAGGCGCGGCAGCAGGCCTGGCACGGAAGTCTGAATCATCAGGCCGAGCACGACCATCAATGCGGTCGGCAGCAGGGCCAGGCCGATCACGAGCAGGAGCTTTCGCGCATCGCCGAGCACGAACACCACGCCCGACAGCAGCACGAGGCTACGGATCGCTTCGCCAACGCCGAGCAGCTGCATGCCGGCCGCCGGGGACGGATCGAACAGCGGCATCAGCAGGTTGAAGCCCATGTTGGCGAGATAGGCCGAGACGATGATGACCGCAGCGACGCCGTTGCGCCCCGCGCCATTGAGCAGACGGATCAGGATCCAGCCGAGGGTCGCAGCCCAGACGCCGCAGGCGATGCCCTTGAGCGCATGCGAGGTCAGCAGCAGGGCCTCGTCGCCGAACGCGCCGCGGAAATAGATCAAGCGGACGATGTCGGTCGAGAAGACCAGCAGGAACGCCGAGGCCGGCAAGGTCAGCGCGAGCAGCGGCCGCAGCAGCGCCTCGGTCTGCGCGCGCGGATCGCGCGGGGCGTGCTGCGACAGCACCGCCATGCCGAGCGGCTGGCTGATCAGCAGCAGCGCGCTCTCGGTCAGCGAGCGCGCGTAGTCCAGTGACGCAACGGCGCCGGTCGTCAGCCGCGATGCCGTGAAGCGCTCGATCCAGACGTTGCCCTGCTCCGCCAGCGGCAACGCCAGCAGGACGCGCAGCCGGCGGAAGAATTCGAACCCCTTCTCGATCACCATGCCGGCGGTCAGGCCGGAGACGCTCAGCGCGCCGTCGCGCCACAGCGTCAACAGACCCCAGGCGGCGAGACCATTGAAAGCAACGGTGAAGGCGCAGGCGAGCATGTAGGCGTCGCCGGTCAGAACCAGCAGGCCGATGCCGCCGATCACCGCGACGTTGAGCAGGCTGGCACGGACATTGGTCAACCGCGTGCGGCCGAGCGCGATCTCGCCGGCGGCAAGCACGTTGAGCACCGCCGAGGCCGGCATGCCGAACGCCATCATCCGCACGAAGTGCAAGGTGAGCTCGCGCCCCTCCGCCGAGAAGCCGCCGACGACGGCGTTCACCCAGAGCTCACCGAGCAGCAGGATGATCGCGGTCACCAGGCTCGAGACGACGGCAATGACGATCGTCAGCGCACCGAGGCTGCGCGCGGCATCAGGCCGCTGCAGCGCCTCGCGATGCATCGGGATCATGATCGCCGGCACGCTCTCGTTCTGCAGGAACGCGAGCGGGATGAGCACGGCCGCCATGGCGGCGCGGAAGCCGTCGGCGACGAGCGAGGCGCCCAGCACATGCGCCATCAGCACCTCGCGACCGAAGCCGAGCATCTTGCTGGCCAGCGCACCGCTGATCAGCAGCGCACTGAAGCGCTTGAGCGAAGGACCGGAGGCGCTCATGCGACCCCCTCCGATACGGCCTGCGGCCCTATCCACCGCGCAGGGACTTGTCCGTCCTCGAGCAGTTTCGGCCACGGCAGCACTGGCGCGAGAATGGCGAGGGTCGGGCCGAGCGAATCGCAGTCTGCGACGAGATCGACCGTACACCGCTCGGAGGACGGGGCAGATGCAACGATCGTGCTCACACCGCCGCTCCCGCGCCGACATTGCGGATCAGAAGCCCGATCGAGTCCAGCATGCGTGCAAGACTGTAGTGGGTGCGCGCGCGGCGCGACGCGTAGTCGAGCTGTGGCGCGAGGATCTCGGGTTCAGCCAGCGCCGCGTCCAAAGCCTCGGACAGCGCACGCGCATCACCTGGCGGCACGAGCAGACCGGCCCGGCCATGTTCGAGGATGTCCGGCGCAGCGCCGGCGTCAGTGGCAATCACCGGCACGCCGGCGAGCATCGCTTCGACCAGGGTGCGGCCGAACGGCTCGGGATCGATCGACGGATGCACCATCGCGTCCATCGCCTGCATCAGCAGCGGCACGTCGCTGCGATGTCCCAGGAAATGAACGCGGTCGCCGAGGCCGAGATCGGCAACGAGCCGTCTCAGCTCAGCCGCGTAGTCCTGCTCGCCGAACAATGCGTCGCCAACGATGACACCGTGCACGCCCGGCAAATCGGCCAGCGCCTCGATCAGAACATGCTGTCCCTTCCACCGCGCGAGCCGGCTGAACACGCCGACCAGCGGTCCCGACGGCAGGCCGAGCCGCTGCCTCAGCTCCTGGCGCGACGCCGGCACGGGTTCGACGGCGAGACCATTGGGCACGACCTCGACGAGAGAGCGTCGACCTCCGGCCGCGATGAAGGCGGCTGCGGCGGCTTCGGAGGGGACGACGACCTTCGCCGCAAAGCGGTTGGCGAGAAAGATCTGCATGCGACGCTGCAGCACGCCGAAATGAGCCGGGCTGATGATGTCGTGCAGATGCCAGATCAATGGCCGCCGTGCCGCGATGTTGGCGATGGCCGACAGGACAAAGGCCTTCTGCGAATTGGCATAGAGGACGTCATGCTTGCGTGCGACATGCGCGAGCTCCGCGGTGATCGCCGCGAGTCTGCCGAACAGCGGCAGCGCCTTGAGCCACGAACTGTCGCGTCTGAACTGCCCCAGGCCGCGGCCCCAGCGCGACGTGATGACCGGCATGCGACGCTCAGCCAGCGCCTTGCCGAGCGGGCCCGGCTCGAACAGGAACACCGCGGAATCCCTGCGGCCCTGGACGACATCGAGCAGGATCAGCTCGGCGCCGCCGATCTGCCCGGTATGATCGACGAACAGGACACGCTCGGTCGACATCACCCGGCTCCGGCGTAGGCTGCCACGGGCGCGGTCTGGACCACAGGCGCGCTGCGGTGCTCGACGTCGGTCATGGTGACGACGATGCCGACATCGCGGGCTCCGAGCGCCCTGCTCCTGTTCACCGTCGCGACCGCCGGCTCGATCAACGACCGGTCGCTGCGAACGCAGACGATCGCCCAGTCCGTACCGGCAAGGAAGTCGTTCCGTTGCGACGGCAATGGTGTGTCGACGATCACGGCATCATAGCCATCGAGACCAGCGAGGAGACCGTCGAGGCTGATCGCGTCGAGAATGTCGCCGACCGGACCGGTCGCCTCACCAACCGGCAGCACGTCGAGCGAGGGATGCGCGGTGGGCAGAACCATGTCCCGGAGCGGCGTCCCGCGCTCCAGCGCGCCGACCCATCCGGGGTTTGCCGGCAGCGCCATGATCTCGGCAAAGGCGGGATGCGAGACGTCGCACTCGACGACCAGCACGCGCCGGCCTGCGGCCGCGAGGTGCTCTGCCAGCGCACAGGTCGTGGTCGTCTTGCCATCTGCTGCATCAGGAGAGGTCACGACGATGCGCTGCGATCGGGCGGCCCGCTTCAAACCGAGTTCGTGGACGAGCTCATGCAGCGTGTGCTGAAAATCAGCGTCCTCGGAGGCGAGGCGCAAGACGCGCGGGATCGCCAGCGGTTGATGGCCCTGCAGGATGGCGCCGAGCGCCGACATCTCACGCAGACTCTTCAGGCGCGGCAGGCAGGCCAGGATCGAAACGTCGGCGACGCTCGGGAGATGAGACCCTCGTTCGGGCGCTGCCGGTGGCTTCGCCGCCTCCGGTGCGGTCACACGCTCGGCCAATTCAGGGACGATGGCGGGAGCCTCGTCGACAGCGGGCGTCTCGACCTGCCCGGCCGGCGCTTCCGGAGCGACGGGCACGGGCGGGCTGATCAGGCGCGCGCCGAGCTTATCGGCGAGCAGCGCAGCGCCGACACCGAAGATCAACGCGAGCGTCATGCCGGCGGCGAGGAAGGGGATCTTCTTCGGGAAGAACGGCTTGCTCGGCAGCTCAGCGAGGCTGACGAGACGCGTGCTGCCGCGCAGGACGCGCCGTTCGGTCTCGAGCTCGCTCGCTTTCTTGTAGAGCTCGGCATATTGCTGGCGCTTGATCTCGGTGTCGCGCACCATGCTCTCGATGGAGGCCTCGTCCAGCGTGGCCGAGCCGGCCTCCGCCTTCGCCGCGTCCATCTGCTTCTTCAGCGAGGCCACCAGCGCGGTGTTGGCATCGTACGTCTTCTGCGCGCTCGCCGCGATGCTCTGCATCTCTGCGACCAGCCGCTGCTGGATGATCGCCTGCTCGCGCGTCAGCGCCAGGATCGAGGGATGCTTCGGCCCGAGCACGCCGGTCGCGCTGGCGAGTTGCGCGCTCACGGTCGTCAGTTGCTGCTTGAGGTCGGCGATGGTGCGGCTCTGCAGCACCGACGGGGCGTCGGTCGGCCCGCGCTCCTGCTCCGACTTGATCTCCTGCAGCCGCGCGGCAGCGTCGGCGCGCGCGGCCTCTGCCTGCGACAGCTGCTGGCCGATGCTGGTCAGCCGCTCCGAGGAGATCGGCGCATTGGCGCCACGCATCAGACCCTTGGTGCGGCGGAACTTCTGGATCTTGTCGTCGGCCTCACGCAGTTGCTGGTCGAGCTGCTTCAATTCCTTCCAGAGCCAGGAGCTCGCGACCTCGCGGCTGTTGGCGCCTTCGGTGCGCTGGTCCTCGAGAAAGGTCTGCGTCAACGCGTTGGCGAGCGTCTTCGCAACCTCGGGACTGCTCGACTGATAGGAGATGTTGATGACGCGCGAGCGGCCGGCCGAGGCGATGCTGAAGCGGCTGTCGACATGATCGATGAACGCGCCCGGATCGGTCTTCAGGCGCTGGCACGCATCGGCTGAACCCGTGAGACGGCCGCGCTCGCATTCGCCGACCACGGCGTCGACCACGCCGGGCGACGACATGATCTGACGCAGCAGGCGCGGCGAGCGGATCACCAGGAGCTGGCTTTCCATGTCGGCGGGATCGCCGATCTTCTGCGCCCACGCCGCCGAGGTGTTGGCACCCGGCTCCTGCTCGGCGATGATCACCGAAGCGGTGGCGAGATAGCGCACCGGCAGCAGCACGAGTGCGGCCACGGCGAGCGCGAGGACGGCGCCGGCCACGATGGCGAACACGCCGCGGCGGCGCCAGATCCGGGCGACGGCGTCAATGCCGGACAAGGCCTCGCCAAGAGCCGCCTGCCTCATGATTTGCACCCGCGCCACATCCAACACTACGCAATCAGCCGCGTCGCGCGGCCCTGATGTCCCGCACGGAAACTGTCGATCTCCTCGTTGACCGCCGCGACGAACTGGCTGCGGAAACGCTCGGCCGAGAAGAAGCCGGCGCGCTGGCGGCAATCGAGACGCGAGATCGACTTCTCCTTGGCCACAAACGCACGCACGCAAGACGCGATCGCCGCGGGCTCGGGCGCCTCGAAGAACATGCCCGTCGGGCGCGGCCCCGTGGTGAGGATCGACTCGCGCGCACCGCCGCGGCCGAGCGCCAGCACTGGTGCGCCTTCGGACTGCGCCTCGACCGGAATGATGCCGAAATCCTCCTCCGCCGCGAACACGAAGGCGCGGGCGGTGGTCATGAGGTCGCGCAACTGCTTGTCGGGCACGAAGCCGGCAAACTTCACGTTCGGCCCCGCGATCGCCTTGAGCCGCGCGGCTTCCGGACCGTCACCGGCCACGACCAGCTCGAGGTCCGGCATGGTGTTGAAGGCGCGCACGATCGGCTCGATGCGCTTGTAGGGCACCAGCCGGCTCGCGGCGAGGAAGTGGTTGCCGACCGGGAGGATCGCCGCGCGCTGCGCGATCGTCACCGGCGGGTAGATCACCTTGGCGTCGCGGCCGTAGATCTTCTTGATGCGGCGGGCGACGAACTGCGAATTGGTGAAGATGGCGTCGGGGCCGTGCGCGGTGCGGGCGTCCCAGATTCGCATCTTGTGCAGCAAGGCGCGGGCGATCAGGCCCTTGACGCCGGTGGCGTAGCCGCTCTCCTGCAGATACTGGTGCTGCAGATCCCAGGCATAGCGCATCGGCGAATGCACATAGGCGATGTGCAGCTGCTCCGGCCCGGTCAGAACGCCCTTGGCCACCGCGCAGCTCGAGGAGATCACCAGGTCGTAGCTCGACAGGTCGAGCTGCTCGATCGCGAGCGGCATCAGCGGCAGATAGGAGCGGTGATACTTCCGCAACAGCGGCATCTTCTGCAGGAAGCTGGTGTGCGACGTCTCGAATCCCAGCTTGGCGCGATCCTCGGGACGCAACAGGTCGAACAGCGTGAAGACGTCGGCGCCGGGATAGCAGCGCAGGATCTCCTGAAGGACCTTCTCGGCGCCGCCGAGAACGTAAAGCCAATCGTGGACGATCGCGACGCGCATCGCACTCTCCCAATTCCCGGGGTATTTAATAAAACCCTTAAGGGAGACGTTCACGCGCACAAACCCAATCCTAAACTTCTAGTTAATCGCCCTTCTCCTCCGACCCGTCGAATCCGCTGCTAACAAGTAAGGATCAGTTAAGGATCGGCAAGACGCATCGCGTCTCAGATCGTGACAGGCGTGTGCCGGACCAGAACGCGCAACAAGGCTTTGGTCCGCTTCGGCACACTCGGGCACCCTAGGCGGTCTTGCTTAACAGGCCCTTGCCGATTGCAACGCCTGCGCGCGCCGTGATCGGTGGAGCCAAACCGCGACGACGCGCCGCGGCCCGTTCGTTAACCTCTGCCGCCGCACACGAACGTGATCGCGATCAGCCGGCGATGGCGAGCTGCTCGACCGCGTAGCCGTGGCGGATGGCGCGGTTCAGCACGGGATCGACCAGCTCGAAATCGAAGCGGTCGGCCGGGCGGATGCCGCCCTTGGCGGCAAAGGTGCCGCCGAACATCGCGGTGCCCTCGGGCAGGCCGGCCTCACCATAACGGCGCGCGATCAGGTCGAAGGGCGCCAGCATGCCGCTCAGCACGCCCTCCTGATACAGCACGCGCTCGCCGTCGATGGTCGCGAACGCGCGCAGCGTCAGCCGGTCCCAATGCGCGGCGACGTCGTCGACCAGCCACAGCTCGGGCGCGACCGGCTTGTCGCACATCTGCTTGGACACGGTGATGTTGTAGGTCTCGACCTTGCGGTCGGTATGATCGGAGCCGACGCCGACCAGCAGCCGTCCGCCCGCCTGCACCAGCACGAACTCGACCTCGCCGGAGGAGTCGCCGCCGCTGACCTCGATGCTGTCGGACGTCGTCAGCCGGCTGGCCGCGGCCTCGTAATAGATCGGCGTCGTCGCGGGCCTGGGAATGCCGAGCTCTTCCAGCTCGGCGATGTGCTTGTCGCGGGCGACCGGATCGCGCCCGGTCCAGCCGGCGATGACGAGGCGGCTCAGCTTGATCCGCTGCCGCGTCGCCGCACCATCCGCGTGAACCAGGACATCGATCGTCGCACCGCTCATCGTCTCATCGCCTCTTGCTGACCAGCCCGCCGCTTAGCCGTCCGGCCGCGCGCTGGCAAGCCGCCCGGCCGTTCACTCCTGCTCGGCCTTCTCCGCCTCGTGGTCCTCCTTCAGGTGCCGCTTGCGGATCTGGTGGGTCGTGAACCAGATCAGCGCGATCGCGGCCGGCACGAAGGCGGCGGTGGCCAGCGTCGGCTCGACTGGCAGGCCGGTGTCGTGCGCGCCCTTGGCGAGATAGCCGAATAGGCTGACGACGTAGTAGCCGATCGCGGCCACCGACAGGCCCTCGACCGTGCTCTGCAGGCGCAATTGCAGCTTGGTGCGCTCGTTCATCGAGCGCAGCAGATCGCGGTTCTGCTGCTCCAGCTCGACATTGACGCGGGTGCGCAGCAGGTCCGCGGCGCGCGCCAGCTTGAGCGACAGGTTCGACTGCCGGCCCTCCAGCGCGTTGCAGGTGCGCATCGCCGGCGCGGTGCGCCGCGCCAGGAACGACGACCAGCTCGAATACGGCGCGACCGGCTCGCCCTCGATCACCGCCAGGCGGGCCTGCACCAGGTCGTAATAGGCGCGGCTGGCGCCGAACCGGAACAGGCTGCCGGTGGCGCCGCGCTCCAGCAGCGCTTCGAGCTCGGTCAGCTCGCGCAGCAGGTGGTTGTTGAGCTTGAACGATTGCGCGCCCTGCATCTCCGCGAGCACCTCGACCAGCCGCCGCTCGATGCGGTCGACGTCCGGCGCCAGCGCCAGCGCTGCCGGCAGGCCGAGCAGCGCCAGGGTGCGGTAGGTCTCGAGCTCCAGCACGCGCTGCACCAGCGCGCCGAGCCGCTCCGGCGTCGGTCCGTCGGCGCAGACCAGGATGCGGGTAAAGCCGTCATCGTCGAGACGGAAATCGGAGGCGACCGCGCCGGCGCTGCCCTTGATCGTCACGATGGCGAGGCTGCTCTTGTCGAAGATCTCCTCCGCGCGCGCCACCGGATCGGCCGCGTTCTCGACCTCCAGCTTGACCGCGACCAGGAGCTCGCCGGCCTGCGGCAGCGCCGCGATCAGCGCCTGCAGCTCGGGCGCGATGGCCCCGAAGCGGCGCGGGCCGGAGTCCGCGGGCGGGCTCCAGATCCAGGTGAGGGTGGCGAATTCCGAATGCTGCTCGAAGCGCAGCCTGACCGGGCCGAGATCGACCTGGTGATGCTTGACGCCCGGCTCCGGCGGCAGCGCACCGTGCTGCGCGCAGAACGCGGCGAGGCTGGCGCGGTCGACCGCTGGACTGTCGCCCTTCGCCATGAAGGCGAAGCGGATCACCAGCACCGGCTGCGTCAGCGGCGTGAACGGCCGCGCATGCACCTCGTTGAGCACGCTCTCGCGCAGGGCATGCGGCGTGAAGGCGGACTTGTCGAGCGACGTCATCGGGACGGTCCGCTGTTGAGAGCGACACCTGACGCAGACGATCGCGCTGCGCCTGAATTGATCACCCCCGTCATGCCGTCCATCCCCCTGACGTTCATCGTCCCCGCCGCCAACGCGGCAGCCGCGTGTGACACCAGTGTAGCGCAATTCGATGACGGCGCCACGGCCGCGGCCATGTCGGGCGCGTCGGCGGCTCTCTCGGCGCCACCGCAAGTCGAGCATGATGCCCGCAGACACACCAACACCTCCCGCGGCGCGATCGCACCCGGGATCATCATCACCAAGACCCTCTTCAAATGCCGAGGGCGCAGGGAAGGCCGGACCTCGACTGAGGCCCGTGGCCCCCGTGCGGAAAAATTGCACGGGGCAGGAACCACAGGTTCAGCCGGACAGACCCGGCCCTCCCTGCGCGATGGGTTTAACGGCTGCTCCGAGCTCTTGTGTGTTCGAAACCTGCCAGAATGTGCGAACGGGCGGTTCTGACCAACCGCCCGTCGCTGGATCTGAGCCC
>NZ_JBNPUD010000029.1:0-22997 GCF_051167995.1 Bradyrhizobium sp. HKCCYLRH3073
GTGGTCATGCCCAACGCCGTCTTGCCGTTGTGGCAGGTGGAGCAATTGGTGTCGGTGGCCTTGTGAGCAAACGCCGCGCCGCCCCAACTGGTGAAGCCGCCCGAGGCCGCCTTGGCGTGGCAGCTGACGCAGTCGGCACCGCCGGTGGCGACGTGGTTCGGGTATGACGCCGTGCTCATGGCACCTTTGGTGCCCTGGCCGGTGTAGCTGCCATTGTGACAGCTATCGCAGCGCGCGGTCGCCACCGCGGCGTGGTTCATGGTGTAGGTCGTGAAGCTCGCGGCGGTGTTGCTGTGGCAGTTGGAGCATTGCAGCGTGCCGGTCGGGATGTGCGGCGGTGTCGTCATGCCCTGCGCCGTCTTGCCGTTGTGGCAGGTGGCGCAGCTGGTGTCAGTCGCGGCATGCTTGAACGCCGCACCGCCCCAGCTGATGAAGCCGCCCGAGGCTGCCTTGCTGTGACAGCTGACGCAGTCCGCGCCGCCGGTGGCGACGTGGTTCGGGTATGACGCGGTGCCCAGCGCTCCCTTGGTGCCCTGGCCGGTGTAGCTGCCATTGTGACAGCTGTCGCAGCGCGCCGTCGCCACCGCGGCGTGGTTCATGGTGTAGGTGGCAAAGCTCGCCGCGGTGTTGCTGTGGCAGTTCGAGCACTGCAGCATGCCGGTCGGGATGTGCGGCGGCGTGGTCATCCCCTGCGCCGTCTTGCCGTTGTGACAGGTCGCGCAGTTGGTGTCGGTCGCGGCATGCTTGAAGGCCGCGCCGCCGAAGCTGGCCGTGCTGGTGTGACAGGACTCGCAAGGCAGATTGGTCTGGAGATGATTGCTGGACTTGCCGCGCGCGGTCGTCCCGTTGTGACAGTTGGCACAACCGGCGACGATGCCGGCGTGGTCCATCTTCATTCTGATGCGAAAACTCGCCGTCGACCTGTGGCAAACATCGCATGGCGCTGCGGTCGTGATGTGATTCTTCGACTTGCCCCGTGCCATCACGCCGTTGTGGCAGGTCGTACATGACGCCTTCGCCTGGGTATGATCGATCGCCCGGACGTCCTTCCATGTCGAAGTCTGATGGCAGCTCTCACAGCGCCGCGTGGTGATCGGGTGATTGACGGACATGCCCGCCGTCTGCGCGCCGTTGTGGCAACTGGCGCACTGCGTCTGCGTGCCCTTGAACCGCCCGCCGACGTGACAGGACGAGCACTCCACGCCGACATGGCTTCCGGTCAGCGGAAACCCGGTCGAGACGTGATCGAATGAGCTCTGCGCGGCAGCGTGCCCTGCCAACACCAGAGTGAGCAGCACACAGGCGAGCAGCCACTGCACCATGCGGTGCGAGGCTCGCGCCAACAGCCCCAGTCTGCTGTAGCAGCTGCTCAACTCCAACTCCGCTCTTCACTCTCGACTCGATCGCCAGCCGGACATCCGACGGCGACCGGCCGACCCCAATCCAGCCGAGACCGTTGAGCGTCCGCCGCTCGGCGGTCGCCCTGACAAACCCAAGACACTCTTGCGGATTCCCCCTACGGCCCGGCGGCACGTCTTCCCCAGCCACCGAATACTCGAAACGCTCCGTGCTCCCTTGATCGAGCGCTGCATCGATTAGGCGATGACGGAGTCACCGGCCAGATCACGCAGCCTTCGCTACGCCTACGACAGAGCTTCCAGAGACGCGCAAAGCTGGCCCAAAACTGGGCCAAGCTGAACTCAAGCTGAATGGAGGTTTAGGTTTCTGACCTCACCCGCGCGCGATGGTCCGGCAAGCCCATCACGCAAGCCATTGATCTGCATTCGAACTGATCAGTATTGCGAGCTCTTATCAGCTCGATACGATGTCAGACGTCTTGCAGCAGCCACGGCGGCCGTTCGAATCAGTTCCTGATCTGAACGTTGCGCCATCCCGTTGCGACATGGCAGCGCTCGCACGTCTGACCGAAGGTACCATTGTGCACGTCCGAGCTGCGATGACAGCTGAAGCAATCCATCGGCAACTTCAGGTCCGGCGGCGACTTGGCCTTGTGACAGGCCTCGCAGGTGATCTTCTGGTGAACGCCAACAAGTGGGAACCGCGTCTGCCGCGCATGATCGAAGCGCCACAGCCGCCATCCGTTCGGATTGTGGCAGTTGGCGCATCGCCCGCCGAGTTTCCCCTGGTGGAAATCCTTGTGGCAGCTCTCGCAGGCCATCGGAGTGTTCTTGTAGGTCGGCGTCCGGTGGCACTCCTCGCAGGGCACCGACTTGTGCAGGCCGATCAAGGGGAAGCGCGTGATTTCATGATCGAAGGAGAGCTTCTTCCGCCAGCCCATATCGCTATGGCACGTCTCGCAACGCTCGCCGAGCTTGCCCTGATGCGGATCCTGCTTGCGGTGACAGGACACGCATGAGGTCGCGAGCTTGTCCCGATAGAGATCACCCGTATGGCAGCCCTCACACTTCACCTTGGCATGGGCATTTCGCAGGGGGAAGCGGGTCTTGTCGTGATTGAAGCGGACCGTCTTCCACTTGTCCTGATCGTGGCAGGTCTCGCACTTGTCGCCGAAGCGGCCGCCATGGACGTCCTGAAGACGGTGACATGAGCCACAGGAGGTCGGCAGATCCTTGTATTGCTGACCGGAATGACACGTCGCACAAGCGACCGACTTGTGGGCGCCCACGAGTGGAAACCGGGTCTTGGTGTGGTCGAACTCCTTGGTCGCGCGCCATTTCACCGCCGTGTGGCAGTTCTCGCAGCGTTCACCGAGTCGACCGCGATGCGGATCAATCGCCTTGTGACACTCGAAACAGGTCGAGGGCGCGTTGCGGAACTTCACCTTCGCGACGTGACATCCCGCACAAGGCACGGTCTTGTGCGCGTCGACGAGCCGGTAGTTCGTCATGTCGTGGTTGAAGGTCTCCTTGTCGAGCTGGACGATGTCGGTTCCACGCCCCTTGTGGTCGGTGTGACACTGCCTGCACTCCTGGCTCAGCGCCGCCTGGTCGCGTCCGTGCAGGCGCTCACGCTGCCTGCGATCGACGGCAATCTCCTTGTGGCAATCGAGACAGAGGCCCGACTGTGCTTTCCGCGTATAGGCTTCGTGGCACTTTCCGCATTCGCTCTCGAGCTTGGCATGCTTCTCGACCAACGGGCCCGGCATGACGAGCTTCTCCAGCAACGTCTGCGCCCGCCCCCCGGCCGAGAGCATCGCAACGCCGGCCAGGACGGCGACGACGACCGCAACACGCCACCGCATCACGCAACTCCGTCAATAGTGATGGACGGCCCAGACATGAACGACGCCCGCCAGCAGCATGAGAAAAAACAGCGGCAGATGAAGCACATGCCACAGCGAAAACAATCGTTCGAAGAACGTCAGCTCAGCGGCCTTGCGTACCGCAGCGGCGTAGCGCCGCACCACCTCCTCGATTCGCTTCTCGCGACGCCGCCGCTCGGACCACGACCATCGCGCGCGCTTGGCTTCGGCGCGAATGAGCCGGCGCGCTTCCGCAACCACATTGGCGCGCAGCCGCCGCGTGCGCGCTGCGATGACCGCGCCGGTCCGCAGGCTGCCCAGCGCGGTTCGGGGTACCCTGTTGTCGAGCCCCTTGCTGAAGGCGGCCAACTCCCGCGACACGAACGAGACGGCCTGCATCTCCTGACCGAGCTCCGTTCGCATTGCCTCGGCCTCGGCGAGCAGCTCCTTGACACGCGCTCTCCCGCCATGGAGGCCCATATGGATCTTGCCATAGATGTAACGGCCGACCACGCCGCTGATCGCCACGATCAGCATGGTGAAGAACGCCACATTGCTGTTGAGCGCCCCCAGCTGGAAATTCGCATGGAACAGGATGAGCACGGGACCGATGACGCCGAGCAGCATGTGCGTCCTGAACCAGAACGGCACCGAGCCGATCCCGCGCAGCGACTTGAAGCGCTTGCGCATCGAATAGGCCAGCAGCGACAGCATCGCGACGCTGCCGTAGATCCCGAGCCAGTATCCGGTGCCGGAGCCCGGCGTAATATACTCCTCCTCCTTCTGCAGCCACCCCACGGTAATCGCTCCGAGAACGACGACCGTGATGACGACCGGAATGGTTCCTCGAAGAGGATTGCCCCGCGCGCGAGCGACCGCTGCTCTGCTCATGACCTCGACGTTTCCTGTGAAACCCGAATGCCGGATTGGCGGAAGCCAGACTCGTTCGCGGATCTCCGGATCTCAGTCGAGAGACCACTTAGTGATAACCACTTGCAACATCCCCATCCGTCTTCCGACACCGACGTCATTAGTCCGAAATCAGTGCGAGCCATATTTCCGCCGACGGCATCTGTTCAACGAATGATCCAATCCTTGTCTCCAAGACGTCAGATCATTCTGGAATTTCTATGTCGGCATCTCTTGAGAGGAATTTGCATCTAGCACCGCATCGAACCTCTTCACGCGGAGTTCGCGGCCAGCGGCTCTCTTCTGCTGTTAGTTCATAAGACAAGGGAGCGAGACGACATGGCGCTCGATCTCCTGATCGTCTACGCCGCGCCGATGCTCGGCGTCTGGGCCACCTATATGGCGGTGCGCAAGAGAAGAGAAATAAAGAGCGTCGCGAAGCTCTCGGCCGCCAAGGAAGCCGGTCTGCTTGAGCCGGCATCCTTGCATCCCATCATCGATCCTGCCTTGTGCATCGGCTGCGGGTCATGCGTCAGGGCGTGCCCGGAGGGCGACATTCTCGGCCTGATCGGCGGCAAGGCGTCGCTGGTCGAACCTTCGCATTGTATCGGACACGGCGCCTGCAAGGCGGTGTGCCCCGTGAACGCCATCACGCTGGTGTTCGGCACCGAAACGCGCGGCATCGACATTCCAAACGTGGACGAGGCGTTCCAGACCAACGTACCCGGCATCTTCATCGCCGGAGAGCTCGGCGGGATGGGGCTGGTCCGCAACGCCATCGAACAGGGGCGCCAGGCGATCGACTCCGTCCGCAAGGTCAAGAACATCGGCAAGTCCGACATGCTCGACGTCGTGATTGTCGGCTGCGGTCCGGCCGGACTTTCCGCCAGTCTCGCCTGCCTGCAGCATCGGCTGCGCTTCGTGACGCTGGAGCAGGACTCGCTTGGCGGCACCGTCGCGCACTTTCCCCGCGGCAAGCTGGTGATGACGGCACCTTTCACGCTGCCGCTCGCGGGCAAGTTCAACTTCAGAGAGCTCAGCAAGGAGCAGTTGATCACCTTCTTCATGGGGATCGTGCGCAAGGCCCGCCTCAAGGTGAACGTCGGCGAGCGCGTCGAGGCCGTCACGCGAATGGGAGAAAGCTTCGACGTCAGGACGAACCGCGGCAGCTACAGAACGCATGCCGTGCTCCTGGCGATCGGGCGCCGCGGAACGCCACGCAAGCTGGAAGCTCCTGGCGAAGAGCAGAACAAGGTCGTCTATCGACTGATCGACCCCGAACAGTATCGCGGCCAGCACGTGCTCGTCGTCGGTGGCGGCGACGCCGCACTGGAAGCCGCGTGCTCCATCGCCGACGAGCCCGGAACGACGGTGACCCTGTCGCATCGCAGCGAGTCGTTCGGCCGCGCCAAGCTGAAGAACCGTCAACGGACTGAAACAGCTGCTCGATCGGGGCGGCTCCGGGTCATCTACAACTCCACGGTCAAACGGATCGGCAGCGACGACGTCGACATCGATGCCGGCGGCAACACGAGCACGATCCGAAACGATGCCGTCATCGTCTGCGTCGGCGGCATTCTGCCCACCGCATTCCTGAAGAGCATGGGTATCGAGGTGGAGACGAAATATGGCACGGCTTAAGTCCTCTCACGTCATCATCCCCCTGATCTGTCTCGTCGGCTCGACCGTGCCGTCGGTCGCCCCGGCCGGCGACGCGCCGGCCGGCGTGAGCTCCGAAGCATTCGCGAGCCAGGCGGCCGATGCCGCGATCCGCGCCGGACATCCTGAGGACGCACTGAAGCTGCTCGAGCGCGCCGCCAACGCCGGGGATCCGGAGGCGCAGTACCGGCTTGCGTCGCTCTACCGCGCCGGTCTCGGCACCAGAGCAGACGATACGCTGGCGTTCAAATGGATGGAGGCAAGCGCAAGGAAGGGACACGTCAAGGCGCAGTACAATGTCGCAGCGATGTGGCTCGCGGGCCGCGGAACACCGGCCGATCCCGACCGGGCGCGGGAGTGGCTGCGCAAGTCGGCGGCGGCTGGCTATCAGCCCGCCGAGCAGTTGATGGCCGACATGGCCAGCCGAGACGCGCGACCCCGCGCCAGGGAGCCGGCGCGCGAAGCTGCGCGCAGGCCGCCACCGACGCTTGATGCGCAGGCCGCCATGCGAAACGGCCATCCGGCCATCATCGACGCCGCCCTGCGCGGCCAGTTCGATCCGATGCGCCAGCTCATCGCTGCGAAGGCTGACGTCAACGCGGTCAACGAGGACGGCGATACGCCTCTGGCGATCGCCGCGGCCGCCGGGCATCTTCGGCTGGTGGAGCTCCTGCTCGCCTCGGGAGCCAACCCGAACACCGGCAACCGGCGCGGCGACACGCCTTTGATGCTGGCAGCGGACAAGGATCATGGAGACATCATCAAACTGCTGCTGACGAAGGCGGCCGACCCATCTGCAGCGCGTGCAGATGGCACGACCGCACTATTGATGGCGCTCAGCCGCTGCAACGGCGCCGCGATCGCTGCGCTCCTCGACGGCGCCTCCGGCAGTCTGCCCGCGTCGGCGGACGGCCGGACCCCCCTCATGATCGCGGTCGCGTCGTGCCCCAATGGCCCGCTCGATCGGCAACTCGTTCAGAGATCCGACCTCAACGCCGCCGATGGGCAGGGCCGCACCGCACTCTGGCACGCGGCCGGCAATGGCAATACGCACGCGATCGGACAACTGATCCGCGCAGGTGCGGACGTCGACCGCGCTGACACTGACGACAAGACGCCGTTGCTGAATGCCATCGAAGGCCGCAGCGACGCGGCCTCGCTGCTTCTGTTGGACCATGGGGCCGACCCGAAACACGCGACAAGAGGCGGAAATACCGCGCTCATCCTCGCTGCGCGCGCCGGACTTGCGGATGTCGTCAGTGAGCTTCTCAGGCGCAAGGCCGACCCGAACGTGCGCAACGGCCAGGGCATGAGCGCGCTGATGATGGCAGCCCATGAGGGGAACATCGGCATTGCGCACAGCCTTCTCGCCGCCGGTGCCGAAAAGCAGTTGAGGAACAAGCGCCGCGAACGTGCCACGGACATCGCCGCGGCCAGCGGTCACGGCGATATCGCCAAGCTTCTGGAATAGCGGACGATTTCGTTTCGCCTTCCTGCCTATCATGCGGTCGACCTCGCGTTCGCTGCTCGACGGCGCGGCAGATGATTCGCGAGATATGTCTCAATGAATATAACGCTAAGTACCAAGACGCCCCGATGATACCGATCTCCGGCCGCGAGTGCGAACGAGTTGCAGCTAAACTACGATGCACGTCGATGGATCATCATCATTCCGTACGAATGACGCCTCATTCGGCGCATTGATTGTCGGCGCATCACAGACACTTGATAGTTAGCTGCAGGAATATCCGCTGCAGTCGGAGATACCAAATGACAGCGGAGGTCGGATCGTTTGCGCTCATTCTCGCGCTCCTCGTGTCGCTGGTGCAGTCGATCGTTCCGTTCGTAGCGCTGCGCCGCCAATCCGCGATGATCGCCGGCTTCGTTCGTCACGCTGCCTTGACTCAGTTTCTGTTCGTAGCGATCGCATTCGCATGCCTGACGTCGCTGTTCGTCCACTCCGACTTTTCAGTCCAGGTCGTCGCAGCGAATTCGCACACGCTCAAGCCGCTGCTCTACAAGGTCTCCGGAGTCTGGGGAAACCATGAGGGATCCATGCTGCTGTGGGTCCTGATCCTCTCCTTGTTCGGCGCGGCAGTTGCATTGTTCGGAACGAACCTTCCCGAGCGGCTGCAGAGCAACGTTCTCGGCGTGCACGGCATGATCGGCCTCGGCTTTCTGGCGTTCATCGTCTCGACGTCGAATCCGTTCGCGCGGCTGGTCGATGCTCCCCTCGAAGGCAACGGACTGAATCCGATCTTGCAGGATCCTGGCCTCGCCTTTCATCCGCCGTTTCTGTATCTGGGTTACGTCGGCTTCTCGATGGCGTTCTCGTTCTCGGTCGCCGCGCTGATCGAGGGAAAGGTCGATGCCGGCTGGGCCCGCTGGGTCCGACCGTGGGTGCTCGCGGCCTGGTGCTTTCTCACGATTGGAATCACGCTGGGCAGCGCATGGGCGTACTACACGCTCGGCTGGGGCGGCTGGTGGTTCTGGGACCCCGTCGAGAACGCCTCCTTCATGCCGTGGCTTGCGGGGACTGCGCTGCTGCATTCCGCCCTGGTGGTCGAACGTCGGAGCGCCCTCCAGAGCTGGACGATCCTGCTGGGGATCGTGACCTTCTCATTGAGCCTGATCGGGACCTTCCTGGTGCGATCCGGCGTGCTCACCAGTGTTCATGCCTTCGCACAGGACCCCTCGCGTGGCGCATTCATCCTGGCGCTCATCCTGGTGGCGACCGGCGGGGCGTTGACGCTGTATGCGATCCGAGCCCCAAGCCTGAAGCACGGTGCGCTGTTCGCGGCCGTCAGCCGCGAGAGCGGCCTCGTCCTCAACAATGTGCTGCTCACGGCAGCCGTGGCCACCGTGTTTCTCGGCACGTTCTACCCGCTCCTCGTCGACATGCTCGGAAACGACAAGATCTCCGTCGGCCCTCCCTACTACAACCTGACGTTCGTTCCGATCATGGTTCCGCTGCTGCTTGCCATGGTGATCGGCCCGGTTCTGAAATGGAAGCGCGATCTCCTCGTTGCGGCCCTGCAACGACTCCGCCTGGCCGGAGGACTTGCGGCATTCATTGCTGTCGCGATCCTCATCGCGACGTTCGGACAGCGTTTCCTGGTCGCGTTCTTCTTCGGCATCGCCGTCTGGCTCGTGATCGGCTCGCTGATGGTGCTGGCTCATCGCGTCCGCCTCGGCATGACGACTCCCCTGGCGACCTCGCTCAACCTCGCGCGCACCACCCCGCTCGCGGTCTACGGCCTGGTGCTGGCCCATGCGGGAATGGGCGTCACCGTCGCAGGCATTACCGGGATGACCGCGTGGGCCAGCGAGAAGGTGCAGATGCTGCGGCCGGGCCAGAGCCTGCAGCTCGCGGGCTACGACATCAAGTTGCGCTCGATCGGAAAATTTCCAGGCCCCAACTACGAAGCCGAGCGTGGCACGTTCGACATCACGCGGAACGGCAAACCGTTCACGCAGCTTTCCAGCGAGCGTCGCTTCTATCCCGTCAGACAGCAGCAGACGACCGCCGCCGGCATTCGAACCAACCTGCTCTGGAACGTCTACGTGACGCTCGGCGATCCCGACGACAAGGGCGCGTGGGCGGTGCGCAGCTACTATCACCCTCTGGTGCCGCTGGTCTGGATCGGCGCCCTGATGATGGCTTGCGGCGGCTTCATCTCGCTGGCCGACCGGAGATTTCGTGTCGGTGCTCCGCGACGGTCGATGCGGGCCGTACCGACTGTCGTTCCTGCTGAATAGGACGAGATATGCCGCGCCTACCCTATCTCATACCGCTCGCGGTTTTCGTCGCACTGGCCGCTGGACTGGCTTTCAGCCTGACCAACGATCCGCAGCGGATGCCCTCGACCCTGATCGACAAGCCGACCCCGCGTTTCCAGCTCGCGTCGCTCGACGGCAAGGGCGGCGGTCTTGCCAGTACCGACCTGCAGGGCGACGTGGTCCTGCTCAACGTGTTCGCATCCTGGTGCCCCGGATGTCGCGTCGAGCATCCCATGCTGCTCAAGCTCGCGGCGAGCTCCGCGATCCCGATCTATGGGCTGAACTGGAAGGACGATCGGAACGACGGCAAACGGTGGCTTGCCAAGCATGGCAGTCCCTATGCCCGTGTCGGCTCCGATGAGTCCGGCCGGACCGGCATCGATCTTGGCGTGACCGGCGTTCCCGAAACCTTCGTGATCGATCGGGCCGGCCGCATCCGCTTCCGCTATCCCGGCCCGCTGACCGAAGATGTATGGCGTGACGATTTCGAACCTCTGCTGAAGGCACTCAGGAGCGAGTCATGAACTGCCGGCGGATCAAGCGCGCGGCCGAAGCGCTTCTCGTCAGCTCGCTCGTGCTGACGGCGACCTGGTCGCCATCTCGTGCGGTGCTTCCCGACGAAATGTTGCGCGACGAGGGGCTGGAGGCCCGCGCGCGCGCGCTGGGCCAGGAGCTGCGCTGCGTCGTTTGTCAGAATCAGAGCATAGACGACTCCAACGCTCCGTTGGCGCATGATCTGAGGGTGCTGCTGCGCGATCGCCTGCAGGCCGGCGACAGCGACCGGCAGGCGGTGGACTTCCTGGTCGCACGCTACGGCAACTTCGTCCTGCTCAAGCCTCCCTTACAGTGGAATACGATCGCGCTGTGGATCGGTCCCCTGCTCGCTTTGCTCACGGCCGCCGTCGGCTTCGGCCGCTACGTGCGCCGGGCGGCAGCCAATGCGAGTGCGCCCGAGGCGGAGCACGTCGCTCCGCTCAGCGCCGACGAACTCGAAGCCTTCGAGGCGATCCTCGATCGACGGAGCCTTTCATGATGCTGTGGCTGATCCTGACGGCGATGATTTCCGTGGCCGCCGTGCTCATATCGACGCCATTCATCCGCAGCTACGAGCGGAGACGGTTGGCTTCGGCTCAGGGACTTGCCGTCCACCACGACCAGCTCCGCGAGATCGAGAGCGAAACCGCACGCGGCCTGATCGACAAGTCGGATGGCGAGAACGCGGCCAGCGAGATCAAGCGGCGCATTCTCGCCGCAGCCGCCGCCGAACAGCCGCCGGCGCCCTCCCTCACCAGCTCCGAACGAAAATTTGCGCTCGCCGTCGTCACGATGACCGTGGTGTTCGGCTCGGTCGTCCTGTACGCGGTCATCGGAAACCCGGATGTCCCCGCGGCCGCGCCGGTCCAGACCGCCGGCGGCACGACGCTGAAGTCGGTTGGCGAAGCGCGAACGGACGCCGGCACCCAGGCCATTGCGTCGTTGGAGCAGATGGCCGGCCAGGACGGTCGCGACCGCCCGCAGCAGGGCAGCGGACTGCCGCCGGTCGAAGAGATGATCCAGCGTGTGCAGACCCGACTGGAGCGAAATCCCAGGGATGCGGACGGATGGCGGCTGCTGGGCTGGTCCTTGTTCAACATCGAGCGCTTTGCGGAGGCGGCGCAGGCCTATGCGCGCGCAATGGAGCTGCGGCCAAGCTCGGCAGAGTACCGCAGCGCGCGGGGCGAAGCGCTGGTGCGGGCCGCGGACGGCACCGTCAACTCCGAAGCCCGCGCGGATTTCGACGAAACACTCAAACTGGATCCCAAGGACGCGCGCGCCCGTTTCTTCATCGGCGTCGTGAAAGAACAGGATGGAGACAAACGGGGTGCGATGGCCGACTGGACGGCGATCGTATCGGAGGCCGATCCGAACGAGCCGTGGCTGCCTGATCTCAAGCAGCGGCTCGGCGCGCTTCGTCGCGAGCTCGGGGAGGATGACGGCTCGCCATCGCCTGCCCGGCCGAACCTGTCCGCCGAGCGCATGCAGGAACTCCTGCGCTCCGGCAAGACCGCGCAGAGCGAGCCGGCGGAGCCGCGCGGCCCCCGCGCCGAGGACATCCGCAAGGCGGAAAGCATGTCCACACAGGATCGCAACCTCATGATCCGGGGCATGGTGGATGGCCTTGCGAGCCGACTCGAACAATCACCGCGCGATGCAGAAGGCTGGATCAAGTTGATCCGCTCGCGGGTGGTGCTGGGTGACGTCGAGGCGGCGAAACAGTCGCTGCAACGCGCACTGTCGGTCTTTGCGGAGGACGCCCCGGAGCGCACGCGCATAGCTGACGCAGCCAAAGAGCTCGGGATCAATCCATAGCGTTCGAGGGCCCGATCCGCGTGTCCGCATCGTCGGAACCCGTTCGGCAACCGGAGGAATGGCAATGCGCATTCTGCTCATAGAGGACGAGCCCGTCTACGCGGAGCGCATCAGGGAAAGCCTGGCCGATGCCGGTTTCGAGGCGGATCTCGCCACCGATGGCAGGCAGGGCTGGATGCTGGGCAACAGCCAGCCCTATGATGCCGCGGTCCTCGACCTCGGCCTGCCGTGCATTTCGGGCCTCGACGTGCTGCAACGCTGGCGTCATACCGGGCACACGCTGCCGGTGCTGATCCTGTCCGCCCGCAGCGGCTGGGTCGAGCGTGTCAACGGCCTGAACGCAGGCGCGGACGACTATCTCGAAAAGCCCTTCAAGGCCCAGGAGCTCGTCGCGCGGGTCAAATCGCTGCTCCGTCGGGTTTCCAGCAGACCGGAGGCCGTGCTCCGCCTCCGACAGATCGAATTCAACGCGGCGGCTGGCCTGGTCAAGAAGGACGGGGAGATCGTCGACCTGACTGCACTCGAGTTGCGCGTGCTCGAGTTCCTCATGCGCCGCGCCGATCATATCGTGTCGCAGACCGAGCTGCTGGAGCACATCTATCCGAGCAGCGACCATCGCGACTCCAATACGGTCGAGGTCTACATTGCCCGGCTCAGGAGAAAGCTGGGACGTGACTGCATTCGCACCGTCAGGGGCATGGGATATCGCTTCGGATAGAGCCATGTTCAGCCGCAACTTCCGAGCCCGGATGATCGCGGTCGCCGCGATCTGGATTTCCATCGTCTTGTTCGCCAGCGGGCTCGGGCTCTCGATCGTCATTCGCCGTGTCGTCGAGGCCCATTTTGATCATGACCTGCTGGATCATGCCCGCGAGCTCGCCGATCTCGTCGAGCTCGACGCAGCGCAGCGGCTGTTCATCGCCCGCAATCTGAGCGATCCGCGTTTCTCTCCGGCCAAATCCGGAATGTATTGGCAGGTCATCCTGCAGAACGGCGAGACCGTGCGTTCGCCCTCGCTACAGGACGACCTCTCTCTTTCAGTCACGCCCGACCAGACCCGCGAGGGCTCGCTGCCTCCCTCCACGGCGCTGGCGAATGTGGAAGGACCGACCGGGCCGATGCGGATGGTCCGAAACATCAGCGAGCCGTCTCGTCTCGGGCAGCCCGTCGAAATCCGAATCGGTGCCGACGAGCGACTGATCAGTGACGAGATGGAGCACCTCAATCTGACACTGATGGCGACGCTGGGTCTGCTGGCCCTCGCCATGGTTGGCACCGCCTACGCTCAGGTCGCCTACGGCCTGCGGCCGCTGCAACGGATGAGCCGCGCCATCGTGGACGTGCGCAGCGGCAAGGCCACACGCCTGCCCGAGGACCTGCCGGAGGAAATCATGCCGCTCGTTACCGAACTGAACGGAATGATCACGGCAAATCTCAGCATGGTCGATCGCGCTCGCGTGCTCGCAGGAAGCTTTGCGCACGCGCTGAAGACGCCTCTGGCAATCCTCGACGAGGAGGCCGCACGGCTGAAAGCATCCGGTCAGGAGGGCCACGCGCAGATCCTGTCGGAACAGTGCTCGCGCATGGCGCTGCTCATCGACTACCAGACGGCGCGCGCAAAGGCCTCCACGATCGCGAATGCAGGTGCGTTTGCGGTCGTCGCCGACGTCTTGAGAAGCATCATCAATACCTACTCGCAATTCAGCCCGGGGCACGACCGGCGGTTCGAAGTCGAAGGAGCAACCGACATCGTCGTTGCCTGCGATACCAACGATCTGACCGAGCTCATCGGCAACCTGCTCGACAACGCGGCAAAATGGGCACGTGACCGCGTCGTGGTTTCGATCGAGGATCTCGACAGCTCCGTCTTGATCACGGTGGAGGACGACGGGCCCGGCATTCCGGCCGAACATCGAATGCGCGTGTTCGACGTGGGCACGAGACTTGACGACGCGAAGCCGGGCACTGGGCTCGGTCTGGCGATCGCCCGCGACCTGACCAGCCTCTATGATGGCCGACTGTGGATCGAGGATTCGCGAATTGGGGGCGCCGCCCTGAAGCTCGCACTTCGAAAGAAGGGTGATCCAGGCTCATCTTGACATGACTGGTGCCCGCAAAGCGACCGCAGCGGCATACGGCACGAAGCCAGTGGAGCAGGAAATCACCGTGGCAAGATGCCCTGGGCCGGCGCGCCAACGACGCCAGCCGTAGCCGGTGAGAGGCTACTTTCGAACATCGCGGGTCAGCAGCGTCCGCAAAATCGCAAGCTTCCCCGGCCGCGCTATCTCAGTGTCGAGAGATAGGCGACGACGTCGGCCCGCTCCTTCGCGTCCGCCAATCCTTTGAAATACATCTTGACCCCGTGAACGTCCCCGCGAGGATCGGCGATATAGGCATCCAGTGCCGCTGCGGTCCAAGGCGCGTTGTTCTTTTTCATGCTCTCCGAATAGGCGTAGTCCGGCACGGCCGCTGGCTGGCGTCCAACGATGTTCCAGAGGCTCGGGCCGACCTTGTTGACGCCGATCTCGGCAGAGTGGCAGTTATGGCAGATGCGCTGGAAAATGCCTTCCCCGGCGACCGGATTTCCGTCGAGCGCGCGGGCGCTCGGTGCCAGGCTGACGAGAACGGCGACAAGAACGATGCGGCGGAGCATGCGAGATCTTTCCCTTTTCGATCCGGAGCGGGCGCGGGCCAGCCCCCCGGCCAGGCGCGGTGAGCAGATCCGGGCAGATGATCGGACGACAGCCCGGCCCAAGTCCTTGTTCTGGATCAAGCCGCGCAGTTGCCGTTGCTGCTCAATTGGCCTAATCTTCTAAAAAAACGAACGATCACCAACAACCCAAAGTGTCGTTCCGGGAGGTGCCCGATGGGAGACGCCGATCCTCGGCCCCCGCGTCCGTCTGGCGTGACTGCTGCAAAGTCCAAGGCTGCAACGGAGGCCGCTGCGGCGGCCGACATTTGCAGCCAGTTGCCGGCCGACGGGTTGGCGATGGTGCTGATCTTCCTGTCGCCCCACTACGATCCAAACGAGTTCATGGTGGAGGTGACGACCCGTCTCGCGGACATCCCCGTATACGGCTGTACGACGGCCGGAGAGCTGTCGCCCGATGGCTGGGACGACAACAGTGTCGTCGCTCTCGGATTTGCCGCCGAAGATTTCACGGTATTCGCACAGCCCATCTTCGGGTTGTCGGGCTTTCGCGTCGATGAAGGACGTCGCCTCGGCAACCAGCTGAGGCAGGATCTGTCGCGGCACGGTGGTCGCGACGACGACGGCGTATTCGGACTCGTCCTGATCGACGGCATGTGCCAGCGCGAAGAGGCGATCATGTCGGCGATCTACGCCTCGCTCGACAATATTCCCCTGGTTGGCGGGTCGGCCGGCGATGGTCTGCGGTTCGAGCGCACCTGGGTCTTTCACGACGGCAAGGCCCACACGGACATGGCTGTGCTGATCCTGATCAGGACGTCATTGCCGTTCCGGCTGTTCAAATGCGACAATTTCGAGCCGACCTCGACCAAGATGGTGGTGACGGAGGCCGATCTCGAGCAGCGCATCGTCAAGCAGCTCAATGCCGAGCCGGCGGCGGAGGAATATTGCCGCGCGATCGGAATCGCCGATTCCGAGCTCGACCCGTTCCTGTTTGCAGCCCATCCGGTCCTGGTGCGAGTCGGCGGCTCCTATTTCGCGCGCTCGATTCAGCGCGTCAGCCCTGACGGCTCACTCCGGTTCTTCTGCGCGATCGACGAAGGCATGGTGCTGACGGCGGCGAGGTCACGCAATTCCGTGGCGGCCGCCCGCGAGATGCTGGCCGAGGTCCGCGACGAGATCGGCGAGGTCTCGATCTTCATCGGTTTCGAGTGCATCCTCAGGCGTCTTGACGCGGAGCAGCATCAGTTTGCGCGGGAAATGTCCGAGCTCTATCGCGACAACCGGATCGTCGGGTTCCATACCTATGGCGAGCAGTACGGTTCAATGCATGTCAATCAGACGCTGACCGGGGTCGCGATCGGTAGACGTGGAGCGACGCAGCAATGACCGCCGCGGCGTCTCCGGAAGACCTGCAGCGCGAGGCGGCCAAGCTCAGGAAGATCAACGCCGCGCTGATGTCCCGGGTCGAACGCTCGATGGACCAGCAGTTCAACGCGTTCTCACTGTTCGAAACGGCGATTGCGCTCGATCAGCAGGTGCGCGAGCGAACGCGCCAGCTGCGTGATGCGCTGCGTTCGATCGAAACCGCCAACAAGGACCTCTTTCGGGCCAAGCAGCAGGCTGAAGCGGCGAGCTCCCTGAAATCCTCGGTTCTCATCTCCGTCACGCATGATCTGCTTCAGCCGCTCAACGCCGCGCGGCTCACGCTCTCGACCTTGGCGGACGAGGTCTCGTCCGATCGCGGAACGGCCATGGTCGGCCAGGTCGACCATTCGCTGGCCATGCTCGAGGATCTGCTGCGATCCCTGCTGGAGATTGCCAAGCTCGATGCCGGAGCCCTGCGCCCCGATGTCAGGCCCGTTCTGCTCTCGACCCTGTTCGAGCCGCTCGAACGCGAATTCGCCCCGATCGCGGCCAAACGCGGGTTGTCCCTGCGCATTTGTCCGTGCTCGATCGCCGTGGTCTCGGATGCCATGATGCTGCGGCGCATCTTGCAGAACCTCCTCGCCAACTCCCTGCGCTACACACGGCAGGGCGGCGTCGTCATGGGATGCCGGCCGGGGCCGGGAGCGGGCCGGGTTCGCATCGAGGTCCACGACACCGGCCCGGGGATTCCCAAGCCGCAACAAGAAGCGATCTTTCTCGAATTCCAGCGCGGTCGGCCGAGCGCCGAGGATCAGGCCGGTTTTGGGCTGGGCCTGTCGATCGTTCGTCGCTTCGCCAAGGCATTGGACCATGAGGTCAGGCTGGCTTCGCGGGTTGGACATGGGTCCACATTCAAGCTCGAGCTCGACCGCGCAGACCCGGCAGCCGTACTGCCGGATCCACATCCCGCGGATCACGTCGACCACGACTATGGCGGGCTCGAAGGCGCCAAGATCCTGCTGATCGAAAACGACCTGGCCACCGCCGAGGCCATGGTCAGTCTGCTGGAAAAATGGGGCTGCGACGTCGTAGCTACAGCGTCGTTGAATGACGCCTTGCAGCGTTTGAGTGCGCTCGGCGCAGTCCCTGAGACGATCATCGCGGATCTGCACCTGGATGGCGACGAGAGCGGGCTTGCCGCCATCCGGGACATCAGGCAATTCCTTGGCCGAGATGTTGCGGCCATGATCGTGACCGCCGACTATTCCGAAGACGCAGCCAGGGAAGCAAGCCAATACGGGCTCGAGATCTTGACCAAGCCGGTCAGGCCTGCGGAGCTTCGCGCGCTGTTGTCGTTCTTGCTGTCATGAGCGCTTCAGCGCCGTTCGCCCGAGCTGGCGTGCGCGGCTCGCTGATGAGGTTCACGAAGTCGATCTTTTCCATCTCGATGATGGCCTTGGTCCTGCTCATGACGCGAAGCTTGCGCAGGATCTCCGAGACGTGGACCTTCACTGTCGTCTCGCAGATCCCGAGCTCATAGGCGATCTGCTTGTTCTGCAGTCCACGGCGGATAAGGTCGAGCACGCGCAGCTGCTGCGGCGTCAGCTCGTGAAGACGCTTCAGGAGGTCCTGAGCAGGAAGCCGGCCACGGCGCGCGCCGGCGCAGAGGGAGCCGCCTTCAACATGGACCTCGCCGCGCAGCACGGCGTTGATTGCCTCGGCAAGCTGCTGCTTCGAAGTCGATTTCGAGATGTAGCCGGAGACACCCAGCGCGAGCACGTGGGCGACGAGGTCCGGGTCCCGATGCGCGGAAACGACCAGGATCGGCGTGCGCGGCGCGGTCTTGCGGATGCGGATGACGCCGGAGAGTCCGGTCGTTCCGGGCGTCGAGAGGTCGAGCAGGATCAGGTCGAATCTCGGCGGAGATGAAAGAAGCCCAACGGCCACGTCGACGGACGTCGCCTCGCGCATCTCGGCGTCAGCCAGAGCGGCGCGGATCGCGCTCTCCAGCGCCTCGCGAAACAGCGGATGGTCCTCGACGATGAGCAATCGAGCCACGTGCCTGTCCCCTCCCCGGCCAGATCGAAAGTCCGGCTTATTCAGTGTCGCGGATCCGACATTCAACCAGCGTGCGCGCCGCGTCTTCGAAGGAACGTCAGAACCGGAGCATCAGCGATATCGCGTTGGCTGGCATCAATCAACGACCAAGACGCCATCGACGTCGCCACGCCTGCGGTGGCCGTGAAGTCTTGCGGCGCAACAATTCCGCTACAGGTGTTTTCTGCCCGAAGCGGTGCGCGATCCCTGACGGTCGGCCGGCGCGTTCAGCGCGATCTTGCCGATCTCGATGATGGCCTTGTTGCGGCTGAACAGGCGGAGTTTTCTCAGGATCTCGGTGATGTGCGCCTTGACGGTCGACTCCGCAAGCTGAAGCTCGCCGGCGATTTCCCGGTTCTGATAGCCACGCCTGATCAGGTCGAGGACGCGAAGCTGTTGCGGCGTCAGCTCCTCGAGACGCGCCTGCAGCGCGCGAGATGAGCCCTTCCCGTGGCGCTCGACCGCGGGCACGAAGTCTTTCGGGACCGAGATCGAGCCGCTGAGCACGCGCTCGATCGCGGACGTCAGCTCGCGCTTCGAGGTCGACTTCGGCAGATAGCCGGCCGCGCCGAGCGAAAGCGCCTCGCGCACCACGTTCTGGTCCTCGTCACTCGAGACGATCGCGACCGGAAGCCGCGGATGGGCGGCGCGAAGCCGCTGGAATCCCGAGAAGCCCATGGCATCGGGCAGCGTCAGATCGAGCAGCGCCAGGTCGATGTCGGGTTCGAGCGCAAGGGTGCTGAGGGCATCGGCAATCGACAGCGCCTCGAAGATCTCGGCGTCAGGATGCGCCAGACGCACCGCATTGCCGAGAGCTTCGCGAAACAGGGGATGATCGTCGATGATCAGAAAACGCGTCATGTCCGACCTTCACTCGCTGCCAGCACGTGCCGGGGGATCCGGCAGATCATGTGGGCCGGTGTCCCTCCCTCAATTTGCCGTTTCTGAAGACTGCACGGTCAGCAGGAATGTATAGATGCTCTCGAACTGGTCGTCGGTAAAGACCTCCTTCCAGGCGGGCATGCCCTTGGAAGGACGGCCTTCATGCACGGTGGTCCAAAATTTGTCGCGCATGTCCTCACCGTAGCGGGTCTGCAGCCGTCGCAGGTCGATCCGGCGTTCTGCCTGCACGGCGTCGGGTCCGTGACAGTGGGCGCAGGTGCCATTGAAGATCTCTTTGCCTAGCGTCACCGCCTCGGTCTTCGACTCGCTCGCAGTCGAGTCCGAAACGCTGGTCACGACGGCCTCGGCGACCGGCTGACGGAGAAGCTGAGCAGGGTCAGTTGTCGACGCCAGCTTGATCGGGCGCGGCACGGCGCCGAGCCTGATCGACGGCTCGCTCGGCAGCCCGTATTTGACCGCGAGCTCGGCGATCCGCGGCGCGAGCTGCGGCAATGCGGCGTCGATCTGATCGCGCAGTTGGCCGGAGCTCTTGGCAAGGCCGATCGCGGCATCCCAGGACAGCCCGTCGCCCTCGACCGGCTGGATCCGGAAGCCGCTCTGGTACGTCGTCTTGTTCAGCCAGCCTGCAATCGGCCCCCAAACGAAGGCGACATCGGCCCTGCCCTGGGCCAGCGCCGCAAGGCCCTCGTCCGGCGTCAGCACCGTCACCTTCTCGATGTCGTCGCGTTGGGCCAGCAGGTTTTGCGGCGTGGTCTGGTATTGCACGGCGACACGCTTGCCTCGGAGATCGTCGATGCTGTGGACGATGAGCGTCCCGCTGCTGACGAGTGCGTAGGTTTCGGTCGCGATCTTCTTCGAGAAGATCACGGCCGGTCCCATGAAGTCCGCTGACAGCGGCAGGCCGATCATCGCGTCGCACTGCTTGCCCAGCAGCGTCACGCGCACGGTTCGCTTGCCGAAATAGGATTTGTACCAGTCATAGGCCACGGGGCGGCCGAGTTGCTGTGACAGCGCCTGACCGACCTCGAGATAGAATCCCGGCTGCGTTGGATTGTTGCTCGAGAACGGAAGATTGGTCGGATCGGCACAAAGCCGCAGCGGCTCCGCCTCGTTGGCCAGACCCGCAGCCGACGAGGCCAGCGGGGTGGCGGCCATCAAGGCGACGAGAGCCGTCGCGCGTGCTGCCAGTACGGCGGCGGCCCGCCCATTCGAGCCAGTCTGACGGCGATTCAGGCGCATCCTCGATCCCTCAGGTCTTGTTTATCTGTTTATATGGTACGGCTCGGTCTCGCGAGCGGGCCGCCTTCCTTCGTCCGCTTGATGCGGATTGGCCGAACGCTGCGCGTGTCCCCGCGGCCGGGGACACGCGTGGCCGTCGTGAACTCTGCGGCTATTGGACGGCGAAGACGAACAGGGCGCCGCCCTCGGGAGCCGCGTTTGTCATCTTCTTGCCGATCTCGCCCAGGAACGCCGGGATCGAGGCGGTGCGACCAACGACGACGGCGACGTATTGCTTGCCGTCGACCGAATAGGTCACCGGACCGGCCCCGATGCCGGAGCCGAGATTCTTCTTCCACAGGATCTTGCCGGTCTTGGCGTCGATGGCGCGGAAATCGCCGTGCAGATTACCGGAAAAGACCAGACCGCCGGCGGTGCTGAGCGTACCGCCGTTGAACGGAAGGTCTTCCTGGATCGACCAGACTTTCTTGTTGTTCACGGGATCCCAGGCGATGAGCTCACCGAGGAATCCGCCGGGGCCTTCCTTGGTCGGGAATTCCGCACCGAGATAGAACACGCCGCGCTTGTACGAGACGTCGCTGACCGCCCAGTCCATGCAGACATTGTTGGTCGGGATGTAGACCAAGCCGGTGTCCGGATTGTACGACATCGGCTGCCAGTTCTTGCCGCCGATCAGGTTCGGGCAGACGTCCTTGACGGGATGTCCAGGGCCCGGCCGCTTGTCCGGGTCCTCGACCGCGCGCAGGGTCGAAATGTCCCATTTCTGCGCCCAGTTGGCGAAGACGTACTTTTCGGCCGAGATCACCTTGCCGGTCTCTCGATTGGCCACGAAGAAGAAGCCGTTGCGATCGGCCTTCATCAAGGTCGGAACGGCTGCGCCGCCGACCTTGAGATCGGCGAGGATGGCTTCGTTGACGCCGTCATAGTCCCAGGCATCGGCAGGCGTGGTCTGGATGTGCCACTTGATTTTGCCGGTGTTCGGATCGAGCGCCAGCGTGGACGCCGTATACAGATTGGTCAGCTTGCCGAAATCGCCATTGCCGGTCGAGCGCACGGCGGTGTTCCAGGGACCGGGGTTGCTGGTGCCCCAATAGACCGTGTCGCTCTTCGGATCGTAGGAGCCGACCAGCCAGGCTGCGCCGCCGCCATGCAAGCCGGTGTCGCCCTTCCAGGTCTCGCTGCCGGGCTCGCCGGGCGCAGGCACCGTGTAGGTCTGCCAGACCAGCTTGCCGGAGTTGATGTCGTAGGCCTGCAGCGAGCCGCGGACGCCATACTCGCCGCCGCCGAAGCCGGTGATGACCTTGTCGCGCACGACCAGCGGCGGCGAGGTGATCACCGATCCCTGCTTGTAGTCGACCACCTTCGAGGTCCACAGCTCCTTGCCGGTGGCGGCATCGAGCGCGCTCAGCTTGCCGTCGAGCCGGCCGACGAACAGCTTGCCGTCGGCATAGGCGATGCCGCGGCTGTTCACGTCGCAGCAGGCATATTGCAGCGTATCGTCCGGAATCTCCGGCTCATAGGTCCATTTGCGCGCGCCGGTCGCGGCATCCAGCGCGTAGACGTATTTCGGACCCCACGACGTCGAGACGTAGAGCGTGTTGCCGATCACGATCGGCGAGGCCTCGTTCGAGCGCAGCGAGGCCAGTGAGAACGAATAGACCAGCGACAGCTTACCGGCGTTCTCGGTGTTGATCTCCTTGAGCGGGCTGAACCGGGTGTTGCCGTAGTCATGTCCGGCCATCGCCCAGGCGCCGGGCTCGCTGGCGGCCTTCAGCGCCGAGTCGTTGGCGCGGACGCCCAACGTGCCGGCGACAAGGAAGGCAACCGTCGAGATGCCAGCCAAGAATCTCCTGCTCGTGAAATTCATCAGTTCCCTCCGCCTATGTCTTTGTTGTGTTCGTATGACGCGTGCGCGCGAGGCCCCAGATGAGCAGTCGCGGTGCAAGCACCGGGGCGATTACAGCATCAGCGCGGCCCGGCTCTCATAGGCGGAAGGTAGTAGGCGGCGGGGATCAGGGTTGAAGGCCGATTACGGCGTCCTTTCAGCGGCTTATCGAAATTCTGTGACCTGCGAGCGGAAGGATCGTTATCGCGCTTCCACTGCGCGATCTCGTGGAAGCTTGGCGTCCTCGCGGTCGCCACACCGAGGGAAGCCCTCTCTCGAGATGACGCCTTGAACAAACCGGACCGAAGAGCGGCATCTTTTAGTTCAGGCGCGGCCGCCGCTGGAATACGCGGGGCTCGGTGCCAGACAGGGAAACCCGAGCGCAAAGCTTGCCTTGGCCTGGTGACGTCTAGCTCTCCACGGGGTCGCTCGAGCTGAGGCGTTCGATCGCCTCCAGGTCATGAATCGTGACCGACGCGTACTTTGCCGTCGCAATCCCATCCTGCTCGAGACTCTTGAGCAGACGATTGATCGTCTGCCGGCCGACCCCAATCATCACCGCAAGATCCTCCTGCGACAATCGCAAATCGATGACCAACCCTTTCTTGGTCTGTCGCCCGTGACTCTCTGCGAGCCTCTGCAATTCCTGCGCAAGCCGGTGAAGTGGACGCCGATTGCGGAGAATGATCAGGTTCTGCATCGACACGCGCAGGTGATCGCAGACCATTCGAACAAACGCAGAATAATACTCGTTGCTCTCGTTGATGAGCGCCTCGAACCGCTCCTGGCTAACGTGAAACAGCACCGCCTTGCCGATGGCGAATGCGTCATAACCATATGGGCGCCCGTCGAGGGCAGTGGACTGCACCCCTCAAGTGAGACACGATAATCTCAGTGACAGGCATTCCGAGGATGACCTGTGGCAGCAAGAGGGA
>NZ_JBNPUD010000030.1:0-13089 GCF_051167995.1 Bradyrhizobium sp. HKCCYLRH3073
GTGGTACCTGCCGCCTGCATTTTTTTCGCAGGCGGGCCATGGGTGAGGCCTTCACCCGGCATTCCCTGCGCCCTCCGACCTGTTGAGGGCGACGACGACCGGCAGAGCTCGGGCGAGATACGCCGCGGGAATGCAGGCGTGCGCCAAAATGTAACTGTCGTCCCGGGCAAGCCACGACGGCGCGAAGCGACGGCGTGGTGCTGACCCGGAACCCATAACCACAGGACGATGTCATTGCACACGATGGGGGACCAGCGTCGTGTTTCAACAGCCGCCGGTGGTTATGGGGCCCTGCGTTCGCAGGGACGGCAGCGAAGGAATGCAGGAAGACCACGGATCGCAGCTAAGAGCAGATCCCAATGCGCGAGCCATCCGGCGTCTGGCAGGCGACGCTTCGCGCAGGCGCCTCCTACGCCTTCGCCGCCTTCGACGCCAGCGCATCGGCCACCGCGGTGCGGATGTCGGCGACCGAGAACGGCTTGGTGATGACGTCGTGAGCGATTGCGCTGAGATTCGACGCCCGCTCGCGCTGATGGGCAAAGCCGGTCATCAGCAGGATGGTCAGGTCGGGAAAATCGCGCGCCGCCGACAGTGCCAGCGCGATGCCGTCCATGATGGGCATCTGGATGTCGGTCAGCAACAGGTCGAAGGCGCCGGCCTCGCGCGTCAGGATGTCGAGTGCCTCGGCACCGTCCTGCGCCGTCACGATCTCATGTCCATCCATGGCAATGGCGCGCGCGACCAAGGTCCGCATCGAATCTTCGTCGTCGGCGATCAGCACGCGCGACATGTCGTTTCGTCTCCGTGTCGTGGGCCCCGCGGGCGACCCACGAGACCGGAACCATCATGCACTGCCGGCGGCGAGATCGCGCCGGTTGAAGAACCGTATATCGATATTGCGGCCTTCGGGAGGGGGCGAGGCGAGCCGCGACTTGAACGTCGTGCGCTCACCGGGCTTGAGCGCGGTCTGCTCGAGCAGGGTGTTCCAGGCGTAGATCTCGGTGCCCTGCGCGTCACGGACGCTGAAGCGCAGCCGCGGCAGGTCGACCGGTTTCTTCGTCAGGCTGACGATCGTCCCCTCGATCACCAGCACCGGCTTGCCGTCGACGGTTTCGGTCGCGACCTTCACGTCCTTGAAGCTCAGGCCGCGCAGGTTCACCTCGAGCCCGACCAGCTTGTAGAACGACGCCGTCTGCGGCAGCAGCCTGACGACGTCGGCGCGCCACACCACCAGCGCAATCGTGAGCGCCGCCATGGCGGCCGTCAGCACCGGCAGGTTCAACAGCCTATGGCCTGGGACATCCGGCAATTTCGGGCGCCTGATGAGCGTGCGGAGACCGGCGAGGCGCGAAGCCCCGCTCTGCACCGGCTGCTCGGCCTCTTCGGTGTCGTCCTCGGGCTCGGCGAGCGCGTCCTCGGGCCAGCCGGCGGCCAGCGGCGGACTTTCCACCTCGGGCTGGCGTCCGTCGTCGTCGTCTTCCTGGCGGGCGAGGGCTTCCCACTCGTCGGCGGCGTCACGCGGCGCGGCGGCCGCGCCGGCCTCCGCCATGGCAGGCATGGGGGCGGGCGCCTCGACCGCATCCTCCGGTCGCGCCAGCCAGACCTCCTTGCAACGGGAACAGCGTACGCTGCGGCCGGCCATACCCAGGGTTGCCAAGTCGATGGCATAAGATGTCGTACAATGAGGGCAAACGATGAACATCGCGCCGGTTCTCCAACGGCCATTGCCGCTTTGTTTCCGACAGTTCGTGCTACAAGGACCGCCATGTCGACGAACTTCGGAACTCAATCGCGCCAATGGTACACGGCGACCGTTAACGAACCGGAAACCATAACGGGCGCTCAATCGGGCCATCGTACCGCTGAGCTTGGAGCGTGCGGGTCTGCCGCGCACGCGGTCGAACGGAGCTGACGCTTTGGTTCGGTTCGAAAATGTTGGGCTGCGCTATGGACTGGGGCCGGAGATCCTCCGCGACCTCAGTTTCCAGGTTCCGGCCCATTCCTTCCAGTTTCTCACCGGCCCGTCGGGCGCCGGCAAGACCTCGCTGCTGAAGCTGCTGTTCCTGTCGCTGCGGCCGACCCGCGGCCTGGTCAATCTGTTCGGCTACGACATCTCGCTGCTCAGCAAGGAGGAGATCGCCGATCTGCGCAAGCGCATCGGCATCGTGCTGCAGGATTTCCGGCTGCTCGACCACATGACGACCTACGAGAACGTGGCGCTGCCGTTTCGGGTCATGGGCCGCGACGAGTCGAGCTACCGCAAGGAGGTCATCGACCTCCTGAAATGGGTCGGCCTCGGCGAGCGCATGGATGCGCTGCCGCCGATCCTGTCGGGCGGCGAGAAGCAGCGCGCGGCGATCGCGCGCGCCGTGATCTCGCGGCCGCAGCTGCTGCTCGCGGACGAGCCGACCGGCAACGTCGATCCGACACTGGGTCGCCGCCTTCTGCGGCTATTCATCGAGCTGAACCGCTCGGGCACGGCGGTGATCATCGCAACCCATGACATCACGCTGATGGACCAATACGAGGCCCGCCGGCTGGTGCTGCATCAGGGACGATTGCACATCTATGAGTAGCGTAGACGATCGCGGCCTTCTGGTCGATCTCGGCGACGACCGCCCGCAACTGCCGGCGCAGGCCCGCATCGTGTCGCCGATCGTGCCGCGCGCCTCGATCGCGGGCCGCGCGCTGGTCGCCGTGGTCGCGATCATGACCTTCCTGGCCTCGATCACGACCGGTGGCGTGCTGCTGGTCAGCGAGTCCGCGGCCGAGTGGCAGTCGGAGGTGGCGAGCGAGATCACGGTCCAGGTCCGTCCCAAGGCCGGCCGCGACATCGAGCGTGACATTGCCCTGGTGACGGACGCGATGCGGGGGCAGTCGGGCATCGTCGAGGTCCGGCCCTTCACCAAGGAGGAATCCAGCAAGCTGCTGGAGCCGTGGCTCGGCAGCGGCCTGTCGTTCGACGAGCTTCCGGTGCCGCGCGTGATCATTGCGCGCGTCCAGCCCGGCACCAGCTTCGATCTCAACGCCCTGCGCACCCGCGTGACCCAGGTTGCGCCGACCGCCAGCGTGGACGACCATCGCGCCTGGATCGAGCGGATGCGCTCGATGACCGGCGCGACCCTGTTTGCAGGCTTCGGCATTCTCGTGCTGGTGATCGCGGCCACCATCATCTCGGTGTCGTTCGCGACCCGCGGCGCGATGGCCGCGAACCGGCCGATCGTCGAGGTGCTGCACTTCGTCGGCGCCGGCGACCGCTACATCGCCAATCACTTCCTGCGGCACTTCCTGCAGCTCGGACTGGAGGGGGGCGTGATCGGCGGCGGCCTTGCGATGCTCGGATTCGGATTCTCTGAGTCGATCGCCAACTGGTTCTCCGGCACCCCCGTCGGCGATCAGTTCGCGGCGTTGCTGGGGACGTTCTCGCTGCGCCCGCTCGGCTATGTCGCGATCGCGCTGCAGGCCGTGGTGATCGCCGCGGTGACCGGCTGGGCCGCACGCCGGACCCTGTTCACGACGCTGGCGAGCATCGACTGATGGCGGCTTCTATCCCCAGCCGTCTCGTTGCGGATTTCACTTGGCCCGAAAACCGCCTAAAATCGTCTGCGCCGGGATGAGGCAGGACGGGGTGAGCTGGGTCACGAACACGGCGGAGGTCGCGCGCCAGGATCGGCGGCGAGCGAACGTGATCGGGAGGCCGGCGAAACCTGCCTGCGTTCCCGGACTTGAACGACGGGATCGCGCGACGGCATGGCGCCGCGCGCAGGCAGGCAAGGACAAGCCAGGCGTTGCATGGAGCCGGAGACCGACCATAGCAGGCGAAAGCTGCCGCTCACCGTGGCGGTGTGGCGGACGGTCGCGGGCGCCGTGGCGACGCTCGGGGTCGGTTTCTTCGTCGCGGCGGTCGGTTTCGTCGGCTTCCTCTCGCAATTGCGGGGCGCCGAGATCCAGCCCGAGCGCAAGGCGGACGGAATCGTGGTCCTGACCGGCGGCTCGTCACGCGTATCGGACGCGGTGGAACTCCTGGCGGGAGGCTATGGCCGGCGGCTGCTGATCTCCGGCGTGCATCCGACCAACGAGGCCAGCGACATCACCCGGTCGCTGCCCGAGGCGCGATCATTCATCAACTGCTGCGTCGATCTGGATTATTCGGCGATCAACACCCGCAGCAACGCCGCGCAGACGCGGCGATGGGCCAGCGAGCGCGGCTTCAAGTCGCTGATCGTGGTGACGTCGAACTATCACATGCCCCGGGCCATCGTCGAACTCTCGCATGCGATGCCAAGCATGGATCTCATTCCATATGCCGTCGTCGGCGAGAAATGGCGCGACGAGCCGTGGTGGACCAGCGCGCCGACGGTGCGACTTCTGCTGTCCGAATACGCCAAATATGTCGCCGCCGAGATGCGGCTGCGGCTGGCCGACCTCGGCCTCGATCTCGTGCCCGAGGTCGATCCGCCAACCGGCTCGGTGTCGCGCCGACCGACGACGGCGCAAGCCAATTGAACTGGGTTTCTGATGGTCTCGATCTTCCTGCGTTCGCTGCTGTTCAACATCCTGTTCTACCCGAACTTCGTGCTCTGGGCGCTGATCGCGTTGCCGACCCTGGCGATGCCCCGCAAGGCGCTGCTGCGCGTCGCCAACTGGTGGGCGCAGAGCAACATCGTGTTGATGCGCGTCGTCTGCAACATCCGCGTCGAATATCGCGGCGTCGAGAAGATCCCGAAGGGGCCGCTGATCGTCGCCGCCAAGCATCAGTCGATGTGGGAGACGATCTCGCTGCTGCATTTCTTCGATGCGCCATTCTTCGTTCTCAAGCGCGAGCTGCTGCGCATTCCCTTGTTCGGACAGTATCTCGTCAAGGCGGACATGATCGCGATCGACCGCAGCTCCGGCGCCCGCGCGTTGAAGCAGGTGATGCGGCGGGCGGCGGAGGAGGTGAAGCATGGCCGTCAGTTCGTGATCTTCCCGGAAGGCACCCGGCGCCCGGCGGGCGCACCGCCGGACTACAAGGGCGGGGTCGGTTTGATCTACACGGATTGCGGCGTACCCTGCCTGCCGGTGGCCCTGAATTCGGGTTTGTTTTGGCCACGCCGCACATTTCTGCGCTATCCGGGCACGCTCGTCGTGGAGTTTCTCGATCCGCTGCCGCCTGGCCTGCCGCGCGATGAGTTCATGGCGCGGATTCAGGGTGTCATCGAAGAGGCGACCGGCCGGCTCGTCGCCGCGGGGCAAGCGGAACAGGCGCAGTTGTTTGGCGGGGTGCGGGCGCCGGTGAAGGCTTGAGGGCTATGTCTTGCCTGGCGCAGGATGCAGCGAGTGGCCGTCATCGTGCAGCATCGTCGCCAGCCGATGCAACTGCGTATCGCGAAAGCCCTGCGCCTCGATCGCCTTCACGGTCGAGATCACGTAGTCGCGATTGGCGCCGGACTGGCCGTGACCCTGGCGCACATGGCGCAACTGCTCCTGCGGCGACAGCCGGCCTGCATATTGCACATGGCCGCGATCGACCACGTAGACCAATGCGCTCACCCGCTCGCGCGCTTCGTTTTCAAGCCAAACCGAGCGCGTCACTTCGCGATAGACCGAGGTCACCTGCTCACGCGCCCGCAAGTAGGCGATGGTCTCGTCGCGCTTGTCTGCTGCGACCCGAAACGCAATGCCGCGACACGCGCCGCCGCGATCGAGACCGAGCACGAGGCCCGGCTTCTCCGGCGTTCCGCGGTGGACGAACGAGTAGACGCACAGCGCGCGATGCTCGCCGATCAGCCGAGCCGGCACCTGCTCGACGAAGTCGAAGCCAGGGCGCCACATCAGCGAGCCATAGCCGAACACCCAGAGGTCGCCATCGGGAAGGTCGGGTTCGGAGAGGGTCATTGCGGACATCAATGCGGAAGCCTAAGTACGGTGCTCGCGAATTGTTAATTTAGATACACAATCCGTGATCGCCGAATTGCCAAAATTGCTGCCCAAAGGGTGTCCTGCATGTCTCGTTCGCCGCAACCGCCGCGCAGGCGCTCTCGCTGGGGGCTTTTCATCGCTCCCGTCCTGCTCCTGATCGCCGCTGTTGCGTGGAGCGCATTCTGGTTCTTCGCCGCTTCGCAAGTGGATGTCCAGGCCGACGCCTGGCGTGCGCGCGAAGCAAAATCGGGACGCGTCTATGACTGCGCGAAGCGCTCGGTCGCGGGCTTCCCGTTCCGGCTCGAGGTCCGCTGCACGGATCCAAGCGTGGCACTGTTTTCGCAGGCGGCCGGTACGCCCTTGATGAATGCGAAGCTCGACGAGATCCTCGTCGTCGCCCAGGTTTGGGACCCGAAGCGGATCATCGCGGAGTTCAAGGGACCCGCGACGATTGCCGATGGTCGTGGAACGGCGTCGTTCTCCGTGAACTGGCGCGTCGGCGAGGCCAGCGTCCGCGGCCTCCCGGGGCCGCCGCAGCGCGCCGACCTCGTGTTCGAACAACCGACCATCGACCGCATCGAGGGCAACACCGCCGTGCCCGCAGCGCGCGCCGATCATGCCGAATTGCACGGCCGTCTCGCCGAGGGCACGCCGTCGGATCATCCGGTGCTGGAGACTGCGCTGCAGATCGAAAACGGCAGCATCCAGGGCGGTCATCCGCTCCTGGCCGAACCGTTCAATGCCGACATCCAGGCCCGCGTCACCGGTCTGAAGGACTTCCGGCCCAAACCCTGGCCGGAGCGGTTTCGCGAGATCCAGGCCGCCGGCGGTCATGTCGAGATCGTCCAATCGCGCATCCAGCAGGGCGAGTTGCTCGCCGTTGCCTCGGGCACGCTCAGCCTGACCGCCAACGGCAACATCGATGGCGAGGTGCAGATGACGGTCGCCGGGATCGAAAAGGTCATCCCGGCGCTCGGCCTCGACAAGATGCTCGAGAACGGCGTGCCGCAGGGAACGCTCGACCGCGTGGCGCCCGGTGTGAAGTCGCAGGACGTCAACAACCTGCTCGGTGCGCTCGACCGCGCCATTCCTGGCCTCGGCAAGATCGTCAAGCAGAACGCCAATGTCGGCGTCGCACTCGGCATCAATGCGCTCGGCAAGGAGGCCACCCTCGAAGGCCGCAAGGCGCGGACCTTCCCGCTGCGGTTCTCCGACGGCGTCGTCGTGCTCGGTCCGTTCAAGGTCGCCCGTGTCCCGCCGCTGTTCTGACCTCAGCTCTTCTTCAACTGCGGCAGCGGCCGGCCGAAATCCGGCGCCGCCGAATCCTGGCCGATATCGACGATGCCGCGGCGGATCGCGCGCGTGCGGGTGAAGTGATCGAACAGCGCCTCGCCGTCGCCGCGCCGGATCGCCCGCGTCAGCTTCGACAGGTCCTCGGTGAAGGTGCCGAGCATGTCGAGCACGGCATCCTTGTTGCTCAGGAAGATGTCGCGCCACATCGTCGGATCGGAGGCGGCGATGCGGGTGAAGTCGCGGAAGCCGCCGGCGGAGAATTTGATCACCTCGGACTCGGTCACCTGCGCCAGCTCGTCGGCGGTGCCGACGATGGTGTAGGCGATCAGATGCGGTAGGTGGCTGGTGATCGCGAGCACGCGGTCGTGATGGTCCGGCGTCATGATCTCGACCTTGGCGCCGAGCGCCGTCCAGAATGCACGCAGACGATCGATCGCGCCGGCATCGACGCCGTCGGGCGGCGTCAGGATGCACCAGCGGTTGATGAACAGCTCGGCGAAGCCGGAATCGGGCCCGGAATTCTCGGTGCCGGCCACGGGATGGGCCGGCACGAAGTGGACGTTCGCCGGAAGATGCGGCGCCATGTCGCGCACGATCGCGCCTTTCACCGAGCCAACGTCGGAGACGACGGCGCCCGGCTTCAGATGCGGCGCGATCTCGGCCGCAACCGGACCGCAGGCGCCGACGGGAATGCAGAGGATGACGAGATCGGCGTCCTTGACCGCCTCTTCATTGCTCGCGACGACGCGGTCGACGACGCCGAGCTCGGCGACACGCGCGCGCGTCTTCTCCGAGCGCGCCGTGGTGACGATCTCGCCGGCCACGCCCTGCAGCCGCGCCGCGCGCGCGATCGAGCCGCCGATCAGGCCGAAGCCGATCAGCGCGACGCGTTCGAATCGCCCCGCGACGCTCATGTCGCCCTCATGAATTCGCTGAGAGCCTCCACGACCAGACGATTGGCCTCCTCGGTGCCGATCGTCATGCGCAACGCGTTCGGCAGCTTGTAGTTGGCGAGCGCGCGCAGCACGAGGCCGCGCCGGGTCAGGAATTCGTCGGCCTCGACCGCGGTCTTGCCCTTGTCGGTCGGGAAGTGGATCAGGATGAAATTGGTGACACTCGGCGTCACCTTCAGCCCAAGCTTGCCGATCTCCTCGGTCAGCCAGTTGCGCCACGTTTCCGTGTGCGTCTTCGACATCTGCTGATGCGCGGTGTCCTCGATCGCGGCGACCGCCGCGAGCATCGCCGGTGAGGAAACGTTGAACGGCCCGCGGATGCGGTTGATCGCATCGACGATATGCGCCGGGCCGAACATCCAGCCGACGCGGAGCGCCGCGAGCCCGTGGATCTTCGAGAACGTATGGGTGACCACGGTGTTCTCCGTCGTGGCGACCAGCTCGAGCCCGAACTCGTAGTCATTGCGCGAGACATAGTCTGCATAGGCGGCGTCGAGCACCAGCACGACATGGGAGGGCAGACCGGCGCGCAGCCGCTTGACCTCGTCGAACGGGATGTAGGTGCCGGTCGGGTTGTTCGGGTTGGCGAGCCAGACCAGCTTGGTGCGCGGCGTCACCGCGGCAAGGATGGCGTCGACGTCGGTGCGATATTCCGTCTCCGCGGCAACCACGTTCCTGGCGCCGCAGGCCATGGTCGCGATCGGATAGACCAGGAAGCCGTGGGCGGTGGAGATCGCCTCGTCGCCTTGGCCGAGAAAGGTGTGTGCCAGCAGATTGAGGATCTCGTCGGAGCCGGCGCCGCAGACGATGCGGTCGGGATCGAGGCCGTAGGCGCGGCCGATCGCCTGGCGCAGCACCCGTGAAGTCCCTTCCGGATAATCTTCCAGGTGAGTGGCCGCACTCTTGAATGCCTCGATCGCCCTCGGCGAGGGGCCGAACGGGGTCTCATTGGCCGACAGTTTGAAAACCTTGCGGCCCGGCTCCGGCTGGGGACTCTTGCCCGGTGTATAGGGCGCGATATCGAGGATGCCGGGGTTCGGCACGGGGCGGTTCATCGTCAACTCCGGAAAATCATCACTGGCGCGGGGCGTCTCAGCTCGGAACCGTATAGCGTTTCGCATGGCCGCCGACGAGGGCGGCGGAGCGTACCGAGGCGCCCGCCGCGATCAGGGCAGCCCTGATCTTGTCGAGGTTCGACGGCGACTCGATCGATACCAGCAGTGCGGCGCCGTCGAAGGCGGTATCGGGCACCGCGATGACGTCGGCGAGCGGCGACAGCGCCCGCGACACCTGCGCATTCCAGCCGGAGACGCGGATGCTCCAGGTCTCGACCTCGAGCACCAGCGCATCGTCGGCGACGCGCGACACCGCGAACACCGGCAGCGCGGCGGGATGGTCGGCGCGCTCGATGAACGGCATCCGCGCGATGATCTTTGGCGCGCCCACGGGCTCGAGCGTGATCCACCACGGCGTATGGCCGGAGGTCGTCGACACCAGCGCGAGATCGCCCTTCGAGCGCGCCACAGCCTCGACCGCGGCTTGCGCGCTGAAATGCGGCACGTAGGGCACCACGAATCCGAAATGGAACCTGGCGGAATCGCGCATCGCGGATTCGCCGACCGACACGTCGGCATGAACCGAGAACGGCGCCTGCACATAGGTGAAGGTCGAGACGATCACGCGCCAGATCCCCTCGACGGTGTCGAGCGGCAGGATGCCGCGATGGCGCTGCACCAGGCGGCGCATCATGTCGGCCTCGCGCGCGGGCCTGAACGCCGAGCCGACCTCCTGGGTCTTCTTGACCTTGATCAGCCGGTCGATGATGTCGGCCCTGTTCATCAGCAACTGATGGACCTGCTCATCGATGGCATCGATCTCCTTGCGCAGATCGGCGAGCGAGGGCGGGGCGGGCGGCGGGTTCGACATGGTCCGTGTCACTCTTCGCGAGGCCACGGGAAAACCTGCGGCCAAAGGAACGGATGCCGTTCTCTCCGATGCCGCGGACCTGCGCAACAGCAAGTTTACCTTGCGCCATCCAGGCTTGGCTGACCTGCGGCAGAGCGCCCGACCAACGGTCAACCCCAGCTTGCCTTGACGAATAGCGCCCGCGGGACTAGTTTCTGCCCGTTCCGTGGTCATTTGAGCCGGCCGGCTTGCAGCCACGTTAAAAAACTCGCTAAACAGGCCGGGGACGTTATCGATCCCGGCCGAACCCCAGTTCAGGCCGGGTTTTTCATGGCCTGATGTGTCACGTGGTTCGGGAGCCCTGGCCGGATGGCTGGGGTGAGAGACATGACAGGTCTGACGCCGAAGTCCAAATCTGCGACGTCCAAATCTGCGACGCCTACATCCGCGTTGCGCACGGTCGCGCCCGACGAGCGCTCGCACGAGGTCGATCATCCGAGCTCGCCGGTGGCGCAGTTCGGCGCCGACAAGCCGCTCAGGCTCGATTGCGGCGTCGACCTGTCGCCGTTCCAGATCGCCTACCAGACCTACGGCGAGCTCAATGCCGACCGGTCGAACGCGGTGCTGGTCTGCCACGCGCTGACCGGCGACCAGCACGTCGCCAACCGCCATCCCGTCACCGGCAAGCCCGGCTGGTGGGAGACGCTGGTCGGTCCCGGCCGCCCGCTCGATCCCAGTCGCTATTTCATCATCTGCTCCAACGTGATCGGCGGCTGCATGGGCTCGACCGGGCCGGCCTCGCTGAACCCCGCCACCGGCAAGGTGTGGGGGCTCGATTTCCCGATCATCACCATCCCCGACATGGTGCGGGCGCAGGCGATGCTGATCGATCATCTCGGCATCGACACGCTGTTCGCCGTGGTCGGCGGCTCGATGGGCGGCATGCAGGCGCTGCAATGGACGGTGGCCTATCCGCAGCGCGTGTTCGCCAATCTCGCGATCGCCTGCGCGACGCGCCACTCGGCGCAGAACATCGCCTTCCACGAGCTTGGCCGCCAGGCCGTGATGGCCGATCCCGACTGGGATCACGGCCGTTACGCCGACAAGGGCACGCATCCGCATCGCGGCCTGGCTGTGGCGCGCATGGCTGCGCACATCACCTACCTCTCCGACGCCGCCTTGCATCGCAAGTTCGGCCGCCGCATGCAGGACCGCGAGCTGCCGACGTTCTCCTTCGACGCCGATTTCCAGGTCGAGAGCTACCTGCGCTACCAGGGATCGTCCTTCGTCGAGCGCTTCGACGCCAACTCCTATCTCTATCTGACGCGGGCGATGGATTATTTCGACATCGCCGGCGACCATGACGGCGTGCTGGCGGCGGCGTTTCGCGGCATCAAGACCCGTTTTTGCGTGGTGTCGTTCACCAGCGACTGGCTGTTTCCGACCGCGGAGTCGCGCGCGCTGGTGCATGCGCTCAACGCCTCCAGCGCGCGGGTGTCGTTCGCCGAGATCGAGACCGACCGGGGCCACGACGCGTTCCTGCTCGATGTCCCCGAGTTCTTCGAGATCGCCAGCGCGTTTCTCGATTCCGCCGGCAAGGCGCGCGGGCTTGCCCATGCGAAGGGAGACTGAGCCATGAGCCTGCAGGGTGTGCTGCCGCTGAACGGCTTTACTGGCGGCGAGGTGCTGGCCTATCGGCCCGATCATCTGCTCGTCGCCGGCATGGTCGAGCGCGGCTCCAAGGTGCTCGACATCGGCTGCGGCGATGGCGATCTGCTGCAACTGCTGGAAAGCCGCGGCATCGACGGCCGCGGCATCGAGCTGTCCCGCGAGGGCGTCAACCATTGCGTCGCCAAGGGGCTCGCGGTGGTGCAGGGCGACGCCGATACGGATCTCGTCGACTATCCGGACGACGCGTTCGACTACGTGATTCTGTCGCAGACCCTGCAGGCGACGCGGCAGCCCAAGGTCGTGCTGGAGAACCTGCTGCGCATCGGCCGCCGCGCCATCGTCACCTTTCCGAATTTCGGCTTCTGGCGGCTGCGGCTGCAGCTGCTGGTCGGTGGCCACATGCCGCGCACCGACAATCTGCCCTTCACCTGGTACGACACGCCGAACATTCATTTCTGCACCATCAAGGACTTCGTGCAGCTCTGCGACGAGATCGACGTCAAGATGGAACGCGCCGTCGCGCTTGACAGCTACGGCCGCCCCTTGCGCGTCGCGATGCCCTGGTGGTTCTGGAACATGTTCGGCGAACAGGGGGTGTTTCTGCTGAGCCGGGGTGAGCGGCGGTAGGGCTCAGACACTGCAGTCCCGGGCGCGCTGTCGGCGTTTGGCGCTCGCTCTCTCCACCGTCATGGCCGGGCTTGTCCCGGCCATCCACGTCGTTCGGCATTCCGAGACCCGCGTGGGTGCCCGGGACAAGCCCGGGCATGACGAGTAACCCAATAGCGATCCAGCATGGAGCGAGCGATGGTCGTCGTCTCTCTCCGTCGTCATGGCCGGACGTGTCCCGGCTATCCACGTCGTTCGGCATTCCGAGAGCCACGTGGATGCCCGGGACGGAGCCCGTGCATGACGAGCAAATCAGTTGGCATGTTGCTCGTGGCAATGTCTCACCGTAGTATCCCGCAATGGCGGGTGGCTACGTGTATTTCATGACCAATCGTCCGAATGGCACGCTCTATGTCGGCGTGACCAGTGATCTTGTGCAACGCGTCTATCAGCATCGATGCGGCCTCGTTGATGGCTTTACCAAGCGATATGGCTTGAAGCGTCTCGTCTACTTCGAGGTCTTCGACGAAATCCAGAGCGCGATCCAGCGCGAGCACAACATCAAGCATTGGTCGCGCGCGTGGAAAGTTGGGCTGATCGTTGCAAGCAACCCCGACTGGGACGATCTCTACGACACGATTGTAATGTAGACCGTGGATGCGGAGCGACGTGGATGGCCGGGACAAGCCCACGGCTGTCCGGTTCAGGCAGGCTGGACAAGGCGCATGGCGTGGATTCTTCTGCGGTCTTGAGCATCGCC
>NZ_JBNPUD010000031.1:0-5415 GCF_051167995.1 Bradyrhizobium sp. HKCCYLRH3073
GGGGCCACCCCAACTTGCCAAAAACCCACAACAGTTGAGCCTCGCAATATGCGGAAGCTGAACCGGACAGTCGTGGGACAAGCCCGGCCATGACGAGCTTGGGTTGGCGCTTTTCACTTTTCAAAGAGCGGGGCTGTTGAGGCCCGTCGAAGAGTTGAGTTCGTTCAGACACGTCCTCTCATTCCCGCCGCGCATCCGCGCCCGGGCTCTGCATCAGTCTCGCCTCCGAATAAAGCAGAGGCGCAGGGAAGGCCGGATGCTGGCCGCACCCATGGCCCGCCTGCGGAAAAAAATGCAGGCGGCAGGAACCACAGGTACGAGCCGGAACACCCGGCCTTCCCTGCGCGATGGTCTTACGGCTGCTTCGCGTTCTCCCTGGTGCGCCGGGCTTTCTGGCCACCATCGTCCGCGTGATGCAGAACACCACAACAAACTTGACATCAGCGTCGGGATGTCAGGACCGCGCGACTTGACCGTGCGCATCGGAATTGTTCGTCCGCGCGAGCGAACTCACGCGCAACCCGACACGCCCACCGCATCCCACCTCAGCGTTCGTGACGACCGCGATACGCCCCTCTTGCAGTGAGGCGGGACGGACGGAAATCTGCAGCTGATTTGCCCGACGGTGCAAGTGCGGATCGTGCGACAAACCAACACGACGGGCAGTTGATGCATGGCATGCATGCGCGGACTGCCCGTCGTACAAAGTCCTTCATTCTCGCCGCCCGTTTGCGGTGTCATTTGACGCTGCTCAAGTTCTCAGACATCCGTGTGCATACGGTGGCGCGCACGGGTCGTCTGTGAGGGCTTGCGAGATGAGAATCCTGCTATCCGAAGGATCGGGCCTCACCTCGCGGCAGGTGGCCGGGCGCCTCGGTGCGCTCGGCCATGAGGTCGAGATCCTGTCCTCGACGCGCGTCTGTCTGTCGCGTTTCACCCGGCACGTGCGGGCCGTTCACGACGTGCCGCGGTTCGGCCGTGATCCGTTCGGGTGGCTTGCCGCGGCCGAGCGCGTCGCCGTCGAGCGGAGGATCGATCTGCTGTTTCCGACGCAGGAGCAGGTCACGGTGCTGGCGGCGCGACGGTCGCAGCTTCGCGTGGCGACCATCGTGCCGCCTTTCGCGAGCGTCGCCCGGGTGCAGGACAAGATCTCGGCTTGGCATACGCTCGAAGCCGCCGGCGTACCGCAGCCGCAGACGACTCTGATCTCGCGTGCCGAAGATCTTTGCGACATCACCAGCTTTCCCGTCTTCCTGAAACGGCCGGTGAGCACGGCAAGCTCGGGTGTCCGGCGGGCGCGGAACGCTGACGATCTCGCGGCCGCGGCGCGCGAACTGGGCGTGGGGCGGGCGGATCTGATCGCACAGGTCCAGGTGTCTGGTCCCCTCGCGATGGTGCAGGCGGTCGCCAAGCATGGCCGGCTGATCGCGCATCACGCCTGCTTGCGCGTGCGGGAGGGAGCCGGCGGCGGTGCCTCGCTGAAGGAGAGCGTCGTTCTGCCTGGTCTTCAGGACATGCTGGCGCGATTGGTCGGCGCACTCGATTGGCACGGCGGCCTATCAATGGACGTCATCGTCGGCGACGGCGGGCCCGTGATCATCGACGTCAACCCTCGGCTGGTCGAGCCGGCCAACGCGTGGGCCGCGGGGGTCGACCTCGTCAGCGCGATGCTCAATGTAGCAAAGAGCGCGTCGGCTGCGACGAGCCCTGCCGGCTCAGTCGGCGTGCGCACGCGCCAGACGCTGCTTGCCATCCTCGGCGCCGCGCAGCAGAGGGGATCGCGGACTGCAGTGTGGCGCGAAGCGATGGACACGATCTTCGCCCGAGGCGACTACGCGGGATCCATGGAAGAGCTTACGCCGATCGCGGGCGATCCGCTTGCTGGGGTTCCCGTCTTCGTTGCTCTTGCCGCGACGCTGATCAAGCCGTCGCTGTGGCGAAAATTTCACGCTGGCGCCGTCGGGCCCTATGCGGTCACGCCCGAAGCCTGGGCGGAGATCCTGGCTGCGGCGGGATGAGTGGTCGTCGTCTCCGCAGCGCGAGCACTTAGGACGGTCCGGGCGGTGTCCGGCCGTTGCCATCGCGTGGAGGAGATCACGTCTCCGTTTTGGGAGCGAAGCCGGGCACCCATTTTTCGTGCTGAGGCAGTCCGTCGTTGATGTCCCACCACGGGGCCTTTGAACCAGCGAACACATGCAACTTGGGCCGGACTCCGGGATCGTCGTCGAGCAGTCCGGCGGGAATGCTGACGGTGGGGAGATATGCAGCCTTGCCTGGCGCGATCGAGCCGCAGACGCGGCAAAAGAATCGAAAGCTGCCCGGTGCCGACTCGAATTGCTGCATCAGCTCTTCACCGGAAAGCAGCCGGAACTTGTCGGCGTCGACGTGAACATAACTGGCGAAGGCGGCTCCGCTCAGCTTGCGGCAGTTGCTGCAATGGCAGTGCGTGAGCGCGCGAACCTGGTCGATTTCGAATCGGATGCCCCCGCAAAGGCAGCTTCCTTTGATCACTTGGCGAGCCCCGTCGTGAATTTCACTCTGCTCCTTCAACGTGACGGTATTCCTGCCGTGGGGCATGCGCAACGTCATCGTACACTTCGCGAATGCAGACGGCCGCCGATGAAAATCCTTCCGCAAAGAGATGCGGTTGGAATTTCCGGCCGGCACGCCTCCATCAACATCACGTCGGCCGTAAAGGCGGCGGATCTTGCAATTCCTCGATCACGCGACGAACCAGCACGACGGGCATTTCGTGCGTGAGGCTCACGTGCAAACTGCCCGTCGTGCAACGTCTGATGCCGCTCTGGTCGCTGCTGCCTCGTCGGCAATCTACAGCAAGCCGACCTTGTGCATCATGTCGCGGATCTGCGCCGGACTGGGATCACCGGCGGCCGGGCTCGACCACTCGCCGGTCGTCGTTGCCGGGCCCCTGGCAACCGAGCCGGATCCGTTGGGCTTGCCATTGGGCGCCTGCGGCGCCAGCGTCGGAGACGTCCCGGCGTTCTGCGCTTCGCCGCGCGCCAGTCCCAGCAGACGACGAAGGACGTCGAGCGAGGGATCGGCCGCGGGCGCGGAGGCGACGGCCGCTTCCAGGCCGAGGGCGCGCATCGCGTTCGGCAGCCCGGCTCCCGCACGATTGGGGTCGCCGAACTGCAGCGGCGTCGACGTCTCCTTCAGGATCTGGAACAGCCGCTCCACGCGTCGCGCGTCGCGCGTCGCGAACGGGCCCTTGAAGTCGGGATGATGCGCCAGCACCAGCGCAGCGAGGCCGGTGACATGCGGCGTCGCCATCGAGGTGCCGTCCCACGCCCCGAAGCCATCGGCCGGCAGCGAGGACACGATGCCGACGCCGGGCGCGCAGACGTCGATCTCCGGCCCGAAGCAGCTGAACTTCGCCGGAAAATATCCGTCGCTGCTGCGGAAGCCGTCCAGCGCCTGCTGGGCGTGGAAGCTGTCCTCGGGAAACTCGCCCCATTTGCCCATCGCGGCGACCGACAGGCAATGCGGCGTCGAGCCGGGAAACTGGACCGGCCCCGACGAATTTCCCGCAGCGACGATACAGGCGAGGCCCATCTGCTTGGCCCGCAGGATCCGCTCCTCGATGATCTGCGACGGCTCGCCGCCGCCCAGGCTCATATTGGCGACGTCGATGCCGTTCTCCATGCAGTAGTCGAGCGCCGAGACGAGATCGCTGAACCGGCCGCCCGGGAAGATCCGGCAGACATGGATTTCGGCCGCCGGAGCGAAGCCGCGAATGCCGCCGCCGCTGCCGACCGGGCCGCCGGCGATAATCCCGGCGCAATGCGAGCCGTGACCGATGGTATCGATGGTCCAGCTCGCGGGATCATTGCCGACGATGCTCTTGCCGATCGTGACGCCGTGCAGATTGCGATGCGTTGGTGCTGCGCCGGAATCGATCACCGCGATCTTCACGCCCGCGCCATTGTAGGCGAGGGGCACGCGATCGAGGCCCATCGCGCGCTGGCCCCATCCCAGCAATTGCTGGCCGGGAAAGCCGCGCAGGTAGGCGCCCAGCGTCTTCGCGGCAATGCGATTCACGCTGTCGGGGGTCAGTTGCGGACGGTCGAGCCAGAAGGTCCAGTAATCGACCCGCGGCTTGATCAGGATCGAGCGGATGGTGTCGGGCGTTTCGCCCTGAATCTTGAGCGTGACACGGCCGCTGGCGTTGGTGACGCCCTGAACCGGCCACACGCTGCCGAACACGTAGACTTCCACTTCCGGCAGCGGACCGCTCTCGCCGACCACTTCGATCGTCGTCGAGAAGCCGTCGGCCAGGGGAATGAGAACGCCGGGATTGGGAAGCTGGTGCGGCGCCGGAGTCTGCGGAACGGCCGGATCGAGCATGTAGGTGAGCGGCGCATCGCGCTCGACCGCGAGCCGCGCTCCGGCCTGGGCCTTGAGCAATTCGGCCTTGTCGGGCGTCATGCGGGCCAGCACCATGGGGCCGAGCGGCGCCTGTCCCGGGTCGGCGCTCTGAAATCCGAGCAGCCGCGGCGGCTGAATCGTTTTCACCACGTCGATGTCGGGAGTGTTTGTCAGTTGCTGGACGATGAAGTCGGCGCTGAAGGTCGCAAGCCCCGTCTGCTGGCGCGGGGCCAGGATGTACTGCGCCCGCCGCTGCGAGATCGTTGCGCCGGGTTGGCCCGTTGCTGGCGCCGCCGTGCCGCCGTCGCTGCGACCGGTCCCTGGCGAGGCAGGGGCTGATGCGGCGGTCACCCGTGCTGCGGCCTGCGGTGCGGCAGCGGCCTCGGCTGAGGGCTGCTCCGCTCCAGGCTGCGCTCCGGTGCCGTTGACGGCCGTGCCGGCCGCATCCTTCTGATCAGAGATTTCGGATTTGCTTCGTGCGGCCATCTGCGGGCTCCTTCATCCTCGCTCGTGACATCGTCGGGGGCGCGGCTGGAGTCAGCCGGCGCCAAAGGGTTTCAGTGGAGCGTTCGGCTCGACCACGATCGTGCTGAAAGTCGATCGGAGGCGATCGGCCTGGCTCTTCGTCATCGACAGGATGACGACGTCGGGGGCGACCTGACCGATGCGCTTCACGCCGGGCTCGCGGCTCAGATGATCAGCAAGCTGGCCGGACTTGACCGGCTCGCCCTGCACGATGAATTCCTGCTCCGAGTTCGGATCCGGCATGCCTCGCTCCCTCCATGTCAGGTCGGCGGTGGGCGGACCTTCGGCGCGCCCACCGTCTCACTCGCTTGCATCCGCGTTGCGAATGTCGCGGATCGTTGCTTCCAATCGGTCTAGTGCATCGTGCCGGTGGGCTGGCCGGTGCTGAAGATGCCGAGCGTATGCCCGATGTTGAGGCCGGTCTGCGCGCCCTGTCCGATCTTCTTGAGCACGCTCCAGAAGCCCTGCAGCTCCATGTCGGTCGGCTGCGCCGCCGCGGCGGCC
>NZ_JBNPUD010000032.1:0-4744 GCF_051167995.1 Bradyrhizobium sp. HKCCYLRH3073
AGATGAAACGCCTGACCGCCGATTTCAATCGCGACTGGCCCGACGTGACCCGGACGCGCGAGAGCTTCGTGCTGGCGGAAAGATTTTCAATTGGTTCTTGACTTGGGTGCTTGCTCATCGAGCTGCGGCAGCCATCAATTAGCGAGTGGTCGCCAAAGGCTCGCAATTGTAAGTAATCGACAATGCGCACTCAGACAATAGCCCAGCCTTGTGAGGCCGGTGCTGGATACGGAAATGATGGTCTCACGTGGTCGAGTCCAGCCAGCGAAATATTAAACCCATCTATATCTCCCTCAGGATAGCTTCAATTTCGGGTATCAAGTTTCGCCCGGGGCAGTCGGTAGGGGCATGAAGTTTGTGGATAGTGACGCTGGACGTTGGAAGATTCCAACGAACTAAGAGCCACTTCAAAAGGCCCCGCAATGCCTCTCTTTGCTCTGGGCGTACCGCTTCATGTTCGAAGTCACCCTCGACAGCAATCTGAATGTACCCTCTAGGATCGTAGCCCGTATTAGTGTCACCGGCGAACCTTACATCCCGTCCCTCAGCGATTGAGCCCCTTGCGTCGATATAGAAATGATAAGGTACATCGGGCCAGGATGGTTTTGACTTTGATGGTGAGACTCGACCCGGCGACTGCGAGAATGCCTGCAAGCCGCGCATCTTCGCTTCGATGCTCGTCGAGATGTTACTGCGAACGCCCGTGTGATGTATAATAATACCAATGACAGTCTGGGCTGTCATTCCACCATTTGCCGATTTCGCTCGCCATTGTTCGCGCGAGATGATCTCCGGCTGTGCGCTCTGAGCTTCTGGGGTTCGGTCAGCAGAGGACCGCTCGGTACTGGTCGCGCTGCAATTCGAAAGGGTTGCAGCGAGCGCGAGTAACAAAACAAGCTGCTTCCCCATAGCCATTCCTTCGGGTCTGAAGTTCGAATGGAGCGTATTCGGGTGTTATTAGGAATACCTAGACGATGGTCAGGGCGGCCCAAGCCGGCCGATCGGCACCCAAGTTAGGCGCAATTCAGCAGCTATTTTTAAAGTACGCTGTTGGATATCCGCGCTGCTTGTATCCTTGTGCGGTGCTCTGGGCTGTGTCCCTATTCAGCGGGCCGACTCCAACACAGTACCAGCCGGCGCGGAAGTTGGGATAGTAATTACGAGCATTTGTGTCGATGAGTTGTGCTTGAAGCGCACCGCTGACTCCACGGGCGACACTTAGATCTTCGGAGCAATATGCTATCGCGTAGTAACCGCACCTGCGGCCTCCTTCCGAGGGCGGGCTCGGCTGCGCAGGGCTGGGTGCTAAAGCGGCGTTGGGCGCCTGAAGCGCAGCGGGTGCTATAGCCGTTGCAGGTCGAGCACTCGAGTTGGCCCTCTCATTTTCAGAGTCGGCCCTTTCCAAGACGGCATTTGCGAAGCAAGGGCTTGAGCCACTCTTCAACTCCCATACCATCTTGGCTTGAGCATTCGTAGTAAGAATGAGGTAGTAACAGGTAAACCCAGCGCCAGAGATCTGATAGTTTGATCCGCTTTCGCCCCTTGAACTCGTGATGGAGGCCTGACCGAGATTGGGTAAGCTAGCTTCGCGTGTCTGCCCGATCTTGTTGAAGACGATGTGCGGTCCAGGCGGACTGATCGAAACCCACACGCCGTCGAACATTTGCAAGGCATCGTCGGCGAGCGCACTTGCCGAGAAAGCCAATGATACGCTGGTCACTCCGGCAACGAGAAAGACGCGAACGCGCATCGCTCACTGCTCCGCGCTAGGGAGGATCTTTCTTGAAATGCGCAGACGGGAAACACACCGATGAGCCACCTTTGAGCTCCCAGGTCATCTCGCTATTGTTGATCTTGCCGACGAAGTATTGACACGAAAAGCCCTCGCCGGAGACCAGGAAGTTCGACCCGTTCTCGCCGTTTGATACCCGGATGGCCGCCTGTCCTAAGACAGGGAGGCTGGCTTCACGAGAGTTGAGGCCCACCTTGTTGAAGATGAAGTGCGGACCGGGCGGATTGACCGAAACCCAAACGCCGTTGAAAATGTCCAGCGCGTCCGCCCGAGCGTTAGCGGTTGCAAAAACAAGAAAGCACCCGAGAGCGACCAAAAAACAGCGCATTGCGCTTCCCCTTCAGGTTAATATACTAAGCTCAAAAAGCCGTATGCGCGGCATTGCCAAGGCTACAACCACTGCATTAGGATTTCCAGTGTTTTGACGAGGCCCGGACTGAGCATGGAATAAGGGCAGAGGGGGATAGTATGTTGATAGTTAGGGTATGGAAGATTGATTTCTTTTCGAAGCTTCTGGTGGCCGGCCTCTGGGCAGCCTTTTTCCTGCCTCAAGCCCAAGCGCAAACCCAAGGGCTTCTCGATGGTCGGTTGCTCGGCAACTGGCTCAAGAGTGGATCCGGAGACAATATTCGCTTTCTGTCAAATGGTGATTTGAACATTTCGTTTTCGGGGGCGGCAACCGTTTTCAACGGAGTCGGATCGGTCGAGAGGTGTGCCGATGGCGGTGCGAATATTTGCCTGGTCGGGCCGCGTTTTAGGTGCGCCTACCGGTATGCTTTTGCCGGTGAAGGACTAAATCTCTCATTCCGTACGGGTGGGCCGGACGTGGCCTGTAGAGCCGCGGCAGGCGATTACCGGCGGGTGGAGCCCTGAGCGACTGGGGCTACTTCCGATCTGAATTGTGCTCATCGAGCAGATCCGATGGGGCTTTTGATCCATTGGTCCCGCAAAACCGTCCGCTGACGGTTTGAGTGATGGCTTGAGCTATTTGCGCCTGAATTGTCTCCGTTTGAAGATTGATTTCGTCCGCTCGGTTGACGATCACGCCCGCCTCAAGGAGCAGAGCCGGATAGGGAGCGTCCTTCAGCACGGCTAACCGATCATTCAGATAGATCCCGCGCTGCCGATCAATGAGTTTTCGCCCTTCACCGGGAATCTTCATCGCATGGTGCAGCGAAGGCCGCAGTCCTTGCCTGATCAGTTCATCTGCCAAAAGCTGGGCAGCCGCTAAGCTCTCGGCAAACTTAGGAGTGAGCTCAGACAGGAAGATCGAAAAGCCGGAAAATTCGTCGCTGTAGTGGTTTGCTCGTCCGGCGAAGCTCCATTGATGGATAAACAACGGCTGAACTGAATCGTGATGAAGGGAGATAAATAGAGTTGGAGAATAGCGTTTAGCCTGGACGACTCGGTTGAGGAGCTGTTCTTGGCCTATGCCATGTACGACCAGCACGCTCACAAGGTACCCCGACCTTGCAAGTTCTAATGAAACCCTGCGAGCGAGGCTGAGGTTGAACTCAAACTCCGGCACGCCGCGCGCGCTAGTCGCTCCGGGTTGCTCAGGCGTGTGGCCGACGTCCAGCATCACCTTCACGATCGATGTGCAGTGCGGCACGGACACCGACTGTGGTGCTGCGGTGGGTATCAGGGCGATACTGCTAAGGCTGCCCGTGAGAAGCACAGTACGAAGGCAATACAATGCTCGCATGGAGGCCCTGGTCCAAAGCACCGCTTCTAATGCATTTGTCGATGGAGACCGATCCGATCCATCATACGGTTGAGTTCGAAGGAATTGTTAGCAGCCGTCACCACTGCGAAGCCGAGATAAGCAGGCTTTCAACTGGGAAATCCGCCTCGAATAGGCGCTCGCCAAGCAAGTTATATTCGTACCACAGGCATTTCGATCGTTGGACAACCAACTCTTCTCGGTTGCAGCCAATCTTGAAGAGCTTGCCGCGTCACCGTTGCTGCGAGCGTAAGCCTGAGCCGATGTATACAAAGCATCGAGATTTTGATCGAGCTGAGCTAGGCCGTCGTCTGAACAGACAGTTCTTTCCGCCTCATTCAATCGAGCGGAGCAGGAGAAGCTCGGAGAGACGGAGGGGCGAGGCGGTGGCGGAGGCGGCGGTAACGGGGCCGGCGCCGGTACTGGTACCGGTACCGGTACCGGTACCGGGCTATCGGCTTGCTCGAAAGCAGCTGACTTGAAACAGACGTCCCCACCGCTCTTCAGCTCCCAGACCATTCTTGTCCGCTGGTTGGTGGTGAGTATCAGGTAAAAGCAGGTGAATCCTGGGCCCGAGATTCGGAAATTTGATCCGTCTTCTCCATTGGATGGACCTATCGTGGCTTGGCCAAGTATCGGCAAACTAGCCTCTCTCTGACCCAGGCTAATCATATTAAACACGACGTGCGGTCCTGGCGGATTTACTGCCACCCACACACCGTTGAAAATCTGCGTTGGGTCGCCCTGCGCCTGAGCGCCGACGGCTGAGGCCAGGAAGCTCAACGATACCAAGGTAATGGAACGACAAAACACTGTTTGCTCTGAACGTTTCTTCAATTCGGGTACTCAGTCTAATCCGCTCGCCAGCGGCTGATCAAGCTATACTCGACTGGACCGCGTCCGCTCCTCCCGAGGCCGGATCACTATCGCTGCACCATGTCCGATCCTCAAGTGTTGGTCGTCCGAACGCGTAGTTCCCCGCCTATTCAAGGGCTGCCGCGCGAGCGTCGTCCTGAATCGTAGTCGACAACATTGAACATCGGAGCTTCTGAACCTGGCTATGGCATTGAGGTGTATGGTCGTCGCAAGCGTCGCACTCGTTGCAAACCCATCGGCCGCTGCGCCGCCATCAGCCGCGCCGCTCGACGATGGCGCCGCGGTGGAGCGTGCGATCGGCGGCGCGAGATGAAACGCCTGACCGCCGATTTCAATCGCGACTGGCCCGACGT
>NZ_JBNPUD010000033.1:0-4399 GCF_051167995.1 Bradyrhizobium sp. HKCCYLRH3073
GAGCGCCTGCTCGCCCAAGGTAAGTTGAAGAAGGTCGCGCTGACCGCCTGCATGCGCAAGCTGATCTGCATTCTCAACGTCATGGTCAAACGCCGCCAAAAGTGGAATCCGGCGCTCCACGTTGTGAACGGGTCGAGCGCCTCATAGCCGCTCGGGCTCCGCCCGAGCGCACGCCAAGCCAACAGACCGGCGAGCGGACGGGGTCAAGGCCGTCAGCCGCCGAAGGCGGTGGCGCGCCTTCGCGCCAGCCTTGAGGCCGGCCGATCACCGGTCTACAAAAAAGACAGTTGCTCCCCGGTGTCCGGGCTTGTAGCCACCGTCGTCAGCGCGATGCTCACGCATCGTCGCCAACTTGACGCCAGCATCGGGGCGCCAGGACCATACGACTTCACCGTCCTGCCGGTCGCGTTCGTCCGCTCGCGATTCCAGCGCGCTGCGCGCCGACAGGCCACCGCTCCCCGCCTCCAACGCTCGTGACGACCGCGAAACGTCCCTCTTCGATCGAGGCGGGATGCGGAGAGAGAACCATGAAATTCGGAAAAATGGAAGCAGAATATTTTTGAGTGTGGGACTGGACAGGGCAAATCAGCTTGATGTGGTTGAAGAAATCAGTATCCACGCGCACGCCGTTTCTGGAGTTCGCGAACGTAGCTCCAGCGTCATTGCGAGCGAAGCGACGCAATCCAGGGCGTCACGCGCGACTCTGGATTGCTTCGTCGCTTCGCTCCTCGCAACAACGATGGAGCGGGCGCCACGCCACACACGCGCCGTCATCGCCCCGCCTTGACCGGGCGATCCAGCACGCCGAGGCGGACGTGATGGGGCCGATAGGCCGCGGCTTACTGCATCCCCGCCTGCGCGGCCATGACGGCGGAGGGTGCGGAGGGCCGTCCGCTCCAAACTCCGCGTCGTCCCGGGTTGCCCGCGCTGCCACCAAATAAACAGTGTCATCCCGGGCAAGGCCGCCAACGTGGCAGCGTTGGCGGACGCCGACCCGGGATCCATACGCCGTGGCGGATGTGGCTAGGCGGGATGGAGCGGCCATCGTTCCTCGAACTCCTCCTTGTGGTTATGGATCCCGGATCGGCGCGCGCGTACCGCGCGCTTGTCCGGGATGACGACGCAGGTTGGGACTGGCGGTGTTGGCACCGACGCCCAGGTGTTCTGATCGCCAGGAAACTCGCTGAACCCGCTCCTACTTCTTCCCGCTCTTCGTCGCTTGGGAATGCGAATGACTGTGGCTGCTGCTGTGGCTGTGCGAATGGCTGTGCGCGTGTCCATGATCATGCGCCGCCTCGATCGGCATCATCGCGACGTGGCCGTGGCGGACGCCGCGTTCGGCGATGACGTGGTCGGCGAAGGCCTTGACCTCGCGGCGCTCGCCCTTGAGCACGGTGACCTCGAGGCAGCTCTCCTGGTCGATGTGGACATGCAGGGTCGCCTGGGCGAGGCCGGAATGGTCATGCGCCTCCTGGGTCAGCCGCTTCGGCAGCTCGCGCGCGGCATGGTCGTAGACGTAGCTGAGGGTCGCGATGCAGGAACGGCCGTCACTGGCGCCGGTATCGGCGGTTTCGAGGCCGCTGCGCAGCAGATCGCGAAACGCTTCCGAGCGGTTGTCGTAGCCGCGCCGGGCCATGAAGGCGTCGACCTCGGCGAGCAGGTCGTCGTCGATCGTGATCGTCAGGCGCTGCATGTCCCGTCTCCCTGAGCTGCGCGGCAAGCGCCTATCCACCGCATGAGTATGATGTATTCACGTTGACATCATACCGGTGTCACCTTAGCGTTCTTTAACATTCGACAGTGGGGCGATCCAAGCGAGCATGTCGCGGGCCAACGAAGGCGCGCGGCAGTTGACGATGCATGCCCTGTGGCGAGTTCTAGGGGCGTGACGATGCGGTGGTGTGGGGCGAGTGTTGGCGTGCTGATGGCGGCCTTGGCGCATCAGGCACAGGCACATCCGGAACGGCCCCCCGCAGAGCTGCCGACAGTCGATGTGGATGCGCCCAAACGGACCGCCAAGCCCAAGCCGCAGGCGCGACGCACGGCACAGCGGCCGGTTTCGGATGCACTACGCCCGCGCATCGGAGCGACGCCGGCCGCGACAGCCGCGGCAGCGACGCCCCCATCCGGCACGCCCAGTGCCGGCTCCGGTGCGCCGCACCCGCAGGGCATGGCGAGCGAGGTCGTCATATCAGGCGAGGAGATCAACGCCCGCCCAGCCACGCGGCCCGGCGAGGTGCTCGAAGCCGTGCCCGGCCTGATCGTCACGCAGCACTCCGGCGAAGGCAAAGCCAACCAGTATTTTCTGCGCGGCTATAATCTCGATCACGGCACCGATCTCGCGTTGTTCGTCGATGACGTGCCGGTGAACATGCGCACCCATGCGCATGGCCAGGGCTATGCCGATCTCAACTGGCTGATGCCGGAGACGATCGGCCGGGTCGACGTCCGAAAGGGCCCCTACTTCGCCGACGAAGGCGATTTCGCCTCGGTCGGCAGCGTCCATATCGGCCTGGTGGACAGCGTGCCGAAGGCGATCGCACAGATGACGGCCGGCAGCTTCGGCTATCGCCGCTTCTTCGGCATGGACTCGGTGCATGTCGGCGACGGCCATCTGCTGATCGCCGGCGAGGCCGGCCGCTATGACGGTCCCTGGACCACGCCCGACGACGCCAAGAAGCTGAACAGCCTGGTGCGCTACTCGCAGGGCACGGCGACTGACGGCTTCTCGATCACCGGCATGGCCTATGCGAACCGCTGGACCTCGACCGACCAGGTGCCGGAGCGTGCCATCACCTCGGGAACACTCGGGCGCTACGATTCCGAAGACCCGACCGACGGCGGCAAGACCAACCGCTTCGCGCTGTCGGGCCGCATCGCCGGCACCGACGAGGCCGGCTCCTGGAAGGCCAACGCCTATGCGGTGAAGAGCCAGCTCGATCTCTACAACAACTTCACCTACGCGCTCAGCAACCCGACCTACGGCGACCAGTTTCACCAGCATGACGACCGGCTGATGCTCGGCGCCAACGCATCGCGCACCTTGAACGGCAGCTTTGCCGGCCGGCCAATGGAGACGACGTTCGGCGTCCAGACGCGCTACGATGACATCGCGCTGGCGTTGACCAACACCCGCCAGCGGGTGCTGCTCTCCGACATCGATCCCTTGAGCACCGGCGTCGTTCGCGCCGACAAGGTCGGCGAAGGCAGCGTCGGGCTGTATGTCGAAAACACGGTGCGCTGGACCGACTGGCTGCGCACCACGGTCGGCTATCGCGGCGACTATTATCAGACCCACGTGTATTCGCTGACCAATGGCAACAACACCGGCGATGCCGCAGCCAGCCTCGGCAGCCCGAAGTTCCGCATGGTGATCGGGCCGTTCGACAAGACCGAGTTCTTCCTTGGCGCCGGCTACGGCATGCACAGCAACGACGCCCGTGGCGCGACCACGACCGAGGATCCCGCCGATCCGACCAACAAGCTCGCCTCCTCGCCGCTGCTGGTACGCACCAAGGGCGCCGAGGTCGGCGTGCGTACGCGCATCATTCCGGGACTCGATTCGTCGCTGAGCGTGTTCATGCTCAACCAGGATTCCGAGATCCTGTTCTCCGGCGACGCCGGCGACACCGAGGCGAGCCGGCCGAGCCGGCGCTACGGCTTCGAGCTCACCAACCACTATCGCCCGGCATCTTGGATCGACATCGACGCCGATCTGGCGATGACCCACGCCCGCTTCGTCGGTGACAATGCCGACCAGGCGGCGGTCTACGCCTCGCTCGCCGGCTACCCGCAGGCCCAGCTCGGCAATGCGCCGGGCAACTACATCCCCAATGCGCCGTCGATGATCGCCTCCGCCGGCATCACGCTCGGCGAGAAGACCGGCTGGTTCGGGTCCTTGCGCTGGCGCTATCTCGGCGCGACGCCGCTGACCGAGGACAACTATTTCCGCTCGACCGCGACCAGCGTGTTCAACGGCCGCATCGGCTTCCGCGACGCCAATGGCTGGCGCATCCAGCTCGACGTGCTGAACCTGCTCAACACCAGGGCCAACCAGATCTCCTACGGCTACGGCTCGCTGCTGCCGACCGACCAGCTGTACCAGGCGTGCTACGGCAACGCGCCGACAGGGGTGCCGGCCCAGGTCTGCCAGACCGGCGTCATGGACCGCGTCCTGCACCCGATCGAGCCGCTGACGTTCCGGGTGACGGTGGCGGGGACGTTTTGAGGCCGACCGCTATCGCCGCAACAGCGGTCGACTCCCCTCCCCTTGCGGGCAGGGCGATCGCACATGGTGAAAGAGGCCGGGCGCGCAGTCTTTCCGCGACCATCCTTCGAGACGCCCGCCTTCGGCGGGCTCCTCAGGATGAGGGCCTTTCTCCGCCGCAAAGCTGTTGAT
>NZ_JBNPUD010000034.1:0-2520 GCF_051167995.1 Bradyrhizobium sp. HKCCYLRH3073
GACAGGCCCGCGGCCACCGCTCCCCGCCTCTACGTATCGTGACGACGCGTACGCCCCTCTGCATGAGGACGGGATGCGAGGAGTAGAGCATGATTTCGGAAAAATCGCAAGTGGAATTTGTGCGGTCGATTGAGGCAGAGGCAATGGACCGCGAGCCTCATAGTTGACCTCATCGCCGTTGGTGCGCATCTTCTCAAATGGTGGACGCCACCTGCGCCAGCGGATGATCAGCGTGTGCAGTCCTGCACGGCCCACGGTGAGTTGCCCGGCCGCACGCGCTTCGTGGGTTCCGCAGCCCCCATCCGCGGCCCACGCAGTTGTCACGGTGGCTGGGGTAGATCATAACATTCCGGCCCTTCCGCCATCCTCGATGGCCCTCACCCACCACATCCATCTGCCCCATCCCCACAGGACTCCCATGACAACGCTCTCCTCGATCGTCGCGCGCGGTGTCGCGCTGGTTGGCAATGCGGCGCTGCAGTGGCGCAAGCTGCAGGGGGAGACACCGCAGCCGGCGTGGGGGGCGGCGCCGCAGATTCCGGTCGCCAAGCCGCAGGGGTTGCTGCCGACCTTGAAGATGCCGACGGCGCGCGGCTGGCGCGACGGCGAGGCGCCGGTGGCGGCGGCGGGGCTGAAGGTGAATGCGTTCGCCACCGGGCTCGATCATCCGCGCTGGATCTACACGATGCCGGACAAGTCGGTGCTGATCGCCGAGTCGACGCAGATTCCGAGCCCGGTGCGCAACATGTTCGGCTATGCGATGCAGGCGACGATGCGCCGCGCCGCGGCGCTCGGTGTCAGCGCCAACCGCATCACACGGCTGGTCGATGCCGACGGCGACGGCACCGCTGAGCGCCGCAATGCGTTCATGGAGAATCTCAGCCAGCCGTTCGGGATGGCGCTGGTCGGCGACACCTTCTATGTCGGCAACACCGACGGCATCGTCGCCTTCCCGTACAGCGCGGGCGCCGAGCGCATCACCGCGCAGGGCCAGCGGCTGACGAATTTCAAGCCGGGCGGGCACTGGACGCGCAGCCTGCTGGTCAGCCCCGATGGCAGCAAGCTCTATGCCGGCGTCGGCTCGCTCACCAACATCGCCGAGCTGGGGTTCGAGGTCGAGGAGGGCCGCGCCTGCGTCTATGAGCTGGACATCGCGAGCGGTGCGAGCCGTATCTTCGCATCAGGCCTGCGCAACGCGGTGGGGCTGGCGTTCGAGCCGTCGACCAAGGTGCTGTGGACCGTCGTCAACGAGCGCGACGGGCTCGGCGACGAGACGCCGCCGGACTACCTGACCTCGGTGCGCGAGGGCGGCTTCTATGGCTGGCCCTATTGCTACTGGGGCAGGACGGTCGACGACCGCGTGCCGCAGGATCCGAAGCTGGTGGCGACCGCGCTGACGCCGGACTACGCGCTCGGCGGCCACACGGCTTCGCTCGGCCTGTGCTGGCTGCCCGCAGGCACGCTCCCGGGTTTTCCGGATGGCATGGTGATCGGCCAGCACGGCTCGTGGAACCGCAGCAAGCTGTCCGGCTACAAGGTCGTGTTCATCCCGTTCGAGAACGGCAAGCCGTCGGGACCTGCGCGCGACATCCTGTCCGGCTTCCTGGCGCCGGACGAGAGCTTCTCCTATGGCCGCCCGGTCGGCGTGGTCATCGGCCCGGACGGCTCGCTGCTGGTCGCCGACGATGTCGGCAACTGCATCTGGCGCGTGACGGGGGCGTGAGGCGGCGCGCAAGAGGAGCCGGGGCGACGTTCGCTCCGGCCTTGCGCCTGGGCTGCCAAGCTCAGTCGTGGCCGTAATACTGGCGATTGCAATAGCGGCGGCCGGCTTCGTGCTTCGCCGCACGCTGGGCCGGGGTGGCGTTCGCCGGCATCAGGAAGTCCCCGGTGTAGAACAGTTGCAGGCAGCGGACGTAGTCCTTGTTGCCGAGCCACTCCCATCCCGCCTGGACCGGCGAGGTCGATGCCGACGCGAGCAGGCCGGTGGCGGCGACGATGGCAGCGGCGGCGAGAAGGCGAAGGCTGGTGGTCATGACCGTGTCCCTTATTGCGTGAGGCTGCCCCATGCAGCCGATGCGGGGGATCATGACAAAAACGGCTCGCGGTTTAAGTGATGGCGCGCACAGAACGGTAAGACGGCAACCGCGCGGGAGATGTGCGCGCCTGCGGCACGGGGCCGCGGAACCCGGCTCGTGCAGGACTGTTGTCGTCGGGACAACAGGCACGTCCCGAGGAGAGTCCGATGGCCGACACCGTCAATCCGAACCAGAAGCAGCCCGGCGAGAAGCAGGAAGGCCAGTATCACTACAATCCGGGCAATCAGTCCGGCAAGACCATCGACGTGGTGAAGCCGGAAGACGAGCAGGTCAACAACAAGGACCGGATCGAGCAGCGCGAGGATCCCCAGTCGCGGTAGGCGAGCATCTTTGGTCTCTCGTCATGCCCGGGCTTGACCCACGACTGTCCGGTTCAGCTTCCGCATATTGCGAGGCTCAACTGTTGTGGGTTTTTGGCAAGTTG
>NZ_JBNPUD010000035.1:0-1668 GCF_051167995.1 Bradyrhizobium sp. HKCCYLRH3073
ATCCGATGACCCATCTCGGCGAGCGCCGCGAGCGTGTTCTGCGACGTCGTCGATTTGCCGATGCCGCCTTTGCCGTAAAATGCGATTTGTCGAAGTGATGACATTCTGCTCTCCATCAACCGATTGCCAATGTCCCGCATGCGCCTTGCATGACGAGACCGCGTCCTCTCTCCAGAACCGGCAGACGGGTTATTGGGAAGGAGAGCATCGCTCGTCCGAAGCGTCGGCGTGCACTCAGCCCTCAACCTTTGCCTGAGCCCAGTTTTGCAACTGATGTGCCAGAGCTTTGGAATCGTTAAAAAGGCCATGTTTTGAAAGAGATGCGGCCAAGCTCGGCGCTAGGATGTACTTGTTGCAAATCCGACATCGGGGGTTTTCACCCGACGCTCCCGCGCCGTGCTGTCCGAAACGACACATGCCGCCGCGGCTCCGAGCGACGCTTCCGTAGAGAACACCGCGGAACGCTCGCCGAGGCCGGCCAGGAGCGGCGGTACGGAGTTTGCTTGATGTAGATCAAACCCGCTTTCGAACGGGCCAGCAGGAGTACTTTTGATGGCGAGCAAGGCGCGCGTCTTTGTCATTGAAGCCGATCAGGTGATCCGCTCGGCGCTCGGCTACATTCTCAGCGAGCGTCACGAGACCTTCACCTTCGCGGAGACCGCGGATGCACTGAGCAAGGCCGTGCGGGCCACGCCCGATGCCGTCCTGGTCGGGAGCAGCATCCTGGAGGACGACGGCGCCGAGACCGTCGGCATGCTTGCCCGGAAGATGCATCAGGCTGGCATCATCGTGGTCGCGGGATCGACCCGATCGCCGCTCGCGCTGGCCGGCCTGCAGCAGGGCGCGGAAGCCATCATCGCCAAGCCGATCACTTTCGACGGCGTCACGCACGCGGTCGATTCCGTGCTGGCGCGGCGCGGGAGCGAACCGGGCCCGACTGCATCGCCGGCCCACATATCCACGGAGATCAGCCGGTGACACGGAGAGCCTGATGTTGAAGATGACCCAGACCACGACGCAGGCGGCGCCGGACATCGAGGACATCGTCGAGAATTTCGCGCTGCTCGACGACTGGGACGACCGCTACCGCTATGTGATCGAGCTCGGCCGCGGCCTGCCGCCGCTGCCCGACGCCGACCGCAATGATGGCAACAAGGTGCAGGGCTGCACCAGCCAGGTCTGGCTCGCCACCACCGTGCGGCACGACGCCGCAGCACCGGCGCTCCACTTCATCGGCGACAGCGACGCCCACATCGTTCGCGGCCTGGTCGCGATCCTCCTGGCCATGGTGTCGGGCCGCACGGCAAGCGAGATCCTGGCCGCCGATCCGATCGCCCTGTTCGAGAAGCTCGGCTTGCGCGAGCATTTGACCCCGCAGCGCTCCAACGGTTTCCGCTCGATGGTGGCCCGCATCAAGGCGGATGCCCAGGCGGCGCTGGCGGCGGCGGCGTAGGTTTGATTGGCTTATTTTCTGGCTTGATTGATCCGTCTTGTGGCGGCGATCTCGGTGCACCCTCTCCCCTTGTGGGAGAGGGTGGCGGCCCCTGGCGATGCGAAGCATCGCCCTGGGTCGCCGGGTGAGGGGTTGTCTCCATTGGCGCTAACTTACCAAATTAGCGCTTGGTATTCTCGTTTTCTTGGCGGCTCTCGGAGATGGCGTTGAATGTT
>NZ_JBNPUD010000036.1:0-1505 GCF_051167995.1 Bradyrhizobium sp. HKCCYLRH3073
CTGCGCAGCCAGTTCGGCCGCGAGCTGCCGCTGCGCCGGCTGTTCGAGCAGCCGACCATTGCCCGCCTCGCCGCCTGCCTCGACGGCGAGACCGGCGATCAGGCCACCGCCTTCGTCGCCGTGCCCCGTCCGGTCGACCTGCCGTTGTCCGCCGCCCAGACCCGGCTCTGGTTCCTGGATCAGCTCGAAGGCGGCTCGGCCGCCTATCTCATTCCCTTCGCGCTCGACCTCGATGGCGCGCTTGATCCACAAGCGCTCGATCGCGCGCTGACGGCCCTGGTCGCACGCCATGAGAGCTTGCGCAGCACGGTCGAGCTCAAGGCCGATGCGCCGGTGCAGATCATCCGCCCGGCCGGCGCCTTCCGCCTGCTGCACGACGACCTCTCCGATCTCTCGCCCGCCGACCGCGACGCTGCGCTGGCCGCAAGACTCGACGGCCTGGTGCAGCACCGCTTCGATCTGTCGCGCGACCTGCCGCTGCATGCGGTGCTGGTGCGGCTCGCTCCCGAGCGCCACGTGCTCGCGGTGGTCATCCATCACATCGCCTTCGACGGCTGGTCGTCCGGCATCTTCTTCGGCGAGCTGGCGCGGCTGTATGCGGCCGCCCGCAACGGCACGGTTGCGAGCCTGCCCGAGCTGTCGGTGCACTATGCCGACTACGCGCTGTGGCACCGCCAGCTGCTGGCCGATCCCAACGGTCCGATTCCGCGCGAGCTCGCCTACTGGCGCACGGCGCTCGCCGATGCGCCGGCGCGGCTCGAACTGCCGCTCGACCTGCCGCGGCCGGCGACGCCGCGCCATCCCGCGGGCTTCGTGCATCTGCGCCACGAGGCCGGCGAAGTCGCAGCCTGGGAGGCGCTCGCGCGACGCCATGGCGTCACCCTGTTCATGGTGCTGCACGCCGCCTTCGCCACCGTGCTGGCGCGCTGGAGCGGCAGCGACGACATCAGCATCGGCACCCCCATCGCCAACCGCACCCGCCGCGAGTTCGAGGGCCTGATCGGCTTCTTCGTCAACACGCTGGTGCTGCGGCTGCGCCTCAGTGATGATCCGACATTGGCCGAGTTGCTCGCCCGCGTGCGCGAGACCGATCTCGCCGCCTTCGCGCACCAGACCCTGCCGTTCGAGCAGCTGGTCGAGGAGCTGCAGCCGCAGCGCCAGCTCGGCATCAGCCCGCTGTTCCAGGCGATGCTGGCGCTACAGAACGCCGCCGCCTTCCGCGCCCCCGACATGCCCGGCCTCACCACGCGGATGCATCCGCCGGAGCCCGGTGTCGCCAAGTTCGCGCTGACCCTGTCGCTGCAGCCGACCGCCGACGGCGGCCTCGAAGGCATTCTCGAATACGACGCCGAGATGTTCGCGCCCGCCAGCATGGCGCGGCTGGCCGGCCATGTCGCGACCCTGCTCGGTGCGATGGCGAGGGCCGATGGCACGGTGCGGCTCAGCAGCCTCGCGATGCTCGGCGCCGACGAACGGCGCCAGCTACAAACGTGGAACGCGACGGC